>DBQV01000069.1 GCA_002305755.1 Christensenella sp. UBA1385 | reverse complement strand
CCAAACAGCAGATACTGGCGGATATGTCCGCCCTGCCTGATCATCTTCACGCCCAACGCGATCACCGTCACCAGATACACGGCGTCAAAAGCCGATTCAAAAATTGCCCTCATACCAGTTTCCTTTCTCTGTTCCCGTTTCTTGTTGAGGTCAGATACATCCGCGTCAGTACAGCGCGCGCCGCAGCAGGCTCAGCAGGGGCTCGCAGCTTTGCTTTCGCCTGGAGAGCAGCGAAAGCAGGCTGTCCAGCACAAAGTCCGACAGCATCTCGGGCGTGAAGGCCTCGTCGAAGGCATCGCCGCGCACCAGCGAGTCCTTCTCCAGCGCGCGCAGCAGCGAGTCCTTCATACGGCCGAAGTATCGCGCCATGGCCTGCCTCCCTTCCCCCGCCTCGCGCTGCGAAAAGCCCGCCGCGTGCGCGGAAAAGAAGTCGGGAAAGCCTTCGGAGCCCGCCCGGACGCGGTCAAACAGGCGCTGCACGGCCCCGGGGAAGCCGCCTTCCCCTTCCTCCCGGCTGCCCTCCAGCATGCCGCGCCACACGCTCTCCACCGTGGCCGCCATCAGGGCCGCCTTCGAGGGAAAGTAGTTGTAGATGCAGCCGACTGAGACGCCGCCGCGGGCCGCCAGATCGCGGATGCCCAGCGCGCCGAAGCCCGCTTCCCGCGCCAGCTGCTCGCTGATCTTCAGCAGCTCCTCCCTGGATGTCGCCTGTCTGTTCATCCACTTCCTCCCTCATAATGAACATTGTTCATTTTATCTTCAGACCCTGCCGCTGTCAAGCCGGAGGCAAAAGAAATATGTGCAAAACAATACGAAAACAACGCGCGCGCCGTGGCAGACAACATGGCCGCCGCGACGGCGCGCGAACAGAGCAAGCCGGTATTACTTTTCTTCCCGCAGCGTCTCTCCCGGGTGCAGCACCCGCTCCCGGCCGAAAATGAGCAGGGAAAGGGGCTCTCCGCCCAGGTGGCTCACCGTCACGCCCCCGCGGTCCGCCGTCACGCGCAGGGGCTGGCCACGGTAGACCGCGCGGAAGCTGAGCCTTGTCCACTGCCCTGGCAGCTTCGGGTCAAGCGTCAGCCGGCCGCCCTTCAGCCGCAGGCCGCCAAAGCCTCAAGATGATACCCACAGACAAAAAACAGCCGCCATCTGCCAGAGATGACGGCACAGGAAACGGCTCTTTGAAGAATTGCCCGGCCGGGGTGACGCTATCGTTTGGCCTGCGTCACACCCTTCGGCCCCTTGTCCCTCCCCTGAGGCTGATCCACTAAGCATACTTTTACCCTATAACCCGAAGGACAGGTGTGACAGCATAAAAATTCGAATGCATCTCCGGCTTACTTTGTACCCTTACTTTCTTGCGCGAGTTTTTATGCTCAGCCGCGCCGCTCTTGGCCAAGCAGACCGATCGCCTGCGCCACAGTGGATACATAAATGATCTTCAGCCCCTCCGTCTGCGGCCCTCTGGGCCGCCTGTCCGCCGGGCAGATCACGCGGGTGAAGCCCAGGCGGCGGCACTCGGCCAGCCTGCGTTCCAGCTGCGGGATGGAGCGCACCTCACCCGCCAGCCCCACCTCCCCCATGGCAGCCAGGTCCATGGGCAGAGGGCTGTCCTTCAGGGAGGAAGCCACAGCCAGGCAGACCGCCAGATCGGAGGCAGGCTCGTTCAGGCTCATGCCGCCGGCAACATTGAGGTAGACATCCTGATTGTACAGTCTGAGACCCGCTCGCTTTTCAAGCACCGCCAGCAGCAGCGCAACGCGGCCCTGATCCATGCCGTTCACCGTGCGCTTGGGCGCGGAGTAGAAAGACTGGGCCACCAGCGCCTGGATATCCATCAGGACGGGGCGGGTGCCCTCCATGCCGCAGAAAACCACCGAGCCGCTGGCATCTTTCGCGCGCTGCGAGAGCAGCAGCTCCGAGGCCCCTTCAACGGCACGCATGCCCTCCCCCGTCATCTCAAAGATGCCCAGCTCGTTCACCGAGCCGTAGCGGTTCTTGACGGCGCGCAGCAGCCGGTATTCCCGCTGGTAATCGCCCTCGAAGTAAAGCACCACGTCCACCATGTGCTCCAGCACACGTGGCCCCGCGATGGCCCCCTCCTTGGTGACGTGCCCTACCAGAAACACGGCGCAGCCGTTCGTCTTGGCATAGCGCATGAAGATGGAAGCGCATTCCCTCACCTGGCTCACGGAGCCGGGCGCGCTGGCCATCTCAGGCCGGTACATGGTCTGAATGGAATCGACCACCACCAGATCGGGCGCTGTCTTTTCCAGCTTGTCCTCGATCTCGTCCATGGCGTTCTCGGCCAGCACCAGCAGGCCCTCCTGCGCCGCGCCGATGCGGCCGGCGCGCAGCCTGATCTGGCGCGCGCTCTCCTCGCCTGAGATATAGAGCACGGTCTTGCCCATACCGGCCAGGCGGGCGCAGATCTGCAGCAACAGGGTGCTCTTGCCTACGCCAGGCTCGCCCCCCAGCAGCATGAGCGAGCCCTCCACGATCCCTCCGCCCAGCACACGGTCCAGCTCGGCCACGCCAGTGGGTTGGTGCATCTGCTCATCCGCCTCGATCGAGCCGATGGGCAGCGCCTGCGCGCCGGTGCCGCCGCGCTGCTTGTGCTCCTTCTTGCCGGGCAGCGCGTCCGCGGCCTGCGGCAGCGTTTCCACCAGGCTGTTCCAGGCCTCGCAGGCCGGGCATCTGCCCATCCAGCGGGGGGATTCGTACCCGCAGGCACTGCATACATAAAGGCTTTTCGCTTTGGCCATGACGACTCCTCCAACGCGCCGCTTCCCGCCCCCTGCGAAGCGTGCTATACTCTGTCCAATGAGAGCAGGGGGAGGCGCGGCATGAAAAAAACCGCTTATATCGTGGGGGCCGGCCGCTTCTGCCCGCGCGCGCTGCGCGCCAGGCGGGGCGATCTCATCATCGCGGCGGACGGCGGCTATGACAGCCTGCTCGCCTTCGGCCTGCGGCCCCATCTTGTCATCGGGGATCTGGATTCGAGCACGGGGCGCATCGCAGGCGTGCCCGTGCTGCGCTTCCCCGTCCGCAAGGATGACACCGACCTCTCCCTCGCGCTGCGCTATGCAGCGGACGCCGGCTGCACGGCCTTCCGGCTCTACGGCGCGGATGGCGGGCCAAGGGAAGATCACTTCCTCGGCGCGCTGCAGCTGATGGCAGCTCAAAGCGAGCGGGGAGCGGACATTCGCCTGATCGCCGAGCGCTTCACGATATACGCGCTCAGCGGCGGCGCCATGGTGCTTTGCACCCGGCCGGGGCAGACGGTCTCCGTTTTCAGCCACAGTCCCCTCAGCCGGGGCGTGTCGCTGCATGGTCTCAGCTATGAGGCGGACGGGCTCACGCTCAGCAGCGACTTCCCGCTGGGCATCAGCAACGCGGCCACGGGCAGCCGCGCCGTGATCGGCGTGCGCCGGGGCACGCTGCTGATCTATCAGGGCCTCTGATTCATAAGCGGCCTTCGCCGCCCGCGATCAGCCGCTCGGTCATCGCCTGCAGCTGGGCTTCTTTGCGCTCCACATCGCGCAGCAGGGCGATTTGCGCCCGCGCGCGGATCAGGTTGTGATCGGGAGAATTGACCTTGAAATACACGTCCCCGTCGATATAGTCCGTCAGAAAGCGCATGGCCAGCTCGCAGGTGAGCACCTTGATGCCAAGGGGCAGGTTGAGCAGCTCCTCCCTGGTGAGGAAGCCGTTGGTCTCCGCCACAAATCCCTTGGTGAAAGCCTCCGCCTTCGTCAGATCCAGTGCAATCCTGCTCACATCCGGCTCGTCCTCGGCCGCGGTGGAAGCGCCGAAGCGCACCGCGTCGCCGTAATCATACAGCGCGGAGCCCGCCATCACGGTATCCAGGTCGATCACGCAGATGGCCTTGCCGGTGGCGTTATCCAGCATCACGTTGTTGCTTTTGGTATCATTGTGCGTCACGCGGTAGGGGATCACACCCTCATCCAGCATCCTGACGATGCTGCCCATCATGCGTCGGTGCTCGAACATGAATTCGATCTCATCCTCTACGAACTTCACGCGCCCCGCCCTGTCTTCATCCACGGAATGCACAAAGCTGTAAAAGCGCTTGAGCGTGTGGTGGAAGTTCGGGATCGGGCAAAACAGCTCCTGCGCCGGGAAATCGTACAGCAGCCGCTGGAAGCTGCCGAAGCCGCGGCCCACCTGCTCCATCTCCTCAGCCGTTTCCACCACGTCCAGAGCCGTGGCGTCGTTGATATAGGTATAGGCGCGCCAGACATCACCCTCCTCATCCTCATACAGGTTGCTGCCGTCGCGCGCGGGGATGAGCTCCAGCACGCGCCGTTCTGTGGATTCGCCGTCTCGGATCAGCGCCCGACGCAAGTGGTTGGTGACCGCCGAAATGTTGCTGATGACCTCCCGCGGGTTCCTGAACACATAGGTGTTGATGTGCTGCAGCACGTAGAAGCGCGGCCCCGTCGCCCCCATGTACTCCAGCAGGTAGGTGTTGTTGATGTTGCCGCTGGTCAGTTCGGTGACGCTGCGATACTGCCCCTCAAAGCAAAAATGAGGCAGCACCCTCTTGATGGCGTTATAGGTCATGGTTTCCCCCGTCTTTCACGAGTATTTCCAAGGCGCAGGATTCATTTTAATCCAAGCGCAAGCTTCTGTCAAACGAGAAGAAGATAGGCTCTCCTCCAATGATCGCAGGGGATCGGCACAGACGAGCTTCAACTTTTCCGCGATCAGACAGATCATCGTGGAAAAGCCCTCAAAGGTGGCATACTAATCGTATTTCTTCGGTGCCCCCGCTTCAGCCCCAGGTTGCTTACCGGATGTTTTCTTAGTTGCATCAGCAGTACGGTAGGCTTCACTTACAGTCACTGTGACATGCCCTTTAGCCAGAGCATCTGCCATATCAAAATGCGTATAGTCCATATGCTCCTGCTGGATACTTGGAACATCCTGATAGACCACACGGATAGCCGGTTCCTCAGCCGCGCGTTCACGCCACTCGCTCAGACAAACAACAGCCATCAAGATAAGGACAGGGATGATACTATAATGATACCGTACCTGTGTTTCCAGCAGCATATGGCCGAAGGCAACTGCCAGAAAATACAGAATACCAAGCATCATCAAGGGCATCGGGGCGCGTTGTTTGCGCCAAGCCTGAAGTGCGCCTATCATTGCCAGCAGCAAAACAGCCATATAGAACGGACGGCTGTAAGTGCGCACTCTCTCCAGCCCACCACTCATCTCCTCAGTGAGGATGCCCTGCTGCCCAGCCCAAAGCAGATTCCAATCGATGCCAAAATCATCTGTCTGCCACAAATCCCGAAACTTATACACCATTAGATTCAGTACGTTCTCCGGCTCGTTTTTGATTCTTTCAAGCGCTCGCTGCATGGCAGCTCTATGCGCTTCTGTAGCAGACCCCGTTTCCTCATACGCCTTCGCAAAGAAAATAGCATCTTCCTCGTTCCAGACGCCTTTGTGCTCGGTATTCAATCCGACCATCATATTGTAACCAGACGCGCTCAAGCCAGAAGCCGGAGGCTCCATGATAATGTCTTGGATGGAACGGTTGATGATAGAACCCGTTCCCCAATAGAAGAGACAGACGATAAGAGCACAGAGCCATCCTCTGCACAGCAGCGATCGGATGCCATCCGCGGGGATCTTCCCCTCCGGATCACCGCCAACCATCATCTGCACCACAATCCACGCGGCCAGCAGCAACATAGCAGTCGGGCGTATAGCTCCCGCCAGAGCAAGCACAATGCCAATCAGCGGCAGGAGCAAGAGCCCGCGCAGCGGTGAAATGACATACAGGCTATCTTTCCCGCGCTGCATTTCACCAGTCATCAAGTCTAAAGCTATCATGGTTAACATCGTGAAGCTTGGTTCTGTCGCTACCATTGTGCCATACAGGATGTGCGATGGCCACAGGCTCATCAAGGCCATGCCAAACACGGACGAGACTTTTCCCATAGTTCGATAGGCAATGTGCCCCACCAGCAGCACGGATATCATGCTGCAGGCAAGGTTAACATACAGCGCATTTTGAACGCTAAAGCCGAACGCCTTGAATATCGGCAATAACACCAGCATCGGAAAGCCAAGGGTATGTGGATACTGAGCGATGTAGCGTCTATCCATCTCCGCTTCCGGTGAAAGCATCGTACCGTTGAGCAGGTGCCCAGCCATTCGGTAGTAGGTTTCAAAATCAGATTCAGGCTCCAGCACAATGCCATGGATGACTCTCAAACGGAGAAACAGCCCTACGGCCATCACAGCTACGCAAGATGTCAACCACAGCGAATTGCTAAGCCGCAAAGGAAGCCTTGGCGTTATTCGATTGATTAAGCGCACGCTAAAAAAGGCAGCCATCACTATGCCTGTAATCGACAACAGGTAAGAGCCCTGCAGCAGATACTCTCGCTCTGTAGCACGCGTATTATATTCCAGCGATGCGCTCAGCGCTAAAGCCATGCACATGATAAACAGCCCCAGTAAAATATACTCCAACGCATTCTTTCGGCGCATTATCTCTCCCCCTTCCTGCAAGAGCCGCTAGCTCTTCTCAGCGTGTAAAAGCTCCGCTTTTCCCAATGCCTTGCGGACCAGACAGCGTAATATGAGCGTCCCAGCGGCAATCACAAGCAAATCATGGCACAGCATGAAAGTATAAAGCTGCTTGTTGTTATCAGCAAAACCATTCCCAACGACCGTCAACGGAAATTGAAGCATACCGATCATCATCACGCAAAGGAGCACCAGCGTCAGCAGTTTTTGATCAACCGGATGGTCTTTTTTCGTCATAAAACGGATGCACCAGATCAAGCCCATGCCATAAAACAAAGCATATTGCCAAAATGTGTGGCACGCGGTGAGCGGTCTTATATTTCTCCAGGCATTCAATCGATACAGGCCTTGATTTTCCTCATATTCTTCATCCGTATACGCCATAAACCTCGTATGGAGATGAACAGATTCCTGTGCCGCCCTATCCAGCATCGTTAAAAGATCTTTGGGATGGTGCAGATAGTATCGGATCATAGTGAAAGCGTTGACTTTATTGAATATTTCTTCCTCCGCTTCCTCAGATGAAACAGGATATACATAATCCTCATCGGCATAGTAGGCATGTTTCCCAATGTCAGCTTTCAACGCCGGATTCAGCCCCAGTTCTTCCATGGAAGCATCCACATCCTCTGAAATCATCAAGGCACCGTAAAAGATACTTTGCCATACGGTCTGCTTTGAAGACACAATATCATTCTTGCGGTAAATGCCGATGCTATCCCAGATCACAAATCCGCACAGTACCAGCATGGCCAGCAAATACCCGCTCATTCTAAAAATAAACGGCCGCCCTTTCGCTTGTCTCTGAGGCCGATGATGCCAGGCAAGAACGGCCAGCAGGATCAATCCAGCAGGCAGGGCAAGCAATAACTGTGCTTTTGAGCATGTCAGCATTCTCACGCTGACAGCTAATGCAAGCAACCATGGAAGCCTGCCTTTCCCCGCTTGCGGCTTCAGAGCTAAATGAATGGCACAGGCGATCACCAGAATGAGTGCCGAGGAAATCACGCTTTCGCCATACAGAGAATTATACCAAGCGACATAGTTTTCCCCAAAAAGCATCATCAGCAGCAAAAGCCCCAGGAAAACAGTGGCACGTCCAAGTTTTGGATAGAGGTCATGCAAAATCAGCAAGAGGCCTGAAAGAGTGAGCATCAGAAGGATCCATGCTTGCACCCAGGTAGAATAGTAAGCCCCCGTAAGCAGGCTCCACAACCGCACCACCATAGATACGAAAATCAGAGAATAAGTGGGATCGGCTGAAGTCAACCGTGCTGGATGGAAGGGCTCCCGATAGGAGTATTCTTCCACTACCCGTTTGTCGCCATATGGATTCTTCGATTCTATTTCAGCTCGCTCAGGCGTCCAATACAGATCAATCTGCTCCATCATTCGGCCATAGTCTCCGTTATCAACGCCACCGATATGAGAAGCAGGAAGCAACAGAAAGCAGCACATCCCTATTCCGATGAGTCCACACATCCACAGTAGTTTCTCTCGGCTCACATTCACACGGGCGAGCCAGCTGACTGTATTCTTTTCCAGCGTTTCGTCCGACCAGGGGCTTACCAGCGCTGCTTCACGTGAAGATAAGAAGACAAGAACTTTCTGGCTCAATAGTCCCAGGACTGCCACGGTAGTTAGAAACCCAAGCCATCCGAAATAAAAGAACAGTACTTTGGTCAGCGAAACATCCCAACCACCTGTAAGGACCAAACTGGCCGGCAGATAAAGTGCCGCGCTCAAAAAGAACGCTGCGGCGCCAAAGCAAAGCTTCCTTGTCCCCTTAGCAGTACAGAGGCTCAAAAGCAAGAGTGCGCTCGCTGCAGCCAGCATTCTCCAAGTCGTCCTTTCGAAGCCCCCCTCTCCCGCGAACAAGCGAAGGAAGGCATAAACAGATGGTCGAATATAGCGACCCTCCCACCCTTCGTAGGTCACGCGATCATTCAACGGATCCAAATAGTAATCGCTTCTATATTTAATTAACTGTCCGATCAGTTCCGGATGCAGCAGGCAATAGCGAATCCGCTTGCCAAGACGAATCGCCTCCATCAGCGTTTGATCCGTCCGAGGATCCCTTGAAAAGGCAGTCCCCTCTTCGTAGTAGGATTTTCCTACATCTTGGACATACGATTCGTCTAAACCAAAGCCGGTAAGCACTGTTTCCGGATCATCCGTTGCCGCAAGATAGCCCTGAAACATTGCCAGATGATTCGCTGCATCCGATGAGATATCCTTTTGATCGTCAAGGTACGTCAACATGCTGCTGCCGGCTACAAATAGACACATCATCGTCAGGAAACAGTATAGCGGTCTTACCTGTCGGATAGGCCAAGTATGCCAGATAACCAGCCCCACACAGATCGCCACCGCAGGAATCATCACCGCCATTTGAGGCTGTGTCTGGACTAGTAAGCATCCTGTCACCAGCACCTTAAAAACCGGCCAAAATCCAGACCTTTCCTTGCTGCACAGGGCAGAGATCAGGCAGCCCAAAAACAATGTCAGGTATGCGATGACCGTCCCCTTAGAATACAGGCTGTTTAAGTACCCTGTCATGTTTGGGTCCATTACCAGTACAATCAACACGCCGCCAACGACAATGCCAGCCCCTCTGTTGCGCGAGTACAACCCGCTGACAGCCAAGTAAACACCGACCGCCATCATTATCCCATATGCGCAAGCCAGCAAACCGGTGTCAAAGGACAGCCCAAAGGGCTCTGTCACAAGTCGGACGGCCGCAGCCGGATATACGATGGCATTCTGTCCCTGAGACAACAGCGAAGAAAAGTCATATCGCAGATAAGAGAACCTTTGGACGACCTCTCCAATTGCTACCGGTTCGTTTTCCCACGTCAGATGCAGGATCTCCATCACATGGGCATAGGAACTGTCAGAAGCCACACGCACTGCCGGTACGGCAAACAAGGTATACAGAAGAGCCGCCAGCAACAGCATAGCCGCTACCCCTCCTGCTTCCCGCCCTCTTTCACGTCGAGTCATTCCTATCCCCTCGTTTCATCGAATGAATATCCATTAGAATCTGCTGTAACTTTCCTTCACCGCAGACTGTTCTGCAGCTTTCTCCGGTGAAATCGCACCATCACTTACATTCAGCTGATCCACCATGGCATTGCCAAAGCGGAACGGTGTACCGCTCTCATCCGCCTGGCAGCCCACCAGAAGAGTGCCGTCATACGCAGCGCATGCGCTTTCGATGGTAGTTTCAATTCTTCCATTGACTGCTACCGTGTAGGTATTCCCTTGTTTACTCACGACCAGATGCATAGGAACTCTGTTCCCACTGATTAGATATCTCCACGTTTGCAGCCCGCCTAAATATAAAGTCACCGACTCTGTATCCTCTTGGCGAACCATAAACCCTCTGTAACCGATTTCTGGTTGTTCAGCAAAACAAGAAAGGAACACACCTTGATTGGTTCCTCGGCGGAGGATGATCTGAGTGTCTAACGTCCAGTCCTTTGGAGCATCATAGAGCTTAGCTCCTGTATCCAGATATCGATCTTTTCCATTGCCCAGAAAGGGATCAGCCATGTTGAAGCTCACAGATGTCACTGCGATATTGCGCTCTTCCGGGATCGGCGCCTGTGGATAATCCCAAGCGAGTATCTCTTCCTCGTTCAGACAGCCCGCCATTACAATCAGGCTTTTCACCTGTGTCGGGCTATAACGGAAGAGATGACCGTTTGCATCCAGCTGTGCGCCCACCAGCAGCGTTCCCGGATAAGCAGCCGCCTCAGAATTCACTTGATCCACGATCTTCCTGCTGTTCATATAAATGGTATATTGACTCCCGTCTTTTACAATGGCTAACCGAATCGATTCTTTAAGATCAACGGTAGCAGTAATGCCGTAGTTATTGCCAAACACAATGTTCAGTTGTCCATCCGACAGGAGACGAACGAGCAGGCCTCGATAGCTCCCGGGCTCCTCCGAAAAGTCAGCCAGATAGACGCCGTCTCCGGGCGCCTCGTCAGGCATTATCTCCGTCAAAACCGTAAAACGAGTACCAGGCGTTTCATAGAGTGTAAGCTGCGTGTCCACATAACCAGGATGCCCATCTTTGCCCCCAATGAACTGCGCAGGCAAGGTGTAAATCATTTCCGGCTCTTCAATCCCCTGGCCAATTGGCAAATCCGGCTCCGGCAGAGTTTCTGGAGTCCAGGAGATCAGTTCATCTTCACTCATCGCATCATGATACACTTCTAAATTCAGCACATGCGTTTGACTAAATCGGAACTTTTCTCCTCCCGCCGCTATCTCCTGACAGCCAACCAATAGGTGCCCGCCATAGGAAGCTCCTGGAAGTGGTACATCTCTTGCAACGATTTCACCATTCCAGCACACGGTATATCGATCGACTCGTTTAACGATAGAGAGCGTTGCGTACTTCCCTTCATATTCAGGGACTGCAATCTCTATTCCTTTTCCCAACATCACCGATATGCTACGATCATCTGTCTTGCGAATCAACAAGCCGGAATGATCCTTACCCGCTTCTTCACTATAGCAGCTTAGGTACACGCCATCATCCCCGGTCACAGTAAGATCCACACGGGTTCTCAAAGTCCAGCTGCTGTAACGATTGTCATATAATGCTACCCCAGTATCTATGAAATATCCGATCCCATCCCCCCAATACGCCTCCTCCAGCTTGTACCAAGGCAACGCAACTTCTTCTTGAACGATCACATTATTCCAAATATGATTTGCATCCGATCGTCGATCAGGAAGATCATAATGGCCTTGAAGATAGTCCCCAACCGACCGGGAGAACTTTTGAATCCCCTGATAGCCTAAATGGCCGACATCATAAAAATCCGTTTCAGGGTTAATCCCTGCCTCCTCATAGCATTTCAGGTAATTGAGCATTCCGACGCCACTCTCTTGCGCCATCTGTTCCACAGTATTAAGTCGTTTGCATTCTTCCTCTGTCGCTTCAAAAGGGGCAATGAGAAACAATAATTCCACCTTTTTTGCTTTGCAAAGGTCGATCATTTTTCGAATATATAGCTCATTTTTACTCGACAAAGGCAAGGTTTCCTCAATCGCCTTGTAATCGAGCATATGCAGCTGCGTCACCTGATCGGAAGGAATTTTGATATGCTTCAACCCAGTATCATAACGGCTGTTAAAAAGCAAAAGATCTTCCTGTGTTATCTCACTGTACCGACCGTGGTAATATGGCATCCCCCAAAGCGCTTCCAGTGCCTTTTGCCAGGTGGCATAGGATGCAAATGCAGAAGATATCTTATCAATAGAAAACTTCATGCCATGAAGGTTCTTTAAAGCTACTGGCTCAGTAGAATAATCTACTAAATTGCCCGCCAAAAAAATTTCTACCACCGCAACCTTAGGTCTTTGATATTTTAAGCCCTCTTTCAAATAATAATAGCTGTTCCAGGTCGGCTGCATACCTCCCCACAAGCTGTATCCCGCGATCCCCTGCCTGTCCCACAAAGTTCGATTATCCACATTCATTCCTACATGCGAAGACCCCACAAACAAAACATCAACGGTATCGGCAGGAAGCATATACAATTCCTTCATGGATTTAATGGCATCCGAAGCTTTCGTTCCCAAAACATCATCCGTCACCACATATACCATAACGAATAGAATCAGAAAAGCTAACACTCTAAGGATTTTCCTCATTGCCTTTCCCTCCTCAGAACTGGAAATAAATGAAGGCGGAAGTATCAAATTCAGGGCCATAAATCCCCAGCAAAAGAACGCTGAATATTACCAGCAAATATACGATCCACCGAAACCAAATCTGTTGCTTCTGCAGCAAGCTAATCAGAGAAATTCGTTTTTCCTGAAAGGCACTGATGCATACAAGGATTAGAATTCCTGCGCACAGCACCATCCATTGGGTGCTGTCCAAGCCCATTTCCAGCAAACTACCGTTGATAAAAACATCCGGGTTCCACACGAATAAGCGTCTCAAAATGCTCACCGCGCTACCTAAACTATTCGCCCGAAAAAATATCCAAGAAATATCAACCAGTATGAAGGTTAGAAGCATCTGCAAGAGCCTATGGCTGAAAGTTTGGCTGCGTATGCCTGTCGCCTGAATGATCCTTTGCCGCAGAGGCTTGAGCAGACTGCCAAATACCTGGTACAAACCGTTGAGAGCACCCCATATTACATAGGTCCAGGCCGCGCCATGCCACAGCCCCGAGCAAAGGAATACAATCATTATATTTACATACCGCCTCGTCTTCCCTTTTCTATTACCTCCTAATGGGATGTAAAGATAGTCCCTGAACCATGTGGATAGAGAGATATGCCAGCGGCGCCAGAAATCCGCTATGGAAGTAGCAAAATAGGGGCGGTGGAAGTTCTCCATGAGATCAAAGCCCATGATTTGAGCCGCCCCAACGGCAACGCAAGAATAACCGGCAAAGTCACCGTACACTTGCACGGCAAAGAGAATCATTCCGACGATCAGTTCAAAGCCATTATAATACGATGAGTAGTTAAATACCTGATTGACGACAACAGCAGCCCGGTCGGCAATCACAATTTTCTGAAAATAACCCCACATCATCATTAAAAGTCCATTGCGGACCGCACCCAAGCTCAAACGATGTGGTTCATCAAACTGCACCAACAAGTTAGATGAACGTTCAATAGGACCCGCGACCAACTGAGGAAAAAAGCTGACAAAGGTTGCATATTTGAAGAAATTCTTCTCCACGCGGACATTGCAGCGATAGACATCCACGGTATAGGAAAGCGCCTGAAAAATATAAAAAGAAATACCCACGGGTAACAAAACATCGAATTTGGGGGTGATTTGATCAAGCGACATGGACGAACGAAGGACATTGATATTATCCACCACAAAATCAAAATACTTAAAGAAAAACAAGATGCTCAAATTAATGCCGAACGATAACGCTACATAGACCTTCTCATGGACGACCACTCGCTTGCCTGCCTTCCGAAGATCCATGGCATGACCAATCAACAGGCCCGAACAAAATGTGACCACTGTAGAAAACAGCAGTAACAATGCATAGGTCGGGTTCCATCCCATATAAAATACATAGGAAGTCAGCAGCAACCAGTACATGCGCAGTTTCCCGGGCACGCTGTAATAGACCAGCACCACAGTCGGAAAAAACAGCAGAAATTCGATGGAATTAAACAGCATGGCGCTTCTCCACAATCATCAGTCTTGATCTCCCGGTTGCCAAGCGTCAGTCTTTTTCTCGTTTGTTGTTGCGACGGGAGCGCATAATAACGATTATCAGACCGATGAACACAAGCAGTATGCTGCCAAAGCCTATCAGAAGCAGAATAAGCGGCTCTCTGTTCTCTGTGAGAACTTGAGAGAAACTGGGAGCAGCCTGCTCATACGATGCAGCCGCGGATGTAGTAAACTGATAGCTTTCCGCTTGTCCGTGGGCATCTACAAGCACCGCCTCCTTAGCCAACGCCCAACGCAGCCTATCGCTGGATATCCGCTCAATCAAAGCTTTAATGCCGATCGATTCGGCAGCAGAAAGAACCAGAGCAACCTGGTTGACCGAGTAGGGAGAAGTGAGAAGCTGGATCACGCCAACCTCTTTGGCATAATCTTCATTAAAAATTAACCGATCGCTTGATTCAAGAGCGGTCAAATCATCATTATACTTGAAATGCAGGCTGCCGTTCATCCCGGCAATCAAGTGATTGGAGGACGGTTTGCCCACTAAGATCAGATTGGAATCACCATGCTGCTCTTCATTAAAGGCCTCATCATGAACAGCATGCAGACTGCCGTAAGGAACGCTTCCCGCTCCCAGCATGGCCACCGTACGACCAGCAAGAATCAACTCATCGGCATCAGCCTGCTCAGGCAACACCACCAGTACTTTGTTCATCCGACTATTCATTTGGAACGGCGCAGGGCGATTGCTCAAGCTGAGCCCCGCCCGTTCCCCCTGGGGAAGATACAAAGCAGAATTTTCAGCAATGTATGCCCACGGCATATTGAGCTGCCGGGGCGTACAATCCAAATCTTTCACTTCCAGATCAAAAGCTATGGTCAAAAAGGTTCCCGGAACGGCCACAGCATCCGCAGGAACGGAGAAAGACACCGTCTCCCCCGATGCCCCCTCAGGGGACAGCTTGCGTGAGAACAAGGGAACGCTGCTTCCCCAATACACAGTCATCAAACTGCGATCCCAGTCCAGATTTTCAGAGTAGCGGATATGAAACGTGAACTTTCCTTTATCAGACAGAGCGTAGTCCTCAGGAACCGGCAGGTAAATGGTAGCCGACTGATGGAAAGGGCCAACAAAACTGGCTCCATGTCCTAGAATATCTTTGAAGGTGTACCTGCCTTCCACTGCCAAGGAGGACTGGACGCCCGCATTGACCAGATCACGAGCCTCTCCCACGCTGACGAAAGCGGTACGGCTATGCAGCTGAGACACGCGATTACTGTCGCTCAGCAGTTGCACAGCCTCCAGCAAGGCATCCGGTTCCTTAGCTATGACCAGCAAATATTCTTTTTCGCCATCCTCCACACGCTGAATCAGCGCGCCAGAGGAAGGCACATCCTGCTCCAGCAAGGAAAGCAAGTGCTTGGGGGTATTATCCAGTAAGCCGATATAGATTATCCTGTTTCGTTCGGTCTCCGAGACGCGGACTAAGTCTACATCGTTTTTTGATGAAAGCGCAGTGCCAAAGCCAGCCATCAGGTTCAGCGCCGCCGTCAATTCATCGTCAGCGGCTGCATCTGATACCGCCACCGCGCAAGCTGCGCCGGACGGATCCATTTTAGAAATGAAAGGATAAGGAAAAACGCTCAGCTCATCCGCCTGCTCGGATAGCTCATAAGAGACGCGGAGACAGGTCGTTTCATCGAACTTCACCCAGTTTGCGCCATTGTAATCATCGCTGCATCCTTCGTCATCAGTCAGACGAATATAGGCACTGATCTCCAAAAGGTTGAACCCATTCATCATGAGCTCTGCCGGAACAGGCACATACAGAACAACGCTCGTCTGCTCGGCATTTGATTGAACGTACGTTGAATAGAAAGGAGTGCCGTTCAAGGAAAAGGTAAGAGACGAATGATCCGCCAGAATCAAGTCAGATGCGGTATAGCTCACACGCATCACGGCATGCTTGGGTTTGGCATAATCCGGCACCTCCGCGTAGAGACTCAATACCGAGTAAATACCCTGAATATACTGAATGCTGCCAAATCCATAATCCACATAGTGCGTTCCTTCCTGCCGCGCATTCAGAAAAGTCTGTTCAGCATCACCTTGCTTGGCAATCTGTTGTTGCACAATGAGATCGCTGACGCCCAAGGGCATCTGATCCTCGGCTGCATCACGATCGATCGCCTCAGATTCCCCTGTCTCATTTTGCGCCGGCACCGCAGGGCTTGCCTCCGTAGAAACGGTTTCTCCGCTTTCTGCCAGGGCGCACACCGTGCCAAAAACGCAGCAGAGCGCCAGTATCCACCCTATCATCATCCGGAAACGCCTTTTCATTCTTTTCATGCGCATTAACCTCCGTCAATCTGCGGATCTTTCCGTCTTATACCAGGTAAACTCCGAATTGGTTGCCAGCTTTTTCACTATCATGTATATGGCCCTCATCACGACTATCACCCACAATTTGCTGTAAGAAAACAGCATGAGGATCACAATGAAAGCCGATTCCAAGTTGAACTCGTTTTTCTCCATGCTCAGCGTTAACATTACATTGAATTCAAACAGAATGCACGCCATCACCCACACCATGGTGGACAATCCGCCTAATGACACATGCACATAGCCGAGGACACCTAACACAAAAATACTGTCCGAACAGACGAGCGCTGTGGCCATCAGCAAATAAACCAAAGCATAGTATAGTACATCCAGGCGCATACGCCCCCCTTTCGGGTCGAAAATGTACTTGAAATTGCTACCCAGCACATAGAGATTGCCCATGGCCCATCTGGTCCGTTGTTTAAACCAGATATCCAAGCGAAATGGTTCCTGCTCCCAGGTGACAGCAGCGGGGATCTGTCTGATTTTGTAGCCCAGTCGGTAGATACGAAAGCTGATTTCCGTATCCTCAGACAGCGCCTTGGGATCCCAGCCTCCGATGGCTTCGATAATATGGCGATGAATCACAAAATTCGTGCCGGGAATGGTACAGAGTTTGAAAAAGAACCACCTTCCCGCCTGATTCATACACTGGTGAGCCAAGGTTTCAATGTTAACAAAACGAGTTAGAAGCGAAGCGTTGCGATTACGGGTTCTGAACTTGCCAATGACTGCGCCAAGGGAATCATCTACCATCAAGTGTTCCACCAGAATGCGCAAAGCCTGCGGTTCCGGCGTGTTATCCGCATCATATATAGCAAACACAGACCCACGCGCTGCGGAAAAGCCGATATTCAGCGCACCCGACTTTCCTTTTCCCCCTACCTGGCTGTCCGTATTGATCACCATCATCATACGATCCGGATGATCCGCTTGTATGTCGGCCAAAACCTCTGCTGAATTGTCGGTCGAATTGTCATTGATCACGATGATCTCATACCGATCCTTTGGATAGTCGAAGTTGAGCAACGCCTGCACCGTACGCCGAATCACTGCGCTTTCATTATGCGCGGGCACCATGACGGACACAAAGGGGTATTCTTTGAGGGGAATGTTGGGATCTTCCTTCCCCATTTTATAGTAATAAATAAAGCCTCCCACCGAAAGCAACACATTGATACCCATCAAAGTCCAAATGGATACCATGGCAAAGAGCGTCAAATAATCAACCAGATTCATTCAGCCACGCTCCCCTTTGCCCGATCGGGCCTTCCCGTTTCTTTCTGTCGCATGTTGATATCGTTTCTGATGCAAGATATCCCTTTTCATGGCACGGCGAGAGAGCACAATGGCAACGGCAAAGAAGCTCCCTGCCACCAGGACAAAAGCCATGATTAACTTATTGCTGGTCTCTATTTGACTGGTCAGGTACTCTTCAAGCCCCCTCTGGAATTTGTATTCCTCGTACTGAAAGGGTTCATACGTCAGATCAACGAGTTCGCCGTTGACCTCAATCACGCCTTGCGCATTGCGATTCACATAGTCATTGCCAACATAAACGGAGTTTTCCAGATCCGTCAGGCTTTTTAGAACACGCTGGCTTCGTTTCAGCGCCTGAACAAATCCGCGAAGCGCAGGTATTTCCTCGTTCACGTTGAGATAGATTGCCTGCGCATAGGCTGTGGTGATCGCTCCGCCCTCATGAAGATACGGAGCGATGACCTGATGACCATCATGCCAAGCCAGGCTGGCCCCATCCGCTCGGTCGCCGAGTTGTTCATCACTTTCATACAGCACCACCGTACGAAAGCCCTGAATCGCTTCAAGCCCTCGCTTGCTAAACAAATAAACCTCCGGAGCCTCAATAGCCAGCGGGTACACGCCATAGCGGGAATAGGCATTAAAAGCCGTGTTCAGCTGCTTCTTGTAGGTCTCCATGTCTACGTTTTCCAATGTAACAAGGGGGGCATGCAGCACAATGCACGCGCCCTTAGACTGGATGTAGCGCAGCCATTCACAAAAGCGTTTCATCGCAGGATAGTCTGCGTTTGCGTACACAGGCATTACACTCACGGCGTAAGGAACGCCTTCCTCCATAAGCATGTCTGTGACGGCCATAAGATCAGCCGGCTCATAAAATGGATAAACCTGATCCAGCACCAGATACTGACCATAAACGGTAGGATCATTATGGTAGGGCCACATCCAGGCCTGCAGAAAGGTAGCAAGCATCGCGGCCATTAAAGAATCACTGGCATCACAGTAAGCCAAGTGCGTAATCCTCTCGGTCGTCTTGCATAAAGGATAACGCTGATCTCCGACAAACAGCGTTCCTCCCAGCACCGCATTTTCACCTTCCATGAGCACAATGCTGTTCTGAGTGAGCAATTTGTCGCTTGTTTCTCCAGTCTCAGTTTCCAGGCGTACCACAATTGATCCCTGTATCTCTACTGTCGGCACCAGCTGTTGAATAGCGCCGCCGCCCGCGACGAATACCGGCAGTTCCCCCTCGCGCAACGCTCGTGCTGTTTTTTCATTCAAAGCACGGCCTTCCGCCATCACTACGATCACGGCATCATAAGAATCCAGCGTTGCTTGCACCCAAGCGTCCGCGTAATCGCACCAAAGCCCGCTATACGATAGATAACGCTCGATTTCCAATAGGTTTGCTTCTGATACGCGATCTCCGTCAGCATCTCTCAGTACCAGTATTCGGCGCGCCTCCGTCCGAGCTGAAAAGGGGTATATACAGGCCGAAAGCAGCAGTACGATCATCACCAGAGGCGCTGCGTGTCTATGTTTATACATCATACACCAGCTCTGCTTCCACTGCCTTGCGAAAACGAATCATATCCTTACCGTAGAGTTCCTCATGATACTGTTTGCAGGCGACACGCACATCTACCTTAGTTCCGGCCTCCAGGATATCATTGAACTTGGTCGTGGTTGCAAGCGCATGCAAAATGCGGGCGCGAACAATTCCGCTGTCGCGTTCGTTAGCAGTCAGCATGATCATCACCGATCCCTTGTCATCCACGGAATACACTCGGTCCTCCACACGAACGCTGTCTTGGATGACCTCGCACATCTGCCTGCGCAGATCAATAAAACTACTGGATGGCAGCATTCTTCTTAACTCTGATTCATATCTCAAGCCAATCTCCATCAGGGACACAGGCAGATCATTTCGCGCGCTGTAATGAATCATGACCTGCAGATCTCTATACATGGCACGAAGATTGTACATGCCGGTGACGTCGTCCACCAGCACCAGCTCCTCCACTTGTTGACGGAGCATGGTGTTTTCGGTATTGATGCTCTGAAAGCCTAAACAATACAACCAGCCCCCTACCGCCCCAAGCAAAGGCATTGGCGTGAGTACATAATCCAGAAGATATAGCACTTCTCCTCGCACATACACGCCATGAATCTTGTATGTAATCCAAATCACGGTCAGACCGGCAGCAAGCATCAGGCTGATCGATGCATAGCCAAAATATCCTATCAGCACCGATATCCCCATGGCAAATAGCATCACCAGGTAGGTAACGCGCATCTCCGGTACCGCAAACGCCAAGATCAAAGCCTGCGAAATAGCCCAAAGGATCAACACCAGCATGGCCAAATCCCGTTGCATTTGAGCCTGCCATTCGTTTTTTTTCACGACACGCTCTCCTCATCAACATCGATACTCTTTGTCCTGTGCAGCAGTTCTGTTACCAGCAACACGAACAGCAGGTCAATGGTCATCCCCATCAAGAATCGCTCACGTAGAAGCTCGCTGTCCCCAGACATCAACAACACAGTCAGCATTTCAAGCACGGCCATCATGATAAATACACCAAGCAACCTTCGGTAACGGTCATTTCTTACTTGGTTTTCTCTCTTTCCCTTGCTTTTTCTCAGCAGTGCTGCTGCGATGAGCAATACCGTACCCACAGTCTTCGGTGCGCTCTGTTCTTTAAAGGTCGACCAAACGCTCATGAACGGAGTCTTGGCTTTCGGCGGCAGTCCCACGCTCTCCTCATAGGTGCCGCTGTAATCAGAGCGGGAGATAAAGGCCTGATGTACCCCGCGATCAAACATTCCAAGCAGGGATGTGGGGTGGAGCAAATAGTAAAATAAAACGCGCGGTGTATCGTAGTGGTCAAAAAACCCCTGATCCAGCAAGCCTTCATCCGGCAGGACCACCGGATACTCTTGATCTCCATAGGTATCGGTCAGCACCGAGTATCGTGCGTCAATCCCAAAAAACTCAAGAGCTTTGGTGGGGATGTCCGCCTGAAAAAGCACGCCTCTGGTCATTTGATTATACTTTTCAACCGAAGTCTGTTTATCAATCATCCGTCCGGTGTACACGACACCCAAAACCGACATCGCTATTGCCATGATAAGGCTCAGCATCCGAAGTGGCAAGCCCTGCTGCTGATAGAACATCTTCCAATATACCAATGAAGCCACAATACCCAGCAGCGCGCAGTATTTGTTGACAAGCGTCAAAAGTGTGACACATCCTCCCATCGCCACCATGCACAGACCCTTAAAGCCATCCCCAGAAAGCAGAAACAGCACATCGAGCAAAGCGAGTAACGCCAAGCCTTCCAGGGGAGAGGTATACAGTGAAGCAAACCGCACGACCATGGTGGAATCCGCAAACACCAAGACGCTCATGGCCGCCAGTAACAAGCCCTCAGAATATCGAGGTACACGCTGAAAAATGAAGTGTAAGAATGGGTAAAGTAAAGCAAGGTAAAGGAACATATACAGCGCTGCCAGGAAGCGCAAGTCAAACACTGTATCGTTGGTGAAAAGAGTATCGATTCCTATAGCGAAAGAGATCATCCACTGGAGCGGAAGAGGCGTAGTGCCGGAGCGGTTGACGCTCTCATCAATGCGATAGGTGCGCTCATAGTAATTGAAATAGGCCTTCGTATCCTGCGGATTCATTCTGGAAAGGCCCGTATCAGACAATATGGCATCAAAGCTGCCGTCATTTGATAGGCCAAGATACGGCGGTACAAACAGCATAAGGCTCATGAGTAACGCCATCACCAACAGAGCAGCCCACGCAAGGCGGTTGGGCCGATAACGATCACGCATGGAACGGTCAAAACGGCGAATCTGATTTCCCGCCAGAAACCAGAGCTTTGCTATTCCCTTCAGGCCCATGACGATCCACTTCATGCCGTTTCTTCCTTCCAATACAATGAGCAACCCTAAAGCATCAGTGATTGCTGAGGCTCTGCCACGCCAGCAAAGGTTGCAGTGCATCATAAGCGTAGAAAGCGGCATCAGTGATCTGTCCGTAGGCTCCCGTCAGCGCCCCTTCAAAGCATCTCATGCGCTCCATCCGGGCCAAAGCAAGGCGGGTCAATTCAGTATGCCCCGTAAATTGACCAATCTGCACGGCTAAGGCATATACCGCCGTGGATTCATATGCATATCTAGGCAACACCTGTCCGTTGCTGCTGTATCTGGCGTAAAGCGGGCCTTGTCTCAGACTGTCCTCCAGCCACTTCAGCGTAGTCTCCTGGATAAGGCCTGCCTGCGCCGCGTGTAACACGGTCACAAGCGCTTCAGCAGTATGCAAGTCGTCTCCGATATATTCTTTCAAAGACACATCGTATCGGGGCCAATACAGAGGAAACTCCTCGCTGATGATTCCATTCTTGAGCAGCTCTTCAGCCTTGGCGGCAGCCCCGCTCCACCTGACATCCAGGTTGGCCAGTCTCCTCATTGCGGCTGGATCTTGATAGCACAGGGCTACCTGCTCAGACATCTCCCCATCCGTCAAATGAGCGAAGTCCCTCATAATTTGCTCAGAAACTACTCCGTTATACAGAGAATGAGCCAATTTTGCAGCATCCGTGCGATAATCGCCGCCCCATAGCTGGCTGGCAGAATAAAGGGCGTCCAAGATCCGTAAATCATCTAAGGAGGAGTTGACATCCTCTCGTTTTCCTCCAACTGCTCTCCAGGCAAACAGGCCGTTTTCAAACAGATGTTCATACCCGGCCCGCCACACTAAATCAAAGAGCGCTTGATCTTGTTGTCCAAGGGCATAGCACATCAGCAGTCCCACAGACTCAGAGAGCACAACATCTCCAGCGTTAGCGCTGCCGCCCTCTATGCTGTACTTGGCGGTCATCAGACCGTCAGGTTGAATGAGCCCTCGCACGAAGGCTTCTAACAGTTGCTGCTGGCCTCCACGAGCATAATCAATGATCTTGCGGATACTCGTATCGCTCGGCATATTGTTGGTGTTCAGAACCAGACGTCCCCCTCCGTCGAACACCGCAAGGCCGGGCACACTATGAAACCCCAGGGCGGTATACAGCAGCCCGTCAGGATCCATGAAGGTATCATATTGTAGCCCCATATCCTGCAGCACCGATGAGGCCCGGGCATAATCATCTCCTCGAACTCCCTCTCGGCATACCAGAAGAAGTGGAATTCCCAATTCTGCAGCCGCATCAGCTGCGTCAGAAAAGCCTTCCGTCAGGAAGCCCTTGCAATCCTCGCACCAACTGGACCAAAACAATAACAGCACCGGCTGTCCTCGCCAATCGGACAGCTCAATCGTCTCCCCTTTGCCATTCTTCAGTATCCCCTCATAGCTGCGGTAAAGCCGCAAAGGATCCGGTTCCAGATCAGAAGCATTTAGCAGCTTCTCAGCATCCGGAGAAACTGTAGGGGATATCGTAAGGACGTCCCGGGAGTTCAGTCTCAGCAGCAGGACTATCACCGTTATCGAGAGCACCAGCAACACGCTAAGAACGATCAGCACGCCAAACAGCCCTGTGAGCTTTCTATCCTTCATAGCCATGCGCTCCAACGCTCCCGTCTTCGGTAGTAAACCTGTGTCAGCCCATGAGCTGCTGAGCGTATCTCTGAAGTATCTTCACGATTTTTCCAGCGCTGTCGCCATCCCCATAGGGGTTAATCGCATGGCTCATACGGTGATACAGCGCCGCATCGCTCAGCAAGCTGCATCCAACACGGTAAACATCTTCTTCCTTCACTCCGGCCAGAATGGCCAAGCCGCTCTCCACCACCTCAGGGCGCTCTGTTTCCGTGCGAAGCACCACAACCGGCTTTCCTAAGGCGGGCGCTTCCTCCTGAAGTCCACCGGAATCCGTCATCACCATATAGCAGCGTTTAATAAGGTTATGCATATCCGCTACATCGACCGGCTCGATCAGATGAACTCGCTCCACATCGCCAAGAATATCCGTAACCACAGAACGAACCAAGGGGTTAGGATGCATAGGGTAGACCAGATGGACATCTGGATGCTCTGCCAGGATCTGTTTAACACCCAAACATATTTGCCTGAGTGGCTGACCCAGATTCTCCCGACGATGAGCGGTCATAAGCACCCAGCGCCCCTCCTCAAGAGGCAATTCCCGCAGAGCCGAATCCGAAAAAACATAATCCTCCCGCACCATTTGATGAAGGGCATCAATCACCGTATTTCCAACCACATAGACTCCTTGTGTGATACCTTCCCTCTCCAGGTTCATGCGGCTGCGTTCAGTCGGCGCGAAGTGCAGCGTAGCAAGTCGGCTCGTAAGCACACGATTCGTTTCTTCAGGGAAAGGAGAATAGCGGTCAAAAGAACGTAGGCCCGCCTCCACATGTCCAACAGCCACCTGATGATAAAAGCATGCCAACGCCGCCGCTGTAGAAGTCGTGGTATCCCCATGAACCAGCACCATGTCAGGCTTCAACGTTTCCAATACGGGTGCCATACCTTCCAACACACCGGTGGTAATCGTTGTAAGTGTTTGCCCGTCTCTCATAAGGTTCAAGTCATAATCCGGCACGATGGAAAACTGCTTTAGCACCGCATCCAACATCTGACGATGCTGAGCCGTAACACACACGCGGCTGTTGACGCCTTCCGCTGCTTCCAACGCCTTAACCAATGGTGCCATTTTAATGGCTTCTGGTCGCGTGCCGAAAACGCTCAGTACCACCAGCTCTCGTTTCATGGCCCCCATCTCCACTCCCCGCTTACCATGTTCACCCTTGATAAGCTGATTTCCCATGTTATACATTTACCACTATTTCCGATCAGTGTCAATAAAATTAAACCTTCCGATCGCGCTGCAGGAGTAACAGGCACCTTGGACAACAAGCATTTTCGCGCTCCCTTTGCTGCTCTTCAGGTTTTTCAGACGATCTGACCACTTTCCGGTCAGCCGGCAAGCTCACCGCGCGCTCACAAATCCCCCTCGCCGCGCCGTGGTTTGCAGCCACAGCCCAAGATCGAGCGTGCGCAGCTGCCCGTTGTCGCAGCAGGCGGCCAGAAGGCTTTCCGGCCCCGCCTCCGCTCCGATGAGGCTGACCCAGTGCCAGCTTTCCAGGTTGGTCAGCGCGCCGCGGTCAAGGTTCAAAAAGGCGACGGGAGAATCGGCCTCAAAGGCCTCCTTCAAGAATTCATACACCGCCTGCCGCGAGGGGCGCTCCTCCCTGCGGGCGGGCACGTCCAGCACGCGGCAGCGCAGCGGGCTGCCCGTCTCCCTCAAAAACCGGTCCATGCCCTCCCGGAAGGCCTCCGTGGTGTTGAGGCCCATCAGACCCGGCGTGACATAGCCCCAGGCTCTGTCCATCAGCCGGCGCATTTCCGGCGCGCCGGCGGCGGGCAGGGTCAGCCCAGCCCTTTCGCCCAGATAGCGCAGCAGGTTGGCCGCCGTGGTCGGCCCGCAGCCCGCCTGACGCCGCCAGGCAGTGCCGAACCAGTCCTGATCCGCGCCGTGGTACACGCGGCCAGCTTCCACTATATCCAGTCCCCCGGGGTTTCTGATCTCCGCTTTCATCCGTTTTCTCCATCCTCGCGCGAAGGCGCGCCTACACAGTATACCCCGCCGCGCGGGAAAAGCATGAAGGAAATGTAAAACTGCGATGCCCCGGTTTGACACCCGATGCGGCAGCCGATACAATAAAAACCGCCCGGGCGGCAGAGCCGCCCGCCGAAAGGAATGACTCGCGATGCAGCTGTTGTTTTCCGCCATCATGGGCGTGGTACAGGGCCTGACCGAATTCTTGCCCGTCTCCTCCAGCGGCCACCTGCTGGTGGCCGAAAAGCTTTTGAGCCTGCTGGGCTACAGGCCGGGCGATTCGCTGGGCCTTTCGGTGATGCTGCACATGGGCACGCTGATCGCCGTGGCCGTTATTTTCTGGAAAGACTGGGTAGATATGCTGCTGCACCCCGTCAAAAACCGCACGCTGCTGCATTTGTTCATCGCTTCGCTGCCCGCGCTGTTCCTGGTGCTGCTGCTGGGCGACTGGATCGACGGCCTGTTCACCGGCTGGTTTTTGGGCATCAGCTTCTTCATCACCGCGCTCTTCCTGGTGCTGACGGAGCGCGTCAGCGGCGGCAGGGGCCGCCACAGCGGGGCCCGCGAAGAAGTGGAGATGAAGCATGCCGTCACCATGGGCCTGTTTCAGGGCATCGCGCTGCTGCCCGGCGTGAGCCGCAGCGGCTCCACGCTGCTGGGCGGCGTCGCGGGCGGCCTTTCCCGCAAGACTGCCGCCAGATTCAGCTTCATGATGAGCGCCCCCGCCATCCTCGGTAGCTTCCTGATGGAGGCCAAGGACGCCGTCGAGACCGGCGGGTTTTCCTCCCTCATCAGCCCTTCCGCGCTGGTGGGCGTGCTGTTTGCCGCCGTCAGCGGCTTCCTTGCCATCCGCTATATGCTGAAGCTCATTGAGCGTATCTCGTTTTACAAATTCGCGCTGTATGTGGCGCTGGTGGGCGCGGCCGTGATCGTCATGCAGCTGACCGGCTTCGCAGGCTTCCCGCCCATCGCCTTCCCCGCCCCGGCAGCCGCCCCCCTCATGTAAGGAGTTTTCATGACAGTAACCCGACCTCTCCGTCTCTTTTCTCTGTTTCTCTGCCTCTTGCTGGCGCTGCCGCTGGCAGATGGCTATGCGCAGGAGGAGAGCGCCTCTCTCGTTTCAGACAGCGCCGCCTTCAACCCCATCCCCGGCACCGTGCGCACCGGCAACGATACCAGCTACTGGGAGACCCCCATGGATATCACCGACGAGGCGGCTGTCTGGGCCATGCTCACCGCCCCCATCACCGTGGTGAAGGGTGACCAGAAAAAGCAGACCTACCTCTACAGCGAGCCCAGCGCGGATTCCGAGCGCGTGGCCGACATCACCATGGCCTCTCAGGGCCTGCACGTGATCGAAACGCTGGACAACGGCTGGAGCCTGGTGGAAGCCTATTCAAGCTCCTTCCACGATTCCAAGATCAAAAAATGGAACGAGCTCACGCAGGGCTACATCCGCACGGACCTGCTTGAAGTCAAGCAGACCAGCCAGAAGTACGGCCTGGTGGTGGACAAGCTGAGCCAGAAGCTGTACATCTTTGAAGACGGCAAGCTCTATGACACATTGGCCGTTTCCACCGGCCTTGCCAACGACCGGCAGCCCTACAACGAGACCCGAAGCGGCGAGTATCTGATCGTCAGCCCGGTTGGCGATTTTGTGAGCGACAACATGGTGGGTGAGTATGCGCTGCGCTTCAACGACGGCGACTTTATCCACATGGTGCCCTACATCAAGCGCGGCGACACCAAGAACTACGAGTACACGGAAAACGCGCTGGGCAGCCGCGCCAGTCACGGCTGCATCCGCGTGCAGCGCAAGCGCACGCCCAAGGGCACCAGCATGCGCTGGCTGTGGGACACCCTGCGCAAGAAGCCCTATATGGGCAGCGTGCGCGTGGTGATCTGGGAGGACGTCAGGGGCCGCCAGCTGCCCATCCCGGATGGGGAGCTGAAGCTCTACTACAACCCCAACGGCGGGCAGAACTACCACGCGGCGGACAAGTGCTTCGGCGTGCGCGACAAGTATCTGCCGTTGTCGGAATTCACCTACGCGGAGCTGGACAGCGGCGATTACGCCCGCCTGACCCCCTGCCCCTACTGCTTCCCCCCGCTGCGCGCAGCGGAAATCGAGGCCATCAACGCGCAGTACAGATAAAAGCCGATCAAAAAAGCCGGTGACAAAGCAGAAGACTTTGCCCCGGCTTTTTTGATTGACGGGAGCAGGCTCAGGAGCTATCTGAAACTGCGCGAGGAAGAAGCCAGGCGAAAACGCCCTTAGACTTTCACCTTCATCACAGGCGCATCTCGCTCCACTTCTCTTCCATATCTCGCACCAGCTTAAACTGGGTGCGGCAGCGGTCAAGGTTGTGCCCCTCGCGGTGGATGCGGAAGTAGGTGTCGCCGCTCAGGTAGTCGGTCAAAAAGCGCACGCCGCACTCATAGGTCATCATCCTGGCGCCCACGGGCAGGCTGCTGACCTCCCGATCGCTGAGACCGCCCGCGCAGGCCGCCAGGAAGGCCTCGCTGTAGGCGCGGTACAGGTCAAGCGACATGCTCACCCTGTCAAGGTCCCGCTCGTCCTCCGCCGCGGTGGAGGCACCGAAACGGATGGAATCGCCAAAGTCGTTGGCGCAGAGGCCGGGCATCACCGTATCCAGGTCGATCACGCACAGGGCCTTGCGGGTCTTGGCGTCAAAGAGCACGTTGTTGAGCTTGGTATCGTTATGCGTAACGCGCAGGGGCAGTTCGCCCTTTCGCAGAGCCTCCGTCAGCTCACCCGCGCCGCTTTCGCGCGCGAGGGCAAAGTCGATCTCCTCTTTCGCGCCGGCGGCCCGTCCCATCACGTCCTTTTCGATGGCCTCGCGCAGCGCCAGGCAGCGCTTTGGCGTATCGTGGAAATTGGGGATGGTCTCGTGCAGCCGCGCGGCGGGAAAGTCCTGCAGCAGCCGCTGGAAATGGCCGAAGGCCGAGGCGCTTTCAGCGAAATCCGCCGCGCTCTCCGCCTGGTCAAGGCTGAGGCTGCCGGTCACGAAATCGTACACGCGCCAATAGCCCTCGCCCTCCCTGTGGAAGCTTCCGCCCTCCAGCGTGGGCACCAGCGTCAGCACGCGCCGCGGGTCCCTCTCGCTCTTTCTCAGGTGCGCCGTCACAGCCTCGATGTTGGCCATCAGGGCGGGCACGTCGCGGAAGACCTGGCTGTTGATCTTTTGCAGGATGTACTGCCTGCCCGTATCGGTGACGGCGAGGTAGGTCTCGTTGATGTGCCCGCTGCCGTAGGGCAGGCAGGAAAGCGGCCGCCCCTCCAGCCGGAAGGCGGAAAGAGGATAGCGCTCAGATTCTCCGTTCATGACTGTATTTCCTCCTTCCGGCATCACAGCTCGTACTGCCCGCGGTGCTCTTTTGCGCGCGTCATCCAGCGGCCGCCCGTAAAATCGGGCACCGGCACGGGCGCGGAGCCCAGCGCCACGGATTCCTCGCTGAGGGCCGTGACGGCCATCCAGGCGGCGGTGTCGTAGACATCGATGGGGAAGGGCTTATCCTCCTGCAGGCTCTCCACAAAGGCGCGCAGCACCAGATAATCCATGCCGTCGTGCCCGCCGCGGATGCCCAGCTGCTCATATTCCTTCCACAGGGGGTGCAGGTATTCCTCCATGTAGGCCTTATCGCTTTCCCAGCGGTGCGTCCAATAGCCCGGGTCCTGCGGGGAGCGGCCGTCGATGTAGATGGAGCGGTTGTCCTCCATCCAGATGCCGCGGGTGCCCTGCACGCGCCCGCCGCGCGAATAGGGCCTGGGCAGCGTGCAGTCATGCGTCAGCAGGATGCTTTCGCCGCGGGCGCACTTGATCATCGTGGTCACCACATCGCCCTCATGGAAGCTGAGGCCGGAAAGATCGGGCCGGTGCTCGCGCATCCAGGCCGCCTGACCCGCCGCCTTGGAAGCCATGCTCACCAGGCTCAGCATGCGGTTGCCCCGGTTAAGGTCCAGATACTCGGCGATGGGGCCCAGCTCGTGCGTGGGGTAGAGCTCGCCGTTGCGGGTGCTGAAATGATCCTGCCGGTAGTGGCGGTTGATGTCGCCGCGGCCTATCTCATCGCGCAGGTCGTGCTGATAGCCGCCCTGGCAGTGCACCAGTTCGCCGAAAAGCCCCTGCCGGATCATGTTGAGCAGGGTCATCTCCTCCCGGCCGTAGCAGCAGTTCTCCAGCAGCATCACGCCAAGGCCGGTCTCTTCCGAAGCGCGCACCAGCTGCCAGCACTCCTCCACCGAGGCCGCGCCGCCCACCTCCATGCCCACGCTCTTGCCCGCGCGCAGCGCCTGCACGGCCAGCGCGATATGCGTCTGCCAGCCGGTCATCACCAGCACCGCCTCGATATCCTGCCGCTCGATCAGGGCCCGCGCGTCCGTATAGCCCGCGGGCTCCTCGCGGCCGGCGGCGCGGCACTGCGCCTTTGCCTCGTCCACCCTGTCCTCCCAGACATCGCAGACCGCCACCATGTTCACATCCGGCATCGTCAGCAGCACCGAAAGCTGCGATTTGCCCCGGCAGCCAAGGCCGATAAGGCCCAGGCGGATTTCCCGCCCCGTTTGATTGATAGGCATCCTGTCCTCCCTGTCAGCGTATTTCTTCCCTTATTGTACAACAGCGCGGGGATTTTTCACATAGTATTTTCCATCTATGCGAAAACCTCCGGGCGGTCTATAATGGACAGGTATTCAGTGTCCGCGATAACCCGAGAAAGGCGGCAGGCCCGTGCGCATCGCAAAGCACCTTGATCTCAAAGGCTGGTTTGGCGGCTTCCCGCCTGATTTCAACAGCTTTTTGCTGGTCCACACCTTCTTTCTTATTTTTACCAGGCTGCCCGCCGTCTTTATCAACACCATGCTCATGGCCCCGGGCGAGGGGATCGAGGCCGTGCTGCTATACAACGCCGCGCTGTTCATCGCGGGGGCTGTGTTCATGGCGGCGGCCACCGGCGTCATCAAGCGGATCGGCGCGCGCGTGACCACCGTGATCGGCATCCTGTCCTACCTCTCGCTGTACCTGCTCATCATCTCGCTGGGGGAGCGGGCCACCCGCTTTCACCTGCTGATCGGCCTGGTCAACGGCTTTGCCGACGGCTATTACTGGCTGAGTTACGGGCAGATGATCACGGGCACGCTCGGCTCGCGCGAGCGGGACCGCGCGCTGGCCGTGATCAACGTGATCGCCTCGGTGGTCAGCCTGCTGATCCCCTTCCTGGCCGGGCTGCTGATCCGCCTGATCGGCGGGCTGAGCGGGTACATCGCCGTGATGGCGATTGCCGCGGTGATCGCCCTGGCTACCTGTTTTCTCTCGCTGCGCCTGCCCGGCCCCCTCGGGGAAACGCCGAAAGAGGAAAAGGGCGGAAGCCTTTCGCGCGCGCTGGCTCTGGCCATGCATAACCCGCTCATCCGCGACGCCCTGACCGGGCAGCTGTTCAAGGGCGTCCGTGAGGGGGCCTTCAACTTCATGCTCAACGTGGTGCTCTATGAGATCATCCGCGACGAGCTGCTGATCGGCACCAACACGCTGCTCTCCAGCGCCGCGGGCATCCTGGCCTACGCCTATATGTGCCGCTTCATCCTCCCCTCCAACAGGTTCCAGTACATGCGCATCTCGGTCGTCAGCCTGTGCGTGCTGGCGGCCCTGGGCGCGCTTTCCATCAGCCCCGTCTCGCTGATCGTTTACAGCGTGGTCAACGCGGCGCTGGTCGGCCCCATTCTCAACGGCGGATACACCATATTGCTCGACACGGTGATGCACGAGCCCAAGGCCCTGCGCCTGAAGCCGGAGATGCTCTCGCTGAACGAATCCTTTCTGGTAACGGGGCGCTGCATCGGCCTTGCGCTGCTGCTGCTCATGGGCAGGCTGCTGGGCGGCGGCGTGCGGGTGCACATGCTGGGCCTGCTGCTGCTCTCGCTCAGCCAGTTCTTTACCCTGCTCTTCAGCGGCCGGGCAGACCGGGCCGTGCGCAGCCTGCCGGGCTATGCGCCTTGAGCCCCGTTTTTGACAAACCCGGGCTGATCCCCTATAATTTTGCCGAAATGAGGTGAGCGCGTGGTCATCGCTGATTTGGTCCGCCTGCTGGACGCGCAGGTGCTCTGCGGGCAGGACAGGTTGGACACCCCCGTTGTGAGCGCCTGCTGCTCGGACCTGATGAGCGACGTGCTGGCCTTCGTATCCGAAAAAACGGTGCTGCTGACAGGGCTGACCAACATGCACGCCGTCCGCACCGCCGAAATACTGGACCTGAAATGCCTGATTTTCGCGCGCGGCAAGGTGCCGGGCGACGATATACTGGCCCGCGCCGATGAACTGGGGCTGGTGGTGCTCTGCTCCCGGCATACCATGTTTACCTCCGCCGGGCTGCTGTACGCGGGCGGCCTTCGCGGGGCCGCGCTGCCGGAGGATGAAGGCGCGCCGAGGGCAGGGTGAGCGCCCCCGCCTTCACCCGCGGCTTTGACATCGAAAGCCAGGATTATGAGCGCGCGGGCGAGGCTTCGGCCAGCATCAAACAGGCGCTCCGCCAGCTGGGCATCGGGGCGGACATCCTGCGCCGCGTCTCCGTGGTGGCCTACGAGGCGGAGATGAACCTCGTGATCCACAGCCTGGGCGGGCAGCTGAGCATCCGGGTGGACCCGGAGGGCATCGTGCTGACGGCGGAGGACAGGGGCCCCGGCATCAGCGATATTGAGAGCGCCATGCGCGCGGGCTTTTCCACGGCGGACGACCGGGCGAGGGATATGGGCTTTGGCGCCGGCATGGGCCTGCCCAACATGCGCCGCAACGCGGACGAATTCCTGATCGAGAGCCGGCCCGGCGTCGGCACCCGGCTGGAGGCGCGCTTCCACCTGGGCTGATCCGCAGCCAAACTCGTTAATAATTTATCATGATCTTGCCGTCAGGCGGCATCAAGGAGGGCCGAATGCCTGCCCGTTATCATTCCGTTACGCTGAATAAGGAGCTGTGCAGAGGCTGCAGCGATTGCCTGATGCACTGCCCCACGCAGGCTATCCGCGTGCGCGAGGGCAGGGCGCACATCATCGGCGAGCTTTGTATCGACTGCGGGGCCTGCATCCGCTACTGCAGCTATCATGCCAAGGTGGCGCTGACGGACGAGCTCTCCGCGATCCGGGCCTACAAGTACCGCGTGGCGCTGCCCGCCCCCTCCTTTTTCGCCCAGTTTGACCGGCGCGCGCACAGCGTGGGCCAGATACTGGACGCGCTGAAGGCCCTGGGCTTTGACGAGGTGTTTGAGGTGGCTCAGGGGGCGGATGTGGTCACGCGCGCGCTGCGCGACCTTCTGAAGGAGAGGGACCGGCCCCGCCCCCTGATTTCCTCCGCCTGCCCGGCTGTGACGCGTCTCATCCAGATCCGCTTCCCCTCGCTGATCGACAGCATCGTGCCCCTGCGCCAGCCCATGGAGGTGGCCGCCGCCATGGCGCGAAAGCAATTCTGCGCCCGGCATGGCGTGTCCCCGGAAGAGGTCGGGCTCTTTTTCATCACGCCCTGCCCGGCCAAGATGACGGCCATCAAGAGCCCGCTGGGCCATGAAAGCTCCAGCGCGAACGGGGCCATCTCCATCCGTGAGGTCTACAAGGCCATGCAGCCCCTGCTGCCGCAGCATCGCCACTCGCAGACCACCACGGCGGCCACGCCGCTGGGCCTGGGCTGGGCGCTCAACGGCGGCGAGAGCGAGGCCGCGCTCTGCGTGGGCAGCCTGGCCGTGGACGGCATCGACAACGTGATCCACGTGCTGGAGGAGATGGAGAACGGCCGCCTGAGCGATCTGGATTTTCTGGAGGCCGCGGCCTGCCCCGGCGGCTGCGTGGGCGGCCCCCTGGTCTTCGGCAACAGCTTCATCGCCCGCAACACCATGCGCGCCATCCTGCGCGATCTGCCCCACAGCGACCCGGAGGACGTGGCGCCCGCCTGGCCCCTTTCCCCCTCCCAGCTGCTCAACGAGCGCGCCATCCTGCCCAATACCGCCCTGGCCCTGGATGAGGATGTCAGCGCGGCCCTCCGCCGTATGCAGCAAATGCGCGGCATACTCAGCCGCCTGCCCGGGCATGACTGCGGGGCCTGCGGCTCCCCCAGCTGCGCCGCCTTCGCGGAGGATGTGGCCCGCGGCTACTGCCGCGAGCTGGACTGCGTGTACCGGCTGAAGGAAAGCCTGGAAGAAAAGGCAAGGGAAAGAGAATAGATACACAGTCGTCAGCAAACAGGCGGAAGGCCGCAGCCTTCCGCCTGTCTGTTTTTTGTATGTCGTTTCAGCCTCAGCCCTGCACCGTTTTGTATTTGGGCCGGGCCTGATAGCTGGTGTGCAGCAGGGTGTGGGCGCGGTGGCCGCCCTTTTCGCCCAGGAAATCACGGTAGGCCTTGAGCACCTCGGGGTTCTGGTGGCTCTTGCGCAGTGGGGCGTTCGCGTCCGCGCTGTAAAGTGCCTTGGCGCGCTCGACGCGCGGGTCCATCTCCATGCGCAGGGGGGCGGGCACGATGGGCTGGCCGCCGCCGTTCACGCAGCCGCCGGGGCAGCCCATGATCTCGATGAAGTGGTAGCTCTTTTCGCCCGCCTTCACGCGGTCCAGCAGCTTCGCCGCGTTGGCGGTGCCGCTGGCCACTGCCACGTTGACCGTGGTGCCGCCAATGTCGATGCTGGCCTCCTTGACGCCCGCCACGCCGCGCACGGCCTCAAAGTCGAGCTTGGCCAGCTCTTCGCCCGTCAAGGTCTCATAGGCGGTGCGCAGGGCCGCCTCCATCACGCCGCCGGTGGCGCCGAAGATGGTGGCCGCGCCGGTGCTTTCGCCCATCATGTCGTCAAAGGCTTCATCCGGCAGGCTGCAGAAGTCGATGCCGGCCTCCTTGATCATGCGGGCCAGTTCACGCGTGGTGATAACCGCGTCCACGTCCGCATACGCGCCGTTGCTCAGCTCCGGCCGGTCGGCCTCGTACTTCTTGGCCGTGCAGGGCATGACGGAGACCACGGCGATGCGCTCGGGCTTGATGCGCTTGGCCTTGGCGTAGTAGCTCTTCACCATCGCGCCCGTCATCTCGTGGGGCGATTTGCAGGTGGACAGGTTGGGGATGAACTCGGGGTAGTAGGTCTCGCAGAAGCTCACCCAGCCGGGCGAGCAGGAGGTGATCATGGGCAGCACGCCGCCCGTCTGCATGCGCTGGATCAGCTCGCCGGACTCCTCCATGATGGTGAGGTCCGCGCCGAAGTCGGTATCGAACACGCGGTCAAAGCCCAGGCGGCGCAGCGCGGCCACCAGCTTGCCGGTCACGTTGGTGCCCATGGGCAGGCCGAACTCCTCGCCCAGGGCGGCCCGCACGGCGGGCGCGGTCTGCACCACCACGTGCTTGTCGGGGTTATTGAGCAGCTGCCATACCAAGGGCCGCTCCTCCTTCTCGCGCAGCGCGCCTACGGGGCAGGCCGCGATACACTGGCCGCAGGCGATGCAGGCGGTGGCGGCCAGCGGCAGCTTCCAGGCGGACTCCACCGAGGTGGCAAAGCCGCGGTTCACCGGGCCGATCACGCCCACGGCCTGCTGGTTCTGGCAGGCGGAGACGCAGCGGCGGCAGAGGATGCACTTGTTGTTGTCGCGCACGATGGAGGGCGAAAGGTCATCCACCTGGTACTCGTTGCGCAGGCCGGCAAACTCATTTTCCTCGGCGATGCCCAGCTCCAGCGAGAGCTTCTGCAGCTCGCAGTTACGGCTGCGCACGCAGGAGAGGCAGCGCTTGTCATGGTTGGAGAGGATCAGTTCCACCAGCACCCTGCGGGCCTCGCGCACCTTGGCGGTGTTGGTCTTCACCACCATGTTGTCGGCCGCCTCCAGCACGCAGGAGGGCTGCAGCGTGCGGCCGCCCGCGTCCACCACGCAGACGCGGCAGGCGCCGATCTCATTGAGATCCTTCAGAAAACAGAGGGTGGGGATGTGAATATGCGCCTTGCGGGCGGCTTCCAGCACGGTCGTGCCCTGAGGCACCGTCACCCTGACGTTGTCGATGGTCAGCGTAATATCACTCATGGCCTATCCTCCTCACTGCCTGCTGATGGCGCCGAAGCGGCACTTGGTCTGGCACGCGCCGCAGCGGATGCACTTGTCGGGGTTGATGTGGTGAACCACCTTGGGTTCGCCCGTGATGGCGCCCACCGGGCAGGCCTTCATGCAGGCGGTGCAGCCGCGGCAATCCGGGCCGATCACATACTCCAGCAGCGCGCGGCAGTGGTGCGCGGGGCACTTCTTATCGCGGATATGGGCCTCATACTCATGGCGGAAGAAGCGCAGCGTGGACAGCACGGGGTTGGGCGCCGTCTGGCCCAGGCCGCAAAGCGCGGTGGCCTTGATGGTCTCGGCCAGCTTTTCCAGCTTCTCGATATCGCCCTCCTCGCCCTTGCCGGAGACGATACGGTCCAGTATCTCCAGCATGCGCTTGGTGCCGATGCGGCAGGGGGTGCACTTGCCGCAGCTCTCATCCACCGTAAAATCAAGGAAGAAGCGGGCGATGTCCACCATGCAGTTGTCCTCATCCATAACGATCATGCCGCCCGAGCCCATCATGGAGCCGATGGCGGTCAGCGAATCGTACTCGATGGGCACGTCCAGCAGCTCCGCCGGGATGCAGCCGCCGGAGGGGCCGCCCGTCTGCACGGCCTTGAACTGCTTGCCGCCGGGGATGCCGCCGCCGATGTCATAGATCACGGTGCGCAGCGGAGTGCCCATGGGCACCTCCACCAGGCCCGTGTTGTTGATCTTGCCGCCCAGCGCGAACACCTTGGTGCCGGGCGATTTTTCCGTGCCCATGCTGCGGAACCACTCCGGGCCCTTGTTGATGATGGGCGGGATGTTGGCCAGCGTCTCCACGTTGTTGATGTTGCTGGGCATATCGAACAGACCCTTCACGGCCGGGAAGGGAGGCTTGGGATGAGGTTCGCCGCGCCTGCCCTCGATGGATACCATCAGCGCCGTTTCCTCGCCGCAGACGAAGGCGCCCGCGCCCAGGCGGATGTGGATGTCAAAGCTGAAGCCGCTTTCCAGTATATTTTCTCCCAGCAGGCCGTAGCCCTTGGCCTGCTCGATGGCGATCTCCAGGCGCTTGACGGCGATGGGGTACTCCGCGCGCACATAGATATAGCCCTCGTGCGCGCCGATGGCATAGCCCGCGATGGTCATGGCCTCCAGCACGGAGTGCGGGTCGCCCTCCAGCACCGAGCGGTCCATGAAGGCGCCGGGGTCGCCCTCATCGGCGTTGCAGATGATGTATTTGACGGGGGATTCGCTCTTGGAGGCCAGCTGCCACTTGATACCGGTGGGGAAGCCGCCGCCTCCGCGCCCGCGCAGGCCGGAGGCAATGACGGTGGCCGTCACCTCCTGCGGCGTCATGTGCAGCAGGCACTTTTCCAGCGCCTTGTAGCCGTCGAAGGCCAGGTATTCATCGATGTTCTCCGGCGAGATCACGCCGCAGTTGCGCAGCGCGACGCGCGTCTGGTGCTTATAGAAGGGCATTTCGTCCAGAGAAAGGTCCACCGCGGTCTCGGCCTGCTTGGCATGGTGAAGGAGCCGCTTGACCACACGGCCCTTGAGCAGGTGCTCGCTGACGATCTCGTCTATATCGCGCGGGGTCACGCGGGAATAGAAGGTGCCCTCGGGATAGACGATGACCACGGGCCCGGCCTCGCACAGGCCGAAGCAGCCGGTGCGGATGGGCTTGACCTCTTTTTCCAGCCCGTACTCTGCCAGCTTCTCATCCAGCAGTTTCAGCAGCGTGGCGCTGCCGGACGAGGTGCAGCCAGTGCCGCCGCAGACCAGTACGTGAGAACGATAATACTCCATGTTCCCTTTCCCTCCCTCAGGCCTGATCGGCGTAGTTGCCGATGGTGTATTCCGTGACCGGATGCCCGTTGACGATGTGGTCGGCCACGATCATGCGGGCCTTTTCCGGGTTCACCTTCACGTAGGTCACCTTGCTGCCGTCAGCGGCAATGACATCCACCATGGGCTCCAGGCGGCACATGCCGATGCAGCCGGTCTGGGTCACGGTCACGTTGCGCAGGTGCCGCCTGTCGATCTCATCCATGAAGGCGGCCATCACGGGGCGCGCGCCCGCGGCGATGCCGCAGGTGGCCATGCCGATCACGATGCGCACGCCGTCGTCGCGGTCTTCCTTGCGCAGGGCGATCCTTTCCAGCGTTTTCTGGCGGATGGCTTCCAGCTCACTGAGCGATTTCATTGCATTATCCCTCCGAATACAGTCTCGCACTGCTCTGTGAGCAGGCTGCAGATATACTCCCTCACCTCGGGCTCGCCCAGGGAGATGCCCTCCCCAAGCGCCTGCCGGATCTCCCTGGTGTCAAAGTGCTCCTCCCCGCGGGGCGAACGCAGCCGCCACTCAAAATCGGGGCGCAGCGGGTTCAGGCAGATCAGGCTGAAAAAGGTCTGGGCCAGGTCGCCCAGGGGCAGGCAGTCGATGTTGCGGGTGTCGGCCTCGATCTCCACCGTCGTGCCCCGGCCGGGGGCGCTGCTCACATGCAGGCCGCCGCCAGCGCGCTCCGCGTTCTGCCCCGCCAGCGCCAGCCCCATGCCCACCTTGCGGGTGGAACGGGTGGTGGCAAAGGGCGAGGTGACGGCGCGCAGCAGCTCCGGCCCCATGCCGCAGCCGTCATCCGAAAGGGTGATGATCAGCCTGCCGTCCTCTTCCAGACTCACGCCCAGGCTCACCAGCCCGGCCCCCGCCCGCAGGCTGTTCTCCGCCAGATCCAGCAGATGCAACGACCAGTCGCGCATCAATCCTGGAACTTGTCAAGGATGCCGGCTACCTGATCGGGCGTGACGCGGCCGAACACCTCGTCGTTCACCGTCATCACCGGGGCCAGGCCGCAGGCGCCCAGGCAGCGGGTGGCCTGCAGGGTGAACTGCCCATCGCTCGTGGTGCTGCCTACCGGGATCTCCAGATACTCGGCCAGCTTATCCAGCACCGCCTGCGCGCCCTTGACGTAGCAGGCCGTTCCCATGCACACGCTGATCACGTGCTTGCCCTTCTTTTCAAGGGCAAACTGCGCGTAGAAGGTGGCCACGCCGTAGACCTCGCTCAGCGTAGTGCCCATGCCGTCGGCAATGCGCTGCTGTATGTCCATGGTCAGCGCGCCGTAGGCATTCTGCGCCTCCTGCATGACGGGCATCAGCCCGCCCGGTTCATCCTTGTGCCTGAGTATGATCGCGTCAAGCTCGGCATAAGCGTTCTGGCAGTCGCACATACACATTCCTCCTCAGATCTGCGGGTCGGCAATTAAATAACACGACCCACTGCCCGCGATTGTACCATAGAGCGTCACTTTTTGCACTATATTTCTAAAAATCCTTTCAATCCCCGGCGATATTTCGGCAACTTTCCAGCTATTTTTCTCGTATTTTCCCCATTTTGCCTGTTTTTGAGATTCAACTCAAACGATCGATTCCGTGCGATTTTGTTCTCCCTCTAACACAATCACGAATATATCGGCCTAAAGTGGCCGAACTTCTACGCGCGCAAGGAAGTCCCGCCACTCTTTTTCATCGCCGGCCACGCGCGCGGCGGCGCAGGCGGCCGACAGCCGGAAGGCCTCCACGGGCGCAAGGCCCTGCTCTGTGCCGGCGATGTAGCCCGCCAGCATGGCGTCGCCCGCCCCCACGGTGCTGGCCACCTCCAGGCGCAGCGCGGGCACGAACAGGCGCAGTCCCTCCGTCAGCAGCGCGGCCCCCTCCCCGCCCAGAGACAGCAGGATCGCCCCCGCGCCCCGGCCCGGCAGCGCCCCCGCGGCCGCGAGTGCCTCCTGAAGGTTGGCAAGCGGCCTTGAGGAGAGGTCCGAAAGCTCCTCGATATTGGGTTTGATCAGGTCGGGCCCCTCGCGCAGCGCGGCCTCAAGCGCGGGGCCGGACACGTCCACAGCAACACGGCAGCCGGGCGCCTCCGCCCTCACCGCCCGCATCAGGCGCGCGTAGTAATCCTCGGGGCAGCCGGGCGGCAGGCTGCCGCACAGGCAAAGCCAGCGGCTGCCCCGCGCCGCCGAAACGGCGAGGCGCTCCATGGCCTCCATCGCCTCCTTAGAGGGCGCGAGGCCGGGGGCGTTCAGCTCCGTCACCCGGGCGTTCACCGTGTCCAGCACCTTCAGGTTCACCCGCAGGCTGCCGGGCAGAGGCACACCAAGCAGACCGCAGCCCGCCTCCCGAAGCGCGCCTTCCATCGCCGCCCTGCCGTCTTCGGGCAGAAAGAGCAGGGCCTGCGCCTCAGCCCCAAGGCAGGCCAGCAGGCGAGCCACGTTGACGCCCTTGCCGCCGGGCGCGGTGCGCTCGTCTTCCACGCGGTTGGTTTCTCCGGGGCGAAAACCCCTCACAGACAGCGTTCTGTCCAGGCTCGGGTTAAGACACAGGGCTGTGATCACGTCGGCCCCTCCATATATTCAATAAGCAAAATATACAGGAAAAGGCGGGTTTTGGCAAGACCGGGAGATATGGTAGGCTGAGCTATCGCTTATGTCACGAAAGTGCTTCAGGCATTAAGGGCCCACTGATGAACACACCCATTCAAGCCCAACCATGAGTCGCTTTCGTTATTATGCCAGTTTTTCGGCAGTATTGCGAAGAGATTCCCGTTCTTTGCCCCGAAACTTGTTCTTATCAGTCATTGAAGTGACCCCCAAAAGTTAGACAGGAATTAAATTAAGCGGCATAAAGGGCTTGTTTTCTGTGAAGAGCAGGAGACAAGCCCTTCAGTTTTGCCTTGATACGGCGGTTGTTGTAGTAATCAAGATACGCAATCAACTCGGCTTTGAAGTGCTCTATAGGATCAAATTCTTGCAGATAGAGCAGCTCACTTTTCAGCAGGCCGAAGAAGTTTTCCATTACAGCGTTGTCGAGGCAGTTGCCTTTTCGGCTCATGCTCTGTTGAATGCCATGCTCACCCATTCTGACCAAGTAATTATGCGATCCATGACAGCAAGAAATTCTGGGTTATAGGACAAAAAGTGTGTCTGGCGGGTCAGTTCCATGGGGAGGAGAACAAGGTCGATCGATGCAGTTCAGACCAAACAATAGCGTCGCCCCAACCGGGCAATTCTTCAAAAGACTTCGCCTGTGCCGTCATCTTCTGGCAGATGGCGGCTGTTTGTTTGTCTGTGGGCATGATCCTGCGAAGATCATCCGTCTGCAAACGGTCGGGGCAGTGCAGATAACACCACCAGAACACTGCCTTGATTCGGTGCATCAGCGGCATACCGCGATGGTGAAGAAGCACGGCTCGCAACTGTGCGTTTATGCCGCCTTCTATGCGGTTATCAGTGGACGGGTAAGCAGGATCCTCAAGGCAGGTAAATAAGGTGTTTTGTGACAGCAGCTTGTCAAGCCCGCTTCTGGCCCGGTGCAAATGCTCATGGGTGCAGATCCAGCGGCCACGCTCGTCATAGGTCTTTTCCTGTAAAAAGCCATTCCATTTCTTGTTCCAATCGAGGTACCGCTGCCGTCCATATCTCCGTTTCTCCGAGGTTTGCAATATGCAGCAGATCCTTGGCCAACGCTTACAGTTCCTGCCCGGCCGGGAGGTTGGGGCGGCAAGTGCATCCGCCGAACCTGGCAGAACACATG
>DBQV01000035.1:1417-4002 GCA_002305755.1 Christensenella sp. UBA1385 | reverse complement strand
CATCTGGGGCGGCTTCAACAAGACCGAGGTGCACCGCGTGCCCGTGGTCAACAAGGCCGTGGCCGACCGCGCGGGCGTGGACCTTTCAAAGGTGGAGCCCACGCTGGACGGCTACTATGAGCTGTTCAAACAGCTGCAGGCCGCCGGCGGCGAAGGATTCTACGCCTTCAACGCCCACATCCCGGGCCTGTTCGACCTGCAGCCCTGGTTTGCCAGCGTGGATCTGCGCCTGGGCTTTGCCGAGCGCGAGGACGGCTCGCTCTACGTGCCCATCGCCACCGAGGCGGCCATCCCCGTGTGGGAGTGGCTGGCCAAGCTCTACAAGGAAGGCCTGATGGACCCCGACGCCCTGATCAACACCACCGGTGACATGCGCAACAAGATGATGGCCGGCCAGACCGGCCTGGTGGTCGACTGGGCGGCCTGGGTAGGCCTGTACAACACCCGCGTGCCGGAGAACTTCCCCTCCGTGATCGAGGCCTTCCCGCTGGGCGGCACCAAGAACAGCCAGGGCGAATACTCGCTGATGCGCGGCGATCCCTCCATCTGGGCTGTGCCGGTCAACGCGGCCAACCCGCAGGGCGCCATCAAGGCCCTGGAATACATGGCCACGCAGGAGGGCGGCGAGCTGCTGTCCATCGGCATCGAGGGCCATGACTGGAACATGGTGGACGGCAAGGCCGTGCTCACCGAGATCGGCGCCACCCACGGCATGGACCACGGCGCGCCCGTGCCCACCAGCCGCAAGTACGTCAACCCCATCGGCTGGAGCGCCCCGCACATCGAGGAAGCCATGGCCTACCTGCCCTACGCTTCCCTGGAGCTGAGCAACGCCATGACCGGCACCTACAAGGAGATCGTGGCCAAGTACGCCACTGAGATCATCACCGGCGTCAAGACCGCCCAGGAGGGCGTGGCCGCGATGGATCAGGAGCTGAAGGCCCGCGGCGTGATCTGAGACCCCCTGAAGTACCAGGGCTGAGCGGGTCGGGGAGGGCTTGTCCCTCCCCGGCCTCGGCCTTTGGGCGCTTCCCCCACAGACGCGGGAGAGCCCCTGCCCCCGCGCAGCAGGCCCTGCCTCTGAATACCGGCCCGGCACCAAGCCGACTGCGGCTTCCGGCGAAAGGAGTGACCCGATGAGCGCGCTGTCCCAAGCTCAGACCCTGCGGCGGCGCCGCAGCCTGAAAAGGAAACTGTGGCAGTACAGGGCCATCTACCTGATGGTCGTCCCCGTGTTCATCTATTTTGCGGTGTTTACCTTCTACCCTCTGATCCTCGGCTTTGTCCAGAGCTTTCAGAAGGTGCGCCTGATCGGCGCGCCCAGCTTTGTGGGCCTTGACAACTACCGAGCCACGCTGAGCGACCCCGTCTTTCAATCCTCGCTGCGCAACTCGCTGGTGGTGGGCACCTCAAGCCTGCTGATCAATCTGGCGGTGGCCATGGTGCTGACCGTCATGGTCAACGAGGTGCGGGGCGAGTTCATCAAATCGGCCATCCAGACGGTCACCTTCCTGCCCTACCTGTTTTCCTGGACGGTGGTGGGCGGCATGTGGCTGCAGATCCTTGCGCACGACGGCATGGTCAACGGCATGCTGGCGGCGCTGGGGCTGGAGCGGCTGCCTTTTTTCACCTCGCCCCACTGGGGCCGGCCCGTGATCCTCTTTACCAACGCCTGGAAGCAGGCGGGGTATTTTACGGTGCTGCTGCTGGCCAGCGTGGTCAGCATCGATCCCAGCGTCTATGAGGCCGCGCGCATCGACGGCGCGAGCCGCATGAAGCAGATCCTCTACATCATCATCCCGCAGGTGTGGCCCACCATCAAGACCCTGCTGGTGCTGGGCGCGACGGGCGTGCTGCGCAACTTTGACCAGGTGCTCATCATGAACCGCCCCGCCACCAAGGACGGCATCCGCACGCTGCTGCTGTATATCTACGAGGAGGGCATCACCAAGATGCGCATCGGCACCGCTACCTCGGCCGCCACCGTGGTGCTGCTGATCACCTTCGTCATCACCTTTGTCACCAGGCGCCTGGCCGGATATGACCGGGACGCCAGCTATTGAGGGAGGGATGAGCATGTCGAAGCCGAAGGAAAGAACGCACCCCGCCCATCAGAACCTGATGACACGGCCGCAGCGGGCCGTGAACGCCCTGCTGCTCACGCTCACCTTCCTCATCATGCTGCTGCCGATGGTGAACGTGCTGTCCATCTCGCTGTCGGGCAACACGGCCTCGCAGGTCTCGGACATCGCCCTCTGGCCGCGCGATTTTTCCACCGAGGGCTACCGCTTCATCTGGAACGCGCAGGGCCTCAGCCGGGCCTTTTACAACTCCGCCGTCGTCACGCTGATCGGCACCTTTTTCACGGTGCTGCTGTCGGCCATGGCGGGCTATGTGCTGATCCAGCGCGATCTGCCCTTCCGGCGCTTCATCGCCTCGGGCATCCTGATCACCATGATGATCCCGGGCGATCTGACGCTCGTCTCTATTTTCTCGCTCAACAAGGCGCTGGGCCTCATCAACAGCTACCAGGGCCTGATCATCAACGGCCTGGTCTCCAGCTTTTCCATCATGCTGATGCGCAA
>DBQV01000035.1:700-1394 GCA_002305755.1 Christensenella sp. UBA1385 | reverse complement strand
CTGGCGCTGCCGGGCCTGGCCGCCATCACCTTCCTTGAGTTTATCGGCAAGTGGAACAGCTTCATGGTGCCCCTGATCATCACCACCAAGCCGGAGCTTTTTACCCTGCCCATCATCCTGCGGCAGCTGACCCAGCCGACCGACAGCACCTCCGGCACCATGCACATCTACGAAAACGCCCGCATGGCCGCCATCGTGATCACCGTCATCCCCCTGATCGCGCTGTACACGGTGGCGCAGCGCTTTCTGATCGGCGGGCTGACGCTGGGCGCGGCCAAGGGATAAGCGCCCTTTGGCGCCTCCCGGATCAAGCACCGCCATCCATCCCGACGCAAAGGAGACCGCCTATGTCCCAGCCTCTCGTCCAAAGCCTGACCCGCCTGATCGCGCGCAGCGAGCAGCGGCAGTATCTGCGCCTGCCCATCGAGGTGGGCGAAGACGTGGAAACGCTCAAAATATCCTATGCCTACACGCGCCACCGCCTGATGCCGGGCGCGGAGGGCGTGACGCTGCGCAGGGAGGTCAACATCGTGGACCTCGCGCTGGAGGACCCTTCGGGCGAGCTGGTGGGGGCCTCCGGCTCTCAGCGGTCTGAGATCGAGATCCGCGAAAACTGGGCCACGCCCGGCTACCGCCCCACCGCCCCGCGCGCGGGCGTCTGGCAGGCGGTGCTGGGGGCCTACCTGATCGAGGA
>DBQV01000035.1:0-647 GCA_002305755.1 Christensenella sp. UBA1385 | reverse complement strand
GAGGTGCTGCGCCGCGCGGAGGCGGACGGGCTTGACTACCTCTTCCTCACCGACCACAACGCCATGAGCTCCAACGATCATCTGCGCTCCACCCCGCGTCTCACGGTGCTGCCGGGCGTGGAAATGACCTATTACGGCGGCCACTATAACCTCTACGGCGTGAAGCGCCCGGTGAAGACCTATACGGCCAACGGCCGCGAGGAGGTGCTGGATGTGATGCGGGAGGGAAAGAGGAGCGGCGCGCTCTGCTCGGTCAACCACCCGGTGGACCCCTCCTGCGGCTGGACCTTCGGCACGGGCGAGGACGTGCCGCTGGATATGATCGAGGTGTGGAACGGGCCCTTCACGCCCTGGAACCGCGGCTGCGTGGAGCTGTGGGAAGGGGAGCTTAAAAAGGGCCGCGTCTGGCCGGCGCTGGGCGGCAGCGACTGTCACCGGGCGGAGCTGCTGCGCAATTTCGGCATGCCCTGCACCTTCCTGTACTCAAGGGGGCGGGGCGGCAGCGACATACTGGCCGCCATGCGGGCGGGCCACGCCTTCATCGGCATGAACCCGGACGCGCCGCGCCTGTACATGGCCCTGGGGCAGGCGCGCATGGGCGACGTGTACCGCGGCGCCGAGCGGGAGCTGCTGGTGCGGGCGGAGGG
>DBQV01000052.1 GCA_002305755.1 Christensenella sp. UBA1385 | reverse complement strand
GTGCGCGACGGACACCACCAACCCCTTCATCGGCTGGCTGACAGGGGCGGTCAAGGAGCAGGGAGAGGCCGAAGGGCTGAAGGTTCAGATCGCCGACGCCGGCGGCAGCGCCATGCGGCAGGTGGAGCAAATGGAAAACTTCATTGCCATGGGCGTCAAGGCCATCGGTGTCTGGCCCGTTGACCCGAACAACATGCAGGATGTTATCCGCAAGGCGCAGGAAAACGGCGTGAAAGTACTGGTGGGCGGCACAGATACCGGTATCTACGATGTGATGATGAACATGAACCAGTACAATTGCGGCGAGCAGATCGCCGAAATGGGCATCGAATGGCTGCTCAAGACCTTCTCGGAGGACGGCACGCCCGAAAAGCTGAGCGTGAAGCCCAAGGTGATCGTCATCAAGCAGACATCCACGATCGACTCCACCAACCGTTCCAACGGCATCATCGACAAGATCACGGCATGGGGATATGCCGACGTCGTTGTCGCTCAGGGCGAAGCCATGACCAGCGCCGAGGCTCGCACGGTCATCGAAAACATGTGGCAGCAAAACTCTGACGCGCAGCTTGTGTTGACCTACAACGCGGACTCCGCGCTGGGCGTCAACGAGTTCCTGATGGGGCTGGCGGGCCTTGATTATTCCAAGCTGGCCATTTTCTCCGGCGACAATTCCGACCCCATCATGGAGATCATCAACATGTCTCCGTCCAATCAGTCCGTGTTCCGCGGCACCATGGCCATCGTCGGCCCGTCCATCAACGGGGAACAGGTCGATCTGCCTGTGGCCACCTATCAGGCGCTGCGCAACCTGGCCAACGGCACCTACAGCTGGGGCCCGCAGATCACTGATACCATCGCCAAAACTTATCCTCAGCAATAAGGCCTCCAGGCTTCAGATGCGGGGCGGAGATTCCGCCCCGCAATTGTTAAACAAGGATGAGGAGGCAATATGCGGGAAAGCATACTCTCATTGAGGGACATCACCAAGCTGTATCCCGGTGTGGTGGCTCTGGATCATGTGTCCGTAGATTTTGAAAAGGGCGAGGTGCACGCGCTGCTGGGTGAAAACGGCGCGGGCAAGNNGACGGCAAGTCTTTCAGCCGATTGGACCCGGCGACGGCAAAAAGACAGGGCGTTGAAGTGATATATCAGGAGTTTAACCTCGTGGATTCGCTCAGCGTCGCGGAGAATATCTGCCTGGGCGAGAGAAGCGGACGGTTTGTCGATTTCCGCCGGATGGAGGAGAAAGCGCGCAGCATTTTCGACATGATGGGCGTTTCCGTACCGGTGGAGTGCCCCGTCAGCGAACTGCCCGCATCGCAGCAGCAGCTGGTAGAGATCGCCAAGGCGATCTCAAGGAAGGCCAAGATCCTGATCATGGACGAGCCCAGCGCGCCTCTTTCACTTGCCGAAGTGGAAAAACTGTTTGATATTGTGAGGCGGCTGAAGCAAAGCGGTGTGACCATCATCTATATCTCTCACCGAATGGATGAGATCTTTGAAATCTCGGACCGGGTGACCGTGCTGCGCGACGGCCGGTACATCACCACGCTGCCCACCGCCCAGACGAGCCGCGGAGAACTCATCCGCTTGATGGTGGGGCGCGAACTGACAGAAACGTATCCCCACAGAAAGCGGGCGATCGGCAAGACTGTGATGGAGTTGAAAGGCCTGAGTGGAAATGGGGACAGGGACATCAGTTTCTGCCTGCACGAAGGCGAAATACTGGGCCTGGCGGGCCTGGTGGGCGCAGGCCGCACCGAATTGGCGCGCGTCATTTTCGGCGCGGACCGCAAGGAGGCGGGAAAAGTCCTGGTACAGGGCAGGACGGCTGCCATTCGCCTGCCATCGGATGCCATAGCCTGCGGCATAGGCCTGATCCCCGAAGACAGGAAGCAGCAGGGCTGTTTCCTGGAAAAGGGGGTGGATTGGAATATCAGCGTGGCCAGCCTGAAGCAGCTGTCCAACGGCCCCTGGGTGGACAGGAAGCGGGAGGCGGCGCTGTCCTCGCGGTTTATCGACCTTTTCCGCATCAAGACACCGGGGGCGCGTCAGCTGGTCAAAAACCTCTCGGGAGGCAATCAGCAGAAGGTCGTTATGGCCAAGACTCTGGCCGCCAACTCGGATATCCTGATCTTTGACGAACCGACGCGCGGCATCGATGTCGGCGCCAAACAGGAGATCTATTCTCTCATGTGTGATCTTGCCGAGCAGGGAAAGGCGATCCTGATGATCACCTCGGATATGGCGGAGCTGCTGGGCATTTCCGACCGCATCATCGTACTGGCGCACGGCAGGGTCACGGGAGAACTGACAAGGGATGAGTTCAGCCAGATCCGTGTGCTCGAACTGGCTTCCGCCCAGACAAACAGTGAGGTGTGATATGGAACAGCCAAATGTGAAGCCGGCTGCCAGGATATCGGCGGCCCTGAAAAAATACGTGATACTCTTCGTTTTGATCCTCCTGGTCTTGCTGTTTTCGGCGCTCAGCCCCTATTTCTTCACGGTGCAGAACCTGACCAACGTGTTTGTGCAGCAATCCTATGTCATTGTCGCAGCGGTCGGGCTGTCGTTTGTCATGATCAGCGGCGGCATGGACCTTTCACTTGGCTGGCAGATGTCGCTGGTGGGCGTGACGACGGCCGTGCTGATGAAAAACGTGGGCCTTCCCGTCTGGCTGTGTCTGGTGCTGTGCGCCGTGCTGGGGATCGCTCTGGGGCTGTTCAACGGCCTGATGGCCGTCTCCCTGAAGGTGCATCCCCTGATCGTGACGCTGGGTACCATGACCGTTTTTCAAGGCCTTTCGTATACGGTCGCCAATCAGAGCGTGATACTGAACCTGCCCCCGCAGTATAAATTCATCGGCCAGGGCTACCTGCTGGGGACCATCCCCGTCAGCGTTCTGATCATGATTGCCGTCGTAGGCGCCGCCAGCCTGATTCTCAACAAGACCTACTTCGGCCGGTTTGTATACGCGATCGGCTCCAACGCGGATGCAGCGCACCTGGCGGGCATCAACGTACGGCGCATCAAGCTGGCTGTCTTCTCGCTCTGTGGCTTCTTCGTCGCGGTAGCGACCACGATCCTCTTTGCGCGAACGGGTTCCGCGGCCCCGGCGACCGGCCCCGGCGTCGAGTTCTCGTGCATGACCGCGGCCGTGCTTGGCGGCATCTCCTTCAAGGGCGGAGAAGGAAAAATGTGGGGTCTGGTCACAGGCGTGCTGATCCTGGGTATCCTGGGCAACGGTATGCAGCTGATCGGCATGAACACCTATGTCCAGTACATTGTCAAGGGGCTTGTGCTGCTGGCGGCGGTAGGCTTTGACACTTATCAGAAGGCTGCGGCCCAGAAAGTAAAGAAGGCAAGCTGATGGAAGACAGTCGCGTTGTGCTGCCGCTGCTGCCCCGGCATGAGCTGGACGCAATCCGGCATAAACAGCTTGATGTCGCTTATGCGAAGCAATCAGGCAGCCAGATGTTGGATCTCTATTATCCCGACGGTGCGTCGGGACCTTATCCGCTGATCATCCACTTTCACGGCGGGGCCTTCCTGTTCGGCACGCGGCGTGATGACAACCTGAGGCCGATGCTGAGGGCGCTTAAAAGAGGATATGCCCTGGCAAGCGTGGAATACCGTTTGAGCGGTGAGGCGCGCTTCCCTGCCCTGGTCTACGACTGCAAAGCGGCCATACGTTTTCTGCGGGCCAATGCCAGCCGCCTTCATCTGGACCCCTGGCGCTTTGCCGCATGGGGCCCTTCCGCCGGCGGCTATCTGGCGGCCATGATGGGCACAACCTGCGGCAATCCGGCCTTTGAGGACCTGACCATGGGCTGGGCCGAAGCCTCGTCCGACGTGCAGGCCGTGATCGACTGGTGCGGCCCGGCGGGTGATTTCTGCCTGATGGACAGCCAGATCCGGCAGAACGGGTTTGGCGCGGCAGATCATGATGACCCGCTTTCGCCGGAATCCAGGCTGCTTGGGCATGCCATCCAGGAGGTACGCGAGCTGTCCCGCCTGGCCGCGCCGGTGAGCCATGTGCATCCCGGTGTGCCGCCGTTTCTGATCCATCACGGTGAGGCCGATGAAACCGTGCCCGTGCAGCAGTCCGAGGCTCTGGCGCGCCGGATTCGGGAGACGGCGGGAGCGGACAGGGTGATCCTGCGGACCTTCGCGGGCAAAGGGCATCATGGGCAGCCCTGGTATGACGCGGAGGCTCTCACGGATGAGATATTCGATTTTCTTGACCGGGTATTCCAAAGGGGGCCGGCCACATGAACGAACCGTTCTTCAGACACAGGGAATGGGAGGGCGGCATTATCTCCGTGACGGCGCCGATGGAGGAGCAGATCTACCTGGTCAAGGGGGAGGACAGGGCCGCGCTGATCGATACCGGCATGGGCATAGGCTCGCTGCGGGAATATGTGTCCGGCCTGACCGATCTTCCCCTGACCGTCATCAATACCCATGGACATCCGGATCACGCGGGTGGAAACGGCGAGTTTGAGGCCTGCCTGATGCATCCTGATGACCTGCCCTATTTTCACTCGATGTGCAGCGAAAGCTTTCGGCTGGGCGACATCCGCAGGATCTGCCCGGACCGGCTGGATGCCTGGGCGCCGGCTCTGGTAAAGGATGGGCCGCCGCCACAGCCGCTGCATGACGGTATGGAACTCGATCTGGGCGGGCGTGTTCTGAAAGCGTTCCGAGTCCCGGGACATACGCCGGGCAGCGTCTGCCTCTACGATGAAAAGACGCGCTCCTTGTTTGCCGGCGATACGCTGTCGGGCCAGAGCGTTTGGCTGTACGGGGATTACAGCATGCCCCTGAATGATTACTATCATGCTCTGCTTCGCCTTGGCGCAGCCTTTCCCGATGTCAAGCAGTGTTTCGTGGGGCATCGGCCGGAGAGACTGCCGGCAGCCGTGATCGGCGAGGCACAGGTCTGCGCTCGGCGCGTGCTGATGCACGATGGCGTTGGGCAATGGGTCAGGACCTTCGCGGGGGAAGGCCTGCAATATCGGTGTGGAGAGTTCAGCATCATTTACAACCCGGAACGGCTGTACTGATATAGAAGAGGAATTGAGGAAAGATTTGTGCCGATCGGTGTGATTTGCAACAGCATGGGCGTGCTTCTGGGCGGGCTGTTGGGCTGCAGGCTCGGAGACAGAATACCGGAACGGATCAGGCATTCCCTGCCTGCCGTGCTGGGCTTTGTCGCCATCACTATGGGTATCATCAAGATCGTGACCACGCAGAGCATGCTGGCTGTCACGCTTTCTGTGCTGTTTGGCACGCTGATCGGTGAGGCGCTCTGCATTGACGGTTTCTTCAGAAGCCGTGCCGTCAAGACGCTGAAAAGAGTTGACCCTGTTCGCGGGAAAGAGGGGGCAGACTTGCTCGTGCTGGCCTTCGTGGCCTTCTGCCTGAGCGGAACAGGCATCTTCGGCGCGCTGGAGGAGGGGCTCTCGGGAGACTCCTCCATCCTGCTCTCCAAGGCGGCGCTGGACTTCATCACGGCGATACTCTTCGCTTCAGTGGCGGGTCCGTCCATCGCGCTGCTGGGGCTGGCGCAGGGCGCCATACTGATCGTGCTCTATCTGGCGGGCGGCCTGGTGGCTCCGCTGCTCAGCCCCGCGACCGTCAGCAACTTTCTGTCGGTCGGCGGTGTGCTGACCGCAATGAACGGCTGTGCCATGGCCGAGATCTCGGACATAAGGCCGGCCAATACCATGCCGGCTCTCCTGCTGGTGTTCATACTCAGCAGGCTCGTGTAGTCCGGGCCTGTACCCGCGAAGCAGCAGGGGCAACACCAGCTCTCTTGCTTCGGATGTTTGCGTGAACAACGAAAAACCTACTCGCGTTTTGCCGTGCGATACGGCTAACGGGAGTAGGTTTATTTGCTATGCGCGCCGGGATTTGAACCGCGGCTCTAAGACGATCCTTTAGCTTCAGGCCTTCTTCACGCTCAGCACGGCTTTTTCACCGTTGATGTCCCATTCCTGGGTGTAGGCGCCTTCTGCCGCGGGGCCTTCCTCAAGGCTCAGGGCCAGCACCACGTCCTTCACCATCCCACCGAAGGCGGAGAGGGCCTGGCGGATGGCTGGGGTGGATTCATAGCGCACATTGATCCTGTCGGTCACCTCAAAGCCGGCGTCCTTTCGCATGGTCTGCAGCTTGCTGATGACCTCGCGCGCGTATCCTTCCATGATAAGCTCGGGGCTCAGCTGCGTGCTGAGGGCGGCGACGATGCCCCTGTCCTCCATGGTGGCAAGGCCGGCGCGCTGCACGGCTTCCACCAGCACGTCGTCCTGATTGAGCAGCACCTCCGTGCCGTCGATCAGCAGGCGCAGGGGCTCGCCTTTTTCAAAGCCGCGCACCGCGGCCGCGCCGTCCGCTTCCTTGAGGGCCGCGGAGATCTTGCCCAGCAGCTTGCCGTAGCGCGGGCCCAGCGTGCGCAGCTGGGGTTTGAGCAGGTAATCGGTCAGAGCGGAGCTGTCCTCGATGAAGCTGAGATCCTTCACGTTCAGCTCGTCCTTCACCAGCTCGCAGTAGGGCAGGTCAAAGGCCGCGCCTTTCACATACAGGGACTGGGCGGGCTGGCGCACCTTCATGTTGGCCAGGTTCCGGCAGGCGCGGCCCAGGGTGACCACGCTGAGCAGGTCATCCATCTGGCGCTCCACATCCTGATCGATGCGCTTTTCATCCGCTTCGGGGAAGGGGCACAGGTGCACGGACTCGGGGGCGTTCCCGTCCACCGAGCGCACGATGTTCTGGTACATGCTCTCCGCCATGAAGGGCGTGAAGGGCGCGATCAGGCGGCACATGGTCGACAGCACGTGTGACAGCGTGACGAAGGCGGCCTCCTTATCGCCCGCCATGCCCTTGCCCCAGAAACGACTGCGGCCGCGGCGCACATACCAGTTGCTCAGGTCGTCCACCAGGCTCTGCAGGGCGTTCGCGCTCTCAGGGATGCGCAGGGCGCTGAGGCCCTCGTTCACCTGCTTGATCGTGCTGTTGAGGCGGCTGAGGATCCACCTGTCCATCAGGCTGAGCTGGACCTTGTCAAGATCGTGCTCAAGGGGGTTGAACTGGTCGATCTCCGCGTAGAGCGTATAGAAAGCGTAGGTGTTCCACAGCGTGGACATGAACTTGCGCTGCCCCTCGCTGACGGCTTCCTCGGAGAAGCGGCTGGGCAGCCAGGGGGCGCTGGCGGTATAGAAGTACCAGCGCACGGCGTCCGCGCCCTGCTTGTTCAGGATGCTCCAGGGGTCGACCACGTTGCCCAGGTGCTTGGACATCTTGCGGCCTTCCTTATCCTGCACATGGCCCAGCACCAGGCAGCTCTCGTAGGGGGAGCGGTCAAACACCGCGGTGCCGATGGCCAGCAGGCTGTAGAACCAGCCGCGGGTCTGGTCGATGGCCTCGCTGATGAACTGCGCGGGGAAGGTGCTTTCAAACTTCTCCTTGTTTTCAAAGGGATAGTGCCACTGCGCAAAGGGCATGGAGCCGGAATCGTACCAGCAGTCCAGCACCTCTTTTTCGCGGTGCATATCCTCGCCGCACTCGGGGCAGCGCAGCACCACGGAGTCGATGTAGGGCCTGTGCAGCTCGGGCAGATCGACCGGGGCGATGCTCAGCTTTTTCAGCTCCTCGACGCTGCCGATCACATGGGTATGGCCGTTTTTGCAGGTCCACACCGGCAGGGGGGTGCCCCAGTAGCGCTCGCGGGAAACGGCCCAGTCCACCACGTTCTCAACGAAGTTGCCCATGCGGCCTTCCCTGATGTTGTCCGGGTGCCAGTCCACCGAGCGGTTGTTGCGGATCAGCTCGTCGCGCACGGCGGTCATGCGGATGAACCAGCCGGCTCTGGCGTAGTAAAGCAGCGGCGTGTCGCAGCGCCAGCAGTGCGGATAGTTGTGCGTGTACATCTCCTTTTTGAACAGGAGGCCGCGCCCGCGCAGATCTTCCATGATGAGGGGATCCGCATCCTTCACAAAGACGCCCGCCCAGGGGGTGCCCTGCACGAACTCGCCCCTGGCGTCCACCGGCTGCAGGAAGGGGAGGCTGTTGGCGCGCCCCACGCGCGCGTCGTCCTCGCCGAAGGCGGGGGCTGTGTGAACGATACCGGTGCCGTCGGTCAATGTGACGTAGTCGTCCGTCACCACATACCAGCCTTTTTGCGGGGGCATGACATCCGGGGCGTAGAGGGGCTCGTACTCAACGCCGGCCAGCTCACTGCCCTTGACGGTCTTGATCTCCTCGATGCTGGCCGCGTCTTCCGCGCCGAAAACGCTTTCCACCAGCGCCCTGGCCATCACGAAGGTCTCGCCCCGCAGGCGGAACCAGAGGTAGTCCTCCTTTGCGTTGACGCAGAGGGCTACGTTGCTGGGCAGCGTCCAGGGCGTGGTCGTCCAGGCCAGCAGGTAGGTGTTCTCCTGCCCCTTCATCTTGAAACGGACGAAGGCCGAATACTCGCTGACCTCCTTGTAGCCCTGCGCCACCTCGTGGCTGGCCAGCGCCGTGCCGCAGCGCGGGCAGTAGGGCACCACCTTGTGGCCGCGGTACAGCAGGCCCTTGTCGGCGATCTGCTTGATGCTCCACCAGACGGATTCGATGTAGCTGTCGTGGTAGGTGACATAGGGATGCTCCATATCCAGCCAGTAGGCCACCTTCTCGGACATCTCCTGCCACTCGTTCAGATAGGTCCACACGCTCTTCTTGCAGGCCTGGATGAAGGGCTCGATGCCGTAGGCCTCGATCTGCTGCTTGCCGTCAAGGTGCAGGCTCTTTTCCACCTCCAGCTCCACCGGCAGGCCGTGCGTATCCCAGCCGGCTACGCGCAGCACGTCCTTGCCCCGCATGGTCTGATAGCGGGGGATCAGGTCCTTCATCGCGCGGGTGAGGATGTGGCCGATGTGCGGCTTGCCGTTGGCGGTCGGCGGCCCGTCGTAAAAGGTGAAGCGCTCGCGGCCCTCGTTCTGGCGGAAGCTCTTTTCGATGATGCCCTCATCCTTCCAGAACTTCGCGATCTCATTCTCGCGCGCGAGAAAATTCATATCCGTTGAGACTTTCCGATACATACAGCCCTCCAAAATTAAAAACGCCCGCCCCGACATGGGACGGACATATCCGCGGTACCACCCAAATTGGCGCATAGCGCCCGCTTGCGCCTGCCAAGGCAGGCAGCCGATAACGGCGGCAGCCGGGAATCCTCATTCCGCGCTCCAAGGTGATCCGGCGTCAGGCGGTTTCCGCCGGGCTTGCACCCTCCCCGGCTCGCTCAGGCCCTTGCCCGCGCCCGTCCTCTTCACAGCCTGCTCATTATATACGCCTGTTCATTTTTTGTAAAGCCGCCCTGCCTGCGCTTCGGGCGGCCGCAGGCTGCCCCGCTCGCTCAGGAAGGTGAAAAAGAGGATCATCGCGCCGCCCAGGCCCTGCAGCAGAGTAAAGGGCTCTCTCAGCAGCAGGGCGGAGAGCAGCACCGCCACCAGGGGATCGATATAGCTGAGGATGGCGATCTCCCGCCCCTTGAGGCTTTGTATGGAGCCGAAATACAGGCAGTAGGCCAGGCCCGTGTGCAGCGCCCCGAGCGTGACGAGCGCCGCGAGCCCCCGCGCGTCAATGCCGCCGATGGAGAGACCGCCGCCCAGCAGCACATAGGGCAGCAGCACCGCGATGGCGGAGAAGAACTGCAGCAGCGTCCTTTGCACGCCGGGCACGCCCTCTGTCATGCGGTTGAGCATGATGACCGTTGCGTAGAGCACGGCGGAGCCCAACGCCATCAGGATGCCAAGGCCCGCGTCCGCGCCGCCCGCGCCGGCGGGGTTGACGATCAGCACCAGCCCCAGCAGCACCAGGCCCATGCAGACGGCCTGGAAGCGGCTGATCTTCTCGCGCAGCAGCAGGGCGCTGGCGGCCGTCACCATGACCGGCGCCGTGTAATAGACCAGCGTGGCCACCGACACCGTGATATGGCGGTAGCTTTCAAACAGCAGCACCCAGTTGGCCCCCATGGCCGCACCGCTCAGCAGAAACAGCGGGGCCCTGCCCTTATAATCGGACAGGCGAAGGCGCTTCCTGCCTGCCGCCAGATAGGCGACGATGCAGATCGCCGCCAGCACGGCGCGCCATAGCGCGATCTCCGCGCTGGACAGGGGGATCAGGCGGACAAACAGCGGCACGGTGCCGAACACGGCCATGCACAGCGCCAGAACGGCCTTGGCGGACAGCTTTTTCATTCATTGCTCCCGCGCGCTTTCGGCCGCCCCGAGAGCTGCCTGCGCGCCCGCGTTTTCTGCGGATTGTTTTTCTTCGTTGGCCCGCCGCCAGTCCTCCCGCACGATCGCGCAGCAGGCCATATCGGCCAGGCGTCCCTTCAGCATCAGACTCTGGCGCGCCACACCCTCATAGCGGAAGCCCGCCTTCTCCATCACCCGGCCGGAGGCGGGGTTGTCAAGGTCGTAGCGGGCCTGCACACGGTTAAGCTCCAGCATATCAAAGCACAGGGGCAGCATAGCCTTCAGCGCGTCCGTGGCGATGCCGCGGTTCCACAGCCTGCGGGCGACGGAATAGCCGATCTCGCAGCTGCGGCTCTCCGCGTCGATCCACTGGAAGCCTATGGTGCCGATCATGCGGCCGTCGCCCCGAAGCGTGACGGCCAGGGTGACGGGCAGGCCGCGCCTGTTGCGGCGGATGATGCCGCGCAGCACGTCCCGGCTGTCCGCCGGGCTGCGGTGTGTTTCCCACAGCACATGGCGGCTCAGCTCCTCGTCGCTGGCGTAGGCGAACAGGTCGCCTGCGTCCGCCATGCGGGGCAGGCGCAGGATCACCCGTTCCCCCTCCAGCGGCGGCAGCCGCCGGAGCAGCCGGCGCATCGTCTCGTCCGACAGCGCACCCTCCTGCCCCTCTCGCGCGTCCGGCGGACACTCCAGCAAGCGCATCAGCCTTTCCATCAGCCCCTGGCAAAGGGAAAACCGGCCATGCGCCTGCCGGGCTGCGGGCCGTCGCCCCAGCGGGGAAGGCGCGGCTGGGCCGCCAGCACCCGGCTGGCCATCAGGAGGCCCAGGCAGGTCTTGGCATCCCGGAACTCGCCCGTCATCACGCGTTCCACGGCCTCCTCCAGCGGCATTTTACACAGGCGCAGGAATTCATCCTGATCGGTATGGGCCTCGTGCTGGCTCAGGTCCGTGGCAAGGTAGAGGCCGATCTGCTCGGTGCAGAAGCCGGGCGTGGTGATCACCCGGTTCAGCTGGCGCCAGGTGGCCGCCCGCAGGCCCGTTTCTTCCTCCAGCTCGCGCTTGGCGCACTCCAGCGGATCCTCATCCGGCCTGTCCAGCTTGCCGGCGGGGATCTCCCAGGTGAACAGGTCCAGCGCCACGCGGTGCTGGCGCACCAGCGTCACCATGCCCTGCGCGTCCACCGGCACGATGGCCGCCGCGCCGTGATGGATCACGATCTCGCGGTCCGCCTCCCGCCCGTCGGGCAGGCTGACGCGCCACTTTTCCACGCGGATGATCTTCCCTTCATAGATGGTCTGCCCATCCTGATATACTTCCCGCAGGCTGTCATCACCGATCACGCCGATACCTCCCCAAGCAATGTCCTGAGCCGCCCGCGCGCCGCGGGCACGGAAACAATATAGCCAAAAAAGAGTGAGCGCACAAGCCGGTTACAGCTCATCCCGCATCGCCCTGCGAAAGAATTCGCACTGCTCGTCGTTGCAGATCCGGGCCTCGCGCGTGCGGATGTTCTCATGGAATACGTGCCCCAGGTCCCTGTCCGCGCTGCCGTAGAAGCGCAGCACATGCGGCACGCTCATCTTCCGCAGCGCCCTCTGCATCTCCTCCGCCTGCTGAATCAGGAAATCCCCCGTGCAGGTGAACACGAAGGCCGGGGGAAAGGCGGGGGTGATATGCTTGAGCACGTTCACCTGCGAAAGCGCCTCTTCATCCACCTCTCCCGGCAGCAGCTCCGCCATCAGCCCCAGGTCCCGCCTGCCTTGGGAGGTATCGCCGCCCCCGAAGGCGTAGGCGCCGCAGGCCAGCGAGACGGCCTTCGGCACGCCGCCCGTGCGGCCGCCGAAGGGGAACCGGGCCGCAAAGCCGGGGTTGGTACACAGATCGCAGTACAACCCCAGCAGGTGCGCGCCCGCGCTGTCGCCCACGGCGAAAAGCCTGTCCATATCCAGCCCATACTCATCGGCGTGCCCGCGCGCCCAGAGGAAGACGGAATTGACGTCCTCAAGCTGCGCCGGGTGCTTGCTTTCCGGCGCGAGCCGGTAGCTGAAATTGACCACGGCAAAGCCGCGCTGCGCCAGGCTCATGGTGTAGTACTGATACAGCTCCTTGTCGCCGTACACCCAGCCGCCGCCGTGCACGCTGATGATGACGGGCAGCCTGCCCTCGCTTTCCAGCGGCCGGTACACGTCCAGCCTCTGCTGGGGGTGGCTGCCGTAGGGCAGATCGTCAAAACGGCGTATATCCCCGGGCGTGGTCAGGCCTGCGTCGCGGATCGCGTCGCCGGCGGCAAATTCCCTTCGGATCGTATCGCTGAGAGCGGACATGGCTGTTTCTCCTTCCTGAGCGCGGGAGAGGCTTTGCCCTGCGCACAAGGCCATCTTAGGAGGCCGGCCCGGGGCTGTCAATCGATTTTTGCGGCCCACCCGGCGCTATCTTTCTATTGACTTATGCCTGCCGATTGCATACATTCTATCCATCACGGCCCGGAGGACAGTATGCAGCCAGACAAACATCAGGAACTTATCAACCGCGTCACGGGCGAGCTGGGCGCGCTGGACGCGCAGTGCGCGCGCTTCGGCGCGGGCCTTCTGCCCATCCGGCAGGAGGTGACACGCCTCATCCGCGATTTGCAGACCATACTGTTCCCTCGCTTTTTTCCCAACCCGCGCATGGACAGCGTGGAGGAGATGCTGGGGCGCGTGCAGCGCCGGCTGATGGAGCAGGCCGCACTGGCCCTGCCCTTTGGGCCGCCGCTGGGCTGCGACGCGGAGTGCGTGGGCGAGCGCTTTTTGCACAAGCTCCCCCAGATCAAACGCACCCTGCTGACGGACATCGAGGCCGCCTACAACGGCGATCCCGCGGCCACCTCCTATGAAGAGATCATCCTCTGCTATCCCGGCTTTTACGGCATCATGATCTACCGGCTGGCACACGAGCTGTATCTGCTGAAACTGCCGCTGCTGCCGCGGATCATGACCGAGTACGCCCACCAGAAGACGGGCATCGACATCCATGCCGGCGCCACGATCGGCGACTATTTCTTCGTGGACCACGGCACGGGCGTGGTCATCGGCGAGACGGCCACGCTGGGCAGCCATGTGAAGCTCTATCAGGGGGTGACCATCGGGGCCAAGTCCTTTGAGCTGGATGAGAACGGCAACCCCGTCAAGGGGGTCAAGCGTCACCCGGACATCGGCGACCATGTGGTGATCTACGCGGGCGCCACCATCCTGGGCGGCGGCACCAGGATCGGGGATCACAGCGTGATCGGCGCAAACACCTGGATCACTTCCAGCGTGGCCCCGGGCAGCAGGGTGTATTACAGCATGGGCGGCACGCAGAGCGACAAAAAATAGCCGACGGCAAAGCGAAGGGGACAGGCGCGGCCGCGCCTGTCCCCTTCGCGCTATCTCAGACAGCCTATTCCTTCAGCGAAAGCCGCTCGATGCGCCGGATGCCCAGATCGCTCAGCGTATTGCAGGCTTTTTCATATTCGGCGCTGGAAAACATCTCGGGTTCGTGGGCATCCACGCCGAGGATGGCCTCGCAGCCGGTTTCCGCCGCGATGCGCCAGAAATCAAGGCAGGGGTAACCGAGGCCTGGCGCGCCCACGGCCTGCTTGCGGAGGCCCAGCAGGTTGTATTCAAGCGGCAGGCCGAAGGCCTTGGCGCAGGCGCACAGCTCCCGCGCAGCTTTCTCTGCGGCCCTGTCGAAGGCCCGGTAACTGTTCATATAAAGGTCAGGGTGCGCGAAGCAGGAAAAAAGACCGGTTTCCATGCCCGCTACCGAGGTCCTGAGGTATCGCTCGATGTGGGCGGGGGTGCTGCAGCGGCCGAAATACATGCCGCCGCGCTCGTCCAAATCATAGTGATTGCCGAACAGGAAATAGTCGAGCCGGCCTTCGTCCAGCAGCCGCCTTTGCACGGACGTGAATTCGGGGAAATACTCATACTCAAGCCCGCAGAATATTTCGATGCGGCCCGCGTACTTCTCCTTCAGAGAACGTACGGCGGCGATATAGCCGTCCAGCTCTTCCATTCCCATCCGCATGTCGGGCACGTAACCGCCCCCGAAGGGGAAGGGCCCGTGATCGGAAAAGCCAAGCACGGAAAAGCCCTCGCCGAGGGCTGACAGGATATATTCTTCCTCCGTGCCGACGGCATGGCGGCAACGGACGGTGTGAGCGTGGTAGTTGGTTCTTGACACGGTGATCCCCTTCCTTCCTGCGCGGTCAGGCGCTCAAAAAGCGCACCACGTCACGCTACGCCCGGAAGGGGCGATTGTCAAGTGGTCAGGGCCCAGTTCTCCGCCTGGCCGACTGACCCAGATAGGCGTCGCGCACGGCCTGATGGTTGAGCAGTTCGGCGCCCGTTCCGCTCAGGATGATGCGGCCCGTCTCCATCACATAGCCGCGGTGGGCGGCGCGCAGGGCGGCGTTGGCGTTTTGCTCGATCAGAAGGATGGTGATGCCTTCCTGCGAGAGCTGACGGATGATGGCGAAGATGTCGCGCACCACCAGCGGCGCGAGGCCCAGCGAGGGCTCGTCCATCATCAGAAGGCGTGGGCCGGCCATCAGCGCGCGGCCCACGGCCAGNNCTCGCCGCCCGACAGCGTGCCCGCGCTCTGCCAGTGGCGCTCCTTCAGACGGGGGAAGCGGGCGTAGACATAGTCCATGCGGCTGCGAACGGTGGCCGCGTCCTTCACCAGATAGGCGCCGATCCTGAGGTTTTCTTCCACGCTCAGGTTGGGGAACACGCGGCGGCCCTCCGGCACCATCACCAGGCCGCGCTCCACCACCTGCTGGGCGTCCATGCGCGTGATATCCTCACCCTCCAGCAGGATGCTGCCGCCCCTGGGCTGCACCAGGCCGCTGATGGCCCGCAGGGTGCTGGATTTGCCCGCGCCGTTGGCGC
>DBQV01000067.1 GCA_002305755.1 Christensenella sp. UBA1385 | reverse complement strand
GCGCTTGGCGTTTCAATCCGGGTGCGCTTGTCATTTACATTTGCGTATGTTAATATGAGTATGCTGTTCTGAAGGCTGTATCTTATGTTGGAACGGCACAAAGGAAAGTGTTCCGTGCAAGCAGTAAACCTCTTTGTGGATGCGATGGGGGGCGACTATGCGCCGGAGGCTGCTGTCAAAGGCAGCATACTGGCGCTTCGTGCTGATCCCGATCTGCGTATATCTCTGGCCGGCGTGCTCGGAGCCGTCGAACCCTTTCTGACTGGGGCCGATGATGTGAGAGAGCGCATTGAGCTGATCGACGCGCCGGAAATCATCAGCAACCATGACGCGCCCGCTTTGGCTATTCGGCAGAAAAAGCAATCTTCCATCGTGATGGGCATGCTTTCCGTGCGCGAAGGCGAGACGGATGGCTTTGTTTCGGCAGGTTCCACCGGGGCCATACTTGTCGGCGGTATGCTCAGGCTGGGCCGGATTCGGGGGATAGAGCGCCCGGCGCTTGCGCCCCTGCTTCCAAGCGGCAAGGGCAGTTTTCTGCTGATCGACTGCGGAGCCAATGTTGACTGCAAGCCCGAATACCTGAGGCAGTTCGGCTTGATGGGAAACGCCTACATGGAGAAGTTCATGCGGATCGAAAAGCCGCGCGTCGGCCTGGCAAACATAGGCGATGAAGCGGAAAAGGGCAATGCGCTGGTGAAGGAAACCTTCCCTCTGATGCAGGCTTCCTCATTTCACTTCGTCGGCAATGTAGAGGCAAGATACATCCCCGCAGATATGGCAGATGTCATTGTGTGCGATGGGTTTGATGGCAATCTGATCCTGAAGTATACAGAGGGCATCGCCTCGACTCTGATGGGCATGATCAAACGGGAGCTGATGGCGGACTGGCGCTCCAAATTGGGCGCTATGCTGGCTAAGCCTGCATTTGGGCGTGTTCGTAAGGCGATGAGCTATGAGGAAGTGGGCGGCGCGCCGCTGCTTGGCGTTGCCGGTGCTGTAGTGAAGGCGCATGGCAACAGCAAGGATTATGCCTTCGCTTCAGCCATCAGGCAGGCAACGGGCATGGTGCGCGCTCAGGTCGCCCAGACCATCATGAGTCAGCTTTGACGCAAATTTGACCGGATTAAGTGGAGGAAAAGTTATGGTGTTGGATGAATTGGCCGCAATGATCGCAAATCAGCTGAAAGTAGCGCCCGAAAAAGTGGTGCGCGATGCCCGGTTGGTGGAAGACCTTGGAGCGGACAGCGCGAATGTGATGGTGCTGATAATGGACATTGAGGATCGATATGGCCTGCAGGTGGAGGACAGCGCGATCACCACGCTGAAAACTGTCGGCGACGTGGTGGAATATATCGAAAAGAAGCTTCAGTAAGCTCCGGCAGAGCTTTGGGGCTGCTGCGAAATATGGCAGCGGCCATTTTTATTGTGGAGGTTTCCTATGCCGGAGTTTTCCCGGTTGACACAGGATATCGGCTATACGTTTCGTCACGCGAGGCTGCTTTCTCTGGCCCTGACACATCCTTCTTTCGGCGCGCAGAATAATCAGCGGCTTGAGTTTTTGGGCGATTCAGTTCTTGAACTCTGCATGAGCCATCACCTTTTTCTGACCTACCCGAAGATGAAGGAAGGGAAGCTGACGGCGCTGCGGGCCTCTCTGGTCTGCGAGGATACGCTGTACAGGATCGCAGAAAGGCTGCGGCTTGGCGATTATATCAGGATGCTGCCGCCGCTGCAGCCGGATACGCGCGGGCGAAAGGCGTTGATGGCGGACGCCGTGGAGGCGGTGCTGGCTGCCGTATATTTGGACGGCGGGCTGGAGGCCGCGCATGAGATGGTGGAGAGGCTATGGGCTGCGGAGTTCGCGGCTGACCGAGAGGCTGGAAACGGTAAGAGCAAGCTGCAGGAGTTCGTGCAGGCAAGGCATTTGCCAGAGCTCAGGTATGACACCGTGGGTGAAGAGGGGCCAGCTCATCAGCGCCGTTTTACTGTGGCGGTCTATCTGGAGGACAGGGAGCTTGGCAGGGCAGAGGGCAACAGCAAAAAGGATGCCCAGCAAAAGGCGGCTGAAATCGCTCTGAATGCGCTGAAAGAGCAGGAGGGGGATGCATGAAGCTCAGCCGCATTGAGATACAGGGCTTCAAATCTTTCGCGCAGAAAACAGAGCTTTCCTTTGATCAGGGCATCACTGGCATCGTCGGGCCCAACGGCTCTGGAAAGAGCAACATCGCAGACGCCGTGCGCTGGGTGTTGGGCGAGCAAAGCGCCAAGATATTGCGCGGTTCCCGGATGGAGGATGTCATCTTCAACGGCACGCAGACACGAAAGCCTCTGCCTTACTGTGAGGTGTCCCTCCAATTTGATAATGAAGACAAGGCACTCAATTCTCCCTATACCGAGGTACTGGTCACGCGGCGCGTCTACCGCAGCGGCGAGGGAGAATATTTTCTCAACCGGGTCAACTGCCGCCTTCGCGACGTGCTTGAGCTGTTTCGCGATACCGGCATCGGCAAAGAAGGCTATTCCATCATCGGGCAGGGTCGCATAGAAGAAATCCTGTCCACCAGGGGCGATGAGCGCAGACAGGTATTTGAAGAAGCGGCAGGCATCGTGACCTATCGCGTCCGAAAGGAAGAAGCGGAGCGCAAGCTGAGCCGCACGCGTGAAAACCTGCTTCGCGTCAACGACCTGATCGATGAAATTTCAGGCCGGCTTGAGCCGCTGGAACAGCAGGCAAAGACGGCGCAGGAGTATCTTGCGCTGTCCGCAAGGCTCAAGTATCTGGATATCAACGTGTTTCTGATCAGGCACGACAGGCTGCAGGAGAGGCTGGCTTCTCTCCGAGAATTAACCTTACAGCTGCAGGACAGCATTCATGGACACGAGGAAAGGATGGAAGAGCTGGGCCTGCAGAGGGCTGAGCTCGACCGGCTGCTGGAAGAAACGGATCGGGAGGATCATGAAGCCCGCGCCGCGATGAATCAGGCCCAGGATGCCTTCATGGACGGGCAAAGGCAGCTGCAGATCGCTTCCGGCAAGGTCGAAGCATTGGAAGCGCAGCTCGTGCAGCTCTCCAAGGAAATCGGGGATGAGGAAGAAAAACTCGGTCAGCTGCGCGGCGTATTTGCAGACAGCGAAGAAGGTCAAAACAAGGGAATAGAGCAGCAGGAGGAGGCGGCCGCTGCTTATTTGCGGGAAGAGACGGAGCTGCAGAGCCTCCTTGCCAAGGTATCGGCAGCCGAATGCGAGCTTGACAGACATAAGGCACGGATCATTGAGACCGTAACCCGTCTGAGCGATGCCAAGAGCATGCAGGCACGGCAGCAGACCATGCTGGCGCAGATGACGGAGCGCATTCAGGATATTGAGCGCCAGAAGGAAGACCTGTTGGTGCGCGAAGAGGAACAGACGGATATCTGCGCAAAGGCTGACGAACAGCTGCGCCTGGCTCAGGAACAGCTGAACCGTCTTGCTTTGGACGCGGTTGAAGCGGAAGATAAGGCGTCCGCGGCGAAAGTCGCTCACCAGCAGGCAATGCAGTCTGCTGCCGAATATGCGGGCAAGCTGCAGACGGCACATAGCAGACTGAGCCTGCTTGAAGATCTTGCGCGCGATTACGAAGGCTATAATCAGGCAGTCAAGCGCGCCTTGCAGTTCTCCGAGGGCAACCCCAGGGTACACGGCGTCATCGCGCATCTGATTCGCGTGCCCAGGCGCCTGGAGACCGCGCTTGACATGATCCTTGGCGGCACCTTGCAGCATATCGTGACCGAGGATGAGGACACAGCCAAGGTCATGATCGATTATCTGCGCAACAACCGTTTGGGGAGGACTACCTTCCTGCCCATCAGCGCGATACGCGGACGCGGCCTGAACGCTGAGGAACGTTCGCTCCTGACTATGAAGGGCTGCATCGGCATCGCCAGCGAACTGATCGACTATGACAGCCGCTTCAGAAATATCGTAGAGAGCATCCTTGGACGTACGGTTGTCGTGGAGGACATGGATGCCGGTATTGCGCTGTCGCGCCGCGCAAGGCAGGCGTTTAATGTAGTGACACTGGCCGGAGATGTGCTCCGTGCAGGCGGCGCCATGACAGGGGGCACCTCGCAATCCAGAGCGGCAAGCCTGCTGGGGCGGGAGAGAGAAATACTGGAGCTCAGGGAAAGCCAGGCAGAATTGCGCGAACGCCTTGAACAGGCAAACCGCTTAAAGCAGGACAAGGAGAGCACGCTCACGGAGCTGTCGCGCCTGCGCAATGAGGCTGCGGAGGCGCTCAGCCAGCACCGCATCCTGCTGGCCCGCGAACAGGAGAGAAGCCAGAATGCGAGGCACGAGCTTGACGGCGTGCTCGAACGCAAACGGCAGATACTGGATGCGCTGGAGCAACTGCATCAGGCGATTGAGGAAATTCGGGGAGATCTGAGCAAGGCATCTGCGCAGACTGAGACCGAAGCGGTCGATCAGCAGGCGCTGGAAGAAGAAACAAAGAAGTTGCAGGACAGATTGCTGTCTGCCAGAGAAGCGGCTGAGGCACAGCGCTCCAAACTGACGGATGCTGCCCAGCGCCGCAGCGATATCGCTCACCAGTTCGATCTGCTGAGGCGTGACCGCGAGCGCTGGTCCAGAGAAATCAAGTCGCTGGAGACGTCCATTGCCGGCAAGCAAGAGGATCGATCGCGGTTGAACGAGTCAATTTTAGCCGCAAAGTCTAATTTGGAACAACAAGAACAGACCAAAGTTTATTTACAGGACGCTGTCAACCGGAAACAGAAAGAGTGGGATCTGGTAGCCCAAAAACGCAGCGAGATCCAAAACAGGCAAAAAAACTGTGTGAACGAGTCAGAACAACTGCATCAGATGCACGCTAAGGAAAGCGATAAGCTGCACCGCAATGAGTTGGTCTGCGCCAGAACCGAGAGCGAATTGCAGACTTTCAGCGATTATATTTTCAATAGTTATGAGTTGACCTACGCACTGGCGTTGGAACAGCGGGCGGAGGGACGGTTTGAGCTGCCTCAGGCTGAAATGGAGATTAAATCCATCAAACAGCGCATCCGCGAAATGGGCAGCGTGAATGTAGCGGCTGTCGAAGAGTACGCGCAGACACGCGAGCGCTATGAAAGCATGACCGCGCAGAGAGACGATGCTCAAAAAGCGGAGGAGGACCTTGTCCGGCTGATCAACCAGCTGCTTGGCAGCATGGAAACACAGTTTGTAGTGGAGTTTGCCAAGCTGAATGAGTATTTCTCGCAGACCTTTACCCGTCTGTTCGGAGGCGGCAAAGCGGAGCTGATACTTTCCGATCCCTCTCAGCCGCTGACCTGCGAGATAGAGGTGGCTGCGCAGCCGCCCGGCAAGAAACTGCAGCTGCTGAGCCTGCTGTCAGGCGGCGAGAAGGCGCTGACCGCCATCGCGATCCTGTTTGCGATGCTCAAGCTGAAGCCAACGCCTTTCTGTATCCTGGATGAAATTGAGGCGGCGCTGGATGAGGCCAATATCAGTTACTTCTCCGAATACCTGGCGGAATATGCAAAATCCACCCAGTTTATTATCATCACCCANNCGCAAGGGCACCATGGAGTGCTGCGATGCGCTCTACGGCGTAGCCATGGAAGAAAAAGGGGTATCCAGCATGGTGTCTGTCAATCTGCAGCAATACCAGTCGGCTGAACAAACGTGACAGATGTGTAAAACAAAAACAACTAATCGTTAAGAGTGGAGGGAGGATATATGGGCTTTTTCCAAAGGCTGAAAGACGGGCTTTCAAAAACCCGGGGAAACTTTACTGCCAGGGTGGACGACCTGGTGGAAAATACCCAGTTCATTGACGATGATTTTTATGAAGAGCTGACGGATATTCTGATCCTTTCAGATGCGGGCGTAGCTGCCAGCGAGCGGATCATCGAGGCACTCAAACATGAAGTATCGGACAAGAAGATCAGGGATGCAAAGGAGGCGCGCGAGGTTTTCAAACGGCTGATTGTCGATCAGATGAAGATCGGCCGCCCGCCGCTCAGGTGGCCCATGGTGATGCTGGTGGTGGGCGTAAACGGTGTTGGCAAGACCACCACGGTCGGCAAACTGGCGCTGCGCTTTCAGGAGCTCGGCCGTTCCGTCATGCTGGCCGCCGCGGATACCTTCCGCGCGGCTGCAGATGAGCAGCTCCGCGTGTGGGCTGAAAGGGCCCATGTGCCTATGATCAGCCAAGCCATGGGAAGCGACCCTGCCGCGGTGGTCTATGACGCGCTGCAAGCTGCCAAGGCGAGAAAGACTGATCTTCTGATCGTGGATACTGCAGGCCGACTTCACAACAAGAAGAACCTGATGGATGAACTCGGAAAAATCCGACGTATCATTGACAGGGAATATCCCGAAGCCGCCGTGCGCAGCATGCTGATCCTCGATGCAACGACTGGTCAGAACGGGCTGCAGCAGGCGAGGCAGTTCAAAGAAGCGGCTGAGATCAACGGCATTGTGCTTACCAAGCTCGATGGCACGGCCAAGGGCGGAATCGCCATCGCGATTCAGCAGGAGCTGCAGATCCCCGTGTGGTATGTAGGCGTGGGCGAGGGGATCGATGATCTTCAGGCTTTTGATCCCGAAGAATTTGTAAACGCGTTATTCTGAAGGCCGTAACGGCCTCAACAAGAAAGCCGCCTTGATCTGCTGGCGGCTTTTCTGTTGCGCGGAAAAGATGATGCGGGACTTATGATCTATGACCCGATCGGGAAATTGCCTTCAAACAGCACTTTCTGCGTGGCGGGTCCGGCAATGCCATCCTGTGACAGGCCGTGATCGGCCTGGAATCTCGTTACGGCGTCAATGGTACCCGTGCCGTATTTGCCGTCGACGTCGCCTTTGTAATAGCCCTGACTCTTAAGGGCGGTCTGCAGGTTGCTGACCAGCGTCCCCATATTGCCGGGGCGCAGGGTCACATAGGCGCCGTCGGGGGCAGGGGTGACATTTGTGAACTGGGTGATGGGGGTGTAGGTGGGCGGGGCGGTAACCTGCTGCCCGGTTGTATTGCTGCTGGCGCGTTTGGCCTTGCCGCTGTTGAGCAGGTTCAGCGTGGTCTCGCCGGCCTTGCCATCTACCGTCAGGCCGTTGTTGGCCTGGAAGCTGCGTACCGCCAGCTCGGTGCCGTCACCGAAGGTGCCGTCCACAGAGCCGTTGTAATAGCCAAGATCCTTCAGCTTTTGTTGAAGCAGACGTACGGCCTGCGAATTTTTGTCGCCATTCTTCAGAACGGTGCCTATGCTGGCAGCTGGAGCCGAAGCCTTGAGAGCGGTATCGGAATACAGCTTGGTCAGCGTCATGGGGCCAGCTTTGCCGTCAAAGTATGCGACATTGCGCTTCTGGAAAGCGATCACGGCAGCTTCGGTGGATTCATTGAATACACCCGTCGCGGTGCCGGAGAGATAACCAAGCTGAATAAGGCGCTCCTGCATCTTGCGCACTTCCGCGCCGCGTGAGCCGAGTTCAAGAATCACGTTTTCATAAACACGGGGTGTGGCCGTGGTCTTGACCGCCTGAGTGGGCTTCGGCGTCGCGGCGGCCCGGACTGCGTTCGCGGAATTGAGCTTGGCCATTGTGGCTTCACCCACAATGCCGTCGGCGGGAAGGCCGTTGCGGTTCTGGAAGGCAATAACAGCGCGCTTCGTGCCCGCTTCATACTTGCCGTCGACCGTCTTCATATAGCCAAGGGCACGCAGCTTGGTCTGCACGGTGCGCACGGCCGTGCCCGTGCTTCCTTCCTTGAGGAGAAGCGGAGTAGGCGTTGGCTTGGGCGTGCTGGTCGGCGACGCTGTAATGGGCGCGATGGAATATGTCGGGGCCGGGGTTGGTGTGATAATACCAAAAGAGCCAGGCACTGTGGGGGTGGTCACAGCTGTGCCTGCGGTATCGCCGGTCGCCGCCGCGCCGGTTTGCGGCGTACTGGTTTCCGGCGCAGCCGAAGGCAGCACCAGCGGGTTGGTATCCGGCGTTGCCGTCACATCCAAAGGCGCGATGGTCGGCGCAATATCCCAAGGCAGGTCGCCCGCGTAACCGGCGCCCGCGCTGCCGTTGCCGCTGGTATTGTCAGGGTTGGAGGTACAACCGCTGAGCAAGACAACAGTGGACAAAACGGCCAGAAGGATTAAGATTGACTTTCTGCTCACTGACTTCATAAAACCATCCCTTTGCTCGCGCTTACGATCACCGAAAGTCGGTCGAACTCATACATACAACGAGGCAAACCGGTCAATTCATGCACGGGCCTCAATGCAAACCGGCAAACCTGCCTTGTTTGTTCACAGCATATCATAAAAACAGGGCGTATTCAATCAAATTTGTAACAATTTCAAGGCTCTGCTTTCGGTTGTTCCTTGCATTTCAGATAGCTTGGATGTATAATGCGTATGCTTCCGGATGTTATCGTCTGCGAGAGCGTTTTTTATTAGTTGTATTTGTTCGGAAGCTATGAAATGACATCATCAATGACTGAAGCAATATTTGAAACGGAGTGATCAGAACATGTCAGAGTCAGAGAAGCATGAGCACAGCAATAAGACTGTTGTGTCGTCTGAAGGCATGCGTAAGCTGGAAGAAGAGCTGCAGTATCTGTCCACCACAAGGCGGGCGGAGGTGGCGGAGCAGATCGCCGTGGCGCGCGGATTTGGCGATTTGAGCGAAAACGCCGAATACGATGACGCGAAGAACGAACAGTCCCGCCTCGAGGCGCAGATCATGGAACTGGAAAATACGCTGCGCACGGCCATCGTGATCGACGAGAGCAATGTATCTACCGATCGCGTCAATATCGGCACCACGGTGCGCATACTCGATCTGGAATTTAATGAAGAGGAAGAGTATACGATCGTAGGCGCGCGCGAAAGCGATGCGGCCAGCAACAAGATCTCCAACGAGAGCCCTCTTGGCGCAGCCTTACTTGGCAAAAAGAAGGGCGAAACGATCAAGGTACAGGTGCCTTCCGGCACCATCGAAGTGAAGATTATCGACATCCATCGCTGATTTCGGGATAGGAGCAGACCATGTCTGAAAGCACACCACTGGCAACCACCGGCGCGGACGCGCTTAGTTTCTCCGAGCAGGAGCAGATTCGGCGCGAAAAGCTGAACGCTTTGATGGCCGAAGGGAACAGCCCCTATCGGATCACCAATTACGCGATCAGCCATCAGTCCCGGGAAGTGATCGACGGGTTTGACGCGCTCGAAGGGCAGACGGTCAGCGTCTCCGGCCGCATGATGAGCAGGCGCGTGATGGGTAAGGCCTCTTTCGCACATTTGAGGGACGCTCTTGGTGATATACAGATCTATGTGAAGCGCGATGACGTGGGGGATGAGGCCTACGCTGCCTTCAAGAATGCCGACTTGGGCGACATATTGGGCGTGGAGGGGTTCGTCTTCAAAACGAAGACCGGCGAGGTGTCCGTGCACGCCCGGGAGGCCGTGCTCCTGAGCAAGTGCCTGAAGCCCCTGCCTGATAAGTGGCATGGCCTTCAGGACATGGATCTGCGCTATCGGCAGCGTTACCTGGATATGATCGTAAATCCCCAGGTACGCGATACCTTTGTCAAGCGCAGCCGCATCATTTCGGCCATCCGTTCCTTCATGGATGCCAGAGGCTTTCTGGAGGTGGACACTCCGATCCTTCATACGCTGGAAATCGGCGCGGCCGCACGCCCCTTTCAGACGCACCACAACACGCTGGATATCGATATGTATCTGCGCGTGGAGACTGAGCTATACCTGAAGCGCCTGATCGTCGGGGGATTTGATAAGGTCTACGAGATCGGCCGTATATTCCGCAACGAGGGCATGGATACCAAGCACAATCCCGAATTTACCTCCATCGAGATGTATCAGGCCTATGGCGATTACAATACCATGATGGATCTGGCGGAAGCGCTGTTCCAGCATATTGCCCGCACGGTCTGCGGCACCGAGACCATTACATACCAGGGCAAGGAGATTCACCTGGGCGGCAAGTGGGCGCGCATGAGCATGGCGGAAGCTGTCAGAAAATATTCCGGCATCGATTTCTTCTCCTGGACCAGCGACGAAGAAGCCCGAGCCTGCCTGGATGAAAGGCATATCCACTATGAAAAGGGCGCAACCCGCGGTGACTGCTTGCCCCTGCTGTTCGATGAGTATGTGGAAAAGCAGCTGATCCAGCCGACCTTCATTATCGACTATCCTGTGGAAAACTCGCCGCTGGCCAAGCGTAAGCCGGAGGAGCCGCGCCTGACGGAACGTTTTGAGTTGTTCATCAATGGCACCGAATACGGCAACGCGTTCAGTGAGCTGAATGACCCCATCGACCAGAGAGCCCGCTTTGTCCGCCAGGTGGAGGAACGCAGAGCGCTTGGCGGGAAGAACGCGAAGGTGGATGAGGACTTTGTCAACGCGCTTGAATACGGCATGCCGCCGACGGGCGGTATGGGCATCGGTGTGGACCGGCTGATCATGCTGCTGACCGACAGCGCGTCCATTCGCGACGTGCTGCTATTCCCGACGATGAAACCTGTGGATTAAACCATGACGGTCAAAACACCCCTGACCTCTGAAAAACTGAGGCATCACCTGCAATACAGCGCATGGAAGTATGTGCTGCTGGTGCTTGCCTCGGTTTTTCTTGTTGATTTGATTTATACCATGACGGCCTACAGACCGCCGGAAGACAAACGCATCGACCTCTATATCCAGGCTTATGTGGCGGATCAGGAAGCGCTCGACAAGGCTTTTGATGCGATCCGTACGGAGAAGCTGCCGGATGTGGAGCTGATTCGCTCTGCCCTGCTGATGGCGGGTGGAGAGCAGGATATGTACGCCGTTCAGCAGCTGACCACCTATCTGGCCGCGGGAGAGGGAGACCTGTACCTGCTCAAAGGCGAGGATTTCAAGCGCTATGCCTCTCAGGGCGTGTTCGTGGATCTTTCTGTACCTATCGGGGAAGGCAAGCTGGAGACCGGATCGCTTGACCTGTCGCGAGGCTATGTGGCGATCCAGGAATATGACGAAGCAACGGACAGCATGGTGGCTGTCTCTCAGCGCAGGCTCTACGGCATTCCCTTGTCCGAGCTGACGCACCTGCCTGAAACGCTGGGCATCGACACCACGGATCTGTATCTGTCGATGACTGTATTCAACGGCAATGACGACAATGTGCTCAGATTTATCAATATACTGATCACGGGCGATTATAAGGTGCCCGCCGCGCAGGAAGGAACGGGCAAGTGAATTACGAGGCTGTCGTATTTGATCTTGATGGCACGCTGACGGATTCCGCCCCGGGGATCCTTCGCTGCCTTGAATTTGCCTTTGAAAGGCTGGGCAGGCCAGCTCCGGAAGAGAGAGTGCTGCGAAAGTTCCTCGGACCGCCCCTGGTCAGATCCTTCATGGATTTTTGCGGCATGTCGGAGGAAGAGGCGGTGCGCGGCAGGGATGCGTATCTGGAGAGATACCATACGCTGGGCTGGAAGGAAAATCGGGTGTTCCCCGATATCCGCTCTCTGCTGATCGCGCTGAAAAGAGCCGGTGCACGTCTCAGCATCGCGACGGGCAAGCAGGGTGAGGCCAGCGCCAAGATCGCGCGCGCTTTTTGGATCGATCATTATTTTGATGCCGTTGTGGGCACTGCTTCCAGCGATCACTTTGCCGAGAAGAAAGACCTGATCACGCGCTCGCTTGCAGGCTTTTCAGGCAAGGCCGTCATGATCGGCGATCGGGCCAGCGATATTGCGGCGGCAAACGCCCTTGGCATGGACAGCGTTGCCGTGCTTTGGGGATATGGCGGACGCGCTGAGCTTGAAGGCGCCAATCCTACCTACCTGGTGGAAAGTGTGGAAGAGCTTGCTGCGGTGCTGGGGACCGAGCTGTTCCACAGCCGCGGTTTCTTTATATCCCTCGAAGGCAACGATGGCTGCGGAAAGAGCACCCAGGCGGATCTGCTGCATGGATCGCTGGTATGCCTTGGCTTTGATACGGTCAAAACCAGGGAGCCCGGCGGCAGCTATGTGGCGGAAAAAATCCGGGAGATACTGCTTGACCGTGCGAATACAGGCATGCATGACATGACGGAAGCGATGCTCTACGCAGCCGCGCGCGCGCAGCATGTGCGGGATGTGATTCGGCCCGCTCTTCAGGCAGGAAAGCTGGTGCTTTCCGACCGATATGTTGATTCGAGTGTAGCATATCAGGGTGCGGGCCGTGGGCTTGGCATGGAGCTTGTGGCGCGCATCAACGAGCCGGCGGTCGACGGCTGCCTGCCCGATCTGACAGTGCTGCTGGATATTGACGCGCAGGACGCGCTCAGGCGGCGTGAGCGGGCAAGCCGGGCTGATAGAATCGAGATGCTGGATGACAGTTTCCATTTGAGCGTTGCGCAGGCTTACCATGAACTGATGCAGCTGCACGCGGATCGGATCAGGCCGGTGAATGCCACCGGCACACCCGATGAAGTGGCTGGGCGCGTTCTCAGTTTGGTGCATGATCGGATGACGGAAGCCGGTTTGATCTGATGCGTATCGTCGTGGGTATGTCAGGCGGTGTGGATTCCGCCGTCTCAGCCGCGCTGCTCAAGCAACAGGGCCATGAAGTGATCGGTCTGTTCATGAACAACTGGGAAGAAAACAGCGAGGATGGTGTCTGCACGTCCGAAAGCGATTGGGCGGATGTGCGAGCCACTTGCGATGTCATTGGGATTCCCTATTATTCGGTCAACTTCTCTAAGGAATATTATGAGCGTGTCTTCCGACACTTTTTAGACGAATACGTCAAGGGGAGGACGCCGAACCCGGATGTGCTGTGCAACCGCGAGATCAAGTTCAAATCCTTCCTCGATTTTGCCATGCAGCTTGGCGCGGACAGGATCGCCACCGGTCACTTTGTCAGGACGGATGAAGATGCGCGGCTTTATAAGGGAGCCGATCCTTCCAAGGATCAAAGCTATTTTCTATATATGCTGAAGCGCGATCAGCTGAGGCGATCCGTTTTCCCCGTGGGCGGCATGCTCAAGACAGAGGTACGGGAGCTGGCGCTGAGATTTGGCTTACCCGTAAGTCGGAAGAAGGATTCGACCGGCATATGCTTTATCGGAGAAAGAAACTTCAGGGGCTTTCTCAGCCAATACCTGCCGGCCAGGCCCGGCCTGATGCGAAGCGCGGAGGGGGAGGTTCTGGGCGAGCATCAGGGCTTGATGTATTATACGCTTGGGCAGCGCAAGGGGCTTGGCATCGGCGGCAGAGGCGACGGCAGAAGCTACTTCGTTGTCGGCAAGGATCTTGACAGAAATGAACTGATCGTCGCGCAGGGCGAGGACCATCCGCTGCTTTATTCCAAAGAGGCCCTGCTGGAGGAGCTGACCTGGATAGGAGAGGCACCGTGCGAGGAAGGTGAGGAGATCACGGTCAGCGCCAAGTTCCGCTATCGTCAGCCGGACCAGCAGGTGCGCCTTAGCTGGAAAGAAGGCTCGGCGCGCCTGCTTTTTGCGCAGCCTCAGCGGGCTGTTACGCCCGGACAGAGCGCCGTGCTGTACCGCGGCGACGAGTGCCTGGGCGGGGGGATCGTCAGCGCTTTTTCACGGTAGTTGCGAGATCGCCTTCAATGCCGCGTCCACATAGGCCATGTCGGTATAAAAGCGTCTGGTTCCGTTTACCTCTATGGCCGCGTGCAGCGCGTCGTAGGGGTAAAGTTTTACGGTTCTCCTGTTGCCGCCATATTCAAGGGAGACGGTGAGAAGCGCTTTGCCGGTTGAATCGCCTGAGGGAGCGTCCAGGTTGCCCGTTGAGCGGATAGCCATGAGCGCTTCATACAGGGCCGCGGCGCGTGAAGTTTCGATTTCCGTTCCGCTTGGATCGGAGAAGATGAAGGTGTATAAGGTTTCTCCGTCCTTATCGCGGGAAAGCTGATTGTTGGGCAGCACTTCTTCCACAAGTTCGATTGTGAGTTTTTTGGACAGACCGTCGCCATCCGCCACTTCAAACGTGTTCACACGGTTGAGGGGGATGTTGACCGGGTAAGCGCTCAGATAATCCTCCGTGCGCATCTTTGGCAGAAAGCCCATCGACAGATCAGTCACCTGATACACAGCGCCATCAAACAAACAGTAGTATCCGATATTGTTGACTTTGCTGCCAAATGCCAAGACGATCTGCTGAGCCTCCACTTCATCGGCAGACGCGGGCTCAAGGGCCTCATCGTAGCGTGTGATCAAACTGGGCGAAAGATCAAAAACAACCGTGAGTTGCGGCGTTTGCAGACCGTAATCTGCCAACTCAAGACGCGATGCCTGATCGACAAAACCGGCCAGCCTCATGCCGGAGATATGGGTTTTCAGGCTCTCGATGCTGCCTGCGGAAACGGGATAGGAAACAGGAGAGCTCAGTTCCCAGACGTCATCCTCAATGCGGCGGATGCTCAGCGTTTCGCCCGGCCTTGTCAGGGTAACGGCGTTGAGCAATTCCGGGGCGAAATTGATCTGCGGTACCGCGTGCAGCCAGGTCTTCGGATGGTCGAACACTTCGCGAAGTGAAGGGCTGAAGCCGTAAAGCGCAGAGCTGCCTTTGACTTGGCCGTAATCCTTTGGCGGTTCCCCCGGAGCATCGGCGCCAAGATACAGCGTATAGGATCGATCGTCCTGAAATCTTGCGCTGATCTCCAGCGCTTCTTCGCTCAGGCCGAAGTCTTCGGCGTGCCAGGAGGGATCGCTCGTGACGTCGCTGTCGAAGGTCTCCTCGGCATTCAGAAAGGCCAGATTAGCCGTCATTTGGCTGATCACTTCCGGGTTGAGAACGTAATATTCCTGCCCCAGCAACTGGAAGCCCGTGTCGGTTCTGAGCACTGTATAGGCTTCTTCCCCAGGTCGCTTGATGGTGAAGGAAAGCAGATCGTCCTCTTCTGCAGAAAAGAGTATGGCGCTGGTATCCGGAAGGGGCTCGGGCGGCGGCAGTTTGGGCGGCCTGGTCAAAACGTAAACAGTAGCGGCCGCCGCCAATATGGAGATGCTGGCGATCAGCCGTCCCTTCAGCCCGAAGCGCTTGACCGCCTTTGTGCTGACCTCTTTCATCAGCGCCTTCTCCTTGGCACAAGCACCAGTATGCCCGCTGCTATCACAGCCATCGGCAGCAGAATCAGCACTGTGTAGTTGACCGCCGGGCTGTCCATGCGCAGCGGCGCCCTCACGGCGGCCTTCGGCTGGATGGACAGGCTAACGGGAGAAGATGTGCTCAGGTAGCTGACGAGGCTCAACAGAAACTCGCCGCTGTAGGTGTTTTGATAGAGCCAACTGTCAGTAAAGACGCTCGAATTGCCGATGATAAAAGCCTTGGATCGCGTGCCGTCGTCAAAGGCGCGTTCCGCGCTAAGGGCCAGGGGAAAAGTCCCGGTCGGGTCGGTTGCTTTTTGGGAGATATCGTCCGCATTGTCAGCGGTATCGCGCAGGTAGGCCTTTCCGCTTCGCAGCAGCACATTGACCGACAGAAAACTGTCATTTGTCGGGGGCTCTTCAAAGCTCATGGCCCCGGCCAGGATCAGGGTGGTCTGCTTCTGAGCAATGAGCGATGCCGTCACTTCTGCCACCTCCATATAAGGCAGAAGGACTGCCGGGGAACTATAATAGCTTTCCACCTCCTCTTGATCGGCCACCACAAGCCCCTTGCGCGGCACAAAACCATAGTTCAGCAGCAGGGAATTGAAGTTTGGCAGTTCATCCGCCAGAGAAAAATCCATGGTGATAAAGAGCGATCCGCCCGCGCGGGCGAAGGCATCCACCTGCCGGAGCTGCGCCTCAGAAAGATCCTTGATCGGAGACAGTATCATCAAGGGAGAGTCCGTCTGGAGCGAGTCGCCTCGAAGCAGATCAACGCTCCTGATCGAGTAGTTGTAGCTTTCCAGCATCTCCTTCATTGGCGTCAGCGTATCCTCCGTCAGTTCACCATGGCCGCTGAGCAGTTGAATGGCAGGTACCTCGGGGGCTGTTACAAACAGAATGGCTTCCGAAAGCCTGCGTTCATAGTCAAGGCCCGAAACATAATAACTCCCATTTTCCATGTCATAGGATTGGGACAGGTAGTCCGTCATATTCAGGATGCGGCTCCGATCGCTCGCCTTGCCGTACACGATCAGGCAGTCGTTTGATACGGAGGCGTCGTCAAGACTGGAGCTGATACTGCGGACCAAGGTCGGGTTTTTCGCCAGATTTTCAAGGGAATAGCTAAAGTGCGGTGAAGCGGCGGCATATCTGTCCAGGATGGAAATCAGCGTTTCATCCTCCTGTCCCGGTGAAAACAGGGCGTAGACATGCACATCGCTGTCCAGATCACGAAGAATGCGCTCCGTTTCTTGTCCGGTCGTTGTGACACCGTTGAATGAATGATCTATTCTGAGCGCAAAACGGTTTTCCAGCGCGTCAAAACCAGCGACCAGCAGCATGGCCGCTGCCAGCACCAGCGTGACGCTGATCACCGAAACGCCCCCGAGCTTTCCTTTGTCAGACAGTGAGAATTTCTTCATGCGTGATCCGCCCATCTGCGCGAGTGAATGATCTGCGTCGTCAAAAACAGGCAGACCATAGAGAAAATGATAAAGAACAGCATGTTTGCGATGCTGAGCTGTCCCATCAGGAAGGGGGAGAAACGGTCATACAGGCTGAGGTAGCTGTTCAGTCCCTGAACGATCGATGATGAGGAAGAAGATGTCGCAATGGTCGACAGCCACAGAAAGAGATTGGCCCCGAAGGTCGTCACCGCGGCCGTGACAGGGTTTCGGCTGAAACTGGAGATCATCAGGTCAAAGGCGATAAAAGCACAGCCCTGAGATGAGAAGCCGAGGTAGAGTGTGATCAGCTCCATCGGGTAGATTCTGCCCTGCAGCAAGACAAGCAAGGGAAAGATCAGACTGAGGCCGATGCTGATAAAGAGCACCATGACTGCAGCCAGATATTTTCCCAGCACAATCTGATATTCCGTGACCGGGGCGGTCATCAGCAGCTGATCGGTCATGTTCTTTCGCTCTCCGGCGATCAGCCGCATGACGAGTATAGGCGTGAGCAGCATCCACACATAGCTCATCATCGCAAAAAACTGAGACAGATCGCTGTTCAGGCTGACCAGATTGTTCAGCGCAAATACCAGGCCGCCTATCCCCATAAAAATGCCAAGGTAAACATACCCGACCGGGGTCAGGAAATAGCAGCGAAACTCCCGCCTGAAAATGGCTAACATATGTCTGCCTCCGCAGTCAGACCGGAAGCCGTGAACTTGAGGAAGACGTCCTCCACACGGTCCTGCAGTGGGCTCAGCTCCAGTATTGGGGCCTGAAGGCCGCTCAGCAGCGCAAACAGCTCCCGTTGGAAATCCGAGTCCTGCTTCACCGTGATATGCAGCTCCGTCAGATTCGCGTCGCTTGCAAGTTTCTTGACGCGCTTTACCGAGGAAAGGCTCCTTACGGCCGGCAAAACGCGGTCGCTGCCCATGGCAATCAGAACATGGAAGGCCCTTTCCTGATTCTCAGCGCCGCACAGATCGCGGTCAAGCACCAGCCTTCCCTGATGAAGGATCAGGATGCGCTCGCAGACGGACTGTACCTCGCTCAGTATATGGGAAGAAAAGATGATGGTGTGCTTTCGGGATAAATCCCGTATCGTCTTTCGGAATTCAACGACCTGCGCCGGATCAAAGCCGGAGGTCGGTTCGTCCAGCAGAAGAAGGCGCGGAGCGCCGCACAGCGCCTGCGCCAGACCCGTACGCTGCCGATAGCCTTTGCTCAGGTTCGCGATCAGGCGTCTGCGCACCTCCTGAAGCCCGGTCACCTCAATGATCTCATCCGCATGCTCTTTCCGCTGGCTTGGCTGTACCCTTTTGAGCGCACAGCAAAAGTGCAAATACTCTTCCACCGTCATCTCGGGATAGAGGGGCGGTATCTCAGGAAGGTATCCAATCGAGCTTTTTGCCGGCATCGGCTCCGTCAAGATGCTGTGCCCGTCTATGCTGACGCTTCCGGCCGTTGCAGGCAGGTAGCCGGACATTATATTCAGCAGGGTGGATTTTCCGGCCCCGTTCTGTCCAAGCAGACCGACCACTTGTCCCTGCCGAATTTCAAAACTGACATCTTCCAAAGCCCTGATAGGTCCGAACCTTTTCGAAACACGGTCCACTGAAATCATTGAGCAACCTCCGCATAAAAGTATAGCACGAAGCAGGAATTGGGCCGTGAACAAACTGTAAATGCTTGTGTATTTACGAATCAGGGGCGGATATGGTATTGTAAACGTGAGATGAGACAAAACAAACTTCGGTTTTGTTTCCAAAAACAGACTAAGGTTTAGCGGAGGATCTCATGGCCGGTATCGAGAAGTACACAAAATCGGGGCATTCTGCGATCATCATTGGTAGCAGAACGCGGCAGGTGATGCTGTATTCATTCATCGCAGTGCTGATCGTGGCTGTGATAGTGCTTTCTATCGCCTACGGGCGTGCCGCGGCATATCGCTCTGCGATGGAACAGCAGTTTCAGATGAGGATACAAAGCGCATTGATCGATGCGATTGAACAGGCGAACCGCCTGACAGGCAGCGTGCAAGCCAACTCAGCCGCCAGGCTGTCCATGGTAAGACAGTACATATATAGCATTGATCAGTATAATCAAATGAACATCGTGGTCAACGGCGAAAAGGGCAGGCTGGTGCCTCAGGAAGCCTTCGTTGCCCTCTATGAGGACCTGGAAACCTATGAAAAACTGGTTCAGACAGCCACATCATCCACATTGGAGATCCGCACCAGTCTGACGGTGCACCTTACAGCGCTTCAGCAAGCTTTAGCGTTTTAGCCAGGATGCTGACACCCGTATGAGCGATGTTCCGCATGGCCGCCTGGGCGGCATGCAGGCTTGAGAAAACACCGAACACTGCGGAGCCGGAGCCGCTCATTTGAGCGAATTCGGCTCCATTTTTATACAGGCTGTCTATCAGCCGCAAAATTTCCGGCAGCAGCTCGGCGGAAGGCGCCTGCAGACTGTTGACACATACTTCCCGCAGGGCCGAATACTGAGCGCCCTGAAGGCATTTCACCGTCATCTGAGCGCTCGCGCCGGGGATATCTGCTTGACTGAAACGCGAAAACACCTCGCGCGTGCTCAGCGAGGCGTCCGGCTTAAGCAGAAGAAGGGAGCATTCACCGTCTATGTGAAGCGGCGTCACCTGCTCGCCGATACCTCGAACCAACGCGGGGCGGCTTTCCAGACAATAGGGAATATCGGCGCCTATGGAAGACCCCATCCGCTGAAGGTCACCGAGCGAAAAACCGAGCGCCCACATTCGGTTAAGAGCAAGAAAAGTGGCGGCCGCGTCCGCGCTGCCTCCGCCGAGGCCGGCCCCCATCGGGATACGTTTGATCAGCCGAACAGTCGCCCCTTTCGAGGTATCTCCCATTGCTTGCAGCATTCTTGCCGCTCTCAGTATCAGGTTGCCTTCGGAGGCCGAGAGCGCGTCGGTCCCCTCAATAAAAAGCTCCAGCCGTCCGTCTGGCAGGGGCTCGAAGTGAAGATTGTCATGCAGGTCGATATGCTGCATGACAGATTCCAATTCGTGGTAGCCGTTTGGCAGTTTGCCAAGCACTTGCAGGTACCAGTTGATCTTGGCGTAGGCTTTTGCTATCACTTATCGGTTCCCCCGATCACCTGCGCTCTCTGCAGCGTAAAGCGGAAGGCCGCTCCATCCGTGCTGTCGAGCAGTTCAAGGCTCTGTCCATGCTTTTCCATAATCATTTTGGAGATGGAAAGCCCAAGGCCGGTGCCGCCTCCGGGAGCATGAGCTTTGTCTCCCTTATAAAAACGGTCGAAAATGAAACCGGCGTCTTCTTTGAGGATGCCGATGCCATTGTCCCGCACGGTAACGGCCAGGGTTTCCGCGTTCATCGGATCTGTACTGATTTCGATCACGCCGCCTTCCGGCGTAAACTTGATGGCATTGTCCACCAGGTTGATCAGCACCTGCTCTATCTGATCGCGGTCGCAGCGCACCGGGCTGGGTTCTTCTGACACCCTGAGCCGCAGATCTATCTTTTTTTCCTCGATCTGGTTCATCTTGGTGATCACCACCAGACGGATCAGCTCGTTGATATCCAGCGTGGTCATTTCCAGGGGCGTATCCCTGTTTTCCAGTCTGGAAAGGTTCAGCAGGCCGCTGACAAGCTTGCTGAGGCGTTTGGTTTCGTCAAGCACGATGTTCAGATAGTGACGGCTTTCGTTTTCCGGGATGGTGCCGTCGAGAATGCCTTGGATGAAGCCCTGAATGTTCGTCATGGGGGAACGGAGTTCGTGCGACAGATTGGCGATAAAGTCCCGTCTCATCTGCTCCGTCTGGCTCAGCTTGGCCGCCATAGTATTGAAAGCGACGGCAGTATCATACATCTCCCGCGTTCCCAGCTCGCTCACCCGGTGGCTGAAATCGCCCGCAGCCATGCTGGTGCTGGTATGCGCGATTTCTCTCAGGGGTCTTGAGAGGAGGCTGGTATAGACGGAAATGAGCAAGGCCGCCACCAGAACGCTGAGCAGCGCGACCAATGCTACCTTGCTCACCAGCCCTTCATAGGAGGCGCGGACCACCTGAGCGGCCGTCTGGATATAGACGGCTCCCTGAACTACGCCGCTGCGGGTAAGCGGAACGGCCACGGTGAACATGGGCCCCTGTGTTGTCTCCATCTGGGTGACCACCTCTTCGCCTTGCAGCACACTTGAAAGCAGTCTGCCGATGTACTGCGGGTCATAGGTGGAACGAAGTTCTTCGTTCTCCTGCAGGATCGAGGTAAAGTAGGAGATCACAGTGCCGCTTCTGTCAACGACAAGGCAATAAGCGGAGTATTCGTCATACACGCTGCGCAGCTTGTTGGCCAGCATCTGGCGCGCAGTCGTGCTCAGGCCAAGGGCGGCTTCAATGCCGCCGGTCTCCAGATTGCCGGACAGATAGGCAATGTCATAGGCCTGGGCTTTGAGCGCGTTCATGCGGTTCTGCGTCTGCACATCGCGCATGGTGAAGTAGAAAATGCCCGTCAGCATGGTGACGCAGACGGCGATCACCATAATGTAGACCTGCAATAGCTTGGCGAAAGTGCTTGGACGGGGCATTTATTTGACCTCAAACTTATAACCGACGCTCCATACGGTGCGTATGCTCCAGCCAAGATCCTCGCTGTCGGTCAGCTTTTCGCGAAGACGCTTCACATGGACGTCCACGGTCCGGCTGTCGCCGAAATAATCAAAGCCCCACACTTTTTCGAGCAGCTGCTCCCGGGTAAAGACCGTGTTGGGGTGGGAGGCCAGAAAGTACAGCAGTTCGATTTCCTTGGGCGGCATATCCACCTGCTTGCCCTGATAGAGCACCTCATAGCGCGTCAGGCTGATCGTCAGGCCGGGGAAGGAAAGCGTGTCGTTGTCCTGCTGGTCCGGCTGCCCGCGGCGCAGCACGGCTTTCACGCGGGCGGTCAGCTCCTTGGGCTCAAAGGGCTTGGTCACATAGTCGTCCGCCCCCAACTCCAGCCCCAGGACCTTATCAAAGGTTTCATCCTTGGCGGAGAGCATGATGATCGGGATGCTCGAAATCTGCCGGATCGCGCGGCACACCTGCCATCCGTCCATACCGGGCAGCATGATGTCCAACAGCACGAGGCTGGGCGGATTGGCCTTGAAGGCAGCCAGCGCGGTATCTCCCCTGGCGTAACTGACCACCTCAAAGCCCTCTTTTTCAAGGTAAAGCCTCACAAGCTGGGCAATGTTCTCATCATCGTCGACCACCATGATGATCTGTTTTCCGGGCATTTCTATTTCCTCCTATTTCAGTTCGGCAATGGTAACGCCGTCTTCACCCTCGCCATACTGACCCAGCCGAAAACTTTTCACGATTTTCAGGGTTTTCAGATGTCGGTGGATACCGGTGCGAAGGATTCCCGCGCCCTTTCCATGAATGATGGAGACTTCATGCAGACCGGAGATAACGGCCGAATCAAGAAAACGGTCGAGCTCCATCAGCGCTTCATCAAGCGCGAGGCCGCGCAAATCGCATTCCATTCTGGCGGAACGGGTCGCGTTGTCCGTCTTGGCGGATACGCTCGTCTTGCTCTTTCTCTCTTCTTTAGACAGCTTGAGCTGGCCGACCAGAACCTTCATCTTCAGTATGCCTGCCTGCACGGTGACTTCTCCCTTGGCGTCCGGCAGCGACAGCACTGTCGCTACGGCGTTCAGATGGGGGATTTCTACCGTCTGTCCGATGGAGATATCCTTTGGCTTCAGTCCGGTCTGCGCGCCTTGCTGCGAGAGTCCCTCCGCCATATCGCCTTCCAGGCCTTGCAGCCGTCTCTGCAGCGCGTTCAGGGAATGACCGATGTCGCCCCCGTTTTTCTTGAGCAGCTTGAGCTCGTCCACGATGGCCGCACTTTCGCGTTTGGCCCTGGCGATGATACGGCGTGCCTCTTCCTTTGCCTTTCTTTCGGACTCCGCGCGCGAGTTTTCCATACTCTGATACAGCGCTTCCGCCTCGTTCCTCAGGCGCACCGTCTCGGCTCTTGCTTCCTCGGCCAGCGCTCTTTCTTTCTGTGCAATCTGCCGGTGGTATTCTGCGTTGGCGATCACGTCTTCAAAGGCAATGCTCTCCTTGCTGAGAAGTTCCCGTGCAGCATTGATGATGCGATCGGTAAGGCCCAGGCGTTTGGCGATTTCGAAAGCGTTGGATTTACCGGGCACGCCGATCGACAGCCTGTAGGTTGGCCGAAGCGTTGCTACGTCAAATTCCACGCTGGCGTTTTCAACGCCGGGGGTGGAAAGGGCGTATGCCTTCAGTTCGCTGTAATGCGTGGTGGCCACGGTGCGCACGGAAAGGTTCCTGAGCGAACTCAGGATGGCCTGCGCGAGGGCCGCGCCTTCCGTGGGGTCCGTGCCCGCGCCCAGCTCGTCAAACAGCACCAGATCATCGCTGTCCACCCATTCCAGGATGCTGACGATATTGGTCATGTGGGAGGAAAAGGTGGAGAGCGATTGCTCGATGCTCTGCTCATCGCCGATATCGGCATACACTCGGTGAAAGACGGATATCTCCGTCCCCAGGTCGGCCGGGACATGCAGCCCGCTCTGCGCCATCAGGCTGAGCAAGCCTATGGTCTTGAGCGTTACTGTCTTGCCGCCCGTATTGGGCCCGGTCACGATCAGGCTGGTAAACTCTTCGCCCAGCCATAGATCGCAGGGGACCACCGCATTGGGGTCAAGAAGGGGATGGCGGGCGCGCACAAAGCGGATTTTTCCCTGATCGTTCAGCTTGGGCTCTATCGCGTGCATGCTGCGCGCCAAGGCGCCTTTGGCAAAAACAAAGTCCAGCTTTGTCAGCAGCTCCACATTGGCCGTCAAAGCGTCCGCACAGGAAGCCACCTGCGCCGAAAACTCTGCCAGGATACGCGAAATTTCCTGCTCTTCCTTGGCTGCCCACTGTTTCAGCTCGTTTCCCGCTTCCACCACAGACATGGGTTCAATGAAGAGTGTCGCGCCGGTCGAAGACTGATCGTGGATCAGACCGGGCACATTCTGGCGGAACTCCTGCCGCACCGGCACCACATAGCGGCCGTTGCGGACCGTCACAATGGCCTCCTGAAGATATTTTGAAAAAGAAGCGCTCTGCGTCATCTGACGGAGCTTTTCCTTGATACGGTCATTGCACAGGCGCATTTGCCTTCTGATGGAAGCCAGCTGCGCGCTGGCGTTGTCAGCGATCTCTTCTTCCGAAATGATGGCATCCTTGATGCCGCGCTCCAGAGGGTAATTGGTCGTAAGCGCGGAGGCGAGGCCGCTCAGAATCGGGGTTCGCCCGTCCTGATCGGACAGCGCGCTTCTTGCGGCGCTCGCCGCGCGCAGACACTCGGCGATGTCAAGCAGGGCGTGCGTGGACAGTGTGGCGCCTTTTGAGGCCAGTGAAAGCCAGGGGCGGATGTCTTTGAACGCTCTGAGCGGATGATCGGCACGGCTTGACAGGATGACGTGAGCCTCCTGCGTTTCTGCCTGCGCGTGCGAAGCCTCGGAAAGGCTTTCGCAGGGCCTGAGGGACAGGCAGGCTTCCCTCCCGGATTCAGTCAGGGCGCAGTCTGCCAGTTGACTCAGCACCTTGGTGTATTCGAGCACCCTCAGCGCTTTATCCTGAAGCGCTTGCGGTGCGGCCAGATCGTGTTGCATGGTCAGAGCACTCCTTCGTCAAAGCGGCCTGTGTACAGGGGGTAGCGGTTGTCATGCTGAGGCTTCTCGCCGCGCAGCATGGCGGCGTATGCGGTCGTCAGGTCAAGCATCGTCTGCTCGTCCTCCGTGGTAAAGTCAAGCAGCCAATGCTGTCCGAAGGCTTGGGAGCCAAGATGGAGCGGCGTGTGAAACAGCAGCGTGTTCAGGCATCCGTCCGGCAGCCTGATAGGGCTGAGCGGAAAGCAAGCTCCCATACGGTCTTCCAGACATTGGCCGAGCGTGCCTTCTTCCGCCTGGCACAGACGGCATGCGGTCTGGCTGCCGCTCAGGCCTCTGAAAGTCCTCTCCGGGCAATGGTTCAGTTGCATGACCGCGGCTCTGCCGTAGACCTGAAGGATGAAGTCAAAATCGGAAGCGGCCTTGAGCGCTTCCATCTCCGTTTTTGAAAGCTCTGTGCTGAGAATGGCTGCACGGCAGCCGGACTGCTGAAGAAACTCTGCCGTCTCGCTGTTCCAACAGGGAATACCAGGGCCCGCCAGCAGAGAGGAAGGGTAGTCAAAGGCCAACTGCCCGACATTGTCTGCCATCACGGAAAGCCCGGCCTTCGAAATGATCCCCGTCAACTGCGCCAGCGTGCCGTCATCCGCCTGACGGGGAAGGCAAAAGTAGTCGTGCGGACCAAGTCTTTCCACCGCCATGGGCAAGGAGGGAGCCGTGTAATCCTGCGGGCTGTATAAAAAGCGATCCATGCCGCTGCCTCTCAAACGATCGATCAGATCGATCCGGGAGCTTCTGACGTAGAGCGTCGCCGCATCGCGTTCGCCGCGCGCAGCCGAAGCCGGTGCCGGCGCCTGAGAATCCCGCGCGCGAGGCCTGGGATAGGCGTCAATGCACGCCTCCTGCAGATCTTGAAGAGCATCCCTTCTCAGCGCGTTGAGAGATGAGGCCGGCATGAAACAGGGCACGGGGGACTCAAAAACGAATCGATTCAGGGCAAAAGGGCTGTCACCCATCTTTCGCATAGAACGAAGCGCGGTTTCTCTGTCGATGGGACAGTTCTGCGCAGATTCCGGCACAGCTCCCCTGACCGTTACGCTGATTCCCTGATGGGAAAGCGAAAGCAGGGAAGGCTCTCCAGGGTGTAAGGTTAAGCCCGCGTCGACAGAAAGGGAAGGCATGGGGGAGCGATAGCTTTCCTGCGCATCCTGAAGCTGTTTCGCGTCCGTCAGCCGAAAGACCGCCGCTCCCGCGGCAGCCGCTTCGTGCAGACGCAGCACTGCTCTGCCGCCGGCAGGGCATTCAGGCCCGGAATAGATCATCTCCTGCTCCCGGATGCCGCGGATCTGAAGATGGTCCATGCTGCGAAGTGTATCCTGCAGGCTGATCTCGGCCAAATAAAAACCATTCCGTTTTACGCAAGAGACCACGCTGCCGAGCGGCAAGCCCTCATGGGAAACGCGCACAGGGTTGATCTGCAGCGCGTCTGCCTTATCGAAAGCCCAGCCTTCGGTGAACCCTCCCCGATTGAAAATTTGAAGAAGGGCTTTACGGTCGGAGGGAATGGGGGACGGAGTGCCGCTCTCCAGAACACGGTCGATGGCCTTGCGGTAGATGCCCGTCACTGTGGCGACATATTCAGGCCTCTTCAGCCTGCCCTCGATCTTCAGGCTGGTGATGCCCGCCCGGGCCAGGTCGCCGATCCTGTCAATCTGAGCCAGATCGCGGGGCGAGAGCCAGGCGCCTTCCTGTCCTCTGTACCGATAAGCCGTTCGGCAGGGCTGCGCGCAGCGTCCCCGGTTTCCGCTGCGGCCACCGATGTGTGAGGAAAGCAGACATTGGCCGCTGACCGATACACACTGTGCGCCATGTACGAAAACCTCTGTTTCGATGCCTTCAGCGGCGACTGCCCTGATGGTTTCCAGGCTGCATTCCCGCGCCAGCACGACCCGCTCAAGGCCGTATCGCTTCATCAAACGCGCGCCCGCCGCATTGTGGATGCTCATCTGGGTGCTGGCGTGTACGGGCATAAGAGGAATGATTTGGCGGATCAGCCGCGTCAATCCAAGATCCTGCACGATCAGCGCGTCCGCGCCCGCCTCTTCCAGAAATATGAGCACCTCTCGCAGATGGGGCAGCTCGTTTTGTTTAATCAGCGTGTTGACAGTAATGTATACTTTTTTCCGATACAGGTGGGCGTATCGCACCGCCGAGCGCAGATCCGCATCATCAAATCCTGCTCCTGAGCGCGCGCCAAAAACGCTGGCGCCGAGATACACGGCATCGGCGCCGTTATGGATCGCGGCCCGAAAGGCCTCCATGCTGCCAGCGGGGGCCAGCAGCTCAATGCTCTGCGCCAATTTGTTCATGCATTTCCAACAGCTGTTTACGCAGACGGGTATTATCGTCCTGCGCCTTGATCAATTCGTCCGCTAAAGAAAGAGCGACGGCGGTAACCGCCGTCACTTGATCGCCGCGGGTGGAAAGGGCACGCGTCTCACTGAGCCGCCCGTTGAGCAGCCTGACCATTCGCTCGACATGCTCCGGCGAATCATGAGTGGAAAGGGTATATTTTCTTCCGCCAATGAGAACTTCCCGTTTATCTGTTTCCACAGACGCTCCTCTTTACAGTTTCTGAAAGCCGTACTCCGTGTCTCCGGCGTCCACGGTGATGGACTCTATCACCTGAGCCTCCAACGGTCTGTCGTTTTGATCGCGGCGGGCATTCACGATACGCTCCGCTTCTTCCATGCCTTCAAGCACCTTGCCGAAGGCGGCATAGGAGCCATCCAGATGCGGCGCGGAAGCTGTCATGATGAAAAACTGAGAGCCCGCCGAATCCTTCCTCATGCTTCTGGCCATGCTTAGAACGCCGTAAGTGTGCTTCAGGGGATTGTTGAAGCCATTTTGCGCAAACTCACCCTTGATGCAGTAGCCAGGACCGCCCATACCGGTGCCGGACGGACAACCGCCCTGAATCATGAAACCAGGGATCACGCGATGAAAGATCAGCCCGTTGTAAAACCCGCTGTTTGCCAGCGATATAAAATTACCTACCGTCTGCGGCGCGATCTCGGGGTAAAGCTCCCCCTGCATCACCGCGCCGGACTGCATGCGAATCACAAAACGGGGATGGGCTGCCTGTTCCATAAATCAAACCCTCCATTAGATGCAAAGAATACCCAGCAATCATAGTGGAAGGGCGGCTTTTTGTCAATTTTACACAAATTGCAGCGAGCCCGGATTGAAACGCCAAGCG
>DBQV01000005.1:12197-14315 GCA_002305755.1 Christensenella sp. UBA1385 | reverse complement strand
GGTATAGTAGCCGTTCTTATCCTTAACATACTCGGGTTCTGCCGGAGGATACAGCACTTCGGCCTTGATGGTACGCAGCTGGTACTTGACGCCCTCTGCAAAAGGCTCTCCGTAGATCTTCACTTCCACTACCTGTTTGCGGGAGCTGGCACCGGGTTTTACCCTTGCCGCGATATACAGATCGTGAGATGTATTGTTTCTGAACTTGAAGTCGATCTCATAGCCCCGCGTCATATAAACGGTAGCGTCGAGCCCGGGGTCCGCGTAGTTGACGGGCGTACCGTGTTCCCGCCGTTTGGTAATCTCAAGATCGCTGAGCAGCGCCGCCTGATAGATGGTCGTGCTGGTCTGGCAGACGCCGCCCCCGATTCCGGCGACCAGATTTCCGTAGATCTGCTCTTCCGCCGGCAGATAACCGTTCTTTTCCGTTCTGTCCTCTGCCGTCTGGTTAAAGCTGAACACCTGCCCGGGCTTCAGCACCGTGCCGTTGACTTTGCTGGATGAAAGGATGATGTTCTGCACGCGGTTATATTCAGAGCGCGTGGATATCTCCGTCTGAGCCGTGCTTCTCAGCTGCATGTTCTGCCGCAGCATGGCTTCCGTGACTTCAGGCGAGATCACCTCCGGCTCCAGCTCAAACTGGCCGGATGTGCCCTGCGCGGCCAGCGCCATGATCTGCTGCCTGGCCTTCTCCACGTCCAACTGATAGCCTACCTGCTCCTTCTCGATGATAAATGGGTCTGCCTGGCTCGGATCAAAGCGGATCAGGCTGGCATTGGCAGGCTGGGAAATACTGTTGAAATAGGCGGCAATGCTGTCCAGATAGCTCCGCAGCTGATTGTCCGACAGCTCGTTTGCGTGCACAGTCGATCCCTGATAGGGCGCGCTCTTGAGCGCGTCCAGCGCAGCCTTGCGCTGGTAGGCATCCCCTGTATGGGTCAGATCCCAGGCTTCCTTCAGCGTGCGGTTGACAGAATCCCGATCCACGCTCAGCCCGAGCGTCTGGTAGTCCACATTGACGAAGGTGTGCCCCTGATAGGTCAGCGCCATGCTCCACCCGCTGACACCCGCCTGCTGCTTTTCCATCACGGCGTCATAGGCCGCTTCCGGCGTCATGCCGGAAATATCGATGCCGTCTATATACACGTTGTCGGCAAACACGTTTTCATAGGGCGCTACTTCCTGCTCCACGCGGCTGTCGCGCAGCGCCTTCATGCCAAATGTCACCAGCAGTGCAGCCACCGCCAGTATCAGCAGCCAGGGCAGCAGCCGGATGAGCACATTTCCTCCAGGTCCGCGCCTGCCGCCGCTGGGACTTTGATAGTATCTCTGTTGCTGCTGCAAACCGTTCTCCTCTTAACATTCATGAAGTTTGCTGTGCGCCCGAAACGTGCAGAGCTTTGCTGCGGGCAGGGAGCTCAGCACAGGCACAGCGGCGCTGCGTCGTCCAAGGCTCGGAAAAGGGAATGCCGCCCTTAACAGCGCTGCCCATCCATCCCGCAGATCAGCATGATTTCAGCCAAGCGCGGGCACAACCTGATCGCTGTTCATGAACTCAAGGAACTCCTCGCGCATGATGGTTTCCTTTTCCATCAGCAGCCGGGCCAGGCCGTGCAGCTTGTCCATATGATCCTTCAGCGTCTGCATGGTCAGCTCATAGCACTGGTTCAGCGTGGCAGAGACCTCTCGGTCGATCTCGGCCGCCACGCTTTCGCTGTATTCGCGGGACTGGCCGAACTCCATGCCAACAAACACTTCCTGATCGTTGCCCAGGTAGATGGTACCCAGCTTGTCGCTCATGCCCAGCTTGGTCACCATGTAGCGCGCCAGTTCCGTCGCCTTCTTCAGGTCGGACTGAGCGCCGGTGTAAACGTCGTTTTCTATGATCTTGATCGCTGCGTGGCCGCCGAACATCATGGAGATATTCTGCAGCATTTTCTGCCGGCTCTGCATGTCAAACTCACGCTCGGGCAGCGAAAGCGTGAACCCGCCGGCTCCGCCTCCCCTTGGCACGATGGTGACGGTGTGCACGTCATCGCACAGCGGCAGATAGTGTCCCACAATGGCGTGGCCCGCTTCGTGATAGGCCACGATGCGCCGATCTTCCTCAAGCACCTT
>DBQV01000005.1:7852-12175 GCA_002305755.1 Christensenella sp. UBA1385 | reverse complement strand
TCGTTCATGACGTTTTCAAGGTCAGCGCCGGTCGCGAAAGGCGTGCGCTTGGCGATGTTGTCAAGGTCAACATCATCGGCCAAAGGTTTGCCATGGCTGTGCACCTTGAGGATGGCCACGCGCCCGTTGATATCGGGGTAGTTCACATTCACCTGGCGGTCAAAGCGGCCGGGTCGCAGAAGGGCAGGGTCAAGGATATCCTGGCGGTTGGTAGCTGCCAGCACGATGACGCCCTCATTGGACGAAAAGCCGTCCATCTCGACCAGCAGCTGGTTCAGGGTCTGCTCGCGCTCGTCATGCCCCCCGCCCAGACCGGCGCCGCGGTGGCGACCGACCGCGTCGATCTCATCGATGAACACGATGCTGGGCGAGCTGCGCTTGGCCTGATCGAACAGATCACGCACGCGGCTGGCGCCGACGCCAACGAACATTTCCACGAAATCAGAACCGCTGATGGAGAAGAAAGGCACCTTGGCTTCGCCCGCCACAGCCTTGGCCAACAGCGTCTTGCCGGTGCCGGGAGGGCCGACAAGCAGCACGCCCTTGGGGATTCTCGCCCCAAGCTCCAGATACTTCTTTGGTTCCTTCAGGAAGTCAACGATCTCCTTCAGCTCTTCTTTTTCCTCATCAGCGCCTGCGACATCCGCGAAGGTGATCTTGTTCTTGCCCGGGTCCACCATGTTGGCGTGGCTCTTTCCAAAGCTCATCACCTTGGAGTTGCCGCCGGTCTGCTGGCGCATCATCAGATACCAGAACACCATCACCAGGCCCATCGGGATCAGGAATGGCAGCATCTCGATGTACCACGGCGTGACCACGGGGGCCAGATATTCCAGCCGCAGCTTTCTGCCGCCGAACTCGATGTCGTTCAGGCTGACCAGCGAAGGATCCAGCTGATTGGCGGACGCGTACATGCGCGTCAGCGTTTCGATAAAATCGTTGCCGATGGTGCTTTCAAAGTCATATCGGGCGGGAAAATCCGCCTCTGGCACCACGCTGGGCAGGTTTAGGCCGTAGAGCGTGTTGCCGCGGATGGCAATGCGGGCCACCTTGCCGTCAGCAATGTTCTGCAACAGATCCGGGTACTTCACCCGGGTCGTGGGGATGGAAATGCTTTCCGATATCATGAAGGCAACAAGCAGGAAGGCGCCTATCATAAACAGATAACCGAGCGCTCCGCGGGACTTACGCAACAAGGAATCCTCCTTTGAAAACAATCGAACAAATTATAACACGCTGATCAAAGCCTAATCAAGCAAACGCGGGCTTTACAGGCCCTAGCCTGTAAACCTTTTGTGAACAGGACGCGGTCATTCCTCTTCCGCATAGATTCTGGGTGAAAGGACGCCGATGTCGGGCAGGTTTCTGTACTTCTCCGCGTAGTCAAGGCCGTAGCCGACCACAAACTCGTTGGGGATCACGAAGCAGGAATAGTCCACTTTCAGATCGTTCTTGCGCCGGTCCGGCTTGTCAAGCAGCGTAGCCAGCTTCACCGAGCGTGCGCCGCGCTTGGACAGCGTATCCATGATGTAGGCCAGGGTCAGGCCGCTGTCCACAATATCTTCCACCACCAGCACGTCCTTGTCCAGAACCGGTTGATCCAGATCCTTCTGCACGCGCACTTCGCCGGATGTTTTGGTGCTGTTGCCATAGCTGGACAGTGCCATGAAATCGGTCGTCAGAGGCAGATCGAGCTCACGGATCAAATCCGTAAAGAAAAACGCGGCGCCTTTCAGGATGCAGATGCACATCAGCTCTCTGCCCCGATACTCCTCATTCAGACGCGCAGCCAGGCGCTTCACCGCTGCCCGGATCTCATCGCGCCCGATCAGAACCTTTTCCAGATCGCCGTACAATGCCCTGTCACTTACCATGTGCCCCATCCTCCTTCATTTCCAGTTCCCATTCCGCTTCCGTTTCATCCGGCAGCCGCCCCAGATAGCGCAGCGTCACCCGCTTTTCCGTTGCTTGCCCGACCGCTGCTGTCTGCGCCATGCCCAGGCCCGGCACCCAGAGAATCTGCTTCCCCGCAGCCAGCACGGGCCAGCGATCCCGCCAGGGCCGGTCCACGCCGCGGTTGATCAGATAGTCGCTCAGACTTTGGCTGCCCACCATGCCAAGCGGCCGGATCACGTCGCCCTCTTCCCGCAGCCGAAGGCCGGCCCCCTCAAGTTGAGCGGCATCAAAGGTCTCGATTCTGCGGTTCCCGGCCTCTGTCTCGTGAGTCTCAGCGAGGCGGCCGATCACAGTCTCGCCGGGCGCTTTTGGCAGCAAGTGCAGTCTAAGGCCCGTCTTCATCGCCCGCACTTCACCGGGCAGGTTCTCAAAGCCGCGCCTTTCAGTGCCGACTGCCAGGCCTTCCAGCCTTTCCAGCTGCTCCCGCCCCGCAGAGATGCCCGCGCTCGCGCAGAAGGCGCGCAGCAGTCGGCGGCGGACGGCTGTATGCAGTGTATCAAACTTGTCCAGCTTGATAAAGGGGCCTGATGGTTCCATGCACGCATATTCATGCAGCCAGCTCTCACAAAAACCGCGCCAGTAGTCCTCCTCGTCCGAAAGGATGCGGCTGACAGCGGCCATGTTTCTGACCGCGGCGGGAAAACGCTCCTCCACCATCGGCATCAGACTTTGGCGGATAAAGTTTCTGGTGTAGCGCTCATCCCGGTTGCTCTCATCCTCGCGCCAGGAAAGTCCCTTTGCCACAAGAAAGGCCTCGATCTCCCGCCTGCGCACGGACAGCAGGGGCCGCCAGACGGCGCCGGATACTTCCTTCATGGCGGACAGCCCTGTGGGGCCCGAAGCGCGCATCAGGCGCATCAGCAGCGTTTCCGCCTGATCGTCCATATGATGCGCAAGAGCCAGACAGTCGGCTCCGCTTTCCTCCATCGCTTGGTCAAAGGCCCGGTAGCGGGCCTCCCTGGCATTGGCCTCCAGGTTGCCCATCCGGGGCACGGTGACGCGGCGAACGATAAGCTCTATACGCCACCGTTCGCACAGCGCCCTCACATAGTCCTCGTCTTCCTGCGAGGCGCTTCGAAGCCCGTGGTTGACATGGACCGCGGTCAGGCGAAAGCCCTGCCGAGCGGACAACTCGCGCAGCAGGCAGGCAAGGCAGACCGAATCCGCCCCGCCGGAAACCCCGGCCAGCACAGCGGCAGGCCGTCCCGCCGACAGATACGACGCAAGAACACGCTTGTACAACAGTTCAGTACCATCCATAGGCTTACAGTATACAACAATCCACGATTAAACCAGCTGCGGCGCTCCGCAAAAATTCAGACGCGATTTTTGGTCAAATTGACGGGCCGCGGCGTCTGGCGCCGCGGCCCTCACAAACCGTGTCCCCTGATTGATGTCAGTCGATCGCGTAGGTCAGCACCACGGCGGCCGTCACAACTGTCTCCCCGTTTACAATGGTGGCCGCCGACAGATCCGCAGTCTCCATCACGGCACCTTTCCTGGCAGAATAGCCCATTTGAGAAGCATCCTGATTCTCTATCCGAATCAGCTCACCCAAGGTTTTCCCGGCGGCCTTTGCCAGCACCTGGGCATTGTGCGCGGCATCCGCCACGGCGGCTTCCAGCGCCTGCTGGTAGGCCTCATTCTCCTTGGAAGAGCTGAAGGTCACGCCATACACTTGGTTGGCTCCGGCCTTGGTCGCCGTATCGATGATCTTCCCGGCGTCGTCCGTGTTGCGCACCCTTACGGTCAGCATGTTGGTGACGTTCCAGACGGGGTCTGCTTTCCTGATGCTGCCATATTCTTCGTAAGGCGTTTCCATGTAGACGCTGTAGTTGCTGGTATAGATGTCCTTATCCTCAATGCCCATCCCGTGCAGGGCGTCCAGCACCGCCTTGATGACGGCGTCGTTCTGTGCCTGCGCCGCTTCCACGCTGCTGTCCTTGGTCTGGCAGCCAAGCTCGATCCTCGCTGTGTCGGCGGGCAGCGTGACCGTTGCCATACCTTGTACCACAAGGCGGTTGCCTTCCGCGTCGGCTTCCTGCGCTATTCCGGACAGGCAGAGCCCTATCAGCATGACCGACACGAGCATTAAACCAATGATTCTTTTCACTTTCTTTTCCTCCTCTTGTTGATGGCCCTGACAATCAGCACGGTGACTGTGATGATCGCCGCATAGGGCAGTATAACGACCACGAATACCAGCACATTTTCAAGCAAGTCGGCAGAGATGGAGAAGGCATCCGACAGCGCGTTGCCGATCCTCTCTCCCAGGCTTGGCTCGCCCGGCGCGTCGGTCGCCGTTTCTTCCGTCAGATAAAGACTGACCGTGCTGTAATCCACCTTGTTGTCCATCCCGCGCAGAGA
>DBQV01000005.1:0-7817 GCA_002305755.1 Christensenella sp. UBA1385 | reverse complement strand
TGCGATTCGCTGAAGGAGACCGTTCTGCCGATGCCGCCGACCTGGACCAGATAGGCATCCAGACGGTCTTTGGGCACCCTCAGGGTCAGACTGGCATATCGCCTGCTGCCCCGGTCCGATGAGACGTCGGAGTATTCCACATATCCTTCATGATCCTCCAGCGCCTGGCTGAGCTTCTTCAGGTCTTCATCGAAGGCCCGGGTGCTTAGCCTCAGATCAACGGTGCGTATGATCTTTGCCTGCTGTGGGATGGCGGCGCTTCCTGATTCGCTCTGGCCGGCGCCGGTATCGGTCGCTGCGTCCATCTGAAGACTGCTGTATCCCATCTCGCTGCTCGCCGGGGAAGCCTTTTCTTCAAAATAGTAGGCAGGCATGCCGGCGCTCAAACCTGCGTTCGCGGTGTCTGCGGCAGGCGATCTGCTCCTTCCCACCATCCAGGTACCGCCCGCGATCAGCACCAGTGCGGCGGCAGCCGCGATCAGCCGCTTTGCCTGCGCCGACAACTTCAAGCTTTTGCCTTGCTTAGGCTGTTCCATCTGATTGGCTCCTTCCTGCTGTCTGATGGCCTGTCGCCAGGAGGAGGAGAAGCTCCCGGGAACCTCGCCTTCTTCGTCAAGCCTGCGACAGTCCTTTCGTATCTCGAGCAGCAGCCTGCAGTCATCGCAGACTGCCAGATGGGCCTGTACCTCGGCCGCCTGTTCCTCACTGAGACCGCCCTCCAGATACATATCGAGAAGGTTGGAAAACTCCTTACAGGTCATCTTGTTTTCCCCTTTCATCACTTAGACGGTCCGCCTCATCCAAAAGTTCCCGTTCGCCGGATAGAATTTTCTTCAGGCTCTGTCTGGCCCGGTGCAGGCGGCTCCTGAGCGTGCCCGGCGGGCAGTTCATCGCGGACGCCGCTTCCTCATAGCTCAGCCCCTGCAGATCGCACAGCACCAGCGCCAGCCTTTGCTCATCCGGCAGCCTGCTGATTCCCCTTTCAAGCGCGAGCCTGCGCTCCGTGGCCTCCATCAGAAGGTAGGGGGAGGGCGATTCATCCTCTTTTTCCCAGCCTGCTTCCCTCAGCGCATCGAGAGAGGCATCGGTCTTCCGGGCCCGCAGCGCATCCATGCAGCAGCGCGCCGCGATGGTGTACAGCCAGGTGCCAAAGCCCGCTTCCCTGCGGAAGCTCTCAAAGCTTCTGTAAGCCTTCAGCATGGCCTCCTGCGCGCAGTCCTCCGCGTCCTGACGGTTTCCCATCATGCGCAGGCAGGTGAAATAGATCTGACGCTCAAAGGGAGCGACGGCCCTTTCAAACGCTTCTGCGCTCTTTCCGAAAATCGACATCCTGCCACCTTTCCCCTTCGGATCGTTTCTGATAGAACGTTTCCAGAGCCGCAAAGTCTGCATAAGTGTCGAAAAAAGAACATATGTACACATGTTGATTTTTGTTCACGTGTATATTATACTGTTCGGCATACGGATTTTGAGGAGGAGACCATGCCCAAGGCTCAGAGTGACCGCCGCCCGCAGCGCACCCAGCGCGCGCTGAAGCGCGTGCTGGTAGATCTGCTGCAGACAAGGGATCTGCAGTCCATCAGCATCAAAGAAATCACAGATCTTGCCGATGTCAGCCGCGGCACCTTCTATCTTCACTACGCCGACATTTTCGCGCTGTATCAGTCCATCGAGGCGGACGTGATCGACAGCATCTCTTCCATCATACAGTCCAAGGTGCCGATTCAGGATGAAGATGAGCTGGACAACATCATCAGCTGCATCTTCGAATATCTCACCGTTCATATCAAGGAGTGCGACGCCCTGCTTAGAACGGACAGCGCTTCCTTTCTCTCCGGCGTCTTTGAAAAGAACAGGCCCAGGGTATCGGAGACCTGGGAAATGCCATTTGGCTCCAGCGAGCATCTGGAGGCCTATTCCTACATCTTCCTGAGCCACGGTTTGGCGGGCGTGCTGAAGCACTGGATGACCTTCGGCAAGATCGAAACGCCCCGTCAGATCGCGGAGATTGTCAAGCGCTTGCTCGGTTACATGCTGTTTGAATCCGCTCAGAACCAGTCCGGCCTAGCGATGGACAGCATCAGCGGGAACCAGCCGAAGTAGGGGTCTTCCTGCCCCTGCAGCCTGCCGAAGGGCGACAGGAAAGTCCGCACAGCCTCAAGCTGTGTCAGGCGCACCTGCGGCGCTTCTCCACCCTCAATTGATACTGTGGCTCTGTTATCCTTGACAGACAGCCTCAGCGTGCCGCATCCCTCTATGCCGACAAGCGCTTCGCCATCCCTCAGCGCTTCATGCCGCGCCTTGTGATTCATCAGCTTTTCAAGCACGGAAGGCCAGTTTAGCACATTCACCATCATGCCGTCATGAAGCTTCCAGGATTCGGCCACCTCTCCCAGAGTCCGGATCGATTCCTTGGCATGCATGGGCAGAGAGAAATCAAACTCTCCACGGCCCTTTGCTTCGAGCCAACATCTGGCAAGACACAGCGGGTCAGTCTCCGAATCGCAGGCGTACTCGTAGATGTGGCTCTCCGCCGCACACACATACCCTCTGACCAGCCCGGCTTCCAGCACAATGTAAGGGCTGCCGCCGCCGGTGAGCAGCAGGCTGCCAAAATCCTCCCTGTTTCTTTCCGCTGTCATCTCCAAATCAAGGTAACGTTCATAGGCAGCGTCTATCATCCGCTCATCCGCCTGCCGAAAGGGCAGAAAACTGTATTCCGCCCCCTCCTGGACGGTGCGGAGATTGGCGCCATTCAGGCTGAAGGTGATGAGAGGTGCGCCATTTTCAAAGCCATAGTGGTTGTACCGTTGGCGCTGGCCGCCCAGCGCCACCAGGTCCATGCCCCTTTCGCGCGCGCGCTCCAGATGCAGGCGCATCAGCTGCTTCATGTAACCCTTGCCCCTTTCCCTGGGGTGAGTGGCCACGGTGCCCAGATAGCCTGCGGAAAGCGACTCTCCATGCCCCAACTTCAGGCGCAGGGGCTTGACGGCGATGCTGGCTACCAGGCGATCCCGCTCATCCTTGGCAATGATGTGCAGCTTTGAAAAGCCGGGCCGCCCGTAAATGGCCGGATAAAGCTTGCTGAAGTCGATCGGCCCCGAAGACATGCCGAACACCATATTGGAAAAATCCAGTATCTCGCTTTCCTCGTCCGCGCGAGCGGGTCTGTATTCGATCATAAATCCTCCGATAGCACTGTGCTGTTTTTTATAGCATAGCTTCACTCTCTCCGCTTGGCAAGGAGAAACTGCGTCCTTCCTCATTTGACAGACATTTGTAACAATTTCATGAACGCTCAAAAGGCGTTGCGAAGTTGATATCCGGATGATAAACTGCAATTGATCCTAAAGGCGTTTTCTGTAAGGATCCGCCGCGGGGCCCAGCGCATGGGCGCTGTTTTGAAAGGATGCCTGTATGGACATTTTTGACACGGTGGTTCTTATCCCTTCACTTCACCCGGATCATCTGCTGACCGAGTATGTGGAGGACCTGATCCGCCACGGTTTTCGCCGCATCGTGGTCGTCGACGACGGCTCCGGGCCCGAATACGCTTCTCTGTTTGAAGGCCTGAAAAGCTACCCTGAATGCGAGGTCATCGGCTACGCTGTCAACGGCGGCAAGGGCCATGCGCTCAAATACGGCGTGCGCCACATCTGCCAACGCTATCCCGATGCCACGGGCATCATCACCGCCGATTCAGACGGCCAGCATACCTCCGAAGACGTGATGAAGGTTGCCGCCGCCCTTCTGGAGCATCCGGATGATCTGATCGTCGGATCGCGCGATTTCAAGGCGGAAAACGTGCCCTTCAAAAGCCGTGCGGGCAACCGGCTGACCAGTGTTTTTTTCGCTCTGCTCTACGGCAGGTGGCTGCCGGACACCCAGACAGGTCTGCGCGGCTTTTCGCTCCGCCTTGCGCCCCTGATGCTGGAAGTGCCGGGCGAGCGCTTTGAGTATGAGATGAACATGCTGATCATCTGCTCCAGCCGCCACATCAGGTTTCAGACCGTCCCCATCCGCACCATCTACATTGAGGAAAACCGGCGCACCCACTTCCGACCCTTCCATGATTCGGCCAGGATCTATGCCCAGCTTTTCAGGAATTTCTTCCGCTATGCTTCTGCCAGCGGGCTGTCCACAGTGCTGGATATCGCCGTCTTCACGGCGCTCGACAAGTGGATTCTGCCGCTCACAGGTCTTGACCCCCGCCTCCGTGTTCTCTGGGGCATCTCGCTGGCCGTGCTAATTGCCAACGGTACCGCCCGCGTCTGCTCCTCTGTGTTCAACTACAAGGTCAACAAGTCCTTTGTGTTCCACACCAAGTCCTCCCGCGGTTCCTTTGGGCGGTATGTACTGCTGGCGGTTGCCGTGCTGATCGTTTCCTCCACACTGATCAGCAGCATCAATTCCTGGCTTGGCTGGGATAAGACGGTTCTGAAGATCTTTGTGGATACCTTCCTGTTCTTTATTAATTATCGCCTGCAGCGTTCCTGGGTGTTCGCTGAGCGCGCCTGATGAATGTGAGGTCATTAAAATGCCCCGAATCCTGAGGTTTCTCTGTCTGGCCCTTTCACTGATGCTGATCCTGTCTCTGCCCTTCCTGATTCCATCCGGCGCGATGGTGGACAGCGCGCAGGCTTCCCTGCTTGAGGAGACGGATGATCTCTACGACGAGTGGGAGGACGATGACGGTTCCTCCTCTCTCCTTGAAAGGCTCCTGCTTCCCTCGGCCAGGGCGGAAAGCAGCTTTGAGCCGCTGCCGATGGATTTCAGCGGCGGGCGCTTGCCCATTTATGAGTCTTTCTCGCTGGACGGCTATCAGGATGACAGCATCACGCTGAAATTGGAAACGATCGACAGTGACAATGTGATGTGGCGTATCGCGCGCGTGAAGATCAGCGATCCTTCGCAGCTGCGCACGGGTCTGGCCGGCAGCCCTGGCTCCAAGCGCGTGGCGCTCATCTCCTCAATGGCCAGGAAAAACAACGCCATCATCGCGATCAATGCCAATTATATGGCCAATGATCCCGCCAAAACTTCATTTGAGTATCGAATGGGAGAAAAGATCCGCGCCAAGCTCAACAAGACCAAGGATCTGCTTATCACGGATGAAAACGGCGACCTGCATGTCTTCGTGAAATCCTCCAAGGATGAGGTCAAGGCCTTCACCGATTCCGGACACACCATCGTCAACGCCTTTACCTTTGGCCCCGCCCTCATCAAGGACGGCAGCCTGTTGGAGCTTGACAGCAACTACAGCTACAACCCCAACGGCAAGGAGCCCCGCATGGCCATCGGCCAGACGGGTCCGCTGGAATATGTGCTGGTGCTGGCCGAAGGCCGCACGGCCGACTCCGAGGGAGTCACCCATCAGAAGCTGGCAGAGTTCATGATGGAGCTTGGCTGTCTGCAGGCCTTCAACCTGGATGGAGGAAACTCTGCCACCATGGTGTTCAACGAGGGCTATTATCAGCACAAAACGGAAGGCAACGAGCGCGCGCAGAGCGATATGATCTATTTTGCCACGCTGGCCGGAGCCGCGCAGTAGGAGAGGCATGGCAGAAGAAGCTTACACCATTGCGGTTGGCGGCCTTTCGCTCTATGCCTATGGGCTGATGCTGGCTGTCGGCTGCCTGAGCGGCTGCGTTTTCCTGCTCCTTCGTTCTCGCAGAACCGAGCGGGAGAAGAACGCGGCCGCGCTCACCTGCCTGCTGTCTCCGTTTCTTGGCCTTGCGTTTTCTCGTCTTGTGTACGTTCTGGGTGAGATCAGCTTTGCCCCCTTCCTCAATCTGGTCAACGCGGTCAACCTGCGGCTTGGCGGTCTTTCCATGTATGGGGCTTTGATCGGAGCAGTGCTGGGCGCGATCGCGGCCGCGCGCCTGGCAGGTGTGCGCGCTTCGCTTTGGCTGGACAGGCTGGCGCCCTCTCTTCTTCTGATGATCGTTTTCGCTCGTCTCGGGGAGCATTTCACCTCGCTGGGCATCAGCCGTCCGCTGGTCACGGGTGTTCTGGATAGCACCTTCCTCGCGATGCATACAGAATACGATGCCTATCTGCGCACTTATTTACTGGAAAGCCTTGGCGCGATGGTTCTGTTGGCCGCCGTGCTGCGCTATCAAAGAAATCAAACGAAACCCGGGCAGGTCTTTCTGTTTGCGGCGCTGCAATTCGGCGTCTGGCAAACGCTGTTTGAAAGCCTGCGCTTTGACTCACACCTGCGATTCAGCTTTATCGGTCTGCAGCAGCTTCTGTCCGCGGCGCTGATGGGCGGTGTGCTGATCACGCTTGCGGTTCGTCTTTTGAAAAGCGGACGCAGGAAAAAGCTGGCCGTTCTTAGCCTCTGCGCCCTGCTGCCGGTCATAGGAGCGATCATCGCGCTGGAGTTTCTGATAGACCGCTCTCAGATCAACAAATGGATCAGCTACGCCGTCTATGTCGCTGTGCTGCTGATCCCCTGTGTGCTGGGCAGCTTGATGCTGCGTGAAGAAAGGGTATAATGATGGAGAAGGATCGGGTGGCTCACATGCTGGCTCTGGGCAAGAAAAAGCGGGAGGGTGCCATTGAGGCCGCCGAGCTGGAGCTGCTGGAGGCACTCCGGCAGGAGTATCTCAGCGACTTCCGGGAGGGCTTCCGCCAAAGGCTGGAAAACATTTATGTGGAGCAGGAGGACGGAAGCTATCAGAAGCTTCAAAGAAAGAAGCCCGAAGACCGATGACGCTATGAGCGACCTTCGCTTCAAGATCTAATCTGACATCAAACCTTGAGGGATACTGAGTGATATGAAAAAACTGCTGATACTGCTGCTCGTTGCTCTGACAATGCTGACACCCGGCGCGCTCGCCGAAAACGGCACGGCCATTTATGTTGCCCGGCTGGAGAAGGACGCCCCTCTCAAAACCGCGCCGAGCCGTACCGCAGATCACAGCGTGATATTGCCCGCCAAGAGCTCCGTCGACATTCTGGAGCTCGGCCCCGAATGGGTGCTGGTGCGCTCCGCCAAGGGGGCGACCGGCTATATCAGGCGCTATCACATTGATTTCAACAAGGTACAGGCCGTGAACCCGGCCACCACCCCGCCCTATCCCGCCGTGATCAGCCAGTATCTGGTCTGGGTAGCCAGGCAGACAGAGATCCGCGAAGCGCCGGATGTCTCTGCCAACTCGCTCATCACGATGAACCCAGGCGCAAGGCTGGCCGTTCTGGATGTGGAGGATGGCTGGGCCAAGGTGATTTTCAAGCGCCAATACGGCTATCTGGATACCCGGGACCTAAGCGAAATGCAGCCCGTGGCCGGTAATACGGAGAACCCGGACGGCCTTTCCCCCATCGCCGCCTATACGTCGTTTTACAATCTCGCCACCAATGAAGAGAACCTTAACCGGATCGAAAACATTGCCGTGGCAAACAACCGTATGCGAATGTATACCATTCGCCCCGGAGATTCTTTTGATTTCAACCGCGATGCCGGCCCTTACAGCCGACGGTCCGGCTATCTGCCCGCGCCCGCGCTGGTCGACGGCGGCGTCACGCTCAGCTATGGCGGAGGTACCTGTCAGGTATCCAGCACACTTTACAACACGCTGATGCAGCTGCCCGGCATCAGCATCCTGAAGCGCCGTCCCCACGGCCCCGGTGGCGCGAAATATCTTCCTCTACACGCGGACGCGGCGGTGGGCAACGTCAACCTCAACCTGATCTTCCGCAACTTCTACCCCTTCTCCGTGCGCATCGATGGCAGCTCACAGGACGGCGCGCTCACCATCGTCATCTGGCCCACGGTCGATCAGCAGGTATAGAAAGCCGAGTATCAAGAT
>DBQV01000009.1 GCA_002305755.1 Christensenella sp. UBA1385 | reverse complement strand
TCACATTTACCGGCTGAACAAGACACAGGGATATCAATATTGAACGGAGACACAGGAAAGGCCCCCGCCGCGCTGAGCGGCAGGGGGCCTGTTTGTTCGCTGATCCTTACAGTATCTTCCGATCCTCGCTGTTCAGCTCAGCGTCCGGCGGGAACTCCGGCTTGGGGCCGAAGTACTCCAGCATCTGCTGATCGGTCAGCTTGAACCAATCCTGCACCTGCACCCAGCAGTGGCGCGGGCGCTTGCGGATCACGTTGCGCAGGCGCTCCACGCGCGATTCCCACCAGCGCATGGCGCCGTCGGGGGTATTGGGCTGCTCGCTGCTGATGCTTTTCAGGTTCTGCGCCGCCCAGCGCTCCCAGTGCAGGCGCATCTCGGGCTTGATGATGCTGTAACACTCCTCCACCTGCTCCAGCATCCGCTCGGTGGTGAAATAACGGAAGAACATACCGAAGCGCCGCAGAAATTTGTCCCGCCACTGATCGTTTTCCAGCACCTTGATGAACAGGGTGTTGTCAAGGTCGTCCTGCGCGCCGTGGCCCTTGGGGTTGAGCATGTTGCGCACGCCGTTGTTGGAAGCAGTGAAAAGACCGTAGTCCATATCGAACAGGATCCAGCGCCACTTGCCGCCCGGCACCTTGTAGGCGCGGATGTTGCCCGAGTCGGTATTGGCGAAGAACATCTGGAAGGCCAGATAGTCCATCAGATTGTCAATGTCGACGTTTTCCTCAAGGAACTGTATGTCTTCCAGGTTGTTTTTGGTATCCAGCGTTTTGACTTTGGCCATCAGCTCCTTCCACTCTTTATTGGAGCCGTAGTAGGCCTTGTCGTCGGCCTCGATGATATCCATGTTGTCCGCTTCTTCCAGCGGGATGCCCTCGTGCTGGGCCACGAAGTAGCGGCTGACGCGCTCGCGCAGGTTGTAGTGGCCCCAGTACTGGCCGTTGATGTACACGATGACCGGCTGCCAGGCCTGGTTGATGACCGTGGTATCGGTGATCTGGTTGATCAGGCGGCTCTGCACGCCGTCCACCATGCGCGTCCACACCGCGTCATTGCCGCTGACACGCAGCACCAGCGATTTGTACTGCTCATAGGGCCTGTCGGGGAAGATCCTGGCGTTGAAGTAGCGCTCGCCCAGCCCCGCCTTGGCCACCAGCTTCAGCGATTTCTGGGGCATGTCCAGCGAGTACTGGCCGATGATGCCCATGGTGATGCCCTGGCTGAACAGGGTCTGGCTCCCGTCCTGCGAGAACATCTCTGCATAGGCCTGCCGCCTCTCCTTGCCGTGCAGGCGATAGACGGGGGTGGGGTGCCTGAAGGGGATGCTGGAATAGGCCGTCAGGTCGATGGGCGTGCCGTCCTCGTTGAGGCCGGCGGCGAACATGCCGGTTTCGTTGTTCCACAGCTCCCAGGGGTCGATCACCAGCGAGACGACGGGCAGCGTGAAATAGGTCTTCATGATGTAGCTGGCCGTCACCGTCTGCGAGGGCTGCAACCCCGGCAGGAAGGCGCGCACGCGCAGCGCCGTGGTGCCCGAGATCTCCATCGGGCCGGTGTAGGCCTGGCCGCTTTCCAGCGTGGGGATGGTGCCGTCGGTGGTATAACGGATCTGCGCCCCCTCCTGGGCGGTGATGGTCAGCGTGAGGTTTTCCTTATACAGGCCGCTGGGCACGGAGAGCACGGGGCGCTGCGCGAAGCCTGAAAAGCCCGTGCCGTTGGCCGCGCCGGGCGTGGGCGCGTCGTAATAAAAAAAGCCGTCCTTCTCCTGCGAGCGGCCATAGCTGATGTTGAGGGGAATCTCGGGGAGGATCATCCGGTCCAGTATGTTGCCCTCCGCGTCCGAGAAGGTCATCACCTCGCCGCCCAGCCTGGCCAGCGCGTAGCTGGCATGGAGCGCGGCGGCGTTGGTGCCCGGCTCCTTGCTCTTGTCCAGCTGGATCACCTTGTATTCTCCGGGATAGATGTAGGTGCCCTGCGGAAAGCGCCATTTGCGCGGCCAGCTGAGGCTGTCGGAAAGCCCGTAGCCCGACAGATCCCGGATCTCATCGCTGCTGTTGTAAAGCTCCGCCCAGTCGCCTGGCTGCGCCCCCTGAACGGCGGGGTAGCTGTCGTTGCTTGAGATCACCTCGGAGATATAGACGCCCGTCTGATTAAGGCTTCTGAGGAAGCGCTCCGCCTGGGCCGCTCCGTCCGCGTTGTTGGGGGCACCGGGCGTGCCGATGGTGAAAACCTGCCAGGTGTCGCCGTTCTCGCTGCGGCCATAGCTTTGGTCGGCCGGCATCAGGCTGTATTGCACGCGGTCGATCAGCTGACCCTGCCGGGTGCTGAGCGTCACCGTTTCGCCTTCCGCGGACAGCGAGAAATTGGTGTGCGGAAAGCCGGTAAGCGTCTTTCTGTCCTTGCCTGAGGCGAACACCAGATAGTAGCTATTGGCGGGGATCACGGCGCCTTCGGGGAAGACCCACTTGACGGGCCGGTCCGGGTTGTCGCTCAGCGCCAGCTGATCGAGAGGATAGCTCTTGTCCGAGCGGTTGTACAGCTCGATCCAGTCGCTCAGGTCGCCGTCCTCATCCCTGAGGCCCGAGCGGGGGGCGGCCATCAGCTCGTTGATCACGATGTCGCCGCTCTTGACGCCGTACTGGCTCAGGTAGGCCTGATGGCCCGCCTGCGTGTTCTCAAAGCCGGGGGAATAGTACTCCACCTTCTGATAGCTGCCGTCTTCCATCAGGGCATAGGCCTCGTTGGTATTGAGCGTGGGCAGCTTCAGGTCACGCAGCACATGGCCGTTGGTGTCAAAGACGTACAGCTCGGTGCCGATGCTGCTCAGCTTGAACTTGGCGTGATAGGGGCCGCCCTTGTCGTTGGCGTTCACGCTGTCGCAAAACACGATCACCCGGTCCCCGGGCTTCATGATATGCTCGGGAAAGATGAACTTGGCCTTGTCCGGGCGGTTGGACATGGTGATGTCCTTCAGGTCGAATTCAACGTCGCCGCGGTTTTCAAGCTCTACCCAGTCGCCGAAATTGCCCTGCTCGTCCGGGAAGGCGCTGGCGTTGGCGCTCATCACCTCGCTGATGACGAGCCCATCGTAGACGGACACTACCTGCCCCTGCGCGTTGACGTTGAGCGCGGTCTTGGTGGGCTCATCGGGCGAAACGACGATCAGCACGGCCATGACCAGGATCAGCAGCGCCAGCAGGCTGAGGTTTCGGGCCTGCCTGCGGCCGCGCCTGGGTGATTTTCGGGTGTTGGAACGCATTGCTTACTCCTGTCCTGAGGTCGGAAAAATCTTTATCCTCGCACAGTATACCATGGATGAGCCGCAAGCGCGAAACCGGGTAAAAAGTTTACAGGCCCAGCCTCTCCGCGATCAGGCCCAGGTACTCATCCGCGATGTCCGTCTGCGTGTGCATGTAGAGCATCCTCGTGCCCACGGCGTCCTCGATCTCGTTGAACATCAGCCTGCCCTGATGGAAGATGAAATCGACCCCCACCAGCGCAAAGTCAAAATGAGCCATGGCCCTTTCGACCATCGTGCGAAGCCCGTCCGTCAGCGGCACGGGGCGGGAGCCCCCGCCCAGCCCCACGTTGCTGCGGAAATCCCTGTCCTGCCTGCGCTCCATGGCGGCGATCATGCGTCCACCCAGCACGTAGACGCGCAGGTCAAGCCCGGGGGTATCGCACAGCGGCTGGGTGATGAAGCTGTCCGGCGCGATCCTGCGCGCGGCCTCCTCCAGCTCCCCGTCGTTGCGGGCCAGGTACACGCTGCGCCCGCCGCAGCCGTGCGAGCCCTTCACCACCACCGGATAGGGGAAGGGGTTCTTGAAGGCCTGCTGGGAGAGAAAGGCAGTGGGCATCATGGGCAGTTCGCCCGCCAGCAGGGCGTGGGTCTTGCGCTTGTCGTTGCAGATGTCCGCCACGCGGGCATTGTTGAAGCAGGGGATGCCCATGCTTTCAAGGTGCGCGCTCAGCAGCGGGTGCGCAGCGCGCATCACCGCGAAGGCCGGGCGCGCGTCCTCCCCCTTGGCGCGCAGAAAAGGCGCGCCATCCTCGATGCCCCAGCCGAGACTGTCCGTCAGCACCAGCTCCAGGGCAAGGCCGCGGCGCTGCGCGGCCTTCATCCAGCGGTCGATGAAAAAGCGGTTCCGCTCCACGTTTCCGGGGTCATAGACCAGCCAGCCCTTGGTCATTTCAAGTAATCCTCCAATAAAGCGGCGATGTGATCGGCGGGGTTCACGCCCGACAGGCGGGCCAGCGCCGCGAAGTGCGCGTTGGAGTTCACCTCGCAAAGCAGCGGCCCTGCCTTGGACCGCAGCAGGTCCACCCCGCCGAAATCAAGCCCCAGCAGCTCGCAGGCGCGCAGCGCGAGCAGGCGCTCCTCTTCTGTGGGCTCGTGCTTTTGGGCCGTACCGCCGTTTGCGATGTTGGCCCTGAAGTCTCCGCTCAGGTTCACACGTTCCATGGCAGCGATCACGCGGCCGCCCACTACGTAGAGCCTCAGGTCGCGCCCTGCGCTTTCTGAGATGAAGCGCTGCAGGATCGCCTGCTGCCCTGCCAGGGGTCTCAGGATCTCCGCCGCTTCATCCACCGAGCGCGCGAGAAAGACCTGCGCGCCGAAGGAGCCGGAGGCGGCCTTGATCACAAAAGGCAGGCCGAGCCGCAGCGCGGCGTCCTCCAGGAAATCCGTCTGCCCAAAGCCGACGTTCTCAAAGGTATAGGGACACAGCAGCGTTTCCGGCATGGGCAGGCCCTGCGCCTTCAGGCACAGCCAGGTCTGCGCCTTGTCGTCACAGCGTCGGATGGCCTCAGCGCTGTTGAAAAGACGCAGGCCGCAGCCCTCCAGCAGCTGGGCCAGGCGTTGGTCCTTGTCCCAAAACAGCGCGGCCGGGGGAAGGCTTTGAAGCGCGTCCTCCTTCAGAAAATCAGCGTTGCTGCGCGCTGTCAAAAGGATGCCACGGCGCGCGGCGGCCTGCCGCAGCGTTTCCCTGAGGGCCGCGGTGCCTTCCGACCGCCAGAAGGCGTTCTCGATGAACAGGGCTTCTTTCAATGCACAGACCTCTGTCTGCCTCCCTTGCGGAGGCGAAAACTTCATGATATGATACCATATCACTGTGAATAGCTGAAAGGTGATGCCGATGGATTTCCTGCCGCGTTTGGATTTTCTTGCTTACCGTGCTGTCTCTGAAACGGACGTGCTGATCAGGGTGCTTTTCGCGCTGCTGGTCGGCTTCATCGTCGGTGTGGAGCGTGAGTATAAGAACCGCCCCGCTGGCTTACGCACGCACGTGCTGGTATGCCTGGGCGCGTGCAGCATCGCCGTGCTGGAGAGCGTACAGCTGCACACCAGCCTGACGGGGGTTGATCCACGATTTGACGTCAGCATCACGGTGGGCCGCATGTCTGCCCAGGTGATTAGCGGCATCGGCTTCCTCGGAGCAGGCACCATCTTTACCGCCCAGAAGAAGATCTCGGGCCTCACCACGGCGGCGGGCCTGTGGAACGTGGCCTGCCTCGGCCTGATGATCGGCTTTGGCTACTACTGGCTGGCTTTCGGCATCGCCCTGCTGGTTATCCTCGTGCTCTACCTGCTGGGACGATTCATCCGCATCAATACAGTGAAGCATGTGGAGATCAAGTTCACCAACCGCGCGGAATCCCTCCGCTTTATCAATGACTATTTTGCCCAGACCGGCGTGAAAGTGTTGGACGTGGACTTTCATATTGAAACGCTCGAAAGCGTGCAGGCCAGGAGTCTGTATACCAATATCTATACCCTGCGCCTGCCGGGAAGGCTGAACTACACCGATATTGTGAACAAGCTCAGCGAGTGCCCCTCCATCCAGACGGTACGCACCAGAAGCGTGTAAACAAGCGCCGCAAGGCTGCATGGGTCGACCGCGTGAAGGAGGGCTGTGGCCCTCCTTTGATTTGCAGGGCAGCTCGATGATTCGGGGAACCGCGGCTTTCTGCTTTGCTGCGCCGTCAATCCTCGTCGTAATTCTCAGGGTGGAGATATAAGGTGTTGCCGCCCAGGAACTCGCGCAGGATGCTCAGCGGGGGGATCTCATCCATCATGCTGAGGTCGGCCGGCAGCATGTAGTGCAGGATCTTCAGCAGCCTGTTGCAGCGGACGAAGTTGGGATCGTCCTCCGGTACCGCGCGCAGGATGTCATAGGCGATGGCGCGGAAGAAGGGCAGCTCATAGTGCAGGGCGGAGTTGAACACGATGTCCGCCTCCTCCTGATAGGGAAAGATCCATTTTTCCTCGCCTTCGCGCACGCTGTCCCACATGGCCAGGGTGTCCTCCGGCCTGGTGCCGCGGAACTGCATATCCCGTACCAGCCTGCGCAGCAGGCGCGCGTCCGTCGTGCGGATGCGGTTGTGGTAGTCCAGGTTCACGCTGGTCAGCTGGCTGATGTAGACCAGGCAGATGAGCCGCCTGTCAAAGCTCTTGTAGATCTCCGGGTTGAGTGCGTGGATGCCCTCGACGATCAGCGGCTGATCCGGCTCGATGCGCAGCGGCACCATAGCTTCCTCGCGTTTCTTGGTCTCAAAGTTGAAGCGGGGCATCATGGTCTCTTCCCCGCGCAGCAGGCTGCTGATGCAGCTGCGGAACAGCTCCACGTCCAGCGCTGTCAGGGCCTCCAGGTCCGGCCGGCCGTCTTCTTCCAGCGGGATCTTGTCCCGGTCGATGTAGAAGTCATCCATCGAGATGATCACAGGGCGCAGGCGGTTGACCCTCAGGTGAATGCTGAGGCGGTTGGCAAAGGTGGTCTTGCCGCTGGAGGAAGGCCCTGCGATGAATACGGCGCGCGCGCCGCGGTTGACGATGTCCTGCGCGATCTCGGAGAGCGTCTTGTCGTGCAGCGCCTCATTGACGCGGATCAGCTCGCGCATGCCGCCCTTTTCGATCAGACCGTTGAGCTGCGCCACTGTAGCGCAGCCCAGCATCCTGCACCAGTCGTGGGATTCGCGGTACACCGCCATGTGCTTGGGCAGGCTGAGGAAGCCGGCAGGCCGCTTGGGATCCGCCCTGGAAGGCAGCGTGGTGATCAGCCCGGGCGCGTACAGGCGCAGCGAAAAGACGGGGGTGTAGGCGGTGCTGGGCAGCATCGCGCCGTAGAAATATTCATATTCGCCGTCCAGCTCATACACGTCAAAATAGGTGTAAGGCCGGTAGGACAGCAGCCTGGCCTTGTCTTCCCCGCCCTTCATGCGGAAGTAATCGATGGCCTTTTCGCGCGTCCAGCGGCGGCGCTTGAAGGGCAGGGCCATCGAAACGATGTGGCGCATCTCCTCCTCAATGGCATCCACGTCCGCCTGCGTCAGCCGGCGGTTCTCAAAATGCACGTAGAGACCCTGGCCGATGGAATGCTCGATCATGAGGTCCTCGCCGGGGAAGCACCGGCCCGCCGCCAGCAGGAAGACGAAACGCAGAGAACGCTCATAGATGCGGCGGCCCTCCTCATCCTGATAGGTGATGGGGCGCAGATCGCAATCCTGATCGATCACGTCGGTCAGCTCCAGCACGCGGCTGGAGAGGAAGGCGCCCATCATGTCGAGCGGGTCCAGCTCGGGCAGCAGGGCCTTCAGCGCGTCCGCAACGGCGACAGGACGGTCGAAGGTATAGCTCCTGTCCGCAACGCTGATGGTGTAGGTCATGTCTTTACCCCCTTTTTCTGGGCTGAAGCCTTCTGCTTCCACTGCAGGTGCTTGGTGATCACATAGGCCGGGTTCTGTTCTTCGGAAAGAAAAATCCTGCGTCTGGCGACCAGCTGCTGCTGATCGTTTGGCTCAAAGACCACCTGGGCGTACATCAGCCCGTGGTCGGGGCAGTCCGCCAGCGCGGTTCGAATGCCCTTCTGCAGCACATAGCCCTCGCTCACACGACCCTTTTTGCCGCAGACGGGGCAGGGGATGAGGCGGCCGAAGCTGCTCATGTAGTAGCCCTGTTCACTCTTGAAAGCCTTCTCATCGCCGGTCTCCCGTTTGCCGCGCGCCTTGCCCAGCGCGCGGGCCTTCTCCGGGTGGTTGAAGATGGCCTTGGCATCGGGGAAACGCTGAAACACCAGGGCCGTGTAATAGGCGTCGTCCACCGCGTTGTGAAAAGGGTGCTCGTCGCTGGCCTCGATGCCGTAAAAGCCCAGCGCGGCGGAGAGGCCCTTTCTGTCCTTTCCGCCCTCGTTGACCGCGCAGTAGAGGCTCTGCAGATCGTAGAAGGGGGGCAGGCTCTTTTCCAGCCGGTAGAAATCCAGGTTCTGCTGGAAGACGGAGATGTCGTCCCCGCCCCAGGTGAGCAGCACGGCGTCCTCGCCGCACCAGCGGACGAACTGCTCCAGCGCCTCCTGAAAGGTGGGGGCGTCGGCCAGGTCTTCCTGCGTGATGCCGGTGATGCGGCGGATGCGCGGGTGCAGCTTCAGGTAGTGCTGCGGCGTGATCAGGCGGCTGAAGCTGCCTGTCATGCGCCTGTTTTCGTCCAGCTTGACAGCCCCGATCTGTATCATCTCAAACATCAGCCGATCGCCCACCTTGCGGAAGGCGCTGCTCTGATGGCTGAGGGGCTGGTTCCATTCCAAATCGATTACGATGTAATACACGGTATATCGCTGTCTCCAATGATGTCATTCCATGGTCTGCCCGGGGCCGCCCGCGGCGCTGCGCCCTGCCAGAGCGCCGGTGGCGAAGGCGGCCTGCAGGTTGAAGCCGCCCGTGTAGCCGTCCACATCCAGCACCTCGCCCGCGAAATACAGGCCCGGCACCAGCTTGGACTGCATGGTGGAGGGATCGACTTCCTTCACCTGTACGCCGCCCCTGGTGATCACGGCCTCGCTGAAGGGGCGGGGGCCGGTCAGACGCAGCGGCAGATGCTTGAGGCAGGCGGTCATGCGCCTGCGTTCCGCGGCGCTCACCTGGCTGGCCTGCCTGGTGCCATCCACCCGGCAGACCGCCGGGAAGACCGCGGCAAGGGAGGAGGGCATCAGCTGGGGCAGCAGGCCCGAAAGCTGCTTTCGGCCGTCCTCGCGCAGCATGCCGGACAGCCGCAGGTCCAGCTGCTCGGCCGTTACGGCGGGCTTGAGGTCGATGAAGCAATCGACCGCGCCGGCATCCAGCCCCGCCAGGTGGCTGCTCAAACTGAGCACGAGCGGGCCGGAGATGCCGAAATGGGTGAACAGCATCTCCCCCTGCTGGGAAAAGAGCGTTTTTTTGCCGCGCGCCGCTTCCAGCACCACGTTTTTGAGCGAGAGGCCCGTGAGCGGGCGCGACCAATCGTCCGCCGTTTCATAGGGAACGAGGCTCGGAAAAGTATCGGTCACGCTGTGGCCCAGCGTCCGTGCCAGCGCGTAGCCGTCGCCGGTCGAGCCGGTCACGGGGTAGCTGAGACCGCCGGTGGCGATGATCACGCTGCGCGCCTGAAGGCTTTCTCCGCCCTCTGTCAGCACGGAAAAGCCGCCTCCGGGCGTCTTTGAGACCGCCTTCACCCGCACGCCGAGACGAACCTCTGCCCCCGACAGGCCGCGGGTGAGCGCGCGCGTCACGTCGGAGGCCTTCTGCGAGACGGGGAACACCCTGCCGCCGCGCTCAACTATGGTATCACAGTTCAGCCCGCGCAGCACCTCACGCAGGCCCTCGGGCGGCAGAAACCGCAGCGCCGCGTATAAAAAACGTCTGTTGCGGGGGTAGCTGTCCAGCAGCTCCTCGCCCGACGCGGCATTGGTCACGTTGCAGCGTCCCTTGCCGGTGATATATAGCTTTTTGCCCAGCTTCTCATTGCGTTCCAGCAGCAGCACGTCCGCGCCTTGCCGCAGTGCGAAAAGGGCGGCCGCCATGCCGGCGGGGCCGCCGCCGATGATGAGCACCCGATCAGGATTTGTGGGCATACACGCGGTACGCATCCCAGACGGATTCCATCTGGGCGAAGTTCTTGCTCAGGGTCTCGCGCTTGCGGCTGCCCAGGGCCGCGATCAGCGCGTTGATGAGCGACATGGGCGCGGCCAGGGAATCGGCAAAGGAGGCCATATCCGTCCGGGCATCCAGGCACAGGCTGGCCACTTCGTGCAGGGGGCTGAGCGAGCCGTCCGTCAGCCCGATCACCTTCACATCGCGCGACCTTGCGAACTGCATGCATTCCAGCGTGCGGTTGGAATAGCGCGGGAAGGAGATGGCGATCATCACGTCGCCGGGCTTGATGCGGGCGATGTTTTCAAAGGTGTCGTTGACGGTGCTGGAGATTACGCGCACATCGTCGAAGATGTAGCGCAGGTAGTAGCCTAAGAATTCGCTCAGCGGGGCGGCCGCGCGCAGGCCCAGGATGTAGATGGTGTTCGCCCCGGAGATTTCCTCCACCACCTGGTTGAATACCTGCCTGTCCAGCTGATCGATGGTGGCGCGGATGTTCTGCATGTCTGTCTTCAGCACCTCGACAGGCAGCTCGTCCTGCGGCAGCTCGTTGGAAATGGCGAGCCGCTGCGCGCTGGTCAGCCGGTGGCGCACGATCTCCTTCAGCGCGCGCTGCATCTGGGGATAGCCCTCATAGCCGCAGGCGTTGGCGAAGCGTACCACGGTGCTTTCCGAGATGGACACCACCTCGCCCAGGCGCGCCGCGGTCATGAAGACGACCCTGTCATAGTTTTCCTCTATGAAGGCCGCGATCTTTCGGTGCCCCTTGCTCAGCCGCTTGCCAGAGAGATTGAGCTGGTTCATGATGGGCTGGTATTCTTCCATGGTCTTAGTCCTCTCTTGTGCTCAGCATGCCTTCAAACAGGTGGTTGTTATCCAGAAAGCCACCCACAAAGGTGCAGGTGATATAGCCCCGGCCGCACAGGTCCACATCCGTGCCGGGCTTCACGGGCTCGGTTTCCGCGCCCACGCCGATCCAGAAATAGGGGACGCCGCGGGGGTTGCTGCGCTGCACATAGCTGTCCATGTAAAAGCTGTCGGAGGCGGGGCAGAGCCGCGCGCCCTTCAGCTGCTCCGGCGGGATGGCCGGGGCGTTGATGTTGAGGAAGGTCAGCCTCGGCATGGTCCGCTGCTCAAAGTAAGGCAGCAGGTCGAGCGCGAAGGTGGCCAGGTGCTCGATCATTTCTTCGGAAGCGTGCTCCTCGATAGAAAGGGCCATGGAGGGGATGTTCAGCATGGCGGCCTCGCGTGCTGCGGCGGCGGTGCCGGAATAGTACAGCGCGGTGCCCAGATTGGTGCCGTCGTTGATGCCGGAGAGACAGAAGTCGATCGGCTCGTTCTCGGCCAGATACCGGCCCAGACGCACGCAGTCCACCGGGCTGCCTTCCACGGCGTAGGCCCGCGCGCCGTCCAGTGCGAAGGGCTTGGCCATCATGGGCTGATTGATCGTCAGCCGATGGCTCATGGCGCTTTGCTGGGTGGCCGGAGCGGAGACCGTGACCCTGTGTCCGCGCCGGACAGCGGCCGCGGCCAGAATGCGGATGCCGGGGGCGAACACGCCGTCGTCGTTGGAGATGAGTAAATGCATGGGGGCTTATCCTTTCAGTTAATCAGCGGGCGAGGCGTCCGGCCTCACGTTGATGCGGATCCTTGAGAAGATCGCCGTGGCGATGGTGAGCGAGAGAGCGATGGCCCCGATGCCCGTCAGGGTGTCCACCCCGGTGGTCACCGCCATGGAGAAATTCTCCTGCGCCAGGTACATCATGGTGCGGTAGAGGCCAAGGCCGGGCACCAGCGGGATGATGGCGCTGACCAGAAACAGCGTGGTGGCCATGCGCAGCACGCGCGCGGTCAGCTCGCACAGCAGGCCCACCACCAGCGAGGAAATAAAGTAAGCCATGGCGGTCTGCCCCATCAGAAGGAAGATCACATAGCCGTTCAGGCCGATCAGGGAGGTGTAGAGCATGGTCTGCTTCGGCTGCGCCAGCAGCCAGCCGAAGGCGGCGGAGGCGAAGAGGGCGGCGAGGCACTGGATCAGCACGTTCATATCATCTTCCTCTTCAAAGCATCAGCGCGAAGGCGACGCCCGCCGCGATCAGCACGGCGCTGAGCAGTGCCTCGGTGGCCCTGGCCATGCCGCTGACCAGATCGCCGCGCATGGTGTCGCGCACGGCGTTTGTGATGGCCAGGCCCGGCAGCAGCGGCATGATGGCGCCGGTGATCACCGCCTCCTGGCTGCCCCCCACGATTTCCATCAGGCCCAGCGAGGCCACCGAGGCAGCGAAGGCGCAGAACAGGCTCATCAGCGAGACAGGCACACCAAGGCGCGTGAGCGGCGGCACCGCGGCCTGCGCCAGCGCGCCGCCGATGGCGGCCAGCACGAACTCTTTGATCCCGCCGCCGAACATCACCGAAAAGAAGCCCGCCGCGATGGCGAACACCAGGGCTTTGAGGGCGTTGGGGGGCGAGGGCTCGCTCCTGAGCGCTTCCAGCGCGCGCAGGGCGGTCTGCGCGTCCATACTGCCATCGCAGCAGCGGCGCGAGATGCTGTTCACCTCGTCCAGCGCGCGCAGGCGGATGGTGCGGTCCCGCACGCGCTTGATGCGCGTGAGGCTGGTGCCGTCCTTCATCTTCACGTGCAGGGTGAAGCCGGTGGGGAAACAGATGATCTCGGCGTTCTGAAGGCCGAAACCTCCGCACATGCGGATGGCCGTTTCCTCGGCCCGGTAGATCTCGCCGCTGCATTCCAAAATGGTCTGCGCGGCGAGCGCCGCTGCATCAATGGCCAGCTCTGCTTGCAAATCCGCACGCTCCTTTCAGCATGTTAAGATACCACATTTGACGCAGACGGTAAAGCAAAACACCGAATCAAGGCTTGCGGAACCGCGCGGGCCGGGGCTATACTGCCCAACGAGGTGAAGACAATGGAACAGACCGCGCCAAGGGGCTTTTCCGAGGGGCTGAACGCGGATTCGGGGCTGATCAAGACGGTGGCCATGGTGACCATGGTGATCGACCATGTGGGGGCCATCTTTTTCCCTGGGGTGACCGAGCTGCGCGTCATCGGCCGCATCGCCTTCCCGCTGTTCTGCTTCGGCATCGTGACGGGAAGCCAGCGCACCGCCAGCATGCCCAAGTACGCGCTGCGCCTCCTGCTTGGCGGCCTGGCAGCGCAGCCCTTTTACATGCTGGCGCTGAACCATACCGCCATGCAGTGGAACGTGATGGCCACGCTGCTGCTGGGCCTGCTGTCGATCTGGGGAATGGAAAAGGATCGGTACGGCTCGCGCGTCTGGGCACCGCTGCTGTGCCTGGCCGCCGCCGCGCTTCAGCAGATGGACTACGGCTGGCGCGGCGTGCTGCTGATCATCCTGATGTATCTGGCGCGTGGTTCACGGGGCGGGCTCAGCGCGCTGATGGTGGCCTTCTGCCTGTATTGGGGCTCAGGCTCCGGCGAGATCCGGCAGCTTTTCGGCCTGCCGCTCCTGCCCGAGACGGACGCGCTGTCACCGCTGCGGCCCCTGGTTTCACTGCTGTCCTCCTTCTTGCGGCTGCAGGGGCTGGCGCTGCTCAGCCTGCCTTTCATGATCGTGAAGACCTCCAGCGGCATCCGCGTGCCCAAGTGGCTCGGTTACGCCATGTATCCCGGCCACCTCCTGCTGCTGTGGCTCATCCGCCTCGCGCTGTGAGCGGCTATGGTCAGCGCTGTAAAATTCCTGTATAATTTCTTTGACTAACTTGATGGAGGTAGAGTTTTGCTGAAAACCATCATCAGCCTGCTGCTGTGCGCGCTGCTGCTGTTTCCCGCACAGTCTCTGGCGGGGGACCTGCCTGTTATGGCCGGCAGCGAGGACCCGGAGAGCTACCGGCAGTGGTCCGAGAACCTGTTTTTCAAGCGCATGGAGGAAAAAACGGGCCTTGCTTTCGAATACATGCAGGTCAACGGGGCGCAGGCCTGGGAGGAGACCAAGCAGGGCTTTTTTGCCCCCGGGGCCGATCTGCCCGAGGTGCTGTTCAAGGCCGAACTCAGCCCGGCGCAGACCATTGCCATGCTGGACGAGGGCATCCTGATCGATCTGGCCCCGCTGATCGAAGGCAGTATGCCAAACCTCTCCCGGCTGCTCCGGGAGAACCCGGACGTGAGGCAGGCCATCACGCTGCCGGACGGGCGCATCGGCGCGCTGCCCTATATCAATCTCGCACCTTCCGAAAACTGTCTGTGGATCAACGTCGAGTGGCTGAACGAGCTGAAGCTGGATATGCCAACGACCGCGCAGGAGCTGGAAAGCGTGCTGGCAGCCTTCCAAACGGGCGACCCCAACCGCAACGGCCGCCGCGACGAGGTGCCGCTCACCTTCATCGGGGCCTACGACCTGAAGTACCTGGCCCACGCTTTCGGCCTTGCCGCCAATGATTTCAATGTATTTGCCAAGGATGGAGAGGCTCGTTTCATGCCGCTTGAGCCAGCCTTCCGGGAGTTTATCGCCTGGCTGCGCGGCCTGTACGCGCAGGGACTGCTGGATCAGGACGGCTTTCAGACGGCGGATTCGCTGCGCCGCGTGACGGATGAAAAATCCGCCGTGCGCTATGGCGCGCTGCTGGCCCCGCTGACCAGCTATGTGCTGCCAGCCGCCTGGGCCGAGAAATACGCCGCGGTGCCACCGCTTGTGTATGAGGGCGCGCAGGTCTATCGCAGCATCGCGCCCAGGGCCACGCCCGGCACCTTCGCGCTGACGCGCGACTGCGAAAATCCTGAAGAGATGCTGGCCTGGGCGGATTATCTGTATTCAGATGAAGGGGCCGTGATGGCCTCCTCCGGGCTGGAGGGGATCGACTATCTGGTGGACGGAGACGGCACCTGGCGCAAGACCGAGGCCGGCTCGCAGCAGAGCTTCCTGGCCACGGTGTCCATCATGACGGGCACCACGCCGCCGGGCGTGAGCAGCGACGGGTTCCAGCGCCGCTATACCGATCCCATGGTGCGCAAGGTGTCCGAGCAGATCGACATCGTCGCCGCTGTGGCAAAGGACCCCTTCCCTCCCTTCTCGCTCACGGCGGAGCAGGAGAGCGAGATCGCCCCGCTGCAAAGCGCGATCGGCCGTTATGTGGATGAGAGCATCGCCCGCTTCGTGCTGGGCGAGTGGGAGCTGAGCGATGAGCGCTTTGAGGCATTTGAAAGCACGCTGAAGGAGCTTGGGCTCGAGCGGTTCATGGCCTTCTGGCAGGATATACTGAGCCATACGGCGGAGGAGAAGAAATGAATTACACCAAACTGCTGCGCGATCTGCAATCCCCTGATAGCATGAACCGCCTGACCCGGCTGTACGGCCACCGCGAGGGAACGCTGGTCAATCAGATCAGGCGCTACAATGCCCTTATCAAGCTGCACAAGGAGATCTTCCAGACAGATCAGCCGCTGTTTGTGGTCAGCTCGCCCGGCCGCACCGAGATCATCGGCAACCACACCGACCATAACCGCGGCAAGGTGCTGGCGGCGGCGGTGAACCTGGACACACTGACGGTGGTGAGCCCGCGGGATGACCTGCGCGTGCGCCTGCACAGCGAGGGCTACGAGCCCATTGAGCTGGACCTCGGCGATCTTTCGCCCGTCAAGGCGGAGGAAGGCAGCACGGCGGCCCTTATCCGCGGCGTGGCGGGCGGTATGGCCAGGGAGGGCTTCAAGGTGGGCGGCTTTGATGCCGTGGTCACCTCGGATGTGCTCGGCGGCAGCGGGCTTTCCAGCTCCGCCGCCTTTGAGGTGATGGTGGGCGCGGTGCTGGATTGCCTGTATAACGGCGAGACGCTGGACAGCGTGCGGCGCGCCAAGATCGCCCAGCATGCCGAAAACGTCTACTTCGGCAAGCCCTCCGGGCTGATGGATCAGATGGCCAGCAGCGTAGGCGGCATGACCGCCATCGATTTCAAGACGGACGAGCCCGTGATCACCCCTCTTGCCTTCAGCTTTGAGGAAGCGGGATACGCACTGGTGGTGATCGGCACAGGCGGCAGCCATGACGACCTCACCCCCCAGTACGCCGCCATCAGGCAGGAGATGAACGCCGTAGCGGCCTGCTTTGGAGAGGGAACGCTGCGCGCCGTGCGCCGCGAGGCCTTCCACAGGGATCTGGCCCGCGTGAGGGAGGCCTGCGGCGACAGGGCCGTGTTGCGCGCCATGCACTACTATCAGGAGAATGAGCGCGTCACGCTGGCCGTGGAGGCCCTGAAGGAAGGCGACCTTGACAGCTTCTTTGCCCAGATCAACGCTTCCGGCCGCTCCAGCTGGCAGCTGCTGCAGAACATCTCGCCCGAGGGGGGCGAGCAGCCCCTGGCTGTGGCGCTGGCGCTGGCGGAGGAGCTGCTTTGCGGCCGCGGCGCCTGCCGCGTGCACGGCGGCGGCTTTGCCGGCACTACGCTGAATTTCGTGCCGCTGGATCTGCTGGATCACTTCGTCAAAAAGCAGGAGGCCGTCTTCGGTGAGGGCAGCTGCCACGTGCTGGACGTGCGGGCGGAGGGCGCGGCGCGCGTTTTCTGAGCGCCATGCGTTGACAGGCGGGGAGGCGGGTGCTATACTCCGCGTGAATTGAATACCAAGCAACTTCAGGGCGGGGTGCAAGTCCCCACCGGCGGTAAAGCCCGCGAGCCGAAAGGCTGACATGGCGAGATTCCATGGCCGACAGTGACAGTCTGGATGAAAGAAGAGGCGTTTGCTGAATCCATGTGCGGCCCCCTGAAGCGTCAGGGGGCCTTTGATATCCGGGGAGAAGCTGCTTGGAGCGCTGCCAATCACATTGGCATGACCAAACAGGAGGTTTTACGATGTCTGCCCGAAAGAAACTGTTTTCCACTCAGATGATGGTGCGCGTGGCGCTGCTCTCGGCCGTGTCCTTTGTGCTGTTCCGCTTCTTTGAGATTCCGCTGGTCGGCTTTTACAAGCTGGATCTGAGCGGCATTCCCGTGCTGCTGGCGGGCTTCTCCATGGGGCCGCAGGCAGGTCTTCTCACCCTGCTGGTGAAGGATCTGCTGGGGCTCATCGGTTCCTCCAGCGGCGGCATCGGCGAGATCGCCGACTTCGTGATGCTGGCCTGCCTTACGCTGCCGCCCACGCTGGCCTATGCCCGCCGCCGCGACCGCAGGACCGTGCTCTGGGGCATGCTGGCCGGCACGCTGCTGATGATCCCCGCCGGCATGGCCTTGAACTACTTTGTGCTGATCCCGCTGTACACCAGCTTCATGTCGGTGGAGGGAATCGTGAGCATGATGGACCAGGCGGTGCCCTTTTTGACTATTGACTCGCTGCCCAAGCTGATATTCTATGTGACGGGGCCCTTTAACCTGATCAAGGGCCTGGCTATCAGCGCGGTGACCTATCTGATCTATCCCTACGTCTCTCCGCTGCTGAAAAAGGGAAGGGTGTAAGGTGCTGAAAACGGCGGTGGAGAGCGCGCAGGCCATGCGCGCGCTGGGCGCGGCGCTGTCCGGGCTGCTGCGCGGGGGGGATGTGCTGCTGCTCACGGGCGAGATGGGCGCGGGCAAGAGCGAGCTGTGCCGCGGCATCGCCCGCGGGCTGGGCGTAGAGGGCCCCATACCCAGCCCCACCTTTACCATTCTCAATGTGTATCAGGAGGGCAGGCTGTCCTTCCATCACTTTGACTGGTACCGTATTTCGGGTCCCGAAGAGCTGCTGGAGTCCGGCCTGGACGAGCAGATCGAGGGACCCTGGATCTGCGCCATCGAGTGGCATGAGCGCGCCCGCGAGCTGCTGCCCGAGCGCTGCCTTGAAATCATCATCGACAGGCTGCCCGGCGGGGAGGGGCGAGAGCTGCGCTTTCTGCCCCGGGGCGGCTTTGAGCTGCCCGGCCTCGACAGGCTGATAAAGGAAGGATCGCTGTGATACTGATGTGCCTGGACACCTCCGGCCCCTCCGCGGGGCTGGCGCTGGTGAGGGATGGGGAGCTGATCTACGAGGCCACGCTGGTCAACAAGCTGACCCACTCGGTCAACCTGATGCCCATGGCGGAGGAGGCCCTGCGTGCAAGCGCTCTGGAGATGAAAAACATCGATCTGTTTGCTGCCGTGGTAGGGCCCGGCAGCTTCACGGGCGTGCGCATCGGTGTGGCCGCGGCGCAGGCCATGGCGCAGGGGCTTGGCAGACTTTGTCTTGGCGTGGACGCGCTGGAAGCCCTGGCCGCTGGCCTTGCGGGCGGTGAAGGTGTGGTCTGCCCCATCCGCGACGCGCGGGTGGGCCAGGTATACGGCGCCGCCTTTCGGGATGGCAAACGCCTGACGGAGGACGCGGCGCTGAAACTGCCCGAGTATCTGGACGTCGTCCGATCGCTTGGCGACCGCTTCCTTTTTGTGGGAGACGGCGTTCCTGTGTACCGGGGAGCGATCTCGGCCGCTCTTGGCGGGGCTGCCCGCTTTGCCCCGCCGCACCTGAACCTGCTGAAGGCCGGGGCGGCCGCCATGATCGCCTTTGAGAGGCGGGACAGCGCGGTGCCACCGCAGGAGCTGCTGCCCCTCTATCTGCGCCGCCCGCAGGCAGAGCGGGAAAGGGAGTCAAGGCATGGCTGAGCCGCTGATCCGCCGCATGGGGCTTTCAGACGTGCCCGCCGTGCACGCGCTGGAGGCCGCCTGCTTCTCCACCCCCTGGTCGGAGCAGGACTTTGTTTATGAAATGACCGAAAACAAGGTCGCCCGCTACCTCGTGATCGAGGAAGCGGGCGAAGTGGTGGCCTTTGCCGGTGCGCATATCATACTGGATCAGGGGCATATCACCAACATTGCCGTGCGTGAGGACCGCAGGGGGAGGGGCTATGGCCGCCTGATCACGCGTGCCCTGATGCAGTACGCCGCCAATCTTGGGGCCGAGTACCTGACGCTGGAGGTACGCCAGAGCAACGAACCGGCTAAGGCGCTATATAGCTCGCTGGGCTTTCTCAAGGTCAGCGTGCGCAAGCGCTACTACGAGGATACGGGCGAGGACGCCTTCTTGATGGTATGCGACCGGCTGCCCGCCGCAGATCCGGATTTTGAGGAAGCGGAAAGCGTCAAGGGCTGAGCGGACACGTCAGAAAATCAGATACTCGCATTCCAGCCGGCCGTTATAAAGCCGGCGTTTTCTTTGCGCCCGCCTGCCAAAGAGCCGCTCAAAGGAAGGGCTGGCGGTCAGCACGCACACCGCGGCGGCGCCCGCCTGGGTTTCCAGCCTGCGCATGCCGCGGTACAGCGCCTCCGCTTCTTTTTTGCTGCCCAGCCGTTCGCCGTAGGGCGGGTTGGTGATGACGCAGGCGCCCTCCGGCAGTCTGTCAAGATCGCGCAGGTCTTTCTGATACACGGGGATGCGGCCCTTCAGCCCCGCCTGGGCCAGATGCTTTTCGCACAGTGCCAGCGCGGCTGGGTCGAGGTCGCTGCCTGAGATCCCCTCGATCCGGTCCGGCTGAAAGCGCAGCCGGGCTTCTCTGCGTATCGCATCGCAGCGCGCCTTGTCCGCAAAGTGCCAGCCCTCCATGGCAAAGCCGCGCGTCAGACCCGGCGCACGGTCCGCCATTTTGAAGGCCGCCTCGATCAGGATGGTGCCCGTGCCGCAGCAGGGGTCGTGCAGGGGCCTGCCCGGCCGCCAGGGGGAAAGGTCGACCAGCGCGGCGGCCAGCGTTTCCCGCAGCGGGGCCTCGCCGTTCCAGGTGCGGTAGCCGCGGCGGTTCAGCGCCTCGCCGCTGGCGTCCAGCGTGACGCGCACCCTGTCCTGATGAATGGCCACATGGATAGCATAGCCCGGCCCGCTTTCATCCAGCCACTCGGTCTTGTAGCGCTTTTTGAGCCGCTCGGCCACGGCCTTCTTGCTGATGGCCTGCACGTCGCGCACGCTCATCAGCCGGCTGCGCGCGCACTGGGCGGTGACGGGGAAGGCGCAGCCACCGGGCACATAGTCCTCCCAGCGGATGGCGCCGATCAGCTGGAACAGCTCCTCAAAGCTGCGGGCCTCACCCTCGCCGGCGATCAGCTGCACGCGGTCGGCCGTGCGCAGCCACAGGTTGGCGCGGAAGGCATCCTCGGGCTCCCCCATAAAGCGCACCCCGCCCTGATCCATTGCCGTCTCAAGGCCCAGCGCCTGCAGCTCCCTCTTTACCAGCCCTTCCAGCCCGAAGGCCGCCGAAGCGATCCATTCCATCATCCCATCCTCCTTTATCTCATTGATTATACCGTCTTGCGGCTGAATCGTACAATAAAGAAGGAAATGCTGAACTTATGATGGGGCGCACCGTGTTGCCCGACCATGATTTGCGGGTATACTTTTTTATCAGGAGGATGCACGAATGAAGAAAGCACTGTTGATCGTACTGGACAGCGTGGGGGCGGGGGCTCTGCCGGACGCGCATTTATACGGCGACGAGGGGGCCAACACGCTGGGGCATATCGCGGAGGCTTTGCCGCTGCGGCTGCCCAATATGAACCGGATGGGCTTTTCCCATATCCCCGGCATCGGCCTTGAGATGGACGAGCGGGCCGCGGGCGCTTTCGGCAGGATGGCCGAAGTGAGCCCCGGCAAGGATACCACCACCGGGCACTGGGAGATCGCGGGGCTGCGGCTTGAGCGGCCCTTCCCCACCTTTCCGGACGGCTTCCCCGGAGAGCTGATGGAGGCTTTTGAGGCGGCCATCGGCACCAGGACGCTCGGCAACTACCCCGCCAGCGGCACAGCCATACTGGACGAGCTGGGAGAGGAGCATATCCGCACCGGCTACCCAATCGTCTATACCTCGGCAGACAGTGTGTTTCAGATCGCGGCGCATGAGGAGGTGATCCCCCTTGAGCGTCTGTATGAGATGTGCGAGATCGCGCGCGGGCTGCTCACCGGCCCCTATGCCGTGGGCCGCGTGATCGCGCGCCCCTTCATCGGCGAAAAGGCCGGGGCCTTTAGCCGCACCAAGGGCAGGCGCGATTTCTCACTGGACCCGACCGGGGAAACCATCCTCGACCTGCTCAAGCGCAAGGGCCATCAGGTGTTCGGCGTGGGAAAGATCGAGGATATCTTCAACCACCGGGGGCTGACCGGCTCAAACCATGCCGCGGGCAACCCGGCCTGCATCGACGCCGCCATCGATTATATGAGGCAGGATTTTGACGGCCTGTGCTTTGTCAATCTGGTGGATACGGACATGATCTACGGCCACAGGCGTGATGTAAAGGGCTACCGAGACTCGCTGGAGTATACCGACAGCCGCCTGCCGGAGCTGACGGCGCTGATGGGGGAGGGCGACCTGCTGATCGTCACGGCCGACCACGGCTGCGATCCCACCTTCCGCGGCACCGACCACACGAGGGAATACGTGCCGCTGCTGGCCTGGCAAAAGGGGATGCAGGGGCTGTATAACCTGGGCACGCGCCGGAGCTTCAGCGATGTGGCGGCCACGCTGAGCGAATACTTCGGCCACGAGGAACGCTTTGGAGCTGTATCTTTCCTTGGCGAGATGGAGGAGAAGTGATGGCTGTTTCCATGAAAAAGCTGCACGCGGCGGCGGAGGCTGTGCGCCGCGTTTGTGGGCCGGCGGATGTGGCGGTGGTGCTGGGGAGCGGGCTTGGGGGATACGAAGAGGCCCTCATCGGCCCGCGGGAGATAGGCTTTGACGAGATCCCCGGCTTTCCTAAAAGCACGGTGGCGGGCCACGCGGGCAAGATGATCGTCGGCACTATCCGCGACAAGCGGGTGCTGATCATGTCCGGCCGCTTTCACCATTATGAGGGACATTCGCTGGACAAGGTGACCATGCCCATCCGGGTGATGGCGCTGCTGGGCGTGCGCACGCTGATCCTCACCAACGCGGCGGGCGGCGTGAACACCGATTTTCATCCGGGCGAGCTGATGCTCATCACCGACTACATCAACCTGACGGGCAGAAACCCGCTGCGCGGGCCGAACCTCGACGTCTTCGGCCCTCGTTTTCCCGATATGACCAGGGCCTACGATCCGCAGCTGCGCGAGGTGGCGCTGGAGCGGGCACAGCGCCACGGCATCACGCTGCGCCAGGGCGTCTACGCCTGGTGGAACGGCCCCAGCTACGAGACCCCGGCGGAGATCCGCATGGTGCGCACGCTGGGCGGCGATGCCGTGGGTATGTCCACCGTGCCGGAGACCATCGTGGCCCGCCACTGCGGCATGCGGGTACTGGGTATCAGCACCATCACCAACATGGCCGCGGGCGTGCTGGATACGCCCGTCAACCATGAGGAAGTGCTGGCCATGGGGGCAAAGGTGCGGGATGATTTTCACGTGCTGCTCAGCAGCATCATCGACCACCTGTCGGAAGAGGTATCCGAGCCGATTTAGTCTGTCCATCAACCTCCAGGGATTGCCATTAAAGGCTCGTAAACGAAAAAACGTCACGGGTGAAAATCCTTGGCGATTTGGATGTATGCGCTTGACGGCGTACTTATCAAAAAGGTGAGAGTGCCACACCGCAAAGAAGTGGGAAGAACGGCGCCGAAGACAAGGGCGACTGCTTAAAAACTGAATCTGAAGTGCTTCACTTTGTCCGATATGGGCAAGGCTGGGCCGGGATCAGAGAAATCAGGCGGGACGCATGGAAAGAAAAGGTATCAAGTTTAGCGAAGCGGAAAAGGGAGAAATACTTGCTGCTCAAAAGAAGGCACACCCTGTACATGCGTATAAGCGATTACTGGCCCTTAAAAGTGCAACATCCCCTTGATATTACTGAGGATATCGCACTTTTCAGACACATTTTTTGCCTATAACCCTTGGCAGAGGATGCCAAACGTGTTTCATCCATCACCCATTGCAAATGGATAATAGATGCGTTAACGTTTTAAGTTAATACAACTTGCCTGATTCATAAGAATCTCAATATAACAAAGAGGCTACCGCAATTCCTGTTTTGCGACAGCCTCTTTCCTTATGCTTGACTATCTTTTGGCTTTATTCAGGCTCGTTCTTTTCCGCTATTGCGTTGTTTCGTTCAGACAGCGTAGCGCCCCGGGCCTTCTTTGTGCTACTTCGCAAAACGAAACAGTCCTTCGTCTATCAGCGTACTAATGCTTTCGTTCAGTATTATTCTTCGTCTTCCGGCTGCGGGCGGTTCCTCGCCGCGCGGCGGCGGGGCCTGCGCTGCGCGGGCGCGGGCGCAGTTTCTCCGGCGCTGTCACGTGTCAGGCGGTAGCCGCCCTCGTCAGAGACAGGATCTTCCTCCCTGGCCTCGTCTTTGGCGTTTACTTCCTCGGGATCATCTGGCGCGTCCGCCGTTTGAGAAGCCTGCAGCGGCGTTTTGTCATCCAGATACTTGTGGTGGGGCAGCTCTGCCTCCTCCGTCTTGACAGACGGGGAGAGGGGCGTTTCTTCGGCGGAGGCGCCCGCCTGGTCTTTCTGATAGGTCTCCGGGTCGGCGTAATCGCGCCTGGGTTCCAGCTCCAGGTGGTCGTAGGCGCCCTCGGACTGCCGGCGGGCCCTGGCGCGCATCAGCGAACTGATCGCGAAGAGAACAAGACCCGCGGCCAGCAGCACGCCCACCACCCAGGTGAGGATGAACAGCGCGTTTTTGCCCTTGGCCAGCGTGCTGTCGTCCGCGCCGACGGGGATGGGGCTGTAAGTGACTACCGGCGGCACCGTAGCCACAGCCACCACGGTGGGGGCCGGCGTCGGCGGGGTGTAGGCGATGCTGATCTCGTTGGTATCGAAAGAAACGGTGTTATTGAGCACGTCTACCGTGCGCACTTCAAAGCGGAACTTGCCCGCCTGGGAGATATTGAATTCGCGCGTCACGGTCGTCGTCTGGCCGGGGGCCAGCTCGGCGATGGAGGCGATCTGCTTGCCGCCGTGGTAGAGGTTGACCGGCGTGGCCTTGGCGTTGCTGTCGTTGGTGATGGTGATGGTCATGCGCACGAAGCCGGGCAGGCTTTCCACCGCTTCGCGGTCAGCGCTCAACTGGGCGTTGAGGCGCATCATCTGCCCCTCCGCGTAGGCGGACACCTTGACCTCGTTGGTGGTCTGCGTCTGCGTTACGCCTGTGTTGTCTGACAGGGAGATCGCAAATCGGAAGGTGGTGGGCACGTTCATGGTGATCTCTTTGGTCTGGGTCAGCGTCTCGCCCGCGGCAAGGCTCAGCCCCGTGAACACCTCACCCAGGCGGGGGTCCGTCACCTTGATGTTGCTGTAACTGATGTTGCCGTCGTTTTTGAGGGTGAGCGTCAGCGTCACCTTTTCGCCCACGTTGACGGAAGTCTTATCGGCTTCCAGCGCGGCGGAGAAGCCGGGCTTGGCGATCGGGATGGCTGTCGTATCCACCGTCTCGCGCAGCTGGGTCTTGGAACCCTCGCGGTAATAGGTGATCACGGCGCTGCTCTCAAGGCCGGTGCTGCCGGCTTTCTTTTCAAAGATCAGCGTAGCGGATTTACCCGCTTCCAGCGTCTTGACGCTCTGGGTGCGGGTGGAGATCAGGGAATTCTCCTTGACCAGGATGTCCGTCAGCTTGACCGTGCCGTTGTTGACCAGCTCATAGGTCACCTTCACGGTGTCGCCCGTGCGGATCACCTCGGGCACGATGGTGCGATGAACGCTCAGGTCTACCTTTTCGCCCTGAAAGACCACGGAGGCGGAGGCCGGGATGCTCACCTGCGCGATGGCGCCGGAAGCATCGGTGGTGTTGAGACGCAGGTTGAAGCTGAACTTGCCGGCGTCCAGATGCTTCTGGCTCACCGTCCACTTGCCGCTGTAGCTGGCGCTCTCGCCCGCCTTGAGCTGGCTCAGCACGCCGCCGTCAAAGGCGGCCGAAACGATTTTCTCATCCGCGTCGTAGAGGGTCATCGGCACGGTGATATCCTCGGTGCCCTTGTTGGTCACCGTGGCCTTCACCGTCACCTCGCCCGGCGCTGAGAGCGTGGTGGGGTCGATGCTCAGCTCAAAGCCGATGGCGCTTGCATCCGTCAGCGCCTGAGCCCCCAGGCTGAGGGCGATCAGCACCATGAGGGCCGAGATGGCAAAAACGATTTTTCGCATGTGGTTGTGGGCAGATTTCAAAGCCCGTCCCCTCCTTCCGGCGCATGCTGCGCTGCGGACGATATTTCCGAGGTTGCACAAGAGCATTTTATGGTAAATCCTAAGGAGTGTCAAGCAAATCGGAGGGTTTTATTACAATAATGAATCATATTTGTAACATTTTTTCAAAAATGGGCCGCCGCCGTCGGGGAACGGAGGCGGATCTCTGCCGCGATATGCTATAATGTGTCTGCGGCGTATGCCTGCCGCGATGGAGGATAGATATGAACGACCGCTTTGATGGGCCTTCTGATCAGCCCCTGTACGGGGAGGAGCCAAGGCCGCTGAAACACAGCCTCTTCAAGCGCCGCATGCGAAAGCCGAGCTTCGCGCTCTCCGTGATCGTGAATGCTTTTCGGCTGCTGCTCATTTTTATGCTCATCTTCGCCCTGGCGGGTGTAGGCGCGGTTGTGGGCATCGGAAAGGCCTATGTGGAGACCTCGCCGACGCTTGACATACAGAAAATCGACGAACAGGCGCAGACCAGCTTTTTTTACGATGCAAATGGGAATCTGATCACCGATTACAAGGGCACTGAGAACCGCGTGATGGTCTCCATCGCGGCCATGCCCCAGCGCCTTCGCAACGCCTTCGTGGCGGTAGAGGACGCGCGCTTTTATGCCCACCACGGCGTGGATATCAAGCGCATCATCGGCGCCTTTGTCACCAACTTTCTTTCCGGCTCCCAGCAGGGAGGCTCCACCATCACCCAGCAGCTGATCAAGAATACCGTGCTCACCAATGAGATGAGCTACAAGCGCAAGATTCAGGAAGCCTATCTGGCCATGCAGCTGGAGCGGGAATACAGCAAGGACGAGATCCTGGAAGCCTACCTGAACACCATCTATCTGGGTGAAAACTACTACGGTGTGCAGGTGGCCGCCGAGGGATACTTCGGCAAGGAGCTTTACCAGCTCACGCTGCGCGAGTGCGCCATGCTGGCCGGAATGACCACCAACCCTTACTACTATAACGCCCGTCGCAACTTCTATCAGCGCAGCGCCGAGGGCAGGGACTATCCCGCCATCACCAACAACCGCACCAACTATGTGCTGCGCATGATGTATGAAAACCAGTTCATCACCCATGCTGAGTACATGGCGGCGCTGGACCCGGCCACGGCCACGGTGCTCAGGGAGTCTCCCAAGACGCAGGAGCTCTACCCTTATGTGCACTATGTGGAGTATGCCATCAGGGATGTGATCCAGGCCCTGCTGGAGGTCAACGGGCTTGAAAACACCTCGCAGAACCGCGCGGCCATGGAGAAAAAGCTGCGCACCGGCGGCTATAAGATTTACCTGGCGCTTGATACCGACATCCAGAAGACCGTGGAGCAGACGCTCTACAACTATGACGACTACCCTGCCCTGCGCGACCCGGCCGACAGCGTCTACCGCGCCCGCAACAGCGACGGCACCTATGACGAAGTGGTGCAGCCGCAGGCCGCTGCCGCCGTGATCGACTACAGGACGGGCGAGCTCAAGGCCATCGTGGGCAGCCGGACTGAGCCCACGCGCCGCCTGACGCTGAACCGCGCTACCGATATGAACATGCCTGTCGGCTCCGCCATCAAGCCCATCGCCGTTTTCGCGCCCGCCATCGAAATGGGCGCGGGCCCTGCCTCGGTGGTTTACAACATGCCCCTGCCGATTGAGGGCTGGCGCGGCTCCGGCGGCCAGGACAGCTGGCCGCAGAACTATGGCGGCTCCAGCTACCGCGGGCCCGAGACCCTGCGCACCGCCCTGATGAAATCGGACAACACGGCCACCGCGCAGGCGCTGATGAGCTATGTGGGCGTGGACCGCTCGGCGGACTTCCTGCTGCGCCTGGGCGTCAGCGAAAAGCATATCAACAAGACGCCCTTCGGCCTGGCGCTTGGCTCCTCCGGCATCTCGGTGGTGGAGATGGCCACGGCCTTCGGTGTGCTGGGCAACGGCGGCGTTTACCAGAAGCCTATCAGCTTTCTGGGCATCACGGACAGCGAAGGCAGGGTGATCTATGACGCGCACCAGCGGCAGACGCAGCGCAAGGTGTTTGAGCCTTCCACTGCCTGGCTGACCGTGGACATGATGAAGGATGCTGTGGCCAAGGGCACGGGCACCGCGGCCAAGATCAGCGGACAGACCGTGGCCGGCAAGACGGGCACCAACTCCGAACAGCGCGGGGTGTTCTTCAGCGGCATGACGGGCTGGTATTCGGCCGCCGTTTGGATCGGTCACGACAACTACAAACCCCTCACGTCCAAGGCGACGGGCGGCTCCACCGCCGCCAAGCTGTGGAAGGCCTTCATGCAGGAGATCCACAGCAAAAAGGGCTTGGCCAATCAGGACATTCTGCCGGGCAGCGCCTCCGATTACGGCCTTGTGCAGGCCACCACCTGCCTGGTCTCCGGCCAGCTGGCCACCGATGCCTGCCGCAATGACGCCATGGGCTACGGCGTGGTGACGGACTGGTGGCGGCAGGGCACTGCGCCCACCGTCTCATGTCAGATGCATCAGGTGATGACCATCTGTGAGGATTCCGGGATGCAGGCGGGACCCTACTGCCCGATCGAGCGACAGAGCCTGCGGGGCGTGGTATTGCTGCCGCAGGGGCATCCCCTGGCCCGTTTCCTCGGCACCGAATACGAGGGCGTACTGTTTGACTATCTCGGGCGGTCCGTCACCGGCGGCGGACAGCTTTGCACCTACCATACCGAATACACGGAGCCTGCGGTCACCCAGCCGGCGGAGGGGGAATGGCAGACCGAAGGCGACTATGCAGCGCAGGCTGCGCTGGCGGACGACGCGCAGACCTTGCTCTCCTCTGCCTCAAGGCAGCTGGAATCGCTCAGCCCGGATCATCCCGCTTTTTATGAGCTGCAGAGCGCCATCAGCGATCTGAACGCCATACTGGCCGCAGATCCCTACGCCTCCAACCTGATCGACGCCATGATCCGCCTGACGCAGGCCATGGCCGCGGCGCAATAATGCGCCGGAACGATAAACGCCCCCTGCCGGACGGCAGGAGGCGAAAAGTGAAGTGAAATGATCAGCCGACGACCAGGCTGGGCGCGTTGTACACGCGGGCAGCCAGCTCCTGATCCAGCAGGTACATGTTCTTGGGATCTTCGCCCAGCAGCTTCACCTTGTCGATCAGGCCCTGCGCGTTGTTCTCCTCCTCGCCCTGCTCCTTCACGAACCAGTCGAGGAACTCTTTGGTGCGGTAGTCCTTCTCCCGGAGCGCCACTTCATAGATGTCATTGATGGATTCGGTGACGTACTGCTCGTGCGCCAGCGCGGCCTCGAGCACCTGCAGCACGGTGTCTGCCTTTGTTTCGGGTTTCTCAACGGCTTCCAAAGTGACTTTCTGGTTGTTGTGGTGCAGATAGTTGTAGAAGAGCATCGCGTGGTCGCGCTCCTCCTGCGCCTGGATCATATACCAGTGGGCGAAGCCCTGCAGGCCGCGATCATTCAGTATGTTATGGAACTCAAGGTACAGGTAGGCGGAATACAGTTCCTTGTTTACTTGCTTGGACAGCATCTGGGCAATGGTTTGTTTCATACGCTTCTCCTTTGTTTCTCATCCGTGCAGGGGCCTTCCCCTTATGCCGGAGTATACCCTGTTTTGGCCGCGCGAAACCCTTTTTCTTGCGGCGCGGCGGCCTCTGTGATAGGATTTGAACCGAAGAAAACGGCGGAAGGGAGGGCGCGGCATGGTCTATGCTATCGGCCTCATAAGCGGCACCTCGCTGGACGGCTGCGACGCGGCGCTGATCGCCATAGAAGGGGAGAAGGTCAGACAGCTGCACTTCGTCACCCTGCCCATGGAGGAGGGTCTCAGGCAGCGCGTGCTGGACTGCTGTTCGCCCGAGCGCAGCAGCATTGACCTTGCCTGCAGCCTGAACGTGGAGCTGGGACGCTGGTTCGCCGCGGCGGCTTTGGAGCTCTGCCGCCGGGCGGGCATCAGTCCGGAGGAGGTCGAGGTCATCGGCTCGCACGGGCAGACGGTCTACCACATCCCGGAGGATGAGGGAGGGCGGCTTGCTTCCACGCTGCAGCTGGGGGAGCCTGCCGTGATCGCCTACGAGACGGGTGCGCGTGTGGTTTCAGGTTTTCGCGCCATGGATATGGCGGCAGGCGGCCGCGGCGCGCCCCTGGTACCCTTCGCGGAATATCTGCTCTACCGCTCGGATCGGCACCGCGCGCTGCAGAACATCGGCGGCATCGGCAATGTGACCGTTCTGCCTGCCGGCTGCGGCATGGACGGGGTCTTTGCCTTTGATACCGGTCCCGGCAACATGATCATCAACGCGCTGACGAAGCATTTTTTCGGCCTGGAGTATGATGAGGACGGCCGCATCGCGGCGCGCGGCCGGGCGGATGAAGAGCTGCTGCGCGAATGGATGGCGCTGCCCTTCGTGCAAAAAGCCCCGCCCAAGGCCACGGGGAGGGAGCTTTACGGGCAGCAGTTCGTGAACGGCGCACTGCGCTCCCGGCCCGATCTTTCCCCGCAGGATTTCATCGCCACCGCCACCCGCTACACGGCTGCCTGCATCGAATACAGCTATCGGGCCTTTGTCTTTCCGCGCTGCCCGGTCCGCGAGGTGATCCTTTCTGGCGGTGGCGCGCACAATCTGACTCTGCGCCGGGACATCGCTGCGCTGCTGCCCGAGTGTGAGGTGCTGACGCAGGAAGATCTGGGTTTCAGCTCTGACGCCAAGGAGGCCGTAGCCTTCGCGCTGCTGGCGCATGAGACGGTGGCGGGCAGGCCCTCCAACCTGCCCGGGGCGACGGGGGCCTCAAAGCCTGTTATTCTGGGGAATGTGACGCCGGCGCCGCTACGGGCATGACGAACTTAGAGCCGGTTTTTGTTGTGTTTTGGTTGAATTAATTCGTATGTGGGTTTTTGGCTTATCTAACACCGACAAGCCTTCAAAACTTAGCCTTGATCGATCCGGATCAGCTTTCTCAGCGCCAGGATAGCCGCATTGATGGCCTTTTCCTGATGATCTACGGGCGGATTGGGAAGGCCCTGTTTATCGCGTTCAATATTGCCCAGACAGAGGTGAACGCTGCCTGCACGGCAGCGCAGGACACTGGAAATAACGAACAAGGCAGCGGATTCCATTTCCGAGGCCATACAGCCGCCTTCTATCCATGCCTGCCAGTTGTTTTGAAGCAGATTTCGCACGGGCATTCGTCCCGCTTCGTGCTGACCGTAAAAAGAATCCTTACACTGCACGATGCCTATATGATGATTTCCCAACTCTCTGGCGGCTTCTGCCAAACAGGACAGCACTGAAAAATCGGGAACGGCAGGAAATTCAATGGGCATATATTCTTTTGATGTGCCTTCTGCGCGAATGGCAGCGGTAGCTACCACAATGTCACCGGGAATGATCTGAGGCTGCATACCGCCACAGGTTCCTACGCGGATAAAGGTATCGGCACCGGCCATGTGCAGTTCCTCGACTGCGATGGCTGTGGAGGGCCCGCCAATCCCGGTGGAAGTGACGGAGACGGGAACGCCGTCAAGCATGCCGGTCATGGTTTTATACTCACGGTGATCGGCAACCAGTCGGGGATGATCAAAGCGCTGCGCGATCAGCTCCACGCGCCCGGGATCACCGGGAAGAAGAACATACCGCCCCACCTCCCCTTGACATAGATCAATATGATAGAACTTTTTTTCCATTGGGATTGTGCCTCCTTATTCAGATCTTGATACAAGCGTTTGTTTAAAAAACATTATATACGGTTCAACGGAATGCTTAGATTGAATTTGTATCAGGATACAAATTCATGGTTGCATAGATGGTCTATCAATAGTACCGTGAAAGAGCAGTGTAGATATCTACCGCCCTTTGGGCAGAGAGTGGGAACTGAATGACGATTCTGGAAATGGCGCTTAGCATGGCGACAGGAAGTGCAGCGGCCAGGAGCATGGTTGAGCGGGGCAGTCAGCAGGCGGATGGACGGCCCACTGTTATTGCCTGTGATTTCGACGGGACGCTTTGCCATAGCGATTATCCAAGAATTTTGGAGGCGAATGCGAGCTTGATTCGCGCGGTTCAGCAGATGCAGCGGATGGGCTATATCTTTATTCTGTGGACCTGCCGGGAAAAAGAGGTGCTGGCGGAAGCGTTGGATTGGCTCGATAGGCAGGGGGTGCATGATCTGGTTGTTAATGATAACTGTGAACAGATCAAAGAGCTGTTTGGCGGCTACAACTCTCGTAAAGTGTTTGCCGATGAATACTGGGATGATAAGGCGGTCAAGGCGGTGTGGGGAGTGCCCCAATAGAAACAATCAGGCTGCTTTGTTTAGACGAATAAAGAAGACAAGAGGGATCGGAACTTTCAAAGCTCTTTATTCCTGTTTTTATCTGGAACCCGGCTGTTAGATTTTTCCAAACAGCGCGAAAGTGGTATAGTGTTGCTGTAACGATTGACAATCAATGCTGATAGAATAAGCGCCGGATACAAGGAGTGCTGTGAAAGAATCTATTCAGAATACGCTATATCAGGTGGGCGTTAAGGGCATAGACGGTATTGGTATGCTGCGTGTACTCTATGCCGCTGAGCCCATGTATACAGAAGCACATGACGATTGCTTTGAATTGCTTTATATGATTTCTGGCGAAAAAAGCCTGACGGTGTCTGGGCAAACCTACTTGCTCCGTGGCGGAGACATGTTGGTGATCAGGCCGCGGGAGCGCCACGGCAATACCAAAGATGTACAGAACCGTTCCAATATGATGTATATCTTCTGCGCCAGCCCACTGCAAACAGAGGGCTTTCTTGGTTTGGATGGCGCACAGCGTGAGCAACTGACCAAACGGTTGATGCAGATGCGTGTTCTTCGTCCAGGTCATCGTGCCCGTCAGATGCTGGATGAGATCAGTGCAATGATTTCCAGAAAGCAAGAGGGAGATGCCTTTTTTGTTCCTGCGCTTTCGGCGCTGTTTGTACTGCTGTTTCGGGAACTCCTTTCTGGGGACGGTGCCGGTGAGGTTCCGCCGCCTGAGGATATCGAGCAGGTGATCAATTATATTTTGGATGCACCGGATGTGATGCCCTCCTCGCGCGAATTGGCAGAGCTGATTGGTTTGTCTGAAGCGCGCTTTAAGGTGAAGTTTAAGCAGCATGTTGGCATTCCGCCGGCCGAGTATGTGGCGCGTACGCATATTGCCCTTGCGCAGGAGAGCCTGCGGGGTACGCAGGATAGCATGACACAGATTGCCATGCGATTTGGCTTTTCCTCCAGCCAGCACTTCAGCACTTTGTTTAAGCGGTACTTTGGAATGACGCCAACCGCTTATCGAGCCCAAAAAGAGAAAGTGTGATTTTGTTGCAGACTACGAAATCGCAATCTGATTTGCCGTACCCTCCGTATAATCTACAGCATGGTTAGATAGGGGGTATCGGCATGAAAATCGGCGTTTTATCAGATTGTTTTGGCCTTGGATTTGAAAAAGGCGTTCAAAAGGCGGCGCAGCTGGGAGCACAGGGCGTACAGCTGTACGCGGTGGAAGGGGAGCTGGCCCCTGAAAATTTGAACAAAGGGAAGCGTTCCTTTATTCGTTCCTTTATGAAGGATCAGGGGATGGAAATCAGTGCAATCCGTGGCGATCTTGGATACGGCGGTTTTGCCTTTTCAGACCGCAACCCTGAAAAAATAGAGCGCACGAAACGCATCGTTGACCTTGCGCTGGATCTTGGCTGCGGGATTATTACGACGCATATTGGCGTTGTGCCGCGCGATCAGCATCATCCTCGATATGCGGCGATCCGGGATGCTCTGGGAGAATTGGGGGATTATGCGCAGCGGCTTGGCGGATGCTTTGCCATTGAGACGGGCCCGGAAACGCCTGCCACACTGTGCGGGCTGCTGGATGAGTTAAGGAGCCCTGGCGTGGGCGTTAATTTAGACCCGGCCAACTTGGCGATGTGCACCGGGGATGATGCCGCGCAGGCTGTGCATACTTTGAAAAAATATATCGTACATACACACGCTAAGGACGGCATCCTGATCGCGCCCTGCGATATGGATATCATGTACGGCATGGTGGAAGCCTCGGAGGGGTTTGATGAATGGGCCTATTGCCGCGAGGTGCCGCTTGGGGAAGGTCAGGTTGACTTTGACCGCTATATTGCCGCGCTCAAGAAAGTTGGTTATGACGGATATTTAACCATTGAACGTGAAGTGGGCGATGATCCTGCTGGTGATATCGCTTCTGCCATTGATTTTTTGAGAAAATATCTGTGAGGCGAAACGGTGGACGACTATGAACGCTTTATGATGGATTTTGAAATAAGCCCTATGCCTGAAAACTTTAAGTCGGCACAGGGGAAACGCGTGCTGTGTAATGGCTGCGGGCACATGGCTTTGCGTGCCGTACGAGGCAGCTTTGTGCAAATCAACTTGGCAGTGAAAATGCCGGTGAAAAGCATCCTGCTGCTGGAGGAATGCCCTGCTTTTCCCTATCGCTATCCTGTGGAAACTGTCACCGTGCTACGGGCGGCGCTGGGAGCCATCGGCCTTTCAGGAACGCTACATGCAATTGGTCAAGTGGAAGATGATGATGGCATTCGCAAGGGAGATATGGTGCTGGATGACGGCAGCGTGGAGCTGAGGGCCTATCAGAGCACACAGCTCACGGCCTTCATCCCTATTTCCGCAGATCAAAAGCCGGGGGAATACAAGGGCAGCATTCGTTTTTATGCACATTCTATGCTCTATGATGGACGGCTGGCGAAAGAGATTACCTTTACAATTCGTGTGGAAGATATTGTTTTGCCTTCTCCCGGCCAGGGCAGCTTTTACCTGAACCTTTGGCAGCATATTTTTAACATTGCTAGAAAATGCGAGGTAAGGGCTTATACGCAGGCGCATATTGAAGCACTTCGTCCATACCAAGGGCGCTGGGGGAACTTGGCAACAAGGCCGTTACCGTGCTGCTAAGCGATATTCCGTGGAACGGACAGGGGTGTTACCGGGACAGCGAGCATCCAAGCGACCTATATGAGTATAACTATGTCCGAATTACAAAACGCGCCGATGGCAGCTTTTTCTATGATTTTTCTTTTGTGGAAAGCTATATTGCGCTCATGAAAGAGTATGGCGCGCAGGATGTGATGCTCACCGGCCTTTACGGCATTTGGCTGGATGAAAAAGAAGGCTTTGTGAAGATCGTGGAAGATTGGCCCGATCCCATCCGCGTGAGCTATCTGGATGAAGAAAGCGGCAGACTGTGCTTTATGCGTGAACGAGCGCAGATAGAGGACTATTTCCGTGCAATCTATCGCTGGATCAAAGAATTCGGGCTTCAAGAGCACTGCTTTTTGATGGGGGATGAGGTAGACCTGGGGTGGGCTTCGCAGGGATGGACAGCCATGCTTGAAACATTGCACCGCCTCATGCCGGATGTGCGCATGTGCTGGGATAATACACCCAAGTCGATCACGGAAGGCATCTACCGAGAGGAAAGAATTGATCTATATACGCCCCAGATTGAAAGTCTGGCTGCTGCGGAAGGCGATTTGCTGCAATCTGTGCGAGAGCGGATCCGCCCGGGCGGAAAATTTCTTTGGTCGGTTTGTTGCGTGCCTCCCCTGATGAATTCGTTTTTGTATACGGATTTGTGCGAGGTGCGTCTGCATGGGCTTATCACAGAGCGCCTTGGTGCGGATGGTTTCGTCCGCTGGAATTTTACCGTGTGGCCTGATCGGCCGCGGGATACGTTGATCTATAATGACTGGCCGGCGGGGGATACCTGCCTGGTTTATCCCGGAAAGGGCGGTCAGTGTCTGAAATCGCTGCGCTATTTGGCATTGCGCCGGGGGATAGAGGATATTGAACTTGCACAGATGGTAAAGAAAACTGTACCAGATGCTGAAGGGGTACTGAGCCAGGCATTGCATTGTGTCTTGCGGGAATATGATCTCTCTAAGTGGGATTTTGACGATTATTTCGGGCGAGAGAAATACTTCAGCCTTGATGCCGGTGATTATGAAGCGGCCGGAAATATATTGATTGATGCACTGCTGGAACAGAGAGGTGAAAACAATGCTGTTTGATACGCATGTACATATTGATAATTTTGCAAAGCCGCAGCCCGGGCGGCTGCTCAAAAGTATGGATGAAAGCGGGATAGACCGCATGGCCCTGTTTGCGGAGGAGCCGGCTTATTTTGAAACGGATCCACTAAGGCTGGCACAGTATAACCGGGATCGGCTGGAACGCCTGCTGCAGTGGTGCCATCTCTCCGGGGGACGGCTGGTTCCCATCTATTTTCTCAATCCCATTGAGAAAGACGCCATCAGCCAGTGTGATCAGGCGCTGGAAGCGGGAGCGGCCGGGTTCAAGATCATATGTGAGACTTTTTATCCGGGCGACGAGCGGGCTATGCCTGTTTATCAATATATTTCGGATGCCGGAAAAGCGATTTTGTTTCATTCGGGCATTCTGTGAGATTACGATGATAATAGCAAGTATAATCGTCCCTGCAACTGGGAGTGTATGCTGAAAATCGAGCGGATCCGTTTTGCGCTCGCCCACGTATCCTGGCCATGGTGCGATGAGGCCATCGCGGTTTATGGCAAGTTCTGCGCTATGCAGGAGAATCCAAAGTACGCTGGTCAGCAGATGTATATTGATTTGAGCCCAGGTACACCTGCATGCTATCGGGAAGGCGTGCTGCGGATGCTTTATGAGGTGGGCTACCCTGGTATGGACGAAAGACTGCTTTTTGGCAGCGATAGTTTTATCGGGACATTTCATGGAAAGAGTGTCCGGGAACTGGCGGAATCGGATGCTGCTTTGCTGATGAAAGCCGGGTTTAATCAAATGGCCTGTGAATATATCCTCGGAAAGAATGCGGAGGCTTTCTGGGGACTGTAATCTAAAAGAGAGGGAGAATAATGCGCCCTGTTGAGCTGTATGCTAAGAAACCGGCTCTGACCGTCGCCCTGTGTATGGTGTTGGCTACGCTGCTGCCGCTGGTCGGGGGATGGATATTTTATATGCATTCTGACAGGACGGTTCAGCGTCAGCAGGAGAACATTGTGACGCAGTCTCTTCAGCTCACGCTTCAAAAGCTGGAGGCTGATCTGGATGAAATGAGCGGTTTGATGCTTCGCCTGAAACGAATTCTCGGGCCGATAGAACTGCCGAAGTCTGCCTCTATGAAGGCTGAGGATCGTCTGGCGCTTTATGAGGCGCGCACCCAACTCAAAGACCATCTTTCATTTTCTCCGCCTTATATTAAAGATATTCTGGTGACGCGAAAAGGGGCGGATTACCTGCTGGACTCGGGGGCCGTCAGAAGCTTTGAAGAGCTAAAGCGCAGTTGGAAAAGCGGGCAGAGCTCCAGTTTGCTGGAGGTCATACTAACCGGTTCAAAGGAGAACGGGATCATACGAGCGGGAGAAAATGCCCTGCTGTTTTCCATGCCATTGAGCCGCGGAAAATCTCCAGACGCACAAAACTGCAGAATACTGCTGCGGCTTAACGAGGGCTATCTGGAGAGCATCGCCAAAAGCTATGGTTTGATGGGGGTGAAATATCAGGTCTTTGGAAGGGACGGCCGACTGCTCATGCAAAGCAACGCGGAAGTTGGCGATTCTGTTTCCGTGAAGATGCCCTTTGGACAGGGGGGTTATACTCTTGAAGCGCATATCCCCTCAGCGTATTACCGGCATAGCTCTCTGTCTCTCCGCGTTCTTTATTTCGGTTTGCTGTTGGGCACATTGACGGGGTGCGTGGCCTTAATCTGGATTCTTTCCAGGCGGACGGCCATTCCTGTTCAGCGGCTTACGCAGTACATTCGGGAAAACTACCGTACTGATACCGAACAAGAGGTGGAAGGGCTAAACCTGGTCTACAGTGCAGTGGAACAGATGCTTTCGGAGCATGATGCCAGTCAGCGGCAGCTTGCGCTGCTTAAAGAGCAAAAGGAAATGCATGAGCTGGCGGAAGCGTTTTTAGGGCACAGCACCTGGAATGTGGAAGACAGCTGCTATGTGGCTGCCTGTCTGCTCAGTGACTGCCAACTGGATATTGAAAAACTCAGAACGCTGTCGATCGATAACTATCAAGCTAGCTATGTTTCATTTTCGCAGACAATTTATCTGCTGTTTGTGAAACAACAAGGGAAGATGGATGAAGAGGAAGCGGCACGCGCTCTTGAGAGCCTGCTGGAAAAGATGGATGGACTTGGCTATGCCAATATTTCCTGCACGATGAGCATGGTCCATGCTGCAGCGGATGAGATTGAAGTGGCCTACCGGGAGGCGCACATGGCAGCAGACTGCGCGGAGCAGGAGCAGGAAGCGCCTGTGCTTCGCTTTGATATGATTCGATATAGCCCCGAATACTTTTTAAGAGACTGGCATCATCTGGATAAGCAGCTGACCTTTGCCAGGCAAATCGGCGAAGAAGAGTATGAAGAAGCGCTTCAAACCCTGCCATTCCTGTTCCCTGAGGAATTCATTCGAAACTCTCATTCTACCATGGCGCAACTGCATTTATCATCGCTAAAATATCAGTTTATTCATGATGCCGATACCTTTATCCGCCAGTTGGCCGATGCTGCGGAGATCAGCCGTACCCTTTCCAGCGGCATTATAGCCTGCAAAACGCATGACGAACTGCTGAAGTTTATGCAAAGCCTGCTGATGGAACTGGATGCCCAGCAGGAGGATCCCAAAGAACAGCAGGATGGTATTGTCGATCAAGTTAAGTCTTACATCCGTGCAAACAGCAAGCTGTCTCATCTGACGGTGACTGGTATCTCGGAAGTGTTTGGAATGCCGATTGACCACCTTTCCAAGCTGTTTACAAGGAACGCAGGCATTGGGGTGCTGCAGTATATTCATAAAATTCGTATTGAAGATGCCTGTTCTCTTTTAATTTCGGAAGATAAGATGACCATCGCGGAAATCGCGGAAAATGTTGGATACTCTTCCACCCTTACATTTACCAGGGCGTTTAAAGCCCGCTATCGTATGACCCCAAGCGAATATCGCAAACTGCATGAAGATCATCACGAGCAGTAACGGCAGGCTATCACTTTTTGCCCTGCTTCAGTTTTTGCGGCCGCAAAAACTGAAGCTTTTTCTTATGCTTTCATGGGAATTCGAAAGAGATTGGCAAAAACTGAACCTGTACAGTGTGAATCGGCTTCCCTATACTTGAGTCAATAAAGGGAAGAGAGCAATGCTTCCCGAGAATAGGAGTGAAAACGATGAAACAAACCCGGAAACGTTTGGCCACGATAGCAGTGGCACTGGTGATGATGCTTAGCCTCGTGCCGGTCTTGGCGGAGAGCGGACATGGCCCCCTCTGGATCGAAGGCGCGGAGGGAAAGACTCTCACCTGGTGGGTGCCTATTGACGGCACATCTGCGCAGTATATGGAAACCTGGGAAGATCATCCCTTCTTCCAGTGGATGGAAGAGCAGACGGGCGTACACGTGGAGTTCATCCATCCTTCCATAGAACAGATGGAACAGCAATTCAACCTGATGATGAACTCCAACAACTACTACGATATTCTTTTTCGGTAGTGCCGCCTATTTTGTGT
>DBQV01000039.1:22693-49421 GCA_002305755.1 Christensenella sp. UBA1385 | reverse complement strand
GCTCGTCCAGCAGCAGCAGCTTGGGCCGCGTGGCCAGCGCCCGCGCGATCTCAAGCCGTCTCTGTTTGCCGTAGGGCAGGCTGACGGCCGGTTCGTTGCGAAGGTCTGCCAGGCCCACCACGTCCAGCATCTCGTCCGCGAAGGCGCGCAGGCGCTTTTCCTCGGCGCCGTTCAGGTGCAGCGCCGCGGTGAACAGATTGCTGGTGCGGTGCAGGTGGGTGGCGATCAGCACGTTCTCAAACACCGTCTGCGTTTTGAACAGACGGATGTTCTGGAAGGTGCGGGCCAGGCCCAGCGCCGTGATCTTATCCGGCGTGGGCTCGAGGGTCTCCCTGTACAGGCCCGCGTCCCTGCCCGCGTAGAGCGCCTTCATGCGGCCCTGCGGGTGGTTGGAGACGATCAGCCTGCCCTCGTACCAGACCTGGCCGTTGGTGGGCTTATACACGCCGGTGACGCAGTTGAAGGCCGTCGTCTTGCCCGCGCCGTTGGGGCCGATCAGCGCCACGATCTCGCCCCGGTCGATGTACATGCTCAGGTTGTCCACGGCCACCACGCCGCCGAACTGCATGGTGATGTTTTTCAGCTCCAGCACACGGTCAGCCACGGTCCTTCCCTCCCTTCCGGACGCGGGGGGCGAAGAGGGCCTTCAGGTCGAACTCCTTATCCCCCATGATGCCCCGGCGGTAAAACAGCACCATGACCATGATGACGACGGAAAACACCACCATGCGGAAGCCGCTGCGCATGAAGGGCAGCGTCACGCCGCCGATCACCTGCTCGTTGTCCAGGAAGCGCAGCCACCACTCGCTGGCGGCGATGAACAGGAAGCTGGTCAGCACCGAGCCCGTCACCGAGCCCATGCCGCCGATCACCACGATGAGCAGTATCTCATAGGTCATGGAGGCCTTGAAGGCGCTGGCCTGCACCGTGGTCTGATACATGGCCAGCAGCGCGCCGCCCACGCCCGCGAAGAAGGAACTGATCACAAAGCTCATCTGCTTGTGGCGGAACAGGTTGATGCCCATGGCCTCCGCGGCCACCTCGTCATCGCGGATGGCTTTGAAACTGCGTCCGTAGGTGGAGTTGATCAGCAGGCTGATCAGCAGGATGCAGACGCCCGCCACCGTGAAGGGGAAGAGCGCCGAGCTGAAGGTGGGGAAGCGCCGCAGAAGGTTGGAGCCGTTGGTGAGCGGGCCCAGGCCGTCATACTGGAAGACCGCGCGGATGATCTCCGCGAAGCCCAGCGTGGCGATGGCCAGATAGTCGCTCTTGAGCCGCAGCACCGGCAGGCCGATCAGGAAGGCAAAGAAGGCGGCGGCCAGGCCCGCCAGCAGCAGCGCCGGGATGACGGGCAGCGAGAAGCCGATCAGGCCGCCGTCATAGTATTGATACACCTGCGCTCGGCTCTCCGCCGGGATGGTGAAGATGGCGTAGGTGTAGGCGCCCACCAGCATGAAGCCTGCCTGCCCCAGCGAAAACAGGCCGGTAAAGCCGTTGAGCAGGTTCATGGAAACGGCGATCAGCGCGTAGATCGCGCCCTTCTTGAGCGTGGTCAGCAGCATGGTGTCGCTGCCCAGCAGGTTTTCCAGCACATACACGCCGCAGAACAGCGCCGCGATGAGAACCAGATAGGCCAGCGTTGCCCTGTATTTCGAGAACCTGGAAAAAGAGGCGAGGGTCAGCGCCAGACCCGATATGAGCAGCAGCACGCCCAGCGCCGTGAGCGAGGAGGCGTTCTTATAGACAAACAGCTCGGCGCCGCTGCTCCCGGAGAGATCCAGCCTGTCGCCGAAGCCCTCCAGGTATCGGTCCAGGCTGCGGAAGGCCTTTGCGCTGTCGCCCTCGGCCAGCGCCTCCAGCACACGGTCGCGGGCCTTCTTCATCTTGGCGTCGGTTTCCGCGGCGCCCTGGGTATCCATGCGGAACAGCAGCTCCTCAAGGCTGCCCTGCGCGCCCAGCGTATAAGCGGACAGCGCGACAGCGGCGGCCAGCAGCAGGAGGCCGATGATGAGCGTGGTCTTTCTGATCTTCATACCCGCCTCCTATACCTTGTCGTTCACGGCTTCGCCGAAAAGCCCCGTGGGCCGGAACACCAGCACGATGATCAGCAGCGCGAAGGTGAAGGCGTCCGAAAAGGTGGTCAGCCCAACCGCCTTGATGATGTTTTCGGCGATGCCGATGATGAAGGCGCCGATCACCGCGCCGGGGATGGAGCCTATGCCGCCGAACACCGCCGCCACGAAGGCCTTGAGCCCGGGCATCGCGCCCACGGTGGGGGTAACGGCCGTATAGTTGGTAAAGTAAAGGATCGAGCCCACGGCGGCCAGAAAGCTGCCGATCACAAAGGTGACGGAGATCACGCGGTCGATCTTGATGCCCATCAGGCGGGCCGTCTCAAAATCCTTGCTGACGGCGCGCATGGCCATGCCGATCTTCGTGCCGCCGATCAGCCGCACCAGCAGCACGACCAGCGCCAGCGTCAGGAAGGGCGTGATCACCGTCACCATCTTGGTGGTGGCCGAAAAAATGGTGACGGAGCCGGAGATAAAGGGGATGGTGGGGTATTGCTTGGCCAGACCGCCCGTCACGTACCACATCAGGTTCTGCAGCAGATAGCTGACGCCGATGGCCGAGATCATAATGGACATGCGCGGCGCGTCCCGCAGGGGCCTGTAGGCCGCGCGCTCCACCAGATACCCCAGCACCACCGTGATCAGCACGGTCAGCGGAAGCGAAACCGTCAGCGGCATCGTGGCGCTCAGATACACCATCACAAAGCCCGCGACGGTGAAGATATCGCCGTGGGCGAAGTTGATCAGGCGCAGGATGCCGTATACCATGGTGTAGCCGATGGCGATCAGCGCGTATTGCCCGCCCACGGAGATACCGCCCAGCAGATAGGGCAGGTTCAGGCGAAAAAACTCTCCCATCTTGGCTCCTTCAGCTGTCTGCCGCGCGGCAGGTGTGGCGCGGCGTCAGGATACTTCAATAAGCGGGGGCCGCATGATGTCGGCCCCCTGATCAGGCTGCGCTTATAAACAATCAGTTGCTTTCGATGCCCTGCACCTTGACGAAGGTCCAGTTCTCGGCGGCGTTGTCGCTGGCCTTGATGAAGGCTTGATCGCGCAGCGCGTCGCCGTTTTCGTCAAAGGCGATGGCGCCGGTTACGCCCTCGTAGGTGACGGAGGGCATGACCTCGGCGATGTCTTCGCGGTCGCCGGAATCCGCGGCCTTCAGGGCCTCCAGCGCGGTCATGTAGGCGTCGAAGCCCAGCGCGGTCACGGCGGCGATGATGTCGTTGCCGCCGTTGGCGGCCAGATATTCGGGGCTGGAGTTCACCCACTCCTTGAAGCCCTTCACAAAGGCGACGGCCTTTTCGGAAGTATCGCCTTCATCAAAGAAGGTGGTGACGTTGACCTTGATGTCGGTGCCCTTGGCGGCGTTCAGGATCACGGAGCTGTCCCAGGTGTCGCCCGCCAGGATGGGGATGCTGAGGCCGTTGGCGGCGGCCTGCGTGATGATCTGCGCCGCGTAGGTGGTGGAAGTGGGGGAGAAGATGACCTCGGCCCCCTCGTTCTGCGCCTTGGTCAGGTAGGCGGTGAAATCGCTGGTGCCTTCGGGGAAGGTCTCGCCCAGCACCTCAAGGCCCGCGGCCTCGGCGGCCTTGGTGAAGTAGTTGACCAGGCCCACGTCGTAGTCGTTGCCCAGCTGGGCCAGCGTGTAGGCTTTCTTGACGCCGAAGGCGTCCTTGGCGTAGCTGGCAAGCACCGTGCCCTGGAAGGGGTCAAGGAAGCAGATGCGGTAGTACAGGGGGTTGCCGAGGGTGACCTGCGGGTTGGTGCAGGAGACGCCGATGGCTACCAGGCCCGCGGCGTCAAAAATGTCGGCCGCAGCGATGGAAACGGAGGAGCCGTAGGAGCCCAGCACGATGGAGGCGCCTTCACTTACCAGCTGCTGCGCCGCGGAGGGCGCCTTGTCGGTGGAGGACTGGTTGTCGACCTCTACCAGCTTGATCTCGTACACGCCGTCGGACAGCTCCACAGTCGGCTGCAGGGAGTGGGCATAGCGGATGCCCAGCGTTTCCTGCTTGCCGCCCGCGCCGTTGTCGCCGCTGGCGGGCTCATAAATGCCGATCACGATGGTGCCCGCCGTGGCGGGTTCGCCCAGTGATACAAGCGGCAGAACCAGTGTCAGAATCATCAGGGCTGCAAGAAACTTTTTCATCGATCCGTGGCCTCCTTTTGAATTACTGGCTTTATCTTACGGCCTGGGGAGGAAAATTGCAAGACAGAAACATGAAAAATTCAATTTTTGCGAAAGCGTGATAAATATCTGATATAGCAAAACATGTACTGCTGCAGTATGCCGGCGTATTCACCGAGCTTTTCCTGCGGGCTGAGGCCGCCGTAATACCGCTCCATAGCCCGCAAAATCCACACATCCTTGGGGAAGGCGGCCACGCGGCCGTAGCCGAAGAGCATCACGCAGTCCGCCACCTTGACGCCGACGCCGGGAAAGCGCAGAAGCTCGTTTTGCAATTCACGATCTTCAAATGTTCCGATTTCGCTCAGGTCGATCTCGCCGGAGGCCACCAGGCGGGACGTGGCGGCCACGTAGGGCGCGCGGTAGCCCAGCCCGCAGGCGCGCAGCGTGTCTTCGCTCGCCGCGGCCAGCTGATCGGGGCCCGGAAAGGCGTACAGCCCCTCGCCCATGGGGCTGCCCAGGCGGCACGCCAGCGCCTCCACGCAGCCTTTGATGGCGGGCAGGTTTTTGCGCTGGCTGATGATGAAGCTGATCAGCGTCTCAAAGGGCTCCTGCCGCAGGATGCGCAGACCGCCCGCGTAGAGGACGGCCTGCCTGAGAAACTCGTCCCCCGGCGGGACGGAGGCCTTCACCGCTTCGTAATCGCGGTCGAGATCAAAATAGCCGCGCCAGTACCTCTGCCACTCGTCAGGGGGGCAATCGGCTTCAAAGCGGCCGCCGCCAAGATCCCGCATCAACAGGAGCCTGTCTCCGGCCAGCGCGCGGTAGCGCCCGTCCGGCAGCGGGTCAAAGCGGAAGCATTGCCCGCTGGCGGCCGTGAGCGCGATGTCAAAGCCGGGGATAGAGACCTCCATCGGCCCATTCTCCCACTTATTCATACAGCAGGAAGGCTTCGGCCCTGCGGCTGAAGGCCTCGCGGGCGCGGACGGAATCGGCGATGATCCCGTCGGCACTGCGCCTTCCGAGGCGCAGCGCGTCCGTGCCCAGCAGCTTGTCCAGGGCGAAGGTCGCGCCGCCGTCCCAGCTGAGGTATTGAACCCGCTCCGGCCAGAGTCGGATGATGGTCTCCATCAGCCTGAGCCCGGCGATGAAAACCTCGGCCCTGTCCCTGTCGGTGATATGGAGCTGCACGCCCAAGCAGGTCTCGCCCCGGTATTTGCTGAAGGCCGGGCGGAAGGCGCAGCGACGGAAGTGGAGGCCCGGTATATCCATGGCGTTCATCTTTTGCTCCAGCAGGGCGTTGTCGATCCAGGGCGCGCCGATCAGCTCGAAGGGCTGGGCGGTGCCCCGGCCCTCGGATACGTTCACTCCCTCAAAAATGCAGGTGCCGTAATAGACAAGGGCGGTGGCCAGGCTCGGACAGCCGGGCGAGGGAGCCACCCAGGGGAGGTCGGTATCGTCCAGATAATAGCGTCTGCGCCAGCCGGCGAGCGGGGCGACATGCAGATCAAGATCCAGCTTCAGGTAGGCCTTGACGTAGCAGGCGAACTCCCCGATGGTCAGGCCCGTGCGCGTGGGCAGCTCATAGTCGCCCACGAAGGAGCGCAGGCGGGGGTCGATCACCGTTCCCTCGCGCCGCAGGCCGCCGAGGGGGTTGACCCTGTCCAGCACCAGCACGCTCTTGCCCGCCGCGGCGCAGCCCTCCAGCGCGTAGGCGAGAGAATAAAGATAGGTATAAAAGCGCGCCCCCACATCCTGCATGTCAAATACCAGGATGTCGAAGCTTTTGAGCATTTCGGGCGTCATACGCTGCGTGCCGCCGTAGAGGCTGTACACAGGCACGCCGGTCTGGGGGTCGCGGCTGCTTTCCACCGGGTCACCCGCCTGCGCGTCGCCCCGAACGCCGTGCTCGCAGCCAAACAGCGCGCTCAGCCCGAAGCGCCCGTGCAGAAGATCGATGCCGCTTTCAAACCGCCGGTTGATGCCCGTCTGGTTGGTCATCAGCGCCACGCGCCCGGAGCGCAGCAGCCCCTTGTATTCTTCGATGCGGTCCAGCCCGCTGAGTACCCTTGCCGTCATGTTTTCTCCTCCCGCGCGCCCTGCTGCCGAATGCTTGACCCGATGTTATACAAGCCCCCGCGCTTCGTCAAGCCCGCCTGGGCGCGGGGTGTTCATCCTGCCCGCTTTGGGGTATAATCAGAGCATCAAAAGCTATTGTAAAATAGCGGGATATCAAGAGAAAGGCGGTACCCTTCATGAAGAAGAGAACGATCCTGTCACTGCTGCTTTCCCTGGCGCTGCTGGCCGGCCTGATGGCCCCTGCGATGGCGGAGCAGGCGCCTCAGGGCAAGCTGTACATTCTGCATACCAACGACGTGCACGGCCGCGCGGTGGCAGACCCCAAGGCCGGCGTGCTGGGCTATGCCGCCATCGCTCAGTATAAAAAAGACCTGGAAGCCGCCGGCCATGCCGTGCTGCTGCTGGACGCGGGCGACCCCATCCAGGGCACGCCGCTGACCAACCTGGGCATGGGCAAGAACGCCATCGAGTTCATGAACGCCGCAGGCTACGACGCCCTCACCCCCGGCAACCATGAGTTTGACTGGGGCACGGATAACCTGAAGCAGCTGGCGGGCCAGGCCCAGTTCCCCGTGCTGTCGGCCAATATTCTGGACGCCGTCAGCAAGGAGCCTGCCTTTACCCCCAACAAGCTGTTTGAGACCTCCATCGGCCTCAAGGTGGGCGTGTTCGGCCTGACCACCCCCGAGACCTTCACCAAGGCTCACCCCGATAAGGTGCGCGGCGTGGAGTTTTTGCAGGGGGAGGAGCTGTACGGAGCCGCTCAGGCCCAGGTGGATGAGCTGAGGGCCGCGGGCGCCGATCTGGTGGTGGCGCTGGTGCATCTGGGCGTAGATCCGGAGAGCGAACCAAACCGCTCCTATGATGTGCTGGAGAAGGTCACCGGCATCGATCTGATGATCGACGGGCACAGCCATACGCAGTTTGACAAGGGCGAGCAGGTGGGCGATGCCCTGCTGGTCAGCACCGGCTACAACGGGGCCAACCTGGGCGTGGTGGAGTATGACGGTGAGAAGCTCGCGGCCAGCCTGTTCAGCGGTCTGAAGAAAAACGCAACGGTGGAAGTGGAAGGCGCGCTGTACAGCGCCCTGCTGACCGCCAAGCTGGATGAAGAAGTGAACGCCATCGTGAACGCCGCCGACAAGGCGGTGAAGGACGAGCTCTCCGCCCCCTTCGCCAAGACCGAGGTGCTGCTCAACGGCGAGCGTGACCCCGGGAACCGCACGCAAGAGACCAACCTGGGCGACTTCGCGGCCGACGCGATCCTTTGGGCGGCGCGCCAGGCCATGGGCGATCAGGTGGTCGCGGCCATCACCAACGGCGGCGGCATCCGCGCCTCCATCGCGGCTGGCGACATCACCATGCTGGACATGAAAACGGTATTCCCCTTCGGCAACGAGGTCTCCGTGCTGGAAGTGACGGGCGCCGAGCTGCTGGAGGCCCTGGAGGCGGCCACCTACAGCACGCCCAAGGCCATCGGCGCCTTCCCGCAGGTATCGGGCATCGTGTTCACAGTCGATACCTCCGTGCCCTATGAGCAGGGCGAGCAGTATCCCGAATCCACCTACTTCAAGCCCGCCAAGCCCGGCAGCCGCGTGACCGTTGAATCCGTCGGCGGCGAGCCCTTCGAGCTTGAAAAGATCTACACCATCGCCACCAACGACTTCACGGCCGCCGGCGGCGATACCTACTATGCCTTCCGCTATCCCAACGCTACCAGCGGCTACAAGACCGGCGTGGCGTTGGAGGACGCGCTGGTGCGCTATATCGCCGAGGTGCTGGGCGGCGTGGTCGGCCAGCAGTACGCGGAGCCCCAGGGCAGGATCACTGTAAAGTAACACCAACTCAACTTGTGAACGCGTCGCCCGGTCGGCCTTTTTGGATGCGTTGACAGCTCTCATCGATATAAATATTAAAGAAATTCATCAAGCGATGGGGGCTGCCGCAAGCTGCGGCAGCCCCCATGATGATTTATTGAAAAGCGGAGCGATCAGTTGAATTTCGGCATCCAGTCGCCGTGGGCCTCGATCAGATCGTCGCACAGGCTCACGATGTCGTCGATGGACAGCTCGGAGGAGGTGTGCGGATCGAGCATGGCGGCCTGATAGATATAATCCTTTTTGAGCGTGCGCGCGGCTTCGATGGTCAGCAGCTGCACATTGATGTTGGTGCGGTTGAGGGCAGCCAGCTGCTCGGGCAGATCGCCGATCACGGTGGGGGCGATGCCGCTCTTATCCACCAGGCAGGGCACCTCGACCACGGCCGCGGAGGGCAGGTTGGTGATCAGGCCGCGGTTGAGCACATTGCCGCCGATCTTGTAGGGCTTGTTGGTCTCCATCGCCTCCATGATATAGCTTGCATATTCGTGCGAGCGGGTGTGGGTGAGCGTGGGGTTGTTGTACAGTTCGTGTCCGCGCTCCTCCCACTGGCGGATCTGGTTGACGCAGCGGCGGGGATATTCATCCAGCGGGATGTTGAAGCGCTCGATCAGCTCGGGATACTTTGATTTGATAAAGTAAGGCATGTATTCGGCGTTGTGCTCGCTTGACTCGGTCACATAGTAGCCAAAGCGCTTCATGATCTCGTAGCGCACCATATCGCCGTGCTTTTCGGTGCGCGCGGCCGCGCGCCGCTTGATCTCGGGGTAGAGGTCCTGCCCGTCGCGCGTGATCTCCAGCAGCCAGGCCATGTGGTTGATGCCGGCGATCTTCCACTGTACCTGCTCGTCATAGGGCATGCCGAGCCCTTCCAGCAGACCGCTGGCGCAGACCTGTACGCTGTGGCACAGGCCGACGGTCTTGATGGGGGTCAGCCGCAGCATGGCGCCCGTCAGGGTGGCCATGGGGTTGGTGTAGTTGAGGAACCAGGCATCCGGGCAGACTTCCTCCATATCGCGGGCAAAGTCCAGCATCACGGGGATGGTGCGCAGCGAGCGGAAGATGCCGCCGATGCCGAGGGTATCGGCGATGGTCTGGCGAAGGCCGTATTTTTTTGGCACTTCAAAGTCCGTCACCGTGCAGGGCTCATAGAGACCCACCTGAATGGCGTTGACCACATAGTTCGCGCCGCGCAGGGCCTCCTTGCGGTTCTCGACGCCCAGATAGGTCTTGATGGTGGCCTTGGAACCGCTGTTGCGGTTGATGGCTTCCAGCATGCGCTGGCTTTCTTCCAGACGCTTCTTGTCGATGTCGTACAGCGCGATGACGCTTTCCTCAAGCGCCGGGGTCATGATGCTGTCGCCCAGCACGTTCTTGGCGAACACGGTGGATCCGGCTCCCATAAAGGTGATCTTTGGCATGGTGTACCTCCCTATAGCTGAATAAAATCGTCTTCTTCCGTGTATATCCTGATGTTTTCATGCAGCAGCTTCTCCGCAAGAACGCCGCTTCCTTCGATGAGCCTGCCCGTGAAGCTGCCATCGTAGATCAGGCCCTTGCCGCAGGAAGGGCTTTTTGATTTCAGGATGGCGGCCCGGCAGCCCGTCAGGCGCAGAAGGGTCAGGGCTTCTTCGGCGCCGCGCTCAAAGGCGGCGGTTCTGTCTTCGCCGTCTTTGGTGCGCACCCGGCCGTCCGCACCCCTTTCGCAGGGGGGACGCGGCGTGGGCAGGCCGCCCAGCTGCTCCGGGCAGACGGGCACCAGCTCATGACGCTGCAGTAAAGCCAGTACTTTGCTTGAGGGCTTGGACTCGCCGTTATATCGGCAGCGAAGCCCCAGCAGGCAGGCGCTGCAGAGTATCTTCATAAATCAGAGCCTCCCGAAATAGCTTATCAGGGCCTCTCCCGCGATATCGCTCACCGTCTTTTCATCATAGCCATGGCCGCGCAGGGCCTCGATCAGGGCAGGATAATCGCCGGGATGCTCAAGCCCCTCGGGCTTGCGCTCGATGCCGTCAAAGTCGCTGCCAAAGCCTATCTTGCCCTCGCCGCCCATCTCAAGCAGGTGGTCGAAATGGCGCAGCAGGGTATCCGCCGTGCAGCGGCCGTCGGTGAGAAAGGCGGGGTAGAAGTTGAGCCCTACGAAGCCCCCCGCCGAAAACAGATCGCGCAGCTGATGGTCGCTCAGGTTGCGGCTGTGATCGCGCAGCGCGCGGCAGCAGCTGTGGGAGGCCAGGGGCGGGACCGGGGTTTTGTTGAGAATATCATAGAAGCCGCCTTCGTTCAGGTGGCTCACGTCCACGGCGATCTTCTGCCGCTGCATCTCCCGCACGGCCTCCAGGCCGAAGGGCTTGAGGCCGTCTGTGGCGTTCACGCAGTGGGGTGTGCCCAGGGCGTTTTCATGGTTCCAGGTGACGGCGGCCATGCGCACGCCCAGCTCGCGGTAGCGCCCGATGGTCTCAAGGCCGCGCTCAAATACCTCGCAGCCCTCGATGGACAGCATGAAGCGCACCTCGCCGGATACCGCCTCCGATGGGTCGAAGGCCTGCACCCAGCCCTGCCGCTTCAGGCCCTCAAAGGCTTCCAGCATCCGGGAGAAGAGCTGCTCCACCTCTTCGAGGGGGGCCTTGGGGCCCACATACATGGCCAGCGTCTGCAGGCTGACTCCGCCTTTTTGCAGGCGGTCCATGGTAAGGTCGGTAGGCCGGCCCGGGGCCGTGACCAGGTTGTACAGCGTATCGGCGTGCGCGTCACAGATCCTCATTTCTTCGAACCTCCTCATCGGAATGAAAAAGGAGCTCGCTCACGCGGCTCCCTTTGGCACGGCCGGGCGCGCCTTTGAAAAACAAGATCAGACGGAGAAGGACTTCAGATCGCCGATAAGATCCTCGCAGTCATCCGCGTACACTTCCAGCGAGATGGGCTTGGACAGGTCCAGCGAAAAGATGCCCAGGATGGACTTGGCGTCGACCACGTGGCGGCCCGCCCGCAGATCCATGTCGTAGGGGTAACGGCTCACAACGTTGACAAAGGCCTTGACTTCTTCGGCAAAGCTCAGCTTGATCGGGATGGATTTCATAGAGGTTTCCTCCTTATATTGCTGGAATCATTATAGCGGCAAGGCCGGCTCAATACAAGGGGATGGGCGGCCGCTTTTGTATTATGATAGAATGAAGGCACGAACGATGGGGGAGGGAAGAGGGCATGGAGATCCGGCGAGGGATTTACAGGCATTTCAAGGGCAGGCTCTACCGCGTGGAAGGCATTGCCCGCCACTCGGAGACCCTTGAAGAGATGGTGGTCTATCGCCAGCTGTACGGCGATGGCGCGCTTTGGGTGCGCCCCGCCGCCATGTGGAACGAGATCGTGGTGCGCGACGGCGAAGCGAAGCCGCGCTTTGAACTGGTGGAAGCGCAGGAGGGGGCCGGGGGCTGATCCGCCTCTTTCGTGACCGCTGCGCCTTTTTGACGCAACATGATGTATTTTTCTTGCATTTTTCCACCGAACTATATAGGCTGAAACGAGGCCTGGCCGGTCGCTTTCTGAGCGAAAGGCCAGTTTTTTGTTGTTTTTTGGATGTTCGGCTCTTCCGCTGGATCGGGCGCAGGTCTTGCAAGGCTGGACTGAAGGGAGTAATCTATACACTGGGGAAGGTTGGTAGAATAACAAAACAGGAGAAACGACAATGCTTTGGACAATGATCTATCTGGTCGGACTTGGCGCGATATTTTCCCTGATATTCGCCTATTACAACTTCAGCAGGGGCACAAAGATGGAGCGTGGCACCCCCGTCATGCAGGATATCGCGAAGGCTATCCGGGAGGGGGCTTCCGCCTTCCTGAAGAGGGAGCTTTCGATCGAGATCCCGGTTATCCTGGCGGTGGCCGTGCTCTTTGGCATTATCTTCCATTATACGGCGGGCCTTGCCCTGCTGCTGGGCGCGATGATGAGCTCTTTCGCGGGCCTGGCCGGCATGAAGGCCGCCGTTATCTATAACGAGCGCGTGGCCAACGAGGCCCGCCTGGGCGTTGAGCGCAAGGACCAGGGGGCCATCGGCAAGGCCCTGAATGTGGCCTTCCGCGGCGGCTCCGTCATGGGGCTTTCCGTCGGCGGCTTCGCCATGCTGGGCCTGCTGATCGTGTATATTGTGGTCGGCATGCTGCTGCACTTTGCCGATCTGGAGAATCTGGTGCAGATGACCAGCCCCGTGGGCCTCAAGTTCGTGCTCTTCCCGCAAGTGATGTCGAGCTACGCGCTGGGCTGCTCTTCCATCGCGGTATTCAACCGCCTGGGCGGCGGCATCTACACCAAGGGCGCGGACATGGGCGCAGACCTGGTAGGCAAGACAGAGCTGGGCATGCCCGAGGATGACCCCCGCAACCCCGCTGTCATCGCCGACTGCGTGGGCGACAACGTGGGCGACGTGGCCGGCAACGGCTCCGACCTGCTGGAGAGCACCATCGGCGCCGTAGTCGCCTCCTCCGTGCTGCCGACCACCATCTATACCGCCGCGCTGAACGCGCAGACCCCCATCAGCGGCGATCTGATCGTGCGCATGATGCAGTACCCCCTGGCCTTTATGGGACTGGGCCTGCTGGCCTGTGTGCTGGGCGTGGCCTATGTGCTGATGCGCAAACCCAGCGACAGGCTGAGCCGCGAGCTGAACATCTCCCTGTGGAGCTCTGCCGCCATCATCGCGGTGGGCACCCTGGTGCTGAGCTATTTCTTCTTCCATGGGCATGACTTTACGGGCGTCGAGTTCCGCTTTGGCTGGATATCCCCCTGGCTGAGCGCACTGACCGGCATCGGCGCGGGCATCCTGCTGGGCCAGCTGGCTGAGCGCTACACAAGCGAGCAGTATAAGGAAACCAAACACATCGCGGACCTTGCCAAGGAAGGCCCCGCGCTGGTCATCATCGGCGGCACCAGCAGCGGCTGGCGCAGCGTGCTGCCCGCGGCGGCGACTCTGGGCGGCGCGATCATCATTTCCAGCCTGTTTTCGGGCCTCTACGGCTCGGCCATCGCGGCAGTCGGCATGCTGTCCTTCGTGGTGGCGACCGTGACTGTGGATACCTACGGCCCCATCTCTGACAATGCGGGCGGCATCGCGGAGATGTCCCAGCTGCCCGAGGACGTACGCAACATCACCGACAGCCTGGACTCCCAGGGCAATACCACTGCCGCCATCGGCAAGGGCTTTGCCATCGGCTCCGGCGTGCTGGCGGCCCTGGCCATGATGATGAGCTTTGCTCAGGGCGGCGAGACCAACGGCACCATCAACGTGCTCAACTTCCTGGCGATGGGCGGCGCGTTTATGGGCGTGGGCGTGATGCACTGGCTGTCCGGCCAGATGCTCAACGCCGTGTGCAACAACGCGCAGCAGATGGTGGATGAGGTCCGCCGCCAGGTGAAGGAAGACCCCCGCATCATGAGCGGCGAGGTGAAGCCCGACAGCAACCGCTGCATCGACATCTGCACCAGGAGCGCCATCGGCGAGATGGTGAAGCCGGTACTGGTCTCCCTGCTTTCGCCCGTGCTGGGCGGCTTCCTCTTCGGGCCCCTGTTCGTGGGCGGCTTCCTGCTGGGAACCATCCTGGACAGCATGGCCATGGCCACCTCTACTGCCAACAGCGGCGGCGCCTGGGACAACGCCAAGAAGTACATCAAGTCCATGAAGGCGGAGCTGGTCAGCAAGTACGGCGAGCAGGCCTACAAGGACATGCACAACGCGGGCGTCATCGGCGATACGGTCGGCGATGGCTACAAGGACGTGGTCGGCCCCAACCAGGACATCATGATCAAGCTGATGGCGACCGTTTCCGTGGTGATGCTGCCCGTCATGAACCATTTCAACCTTTTCTCTCTGCTGATGAAGTAATCAGGATGGATCAATCGAGCGCCCTGTCCCCGTTGCGGGGGCGGGGCGCTCTTTCATCCCCACTTTGACGAAGGATCAGCCCCCATAGTTGACAGCTATCCCCATCGGATATATGATAGACGCATGAAAAACGAGGATCATTTACACTCAGAGCCGAATTTGCAGCACAGGATGCTGCAGCGGGGCGACCTGCTGGGGCCGGACGGGCAGCTGTTGGAGGCAGGCTGGGCCACGCAGCCGATCAAGCGCTACGACAGGGCCATGATCAGGGCCCCCGGGCACCGTATCAAGGAATGGGATTATTACCTGATCGCGGGCGATTTTTACGCGCTGGCCCTCACCGTATGCGACAACGGCTACATGGGCCTTGACAGCATCAGCCTGATCGACCTCGAGAACAGGACGGAGAAAACCGTTACCCGCATGCTGCCCTTCCCCATGGGCAGGCGCGGGCTGCCGCCCGCCAGCGCCTCCGGCGTAGTCCGCGCCGCGGGCAAAAATTATGAGCTGACCTTCCGAAAAGAAGGCGCGCAGCGCCATCTCTACGGCCACATGTACGACTTCGGGGGAGAGCGTTCGCCGCTGCTGTTCGACATCATACTGCACGACCCGGGGGAGGACAGCATGGTGATCGCCACGCCCTTTGACAGGCGCGGACATTTTTATTACAACCAGAAGATCAACTGCATGCCCGCCGAGGGGCGCTGCATCTTTGGCGGGAGGGATTATCTGTTTTCTCCCGCCTCCAGTTTCGGTGTGCTGGACTGGGGCCGCGGCGTGTGGACCTATCGAAACACCTGGTACTGGGCCTCGGCCAGCGGTGTGGCGGGCGGGCGGCGCTTCGGCATGAACCTGGGCTACGGCTTCGGCGATACCTCCGCCGCCACGGAGAACATGCTCTTTTACGGCGGCCGCGCGCACAAGCTGGGCGACGTGGTGTTCAATATCCCAAAGTCCGGCAGGCATTTTGACTATGAAAAGCCCTGGACCATCGAGGATGGCCAGGGCAGACTCAAGCTTGATTTTGTGCCCGTCATCGACCGCGCGGCCAGAATCAACGCCCTGCTGATCGCCACCGACCAGCACCAGGTGTTTGGCCGATTCAGCGGGCAGGCCAGGCTGGACGACGGCCAGTGGATCGAGATCCGGGATCTGACCGGCTTTGCCGAGCGGGTGACAAACAGGTATTGACGCCGGCGCGGCGGGAAGGGCTCAGCCCTCGGGTGGCTGGGCCGTTTTTTTGGCCCGCTCCCTCTCCAGCTTGGAGAACACGCAGCCGCAGTAATCCTGCCGGTAGATCCCGTAGCTGCGCGAGAGCTGCGTGGAGAGCAGGTAGCCGCCCCTTTTCTTGAAATCGCTGTTCAGAAACACGGCCCCGGTCTCGGCCGCCGCTTCCTCACCCAGCCGGTTGAGCAGCGCCGCGTCCTTGAGCGGGCTGATGGTCAGCGTGGTGGTGAAGTAGTCATAGCCCTGCTCTCTGGCGTAGTGGGCGGCATTGTCCAGCCGCAGGCGGAAGCAGACCTCGCAGCGCGCGCCGCCCTCCCTCTCCTTTTCAAGGCCGCGCACGGCCCGATAATAGCTCTCCGGGTCATAGGGCACGACCACGGCCTCCGAGGCCAGGCCGCTGCCTGCGATGAAGCCCCGCAGCTCCTTCGCGCGCAGAGCGTGCTCTTCCGCCGTGTCGATATTGGGGTTATAATAATAGCAAGTGATGTCAAAGCATCGGCTCAGCCTTTGCAGTACGGCCGTGCTGCAGGGGGCGCAGCAGCAGTGCAGCAGCAGGCGGGGGCGTCTGCCCTCGCGCTCGATCTCATCCATCAGCGCCTGCATGCGCCGGTCGTAGTTCTCCCTCATGCCTGTGCCCCTTTCCTGTATATTTTAACATGGGGAGGCAAGAAAATCATCCGTCTGCACGTTCTATACATGCACAGAATCCCGAAGCCCAAGTGACCTCAAAGGAGGCAATCCGATGAAAACAAGGCACGTCAGCAAGCGTTTTGCCGCCCTCGCGGCAGTGGCCCTGATGCTCTGGTCTGCCGCCGGCCTCGCCTCGCCGCTGCCGCAGACGATCGGCACGGTGCGCGTGACCAATCCCTATTACGTCAACGTGCGCACGGGCGGCGATACGTCCTATCCCGTGATCGCGCAGGTGCTGCCGGGCTCGGTCTACCCCTGCGTGGGCATCGCCGCTACGGGCTGGTATGCCATCCTGCTGGATGACGGGCGCACAGGCTATGTGGCCAACACGCTCACCGCCTTCACGCCGGCGCAGGGGCAGGCGACACAGCCGACAGCTCAGCCCGCCTACAACCAGGCCCAGGTAGCCGTCTACTACCGCGATACGCAGGGCAATCTGCTGCGCACGGACTATGTGTACCTCTCCGCGGGCAGCACGCTGGTTACCCCGAACAGCTCCCTGGTACCGGGCTACAGGCTGCTGGGCCCCTCGGGCGTGACGGTCAGCGTGTCGCAGGCGCTGAAGGCGACCCCCTCCGGCGTCACCTTTCTCTACGCCGTGAACGCGTCGCCAACGGCCGCGCCTCAGCCCGCCCAGCCCGTATCGGTCTATGTGCCGGTCAGCTACGTCATGCGCGACGGCTCCGCCTTCTACACCGCCAGCGTGCAGCTGTACAGCGGGGTCAACTATGTGGGGCCTGATTACAACAGGGTGCCCGCGGGCTACCGCGTGGTGGGCAGCTCTTCCATCCAGGTGAACGTGTCCGCCCAGGGCCGGGCGACGCCCTCCGCCGTGGTGTTTGTCTTTGAGCCCGGTGCGGCGACCGCCCAGCCGCAGCCGTCGACCCCCGTGCCCGCCCCCGTGGCCGGGCAGGCGGGCTATCTGCCTGCCTTTGTCAAGACCAAGCCCAACAAGGGCAACTTCCCTGTCTACACGGGCCCAGGCGAGGGCTATTACCGCGTGGGCAACGCCACGCTGGGCGGCGGCACCATCCGCGTTTACGGCCAGGAGAACGGCTGGGCGCTGATCGGCTACGGCCTGTCCAACGGCGGCTACCGCATCGGCTTTGTCAGCATGGGGGCCATTCCCTCGAACATCACCCCCCAGACGCTCAGCCTGAGCCGCATCGCCAAGTCTAACGTCTCGGCCTCTCTGTTTGTGGACGACCCCATCGTCAGCAAGAACCGTGAGCTGGTCAAGCGCTACGAGGGCGGCAGCCCCTTCATTCTGCTGGGCTACCTCAACGATTTCTGGGCTTATGTGGAGATCGAGAACTTTGAGGGCACGGGCAAGCCCGCAAGAGGCTTCGTCAGCAGAAGGAGCCTGGGCGTGCAGTGATACAAGGGCGTGCATGCACATCATACAGGCCGCCGGATGGCCGGGAGCTTGACTTGGAGTGAACTCCAAATAGTACAATCAGGGGGAGGGGCGGAAAAGGCCGCCTTCCCCTGATTTTTTGCATGAACAACGGATAAGGAGGGACCGCGCCGTGGGCAGGATTGTGCAGACGGCAGGCCGGGACGCGCTTTCGGATTTCGCGCCTCAGTTTGCCCATTTCAACGACGATGTGCTGTTTGGCGAAAACTGGAACAATGAGGATCTGGACCTGAAGACCAGGTGCCTGCTGACCGTGACGGCGCTGACAGCCTCCGGCATCACGGACAGCTCGCTCCTGCACCACATGGAGAACGCCAAGCGAAACGGCGTGAGCCGGCGGGAGATCGCCGCAGCCATCACGCACATCGCCTTCTACGCCGGCTGGCCCAAGGCCTGGGCCGCCTTCCGCCTTGCCCGGGAGGTCTGGGCCGGAGAAGCGCCGGACGGCATGGAGGAGAGCATGGCCGCCCACCAGAGGCGCACTGTCTTTCCCATCGGCGCACCCAATGAAGCCAGCGCCCGCTACTTTTCGGGCAGGAGCTTCCTGGCCCCGGTGAGCCGAGAGCAGGTGCCCGTCTTTCAGGTGACCTTTGAGCCGGGCTGCCGGAACAACTGGCATGTGCATCACGCCGCGGAGGGCGGCGGTCAGATGCTGATCTGCGTGGCGGGCGAAGGATACTATCAGCAGTGGGGACAGCCGGCCCGCAGGCTGAAGCCGGGCGACTGCGTGAACATCCCCGCGGGCGTGAAGCATTGGCACGGCGCGGGCAAGGAGGGATGGTTCAGTCACCTGGCTCTGGAGGTGCCCGGACAGGAAGGCCGGGTGGAGTGGCTGGAGCCCCTGACGCAGCAGCAGTATGAACAGGCGATCGGCGGCGCGGAGGATGACGCAGGCAGCGAAACGAAATAAAGGAGGAATACCATGGAATACTTCAAACTCAACAACGGCGAGCGAATGCCCGCCATCGGTTTCGGCGTGTATCAGATCCCCAAAGAGGCGGCCGTGCAGGCTGTGCTGGACGCGCTGGAGATCGGCTACCGCAAGATCGACACGGCGCAGAGCTACCGCAACGAGGAGGAAGTGGGCGAGGCGCTGGCACGCTCGGGCCTCAGGCGCGGGGAGGTCTATGTGACCACCAAGGTGTGGATTGAGTTTTACGGATATGATAGTGCGAAGGAATCCGTCATGCGCAGCCTTGACAGGCTGCGTACCGACTACGCCGATCTGGTGCTGCTGCACCAGCCTTTCGGCGATTACTACGGCGCGTACCGCGCGCTGATCGACCTGCAGCGGGAGGGCCTTGTCAGGTCCGTCGGCGTGTCCAACTTCTATCCGGACCGCCTGAGCGACATCGCGGCCTTCGGCGGCGAGGTGCCCCAGGTGAACCAGATCGAGATCAACCCCTTTTTCACCCAGAAGGAGGCGGTGGACAATATGAGGCGCGAGGGCGTGCTGGCCGAATCCTGGGGCCCCTTCCGCGAGGGGAAGGACGGCATCTTCACCGACCCTACGCTGACGGACATCGCCCGCAGGCACGGCAGAAGCGTGGCGCAGGTCATCCTCCGCTGGCTCTACCAGCTGGGCATTTCTTCCAACTGCAAGTCCGTCCGCAGGGAGCGAATGAAGGAAAACTTCTCCGTCTTTGATTTTGCTCTGACCGAAGAGGACATGGCCCGCGTCGCGGCGCTGGATACGGGCAGAAGCCTGTTTCTCGACCACCGCACGCCCGAAGCTGTGGCGCTGTTCAAGAGCTTTATTGAAAGCAGGCGCGGCAAGGTCTGAACAGGGGAATAACCCACCTATAAGGGGCCGGAAAAATATCCGGCCCCTTCTCATGAGGATAGCTACAGCCCCGCTTCCTCCTGCGGCGGCTCCGCCTGCCGCGCTTCCTCCGGCGGGGCGGGGGACGGGGCCTTCTCAACCGGCGCGTCGGCCTTCGGTACGGCTTCGCCCTCCCAGCGGATGGCGGCGTGGATCACGGCCAGCAGCACCGCCATGATGGGCACGCCAAGGATCATGCCGGGGATGCCCATCACCGAGCCGAAGAACATCACCGAGAACATCACCACCAGCGGGTGCAGGCCCACGCGCTCTGAGAGCACGCGCGGCGTGATCAGGTTGGATTCCACCTGCTGGATGACCAGGATCAGGATCATCACCCAAAGCGCCTTGATGGGCGTGGGACTGATGAGCGCGATCAGAATGGGCAGAATGCCGCCCAGATAGGGCCCGAAATAAGGGATCAGGTCAAACAGGCCCGCGATGATGCCGATGGTGAGCGCGTTGGGCAGCCCCAGCAGCATGCAGCCAAGGCCCGTGAACAAGCCTATGAAAAAGCTGATGATCAGCTTGCCTTTCACATAGCCCGAGAGCAGGCGGTTGATGCCCGCCGCCAGCTCCTTCAGGCGTGCGCGCTGCCGCCTGGGCAGGGCTGAGGAGATGTCGCCCAGCAGCAGGTCCTTGTCCTTGAGCAGGTAGAAGGTGATGACCGGGATCAGGAACACGTCCACCAGGCTGTTGAGCGAGCCGATCGCCCGCGTCAGCGCCTCGCTGAGGGCGCGAAGGCCCGCGCCCACCACATCGCCCAGCTTTTCCTGCACGCTGAGCGTGCCGCCGAACCAGCCCTCCACCACGCTGACCGCCTCGTCAAACAGCCGGCGCAGCGTGCCGATGTTGAGCGACAGCTTTTGGATCACGGTGGTCACATCCGAAATGACATTGGGGATGAACACCGAAAAGAAGACGATCAGGCCGATGAAGATGAGCAGCACCGTCAGCAGAGAGGACCAGAAGCGGCGCACGCCCTTCCTTTCCAGCAGATTGATCAGCGGGTTCAGCAGATAGGAGAATATGGCCGCGTAGAGGAAGGGGCTGAGCGTGCTCATCAGGCTCCTGCGGACATTGTAAAGAAGGAAGACGCCCAGCGCGAACAGGAGCGCCAGCGCGATGGTCCTCTTGTTTCTGGTGAGCCAGTTGTTTTCCATGCTTACCTCCGGGGCGGCAGGGGCTGCCGCGGTCGGCGAACCGAGTGTACGCAGCCATTCTATCACATCTGCTCTTGACCAGACAGCGGAGAGTTGTAAAAAGACGGCGGCGCTTTTCTTGACAGCCCCTGCGGCCAAAGCTACAATCGGGCGAGAGGGGAGGAGGGCTCCATGTCCCCGGAAAGAAGAAAGAGAAGCGAGTCCCGATCGGAGGGACCGCCCGCCGCGGCTGGGGGGCCGCGGGCGACGGGGCCTGTCAGGCCGCCCCGGGTGGGCCTTTTTCCTTTTGCGGAGGAGGGCGTGCGGCCGCTTTCCGCGGCGGAGGTGCAGCCCGTCCCCCGGCCGGCCGCGGGACGGGGCCTTCGCTTCGGCCCCTGGCACCTGGTCTTTATCGCCTGTCTGCTGGCGCTTGGGGCGATGGCCGCCTTTGTGATCGGCGCCGCCTCCGCCCAGAGGGGGTTCGAGATGCGCAGGGCCTATCTCGCAAGGCCCGTTATTTTTGACGGCGTGAGCATCGACGGGCTCTCCGTCGGCGGGCTGACCAGGCGGCAGGCCGAGGCGCTGCTGCTGGGGAGAGGGCAGGGGGAAGATGCCCCGGGTCCGGCGCTTTCGGGGGCGCTGGACGCCGCCTATGCGGTGGGGCGGCAGGGCTTTGCGTGGATGATCGGCTCGGACAGAACGCCCTTTGACATCCGATGGGAACACACCCGGCATATTGCCCGGACCGGCCTTGCGCTCAGCACCCATGCGGCGCCATAGGCGGCTCACTGAACCACCGCAGCGAATCATCAGAAGGGGAGGCGGCCCATGCAAAAGGGAGAAAGGCGCAGGGAGGAGATCCTGAAGACGGCGTCCGCGCTGTTTGCACAGAAGGGCTACCGGCACACCACGCTGCAGGACATATTGGACGGCGTGCCCTGCTCCAAGGGCAGCTTTTATCATCATTTTGACAGCAAGCTGCAGGTGCTGGAGGCTATTGCGCTGGCCCGCACGCGGGCGGACTACCTGAACTACCGCGAGCAGCCCAAGGATGGCCCGCTGGACGCCCTGAACGCCCTGCTCTACTTCAGCTGCCCCTTCCGGCAGGGGGCGGAAAGCCTGATCGCCGCCCTGGTGGGGCTGGGCCTGCGGCAGGAGGGGGCCGCCATCGCGCAGAACCTGGCCCAGGCCCGCCGCGTCATCTTTTTTGACGATCTGAAGGCTGTGCTCAATCTGCTTCGGGAGCGTGGGCTGGCCTATTATTACAATGACGCCCTGCCGGAGCTGCTGTGGGAGGCGCACATGGCCTTCTGCGACGCGCTGATGCGCGAAAACTGCCGCCTGATCGTATCGGGCGGCACGCCGGGCAGCCGCGTGAGCGAGATGCTGAGGGCCGCGCGCTTTCAGTGGGAGCGGCTGCTGGACCTGCCCTTTGACAGCGTGACCATCGTGCCGCTCCGGGAGCTGCTCTCGGCCCTGAACGCGGCGGCCGCGATGGTGAAGGCCGAGGAGGAGCAGCTGCGCTTCGACAGCGCGCCGCCCAGGTAGCGCGCCTTGCCAGCCAAAGGCCGAGAAGGTATAATACAAGCTGGTTTATTATGGGAGGCTGCCGTGAGGAAAGCTGCCGGGAGGCTGATCTGCCTGCTGCTGGCCCTTTGCCTGGGGCCGGCCGCGGCATCGCGGGCCGAATCGATCGGCACGCTGATCCCTCCTGCCTATCCCATAGAGCCGGAAGTGCAGCTGGTGCTGGATGTTGCCCGGTCCGAGCTGGGCTACACAGAACAGTCGGACGGCAGCACCAAGTACGGCGCGTGGGCGGGCGATCCGAAGGCCCAGTGGTGCGCCGAGTTTCTCTGCTGGACGGTGAACGAGGCCGGAGAGCGGCTGGGTGAACCGCTGCTGGGCCGTCTCTATCCCTTCTATCAGGGCACCAACACGGGGCGCGACTGGTTCATCGCCCAGGGCCGATACATCGCCCGCAAGGGCATTGTGCCGGGCTGGGGCAGCCAGTGGTACACGGGCAGCCCCCTGCCCATGGCGAGGGACAGCTACATCCCCCAGCCGGGGGACTGGGTGTTTCTCAGCTACAATTCTTCGGGCGATACCTCGCATGTGGCGATGGTGGAGGCCGTCTACCGGATGGAGGACGGCAGCGTCTCGGTGCAGGTGATCGAGGGCAACAACCCTGTCGCCGTGACCCGCGCGCGCTATCCGCTGAGCGATTGGCGCATTCTCGGCTACGGCACGGTGCGCGATCTGGCCGACACCTCCATGCGCATGGGCCACAGGGGAGAAAAGGTGAAGGCCCTGCAGGAAAGGCTGCACCGTATCGGTCTGCTCAAGGAGGAGGACATCACCGGCTTTTACAGCCAGCGCACCTCGGACGCGCTCAAGCTGTTTCAGGCGGAGGCTGGCCTGACGGACAACGGCATCGCCAATCAGGCCACGCAGCTGGCGCTGGCCGAAAAGGCCGACAGCTGGCTGATGGAGCACACGGAGTTCTGGGTCGTCGCCGACGACGCGGAGCCCTGAACGAAAGGAAACCGCATGCAGGATAAGCTGCTGATACTCAATTTCGACGACCGCTACGCCGGATCCGTGGCCATAAAGCTGCGGGCGGAGCGCATCGCCTGCCAGGTGCTGCCGGGGGACACCCCCTATCACGAGGTGATGGCGCAGGAGGCGCGCGGGCTGGTGCTGGCCGGTGGCGTGAAGGGCGAGCTGCCCGGCATGCTGGACGGCCGTCTGCTTTCAAGCGGACTGCCCGTGCTGGCGCTGGGCGATGCCGCGGCTGCCATGGCGCTGCTGCTGGGCGGCAGGCTGGCGGAGCACAGATCGCTGCGCGAGGTGGTGAGCGTGGTGTTTTCGCCCTCGCCCGTCACCCAGGGGCTCAGCCAGAGCGAGCGTTACCTCGACAGCCTGCCGGCGCTGGAGCTCAGCAGCGAGCTGGTGCCTATTGCCCACGCGCTGGACAAGGTCATAGGTTTTTCTCACACCGCCCTGCCGCTGTACGGCTTTTGTTTTCAGCCCGAGAGCAACGACCCGGACGGCGTGAGCATACTGCTTCAGTTTGCCAAGGCTGTCTGCAGCTGCACCATGTGGTACAGCGAAAGCAGCTTCATCAACGCGGCCAGGAGCGCCATCGAGAGCAGCGCGGGCGGGGGCCGTGCGCTGTGCGAGCTGGACGGGACCCCGGAAAGCGGCGTTACCGCCGCGCTGGCCCAGCGCGCGCTGGGAGAGCGGCTCAGCTGCTTTCTGATCGACAACTGCCTGCTGCGCGAAAACGAGCGGGAGGACATTCTGTACTACTACCGCGACACGCTCGGCATCGACGTGCGGGTGATCGACGCGCAGGATCGCTACTGCAAGGCGCTTGCGGGCCTGCTCTCCCCCGCGGATAAGAAAAAGGCCGTCGCCGCCCAGCGCGTGAAGGTGCTGGAGGAGGCCTACGGCACGATCCCCTTCGACGTGCTGGTTCTCTCTACCACGGCCGGGTTGCTGCCCGGCAGCAGGGCGCGGGAGCTGCCCGGGCCGGCGGAGGATCGGCCCGCGATCGAGCCGCTGAAGGAGCTGTATGCCGCCGAGATCCGCTATGTGGGCGAGAACCTGAACCTGCCTGCGGAAATCTACTCGGCCCAGCCCTTCCCCGAAACAGGTCTGGCCCTGCGCGTGGAAGGCGAGGCCACCAGGCGCCGGCTGGCCATCCTGCGCAAGGCGGACGGCATACTGCGCGATGAGATCCGCGAGGCGGGCCTGGCCAAGCGGCAGTACAAGTATTTTGCCACGCTCGTGCCTTCCTGGGGCAGCCCGGAAGAGCTGACCGTGGTGCTGCGCGCCGTCACCCTGGCCACCGCCCGAGGGGAGCTGCGGCCCGTGCCTGCGCGCCTGCCTTATGACCTGATGGAGAGCTGCACCAGCCGCATCCTGCAGGCGCTGCCGGAGGTCCGGCGCGTGGTCAACGACATCACCCCGGGCTTCGGCCTGGTGGAGTGATCCTTCGCTCAAAGCAATTCAGCTGACAGGAGCAAGCCGTACATTATGCGTTTATCCCACCCTACCGCCCCCTACCAGGGCATTCCGCCCCAGGACGTTTTCTTTGCCGCCAGCGACCGGTTTGTGCAGATGGGCCTGGGCTTCGTGATCCCCACCATGAACGTGGAGATGTACCCGGACAGGCCGCTTGAGATCTATATCTACATCGACGCCCAGCCCTCGGCCAGGGATCTGCTGCTGGGGGCGCTGCTGGGGCGGGCCGAGCAGATGCGCGCCCGCTTTCCGGGCGTGCCCGGGCGCATCTATACCGAGCTGGCCAGCAGCGACTGGGAGATGCTGAATTTTTACAGCCGCAACGGCTTCATGAACGCCGACGCGCAGGAGGAATACCTGATGCCGGTGCCCGTCGCCCCGGCGCAGACGCCCATGGGCTGCCAGCTGGCCTCGGTGCCGCTTTCAAGCCCCCAGGAGCAGCTCGGCTTCCTGCAGCGGCTCAATGCCTTCCGCATGACCCCCATCACGCATGACTTTCTGACGCTGCAGATGCAGCAGCCCTATTTCATGGCGCTGGGCTTCTACCGCGCGGGGCAGCCGATCTCCGAGATGCTGATGACCGGCGTCACGCCCGACAGCGCTGCCCTGGTCAGCCTGTACACCCGCAGCGAGCACCGCAGGAAGGGAATCGCCAGAGCGCTGATCCTTTCGGCCGCCGGGCTTCTGCGCGAGCGGGAAACCAGGCAGATCGTCACGCAGATCTACAGCCGCAGCCAGGCGCAGATCGGTCTGGTCAGGGCCTTTGGCGGCAGCAGGCGGCGCATCGTCACCATACTGCCCTCCATCGACATTGCCTGAGGAGGGTGAAGATGACGGCGCTGCTCGTGCTTATTTATGTTGCCTTTATCAGCCTCGGGCTGCCTGATTCGGTGCTGGGCAGCGCCTGGCCCTCGATGTACGCGGGCTTTGGCGTGCCGGTCTCGGCGGCGGGCATCATCTCGATGATCATTTCCTCTGGCACCATCGTGTCCAGCCTGAACTCCGCGCGGGTGATCCGCCGCTTCGGCACGGGCACCGTCACGCTGGTCAGCGTGGGGCTGACGGCCTTCGCGCTGCTTGGCATATCGCTGTCCCGCAGCTTCGCGCTGATGTGCCTGCTGGCCGTGCCGCTGGGGCTGGGCGCCGGCAGCGTGGACTCGGCGCTCAACAACTTCGTGGCCCTGCACTACAGGGCCTCGCACATGAGCTGGCTTCACAGCTTCTGGGGCGTGGGCGCGTCGCTCGGCCCCGTCATCATGAGCTGGGCGCTGCTGCGCCGCGGCGGCTTCCTGGGCGGCTGGCAGGGCGGCTACCGCGCCATCGGGCTGCTGCAGACCGCGCTGGTGATCGCGCTGAGCTGCTCCCTGCCGCTTTGGAGAAAAGCGGGCGGACAGAAGGCCGGCCCGCAGGGCCGCGAGCCCCGCGCGCTCGGGCTGCTCGAGGTGCTCCGCCTGCCCAAGGCGGCCCCCGCGCTGGCGGCTTTCTTTTTCTACTGCTCGCTGGAAAGCACGGTTGGGCTCTGGGGGGCCAGCTATCTGGTGCTCTCCCGCGGCGTCGCCGGGGATACGGCCGCCGGCTGGGTGGCGCTGTACTATGCCGGCATCATGCTGGGGCGTATGCTGGGCGGCTTCCTGTCGCTGAAGGTGCCGCAGAAAAAGATGATCGCCCTGGGCCTTGCGCTGATCCTGCTGGGTATCCTGTCGCTGCTGCTGCCCGCGCCCGCGATGGCGCTGGCCGGCCTTTTCCTGATCGGCCTTGGCTGCGCGCCCATCTTCCCCGGCATGATCCACGAGACGCCGCGCCATTTCGGCGAGGAATACAGCCAGGCCGTGATCGGCGTGCAGATGGCGGGGGCCTATCTGGGCACCACGCTGATGCCGCCCGCCTTCGGCCTGATCGGCGCGGCCCTCGGCTATGGGCTGATGCCCCTGGCCGCCGGCATCTTCTGCGCCGCCATGGCTTACATGATCGGCCGGGTGTACGCGACCGGCCGGCCGAGTTGAGGCCGCCGGCAGCCCCGCTACGCAAAAAAAAACGATACGGATTTCCCCGGCCACACTTGATATGCTCCTCTCATGTGACAGTTTTTCTTTTTACTGTCTTCCATGAGGGGAGCATATCACTTCAGATGGCGGGGGTTTTCTTTTTCCCCAAAGAAGTCCGTGCATCTGGGCCGCTTACAAATAGGTGCGTACTTGCGCCAGAGACGGACATGCTTTATGGTGATGGCACGGAAGGTGATTCCGAAAAACAAGGGGAGGATGAATACATGGCGCTTTCTGACCTGAAGTCCTGGAACACGCAGCCGGCGCAGGCCGCCTGCGGGGCCGCGGATAAACCCGCGGAGGAGAAGCCCGCCGCCTGCGGGGC
>DBQV01000039.1:19805-22628 GCA_002305755.1 Christensenella sp. UBA1385 | reverse complement strand
TGCGGGGCTGCCTGCGGGGCCGGCGACAGGTAAACCCAGGCTCCGGCCGCTTTGCCGGCCGGAGCGATCCCGAATCTATGTGAGGCACTCGATCATGAAACAGTATTTCGCCTTTCAGTGGCACATCACCGATGACTGCGACCAGCGATGCAAGCATTGCTACATTTTTGCGGAAAACGCCTGCAAGAGACCGGACAGCATGACCTGGGAGCAGATGCGGCAGGTGGTCGCGAACTGCGAAGATTTCTGCGAAGTATACGGTCGGCTGCCTTATTTTTATATCACCGGCGGCGATCCCATCCTGCACCCGGATTTCTGGCCGCTGCTGGAGATGCTTGCCATCAAAAGGATTCCCTTCACGATCATGGGCAATCCCTTTCACCTGACGGACGCAGCCTGTGCGCGCATGAAGCGTCTGGGCTGCGAAAAATACCAGCTCTCTGTCGATGGATTAGAGGAAACGCACGATTGGTTCCGCAAGCCGGGCAGCTACCGGACGACGCTGGAAAAAATCCGTACCATCAATCGGGCCGGTATCCGCAGTGTGGTGATGACCACCGTCAGCGGTACCAACATCCATGAGGTGCCCGCCATCATCGATGCGGTGGTGGGCGCGGGGGCGAATGTATACGCCTTTGCCCGCTATTGCCCGACCGGCGCGGAGAAGGATACAGGCATGACGCCGCAGCAGTACAGGGACCTGCTGGCAGTCTGCGATGCCAAATTCAAGGCCTGGGAGGCCTCGGGCTGCGACACCTACTTCAACCGCAAGGACCATCTGTGGACGCTGTACCAGTATGAAACCGGGGCGTTCAGGCTGCCTGCCGGCGCGGAGGAGGGGATGATCTATGGCGGATGCAACTGTGGCAACTGCCACCTGACCATCCTGCCCACGGGCGATGTGTATGCCTGCCGCCGTGTGCAGAACAGCAGGGTGGGCAACGCGCTGGAAGACCGTCTGGCCGATCTCTGGGTGAGTGAGATGGAGGCCTACCGTGAGTACGGCAGATTCAAAAAGTGCGCCGGATGCGAGCTTGGGCCCTGGTGCCGCGGCTGCCCGGCCGTGGCAGCCGGCGCAGGCGGAGACTTCTACGCGCCGGACCCGCAGTGCTGGAAGAAACTCAACTGCCTCACCGGGGAAGAATTGGCTGAGGGTTGAAAGAAGAAGGAGGGAGCGGCATGCTTCAGGAAACGGATTTCCGAGCGATTCGGTTCAACCCGCATACACTGTTTTCCGAATGCTGGGCCGCGCTCGTGGCGGGCAGCGAGCGGGGCGGCGCGAACGCCATGACCATCGCCTGGGGGATGATGGGCAGCCTGTGGAACTTTTCGGATCAGGGCGTGGCGGCGGTATATGTACGCGAAAGCAGGCATACCAAGCGCTTTATGGACCGCGAAGCGTATTTTTCCATCAATGTGCTGCCCGAAGAGCTCAGATCGGCGCACGCCATCCTGGGCGCAAAGTCCGGGCGGGACATCGACAAGTGGGCCGCTTCCGGCCTGACCCCCGTATTTGAGGACGGATGCTGTTATATCGCGGAATCCGATCAGGTGTTCATCTGAAAAAGATCTACGCCCAGCCGCTGGATGAGGCTCTGTTTCTGGATGCCTCCGTTCCTGAAAGAAACTACAGGGACCATGACCTGCACACGCAGTACTTTGGGAGGATCGTGAAAACGCTGGTGAGGGAGGCAGTACCCCCGGAAGAGGGCCGGTAACGCGGCGGGGGGAAAACGCATGAAAGCAGTCGTATTGAGTGGCGTTACGCCCGCAGAGGCCGTCCGTCTGTCGGAGATGCCCGTCCCGGCGGTGAAGCCCGGCTGGGTGTTGGTGAAAGTGAAGGCCTTCGGCCTGAATCACTCCGAGCAGATCCTTCGCCTGTCGGAGATTGAGGCGTCCTATATCAAAAAGCCCATCATTCCCGGCATCGAGTGCGCCGGGGAGATCCTGGACCCCTCCGATAGCGCCTTTTCCAAGGGGCAGAAGGTCGTCGCGCTCATGGGCGGCATGGGCCGCAGCTTTGACGGCAGCTACGCGGAGTATGCCCTCCTGCCCGCCCACCATGTGTTCCTGGCTCAGACGGATCTGCCCTGGGATGCCCTGGCCGCCGTGCCCGAGACCTATTTCACCGCCTGGGGCAGCCTGTTTGAAGGCCTGCGGCTGGGGCCGGAGGATACGCTGCTCATCCGCGGCGCTACCTGCGCCCTGGGCTACGCCGCGCTGGCGCTGGCCAGGGCAGTGGGCTGCCGGGTGATAGCCGCAACACACAGGGAGAGCAAGCTGCCTCTGCTGTCGCAGGCGGATGAGGCCGTGCTGGATACCGGGCTGCTGACGGGGAGGATGAGCGGCGTGACCAAGGCGCTGGAGCTGGTCGGCCCCAAAACGCTGCCGGATACGCTCCGCTGCGTTTCACCCGGCGGCATCGTGTGCGATACCGGTATATTGGGCGGCGTGTACACGTGGAACGGATTTGACCCCATCAAGGATATTCCAAACGGCGTGTACCTGACGGGTTTTTACAGCAACGCGCCTACCCAGCGGGTGATGGATGAAATCTTTGATTTCATCATGCGACGCGGCATTGCGCCGCAGATCGGCGCCCGCTATCGCTTTTCACAGATACGCGAGGCCTGCCTTGCGCTGGACAGCCATGCCGTGAACGGCAAGATCGTTGTCACGATGGATTGAGGAGGACGGCATGAGGAGGATCATCGCCTGGGCGCTGTGCGCCCTGATGCTGGGGGGGATCGCCGTGAATGCAGGCGCTGAAGAAAGCACGCTGGAGTTTTTCAAGAGGCTTGATTATGACGATGGGATCAGCGT
>DBQV01000039.1:0-19784 GCA_002305755.1 Christensenella sp. UBA1385 | reverse complement strand
TTTGAGGAGGATGGGGTGCTGTATTTCGATACGGTGGTCTTCTATGCCTCTTACCGGGAGCTGCTCGCGCACCCCTACATCCAGATCTGCGTTTGCGATCAGGAGACCATGACCTATCTGCGCCTGGGAGGAAAGGTGAATTTCACCACGGACCAAAGCGTGATCGAGCGCTGCTTTGAAGCCAGCCCCGTGCTTACCAGCCAGTTTGGCGAACGCCGGGACGCGGTGATCGGCTACTACCTGACGGAGGCCTGGGCGGAGTTTGCCTCCTTCTCGGACGAACTGCCCAATATCAGCTATTCGCTGGTCAACAAGTTCGATACCGCACCTTAAGCAAGAGCTCCCGGCCAGGTTCGGCCGGGAGCCTTTTTATGGGCAGGGTCACTCTGTTTCCCGGACCAGCTGCTGATAGCTCTGGCCCCAGGCCTCCATGGCCTTGATGATGGGCCTCATGCGGTCACCCAGCTCGCTGAGAGAGTATTCCACGCGGGGCGGTACCTCAGGATAAACGGTGCGGATGATAAGACCATCCTTCTCCATCGCGCGCAGATTATCCGTGAGCACCTTCTGGCTGATGCCGGGAATGGAACGGAAAATCTCGTTGAACCGCCAGGGGCGGATCAGCAGGTTGCGCAGGATCAGCAGCTTCCACTTGTTTCCGATCAGCTGCACAGTGGTCGCCACAGGGCAGGCCGGCAGTTCTTCCTTCGTCAGCATGGCACACCTCCGATTCAATGCAACAGGCCAATTTGTATGCTGCATTCATTATAATCTGCTTTGCTGTGATTTGTAAGTATGGTCCGCGCGTTCTTGCCCGGACAGCGCAATCCATGTACAATGCAGGGGCAGAAGCTTGTGCTTGAAGGAGTACCGCATGACCTACCTGAAACGGGGCCTGGCCCTGATAATGACCTTGCTGGCGCTGATGCCGGCATCCTTGGGCGAAGAGGAGGTGTCGCTCTTCCCCGCGTCCGGCGCGCCGACTGAGGCGGCGAAGACCGCCGCCGAGCCGACCGCGGAGCCGGCGGAGGAAGAGACGGTCCGCCCCGAGGCGGCGGATCGGCCTGAGGAAGCCGCGGCGGAGAACTCCGCGCGGGAGGAGCTGATCGACCGGATGATCGCGCTGGCGGAGGAGGTCTACAAGCGGACCGGGGGCCGGGCGCAGAAGGCGAACAGCCCCGGCGATATTTATGTGTGCAAGAATTTCACCGTGTACCTGTTCCGGCAGAACCGGGACGATTACCGCATGGCGGCCTTCCCCGACGTGCCGCTGGTGATCCCCAACAATCTGCCGGCCAAGGAGTCCAAGCCCTACAGCTATGGCATCAGCTGGGAGGAAGTCGCGCCGGAAGAGGGCAACCCCTTTGAGATCGCGGCGCAGTTTTTCTATGACCCCGAGGAGAGCCGGGAGGAGAACCGGGAGCGCGCCCTGGCCTTGATGCGCCAGGTACAGCGGGGGGACTTTTTCCAGATGTCCGCGCAGTATTACTACGGCGTGGGCGCTCACAGTCTGGTCTTTATCGAGGATTATGACCCGCAGGGGGATTCCGTCACCTGGACGGACAGCAACATGAAGGGCGAATCACGCGGGGGCGTGCGCTACGGCTATGTGCAGTTCGAGGCCAACAAAAAGATAGAATGGTTTGTGGACGCCTTCTGCAAGAAGGGCAGGGGGGCCACGCTCTACCGGCTGCGGGACGACATCATCAGGCGCTGACGCGCGGAGGAAAACGGCATGGACTGGATCGAGATCAGCATCACCACCAACACCGAGGGGGCCGACATCGTATCAGAGGCCCTGATGCGCGCGGGCGCGAAGGGCACCCAGATCATCGACCGGGCCGATGTGCCCGACCCCGCGCAGCCCTCCGGCTACTGGGAACTGATCGACCCCGCCCTGATCGAGCAGATGCCCGAGGAGGTGGTGGTGAAGGCCTGGTTTCAGGATGAGGAGCAGCTGGCCGGGCTCCGGGAAAGCGTGGCACAGCTGCCGCGGCTGGCGGGCTTTGACCTGGGCGGCCTCAGGATCACGAGCAGCGGCGTTCAGGAGAAGGACTGGGCGGAGTACTGGAAGCGCTTTTACAAGCCCTTCCGTATCGGCAGCCATCTGGTGGTGCGCCCCAGCTGGGAGGAATACAGCGAGCAGCCGGGCGACGTGATGATCCATCTTGATCCGGGCCTTGCCTTCGGCACTGGCACGCACGAAACGACCGCGCTGTGCGCCGAGCTGATCGAGCAGTATTATCGGGGCGGCGCGGTGCTGGATGTGGGCACCGGCAGCGGCATCCTGGCCATCGCCGCGGCGCGCCTGGGGGCGGACAGCGTGACGGCCATCGACATCGACCCCATGGCCGTGCGCACCGCGAAGGAAAACGTGGAAAAGAACGGCCTTCAGGACAGGATCACCGTGCGGCAGGGCGACCTGCTGGCGGGCGAAGCCGGGTCCTATGACTTTGCCGTGGCCAATATCCTGGCCGATGTCATCATCATGCTGGCGGGGCCCCTGCGCGGCGCGCTGAAAAAGGGCGGTCTTTTCATCTGCTCCGGCATCATCCGCGAGCGGGAGGAGGACGTGCAAAGCGCGCTGCTTGAAAAGGGCTACGAGGTGATGGACCTCCGCCGCCGCGGGGAGTGGGTGGCCTTTGCCGCCCGGATGGTGTGACATGCCCACTTTTTTTACGCAGGAGCCGAGGGACGGTTTTGCGCAGCTGGACGCGCAGGACGCTCATCACGCGCTGAAGGTGCTGCGCCTGCGCGAGGGGGAGACGGTCTTCGCGGCCAGCGGGGGCAGGCATTATGACGGGACCTTCAGCCCCTTTGAGGGCGGTGCGCGCGTGCGCATCCTGCGCGAGGTGAGGAGCCGAGAGCCCTCCGTGCGCGTGACGCTCTATCAGGGCCTCTCCAAGGGAGAGCGCATGGACGCCGTGATGCAAAAATGCACGGAGCTGGGCGTGAGCCGCATCGTGCCCTGCCTGTTTTCGCGCTGCGTGGCGCAGTGGGAAGGCGGGGAGAAAAAGCTGGCGCGCTGGCAGCGCATCGCGCGCGAGGCCGCGGTACAAAGCGGCCGCAGCCTGATCCCCGAAGTGGCGGATTGCCTGAGCTTCGAAGGGCTCAGGCGCGCGCTGGGCGCGCATGAGCAGACGCTGATCCCCTGGGAGGAGGGCGGAGCGTCCATCCGCGCGGCTTATCAGGGGGCGAAGGATGTGGCCATCGTGATCGGGCCGGAGGGTGGCATCACGCCGGAGGAGATCGCTGCCCTGCGCGGTGAAAATGTGACGCTGGGGCCGCGCATACTGCGCACCGAAACGGCGGGTATGGCCGCGCTGGCCATGGTGCTGACGCTCTCGGGCGATATGGAGTAAGCAAGTTTGAGTACAGTGGCTTTTTATACGCTTGGCTGCAAGGTGAACCAGTATGACAGCCAGGCGATGCTGGAGCAGTTTCTGCAGGCGGGCTACGAGGCCCGTGATTTTCATGAGCGGGCCGACGTCTACGTGATCAACAGCTGCGTGGTGACGGGCGTGGGCGAAAAAAAGAGCAGGCAGGCCGTGCGCCGCGCGCTGAAGCAAAACCCCGAGGCCGAGGTGATCCTGGCAGGCTGCCTCGCGCAGAAGGAGGCGGAGGGCCTGCTCGGGATGGGCCTGCGGCTGGTGATAGGCAACCAACGGCGCGGCGAGATCGTGAGCCTGCTTCGGGAGGCCGTGGCGCAGGAGACGCAGATCGCCGCCGTGGACAGCGTGCTGCGCGTGCCATTTGAGAGAATGGAGATCGCGGGCTTCGACGGCCACACCCGCGCCGTGATGAAGATACAGGAGGGCTGCGACCGCTACTGCGCCTACTGCATCATCCCCTATGTGCGCGGCGGCATCCGCTCAAGGCCCGTGGAGGACGTGCGCGGCGAGGCCGGGCGGCTGGCTGCGGCCGGGTACAGCGAGATCGTGCTCACGGGCATCCATCTGACCAGCTACGGCCGTGACCTGGACGGCGGGGATACCCTGCTGGACGCCGTGCGCGCCGCGGCGGAGGCACCGGGNNTTCGCGCAGGGGCTTGCGGGCATCGGCAAGGTCTGCCCGCAGTTCCATCTCTCCCTGCAGTCGGGCAGCGAGAGGGTGCTCAAAAGCATGCGCAGGCGCTACACGCCGGATGAGTTCCTTCAGGCGGCGCAAAACCTGCGCGCGGCCTTCCCGGGCTGCGCGCTGACCACGGACGTGATCGCGGGCTTCCCCGGCGAAACGGAGGAGGAGTTCGGGCAGACCATGGACTTCTGCCGTAAGGCGGGCTTTGCCCGCATCCATGTCTTTCCCTTCAGCAGGCGGGAGGGGACGCCCGCCGCGTCCATGCCCGGACAGCTGCCAAAGGCCCTGAGGGAGGAAAGGGCCCGCCGCCTGATCGCCCTGTCGGAGGAGCTGGCGGAGGAATACCGAAGGAGCCTGCTGGGCGGCGTGCAGGAGGTGCTGTTTGAAGAGGAGGAGCGGGGCGGCGCGAGCGGCTACACGCCTCAATACGTGGAGGTGTGGGCCCCCGGCGCGAAGCAGGGGCAGATCGCGCCCGTGATGCTGCACAGGATGGCCGGGGAAGGCTTTGAGGGCGTGCTGCTCTCATGAGATAGAAAAAGGAGGTTTGCGTATGTCTGAAAACTGCCTGTTCTGCAGGATCGTCCGGGGGGAGATCCCTTCGGCGAAGATCTGGGAAAATGAGGATTGCTATGCCTTTGCGGATATCCAGCCGCAGGCGCCGGCGCACGCGCTGATCGTGCCCAAGCGCCACGCCTCGGGGCTGGACGGCCTGGATGCCCTCAGCGACCGGGAGCTGGCGGCCTGTCTGCGCGCGGCGGCGGCCGTGGCCAGGGAGCTGGGCATCGACGAGAGCGGCTACCGCCTTGTTTCCAACTGCGGCGAGAACGCCTGCCAGAGCGTGCGGCACCTGCACTTCCACCTGCTGGGCGGGAGACAGCTGACCGGCCAAATGGGCTGAGACTGCCTGATTCTGGCCTGCGGACGGCGCTTCTTTTCGCGCGGAGGTCAAAACTTTGTGTGAAAAAGTTGCCGTCATCTTGCCCGCGGGGGCATTATTCGCTATACTGTCTGATGGAATGCGTGCGGGCGCGGGCCGCGCCCGCAGAAGATAAGGAGATAGCCATGAGCAAGAAAACAGTCCGGGATATCGATCTGAAGGGCAAGCGTGTCATCGTGCGCGTTGATTTCAACGTGCCGCAGGACAAGGAAGGCAACATCACCGACGATAACCGCATTGTGGGCGCGCTGCCCACCATCAAGTACCTGGTGGAGCAGCATGCCAAGGTCGTGCTGATGAGCCACCTGGGCCGCCCCAAGGGCGAGTTCAACATGAAGTATTCTCTGGCCCCCGCCGCCGTCCGCCTTAGCGAGCTGCTGGGACAGGAGGTCAAAATGGCCAAGGACGTGATCGGCGAGGACGCCGACCGTGTGGTCGCCTCCCTGAAGGAGGGCGAGGTCTGCCTGCTGGAGAACCTGCGCTTCCACAAGGAAGAAGAGAAAAATGACCCCGAGTTCGCCAAAAAGCTGGCAAGCTACGGCGAAGTGTACGTGAACGATGCCTTTGGCACCGCCCACCGCGCGCATGCCTCCACCGAGGGCGTGGCCCATTACCTGCCCGCCGTGTCCGGGTTCCTGATCGAGAAGGAGCTGAAGTTCCTGGGCAATGCCGTGGAAAACCCGGAGCGCCCCTTCGTGGCCATCCTGGGCGGCGCCAAGGTCTCCGACAAGATCGGCGTGATCAACAACCTGCTGGAGAAGGTGGACGTGCTCATCATCGGCGGCGGCATGGCCTATACCTTCATCAAGGCGCAGGGCGGCGAGATCGGCACCAGCCTGCTGGACGCCGAGCGGCTTGACTACGCGCTGGATATGCTGAAGAAGGCCAAGGAGAAGGGCGTGAAGCTGCTGCTGCCCGAGGACAGCGTGGCCGCCGACGCCTACAGCAACGACGCCAGGATCCAGGTGGTGGATTCCTACCACATCCCCGAGGGCTATATGGGCCTGGACATCGGGCCCAAGGCGCAGAAGGCCTACGCGGATGCCATCCGCGGCGCCAGGACCGTGGTCTGGAACGGCCCGATGGGCGTTTCCGAGTTCTCGAACTTCGCAGCCGGCACCGTGGCCGTGGCCAAGGCGATGGCCGAGAGCGAGGCCGTGACCATCATCGGCGGCGGCGACAGCGCGGCGGCCGTGGTGCAGCTGGGCTTTGGCGATAAGATGAGCCACATCTCCACCGGCGGCGGCGCTTCCCTTGAGTTCCTCGAGGGGCTGGAGCTGCCCGGCGTGGCTGCCCTGAACGACAAGTAAGCAGGAGGCGTCATCATGCGCAAACCCATCATTGCCGGCAACTGGAAGATGAACAAGACCCCGCAGGAGGCCGCCGAGCTGATCGCGGAGCTGAAGCCCCTTGTGAAGGAGGCGGACGCGCAGGTGGTCGTCTGCGTGCCTGCCGTGGATATCCCGGCGGCCGTGCAGGCCGTGCGCGGCAGCAAGATCAAGGTCGGCGCGCAGAACGTGCACTTTAAGGAGAGCGGCGCCTACACGGGCGAGCTGAGCGCGCAGATGCTCAAGGCCTGCAAGGTGGACTATGTGATCATCGGCCACAGCGAGCGGCGGCAGTACTTCGGCGAGACCGATGAGACCGTGAACCTGCGCACGCTGGCGGCTGTCCGCGCCGGGCTGACCCCCATCATCTGCGTGGGCGAAAAGAAGGAAGAGCGCGAGGCGGGCTACACCGACGCGCTGGTCAGCTACCAGACCCTGATCGCCCTGACCGGCCTGACCAAGGAGGAGGTGGCCAAGGTGGTCATCGCCTACGAGCCCGTCTGGGCCATCGGCACCGGGCTCACCGCCACTGACGAGCAGGCCAACGAGACCATCGGCGTCATCCGCAAGGCCATCGCGGGCAAGTACGGCCGCGCGGTCGCCGGCAAGGTGCGCATCCAGTACGGCGGCAGCATGAAGCCCGCCAACGTGAAGGGCCTGATGGCGCAGCCGGAGATCGACGGCGGCCTCATCGGCGGCGCGAGCCTGAAGGCGGAAGACTTCAGCAAGATCGTGAACTACAACAAGTAAGCCCACAAAGGCGGCAGCGGGCGCTATCTGAAGGGAAGGTAGCGCCCCTGCTTTTGCCCTGCACCGCCGAAAGAAGAGGGCGGCTTTGGGTATAATAGGTGCGTAGGTTTTCGGCGGGCGGCGAACCGGCCGGGCAGATGAAAGGAACTGAGAGTATGTCAAAGAAAATGACGGCGCTGATCATCATGGACGGCTTCGGCCTGAACCCCAACCCCAAGGGCAACGCGGTGGTTGCCGCGGGCACCCCGAACATCGACCGCCTGACGGCCGCCTATCCGCACACGCAGCTGGGCGCCAGCGGCATGTCCGTGGGCCTGCCGGACGGGCAGATGGGCAACAGCGAGGTGGGCCATCTGAACCTGGGCGCGGGCCGCGTGGTGTATCAGGAGCTGACCCGCATCACCAAGGACATTCAGGACGGCGTGTTTTTTGAGAAGGAGCCCCTGATCTGGGCCATGGACGAGGCCAGACGGCAGGGCACGGCCCTGCACCTGATCGGCCTGCTTTCGGACGGCGGTGTGCACAGCCACAACACCCACCTGTACGCGCTGCTGGAGATGGCCAAAAAGCGCGGCCTTGAGCGCGTCTATGTGCACGCGCTGATGGACGGGCGCGACGTGCCCCCGACCAGCGGACTTGACTTTGTGAAGCAACTCGAGCAAAAGATGCGCGAGATCGGCGTGGGAGAGATCGCCACCGTGCAGGGCCGCTACTACGGTATGGACAGGGACAACATCTGGCCGCGCGTGCAGCTGGGCTATGACGCCATCGTGCTGGGCAAGGGCGTCACGGCGGAAAGCGCCGAGCAGGCCGTGCAGCAGAGCTACGATCAGAACGTGACCGACGAGTTCATCCTGCCCACCGTTGTGCAGAGGGGCGGCCTGCCCACGGCCACCGTGCAGCCCAACGACAGCATCATCTACTTCAACTTCCGCCCGGACCGCGCCCGCCAGCTCACCCGCGCCTTTATCGACCGTCAGTTCACGGGCTTTGAGCGCGCCAAGGGCTTCATCCCGCTGCAGTACGTCACCATGACTCAGTACGATGAGACCTTCACGGGCCTCAAGGTGGTCAACCCGCCGGAGGACCTGGACATGACGCTGGCGCAGTACCTGTCTCAGCTGGGCAAGACGCAGCTGCACATCGCAGAGACCCAGAAGTACGCGCACGTGACCTTCTTTTTCAACGGCGGCGTGGAGCCGCCCTATGAGGGGGAGGACAGGATCCTCGTGCCCTCCAGCAAGGTGGCTACCTTTGACCTGCTGCCCGAGATGTCCGCGCCCGAGGTGACGCAAAAGGCGCTCGAGGCGATCCGCAGCGGAAAATACGATGTGATGATCCTCAACTTCGCCAACTGCGACATGGTGGGCCACACCGGCGTGATGGCGGCGGCCGAGGCCGCCGTGAGGGAGGTGGACAAGGACGTGGGAATCCTGGTGGACGAGATCCTCCGCCAGGGTGGCACCGCCTTTGTCACGGCCGACCACGGCAACGCCGACCAGATGGTGGACTATGTGACCGGCGAGCCCTTCACGGCCCACACCACCTACCCCGTGCCCTTTATCGCCTGCGGAGAGCAGTTTGTGGGCGGCAGCCTGCGCGACGGCGGCAGGCTGTGCGACATCGCCCCCACCATGCTCAAATCCATGGGCTTGGATATCCCCGCTCAGATGACAGGCGTGCCGCTGTTCTGAAGGACACAAATAAAGCAAGCCCTCCGCGAGCGCAGGCGAGCGGGGGCTTGCTTTAGTATCAGGACGCGGAGCGGGACGGGCTGAATCCCCGCTTTCTCGCGCCCAGCAGGGCCAGAGAGAGGAAGGCCGCGGAGAAGGCCAGCTGGATGAGGATGCCCTCGCGGCTGTAGTCAAGGGCCAAAGCGCCGGGCGCCAGGCCCGGCTCCAGCGCGTCGACCGCGCGGATATACCAGTGGGCGGGCAGCAGCGAGGCCAGGCGCTGCACGGAGGGGCTCAAGAGGCCCTGCGGCACGAACACGCCCGAAAGGAAGGAGGAGCTGAGCGCCACCACATTGGCCACGGCGGACTGCACCTGACGGTTGCTGATCAGGGCGGCCAGCGCGAAACTCATGCACAGGCTGCTGACCGTGAAAGCCAGCGAGTTGGCCAGCAGCAGCCGCACCGTGCCGGGATGCGCGCCGCGGCCGTAGAGGGCGTGGCCGAAAAGCTGCCGGGACTGTTGAAGGAGGGAAGCGGCGCGGAGCGCGGCCTGACCGAGCGCGAGGATGAGATCATGCATCTGGTGGCCGAGGGGCTCAACAACCGGGAGATCGCTTGCCGGCTCTACCTCAGCGAGGGCCGCGTGCGCAACGCGATCAGCGCCATCCTGGAGAAGCTCTCCTTGCGTGACAGAACGCAGCTGGCGGTGTACTATCATACAAGTATCAAAACGGGCAGTGCCCGATAATGGATGAATGGAGGCTGCTATGGCCAAGGTGATCGAATGCATTCCCAATTTCAGCGAAGGGCGGAACCGACAGGTGATCGACGGCCTGGCGGAGGCCGCGCGCTCCGTGCCCGGCTGTGCGCTGCTGAGCGTGCAGTCGGATGAGAACCACAACCGCAGCGTGCTGACGCTGCTGGGCAGCCCGGAGGCCGTGGAGGAGGCCGCCTTCCGCCTGGCCCAAAAGGCCGCGGAAACCATCGACCTTACCCGCCACAGCGGCGCGCACCCGCGCATGGGCGCGATGGACGTGCTGCCCTTCGTGCCGCTGGTGGGGGCCACGATGGAGGAGTGCGTGGACATCTCAAAGCGCGTGGCGAAAAGGATCTGGGAGGAGCTCCGCGTGCCCAGCTTCCTCTACGAGGCATCGGCCTCTTCGCCCGAGCGGGCCAACCTGGCGGCCCTTCGCAAGGGCGAGTTTGAGGGCATGCCCGAGAAGCTGCTGCAGCCTGAGTGGGCCCCTGATTTCGGTGAGCGCAAGGTGCATCCCACGGCCGGCATCACGGCCATCGGCGCGCGCATGCCGCTGATCGCCTTCAACGTGAACCTGGATACGGACAGGGTGGAGATCGCCAGGGCCATTGCCAAGGCCGTGCGCGGCTCCTCCGGCGGCTACAGGGCCTGCAAGGCGCTGGGCATCATGCTGGAGGACAGGAAGATCGCCCAGGTGTCCATGAACATGGTGGACTATGAGCAGACGCCGCTCTACCGCGTGTACGAGGCCATCCGCTTTGAGGCGGAGCGCTGGGGCGTGCGCATCATCGGCAGTGAGCTGATCGGCATGAGCCCCGCCAAGGCGCTGATCGACGCGGCGGAGTACTACCTGAAGCTGGAAAACTTCAGCTGCCGAGACCAGGTGCTGGAATATCACCTGATCGCGGAATAAGCGAAATTCAGCAAAACAAACTGTCTTAAAAATGATCCGTACCCCCTGCTCTGTGTCTGGCAGGGGATACGGATCGTGAATAAAGGCATAAGGGTTTAGGGCTGCGTCAAACCCTTCCCTTGCCCCGAAGCAAACCACCTGCCCGCAGTGAGGGCAGGATGGTCTTCACCGCGAAGCATTGCCTTTTCCGCCGCAGCATTTCTTGTATTTTTTCCCGCTGCCACAGGGGCATGGATCGTTTGGGCGGATCTTTTCTTTGCGGGCCGGAGCGCTGCCGGCCGCTTTTTCTTCTTTCGGGATCAAGGCGCGATCCACTTCCCGCAGCAGATTCTCCCGTACATCAAGGGGCAGATCCTCATCGCCCATGACGGCGAGCTTGAAGGCAGGGCCATCCAGCTCTCCCGCCTGTATGCTTGCCTGCAGCCCCGGGCCAAATTCGAAGCGCGGCAGCGCTCGTCCATCCGATCTTTGCATCAATTCATGGGGCGTGTATCCGCGATTGCTCGGCATGCGCGTATGATTGTTCAAGTCGGAAAACAGATCGGCAAAGCGCTGAAGCTGCTTCGCGCCCCCGATACGGTATCCCAGTTCCTTCAGGCTATCCAGCTCAACGGAGAGCGCATTGTCCGGCGGAATGGATAGGTTGCAGATCACGCTGTTCATTTCCCAGATCGCCAGGGCGGAGGCTTGTTTCTGCATTTCTGCCGGTTTTCCCTTAGCCGTGCCGGTGTCTTCCAGCAGGTGCGGCAGGAAGCTCTCCTTCGGGTCAAACTTAACTTCTTTTTCAAGAAATTGCCGCATGGCCCTCACCTGCGGGGTTTCCTCAACATATCTTTCATCTGCGTAGCGCAATATATCGCTTGGGATATACAGCGGTTTTCCCGCTCTTTCCTGATCCAGTTTGAAAAAAACGTCCCAATCCTCGTCAAACATCTCCGGGCCGTCATAGGGCTCTTCATTCTGCATGCAACGCAGAAATTTGCCGTAATCAAAGTCTTCGTTGGGCTTGATCAGAAGCTCCTTATCGATCAACAGCCATTCATCTGAACCGTCATCATAGAGCTCGCTTTCCCGCTCAACATAGAAGGGCACCGAATCATCCCTTGCGAAAATCGCCAGCAGCGTCGACAGCTCTTCCCTGGTCATGCCGCACTGATCGCCGAAGACCTTCCATGCATCCTTTGCTTCAATGATCTTGTAAAAATTGGTGCAGGCTGTCAGATAGGCCTGCGCCTTTTCCCGCAGGCGCGGGTCAAGGCCCGTCTCCCTGTATTTTCTTTCCAAGGTTGATTTCGCATAAGGTTTCTTCATGGGTGGCCCTTTCCGATCATACTTCAGCGATCCCGCTTGATTCTTCCTGCCGGGGGCAGAAGGTATTTGCCGATAATCCAAGCCCCGGGGCTGTGCGCCCCGGGGCCGGCTTCATGCCGTGAGGATCAGTAGTTGGTCAGGTTGTACATCTCGATGGCGTCGTTGGCAAGATTCACCAGCTTGGTCACGGCGTCCTCGGGGCTCAGTCCCTTGAGCACCACTTCCTCGGTAACGTCTTCCACATACTGGCGAACCTCGGGGAACACGCTCAGCAGAGAGCCGACATACTCGGGAGAGGAATCGTGCAGCTGATCCAGAGCGGTCTGGAACTGCGGGAACTTGGCAATGTTGGCCTTGAAGGTCTCGGTATCATGGGCTTTCATGTTGATGGGGAAGTAGCCGGTCTTGGCGTTCCAGGTAGCCTGCACTTCGGGGCTCACCATGTACTGGATGAACTCCCAGGTGGCGTCCATCTTCTTTTCGTCGCCGGAGTTGACCATCCACAGGGTGCCGCCGCCGGTGGAGACGCCGCCCTTATCCTCGGCGTTGACATAGGGGAAGTAGGCAGTGCCCACTTCAAAGCTGTCGCCCACGTTGGCCAGCACGCCGGCCAGGTTGGCGGTGGAGGCAAGGAAGATGGCCGTCTTGCCGGCCACGAAGGCCGCGCGGGCCTGCGCCGTGCCACCGCGCTCGATGTAGGAGGTGTAGGGGGATTCGGAGATCTTCTTCCACATGTTGAACAGGTCCAGCGCGGCGCCGTTTTCACCGAACATCACCTTGGTGGCATAGCCTTCGCGGCCGTTGCCGTTATCAACATACTGGCGGCCCATCTTGCCGACCCACTGTTCAAAGAACCAGCCGTAGTTGGAGAAGAGGAAGCCCGCGCGGTCCAGCTTGCCTTCCGCGTCAAAGCTGGCGAGCTTCTCGGCGATGGCCAGGATGCCGTCCACGGTGGTGGGGATCTCGGTGATGCCGGCCTCCTCAAAGGCGGTCTTGTTGTAATACATCAGGGGGGTGGAGCAGTTGAAGGGCATGGAGTTGATCTTGCCGTCGATGGTGTAGTAGGCCAGCAGGTTCGGCTCGATCACGGAGGTATCAAAGCCCGTTTTGTCGATATAGGTCTGCAGCGGCATCATCTTCTGAGAATCGATGATGAAGCGGGAGCCGATCTCGTAGCTCTGCACGATGTCAAAGGGCAGCGCCTCACCCATGCTGGTTGCCTTCAGCTTGTTGATAGCGTCGTCGTATTCGCCCTGATACTGGGCGTCCACTTCGATTCTGTCCTGAGAGGCGTTGAACTCGGCGACCATGTTGGCGATCACTTCGGAGTTGGTGCCGCCCAGAGAGTACCAAAAGACGATCTTCGTTTTCTCTCCCTCAGCCATCGCGCTAAAAGCGGACAGGCCGAGCATGAGAACCAATAGGAGTGCGACCAGTTTCTTCATGTTGTCTCCTTTCGATTTGACCGATTTTTATGTTCCTCGCCCCTGTTCGGGGCGTTGAGCTTGGATCAGCCCTTGACGGCGCCTGCCATCAGGCCGTTGATCAGCTGCTTCTGCATGAAGATGAAGATGGACAGAGAGGGTACCAGCACCACCACCACGCCGGCCATCATCAGGCCGATCTGCTCGGAGTCGATATCATACAGCTGGCTGATGCCGATCTGCACCGTGCGCACCTTGTCGGAGTTGGTGACCAGCAGGGGCCAGAGGTACTGGTTCCACTGCATCAGAAAGACGTAGGCGCCCAGCGCGCCCAGCGCGGGCCGGGCCAGCGGCACCACGATGGTGGCCAGGAAACGCCAGTTGCTGCAGCCGTCCAGCTTCGCAGCCTCATGCAGCTCTTTGGCAAAGGTGAGGTAATTCTGCCGCATCAGGAAGATGCCCATCGCGGAGCAGGCATAGGGCAGTATCATGGCGTGGTAGCTGTCCAGCCATCCCCACCTGGAGACGGTGAGGTAGTTGGCGATGATGGTCGCCTCCCAGGGCACCATCATGGTGGCCAGGATGCACATGAACACGAAATTGCGGCCTTTGAACTCAAGGAAGCTGAAGGCGAAGGCGGCCATGGAGCAGGTAGCCATCTGCAGCAGCGTCACCGAGCCGGCCACGATGAAAGAGTTGAGGATATGCCGGGGGATGGGCGTGCGCGTAAAGACATGCGAGTAAGAGATAAAATCCACGCTGTTTGGCACCAGGCGGGAATACAGCTGGTCGGCCGGCGTGACGCTCATCATGAAGGTATACAGCAGCGGCAGCATGATGATGAGCACGAAGGGCAGGTTCAGCGCCATACGCAGCGCGGCGCTCCAGAAATGCCTCTGTTTGCGGGACAGTGTGAAATTGCTCATTGATAATGTACGCTCCTTTTTTCTGCCCGAAACTGAAGCAATGTGATGGTCATGATGATGACAAACAGCACGATCGACCTTGCCGCCGCGGAGCCGAAACGGAAGTTGCGGAAGGCGTCCAGGTAAATGGAGTAGACGATCACATTGGTGGTTTCGTTCGGGCCGCCGGAGGTGAGCAGGCGCACCTGGGTGAAGGATTGGAAGGCGCTGATGATGTTGATGATGATCTGGAAAAACAGCGTGGGAGAAAGCGCGGGCAGCGTGATGTGCCGCTGCTGCCGCCAGTAGCCCGCGCCGTCGATGGCTGCGCTCTCGTACAGCTCTTCGGGAATATTGCGCAGACCCGCAGAGATGAAGATGAAGTTGATGCCGCTGGCCAGCCAGATCGAAATGAGGCAGATGATGGGGAAGGCCCAGGCCGGGTCGTTCAGCCAGTTGGTGCTCGTGCCCGCGAGGCGGTTCACCAGGCCGATCGAGGGGTGAAAAATCATCTTGAAGCTCATGGCCGCGGCCGCGGAGGCGATGGCGATGGGCATGGCGTAGATGGCGGAGGCAAAGGCGCGGGCGGGGAACTTCTTGGTGGTCATCAGGCTGGTGGCCAGGCCGACCAGCAGGCTTCCGAAGGCAACGAAAAATACGAAACGAAAGCTGACCCACATGCTGTTCCAAAACGCGGCCGAATACTTTCCAACCAGAATATCCTCATAATTCTTCACGCCGTAAAACACCTTCGGCAGGCCGTTGCGGTCCGTCAGATAGGTGCTCAGATGGATGGTTTTGAAGAAGGGATAGTACAGGAAAACGACAAAGACGAGCAGCGCGGGCAGAAGAAAGAGCCAGGGCTCCAGCATTTCATAGAAGGTCTTTTTTCTCCGCCTCAGGTTCAGGGGATGTTGCGACATGTAGCCTCCTGGGGTGTAAGGTTCGATTATGGTCCTGCTTTGAATTGAGCTTTCTTACAGTATATTAGCAAGGCCCTCCCCTTGTGTCAAGAACGCGGAGCAGGGCAGCGTAAAGAAGAGGCCCGGCATCGATGCCCGTTCTGGACAGGGGCCGGCGCCCTTTGATGTCTGAAACGCAATACAAAAAAGCCTGCCGGGCGGGCAGGCTTTATGATTCTGATGAAGCTTTGCTTACTGTGCGACAGCCTCGGTCTCCGCCTTGGGGTAGACGCTTACCTTTTTCTTGAACTTGCCGAAGTGCTCAAAGCGCACCACGCCGTCAGCCACGGCGAACAGCGTGTCATCCTTGCCGATGCCCACGTTGAGGCCCGGGTGCATCCTGGTGCCGCGCTGGCGCACAAGGATGTTGCCGGCCAGCACAAACTGACCGTCCGCGCGCTTGGCGCCCAGACGCTTGGAGGCGCTGTCGCGCCCGTTCTTGGTAGAACCGCCGCCCTTCTTGTGGGCGAAAAGCTGAAGATTGATTCTCAACATGTTGATTTCCTCCGTTTCATTTAGGCAGCCCGGTCTCACCGAGCTTCAGATGCGAGGGGTAAGTCTCTTTCAGATCCTTCATGCCGCTTTCGAATACGCCGAAGATGGTCTGCGCCCGGTCGTTCGGCTGTCTCAGCCTGACGTCCAGCAGCGCGTCCTCCTGAGTGACTTCCGGCTTCATCCCCGCCACGCTCTCCAGGGCGTTGGCACAGGCGATCGACATAAAGGAGATGGCGGCACACACGATATCCTGCCCTGCCTCGGCGAAGCCTGTATGCCCGCTGACGCGGTAGCCGCAGGTCCGTCCGTCGGGTGATTTATACAGCAGGATCCCGGTCATTTCAGCCCTTGATCGAAGTGATCTCCACCTTGGTGAAGGGCTGGCGATGGCCCTGCTTGCGGCGGGAATTCTTCTTGGCCTTGTACTTGTAGACCACGATCTTCTGGCCGCGGCCCTGCTGCAGCACCTTGCCGGTCACTTCGGCGCCCTCTACCAGAGGATTGCCCGCCTTCACGGTCTCCCCGCCGAGCATCAGCACGGGGAAGGAAACGGAGTCGTCAACCTGGTTGTCAAGTTTTTCGATGTAGATGATGTCTCCCTCGGAGACGCGATACTGTTTGCCGCCGGTCGCGATAATTGCGTACACTTGCAGCACCTCCATCACTTTACTCGCCGGGACCTTCAGGCATTTTTCAGCCACGAGGCAGCGCAGACGCATTTAAGCCTCTCCCGAGCGGCTAACCGATAAACTACCATGGATCAACGGAGAAGTCAAGTATTTTCAATATTGTCATGAAGGAAGGCCGATGCTGAACGCCCGGTGTTGATATTGCGCGCGCTTGTTGTACAATAGGGCAAACGACAGATGAAAGGAGGGGAAAGAGCATGGTGGAGATACGCTGCGCGAGGCCCCATCTTCTGTGGGAGCCCATGGTGCGGGACATCGCGGAGGCCTATCGGGCCGGGGCGCAGATCGCGCTGCTGGTGCCCGAGCAGTACACCCTGCAGGCGGAGCGCGATTTGCTGCGCGACCTTGAGCTGCCCGGTTTTTTCAGGATCGACGTGCTCTCTCCCTCCCGGCTCGAGTACCGTGTGTTCAGCGCCTTCGGGCAGAGCGGCAGGGAGAGGATCGACGAGCGCGGCAAGGCCGTGGCCCTGACCCGCGTGCTGCAAAAAGAGAAGGACAGGCTGCGGTTTTACGCGGGCGCGCAGGAGCATCCGGGCTTCGTCCGCCGGATGGCGCAGATGCTGTCCACGCTGAAGACACTGGAGCTCAGCCCGGAGAGGCTGCGCGAAGCGGCTGATGAGGCCCGGGCGCGGGGGGAGGATGGCAGCCTCTGGTACAAGCTGGAGGATGCCGCCCTGATCCTTGAAAGCTATGAGCGGCTGCTCGAAGGCCGATTCGAGGACAGGGAGGATGTCGCGCTCGACATGCGCGCGCGTCTGGCGGCGGGCAAGCTGTTTGAGGGCAGTCAGGTGTTCGTCTACGGCTTTGACCTGCTGACCGAGGCCTTCTCACAGGTGCTCTGCGTGATCGCGGCCCAGGCCGACCGGCTGCATATTTCCATTGTCAGCGACAGCGCGCAGGCGGAGGACGGAGAGGCCTATCGCGGCGTGCGCGAAAGCGTGCTGCGCCTGACGGAGAGCCTGAAGGCGCGGGGCATCGCCTATACCTTTGAACAATACCGGCCCGAAAAGGAAAACCGCCCGCCCGACCTTGCCCATCTTGAAAAATACCTGCTCTCCATGCTGGAGCCCCCCTTTGAGGCCCCCTGCGGGCACATCCGGCTCTACGCCGGGCCCACGCCCTACCGCGAAGTGCAGCACGCCGCCCAGCTGATCGTGCAGGAAGCCCGCCGGGGCGTGCCGCTGGACGATATGATGCTGCTGTGCGGCAGTCTGCCGCTCTACGGCGGGCTGATCGAATCCACCTGCCAGAGCTACGGCATCCCCTGCTATGTGGCGGACAAGCTGCCGCTCAAATCCCATCGGGTGGTGCGCTGTCTGCTGGCCAGCCTTCGATGCGCGGCGGAGGGATGGCAGAGCGACGATGTGCAGGAACTTCTCAAAAGCGGCCTCTCTCCCCTGGGGGAAGAGGAGGTTTGGCGGCTTGAAAACTACGCCCTTCGCTGGGGACTGAGAGGCCGGAAGTGGCTGAGCCCGCTCACCCGCGGAGCCGAGGCGGAGCGGGAGGCCTGCGAGGACCTGCGCAGGAGGCTGACGGAGCCTGTCGAGGCGCTGCACCGCGCGCTGGCTGAGGCCGGCACGGCGGCGGAATCGCTGACCGCGCTGCGTGCGTTCATCGGCGAGAGCGGTCTTGCGGAGCGGGCGGACGCGCTGTCGGCCAGGCTGGAAGAGGCGGGCTATCACAAGGAAGTGGCCCAGCTGGCTCAGGTGTTTGAGCAGCTGGATGAAATGTTCGCCCAGATGTCGGCGCTGATGGGGGAAGAACGCATCCCGCTGCGGCATTTCGCGCTCTGGCTTGAGAACGGGCTTGCGGAGCGGGAGCTGTCGGCCCTGCCGCCGCAGGGCGGCTATCTGCAGGCCGGACAGCTTGGGAACCTGCTGCCCCATCGGCCGCGCGTGGTGCTGGCGCTGGGGCTGAACGATGGCATATTGCTCGCGCCGGAGAGCGGACTGCTGACCCGGGAAGAAACGGAGGCGGCCGAAAGCGCCTTCCGCAGCGATTTTGGCCTGGATGCGCAGGGCAGGGAAGAAATGAAGCAGCTGGACCTGCTCAAGGCCCTGTGCGCGCCCGGCGAGCGGCTCTATCTCAGCTATGCCCTGGCGGACGAGGAGGGGCAGGCGCTTCGTCCGCTTGCCCAGCTCAAGGCCCTGGAGCGGCTTTTTCCGCAGCTGGTGGAGGAAGGCGGCGCGCTGGCCGGACGGGCGGACGACCCGCTCGAGCTGCCGCTGGCCCCCATGCCCGCGCTGGAAACGCTGGCCGTCAGGCTGGCCGCGGGCCGTAGCGACGCGCTGTGGCGCGGCGCGTGGAACTGGATGGGCGCGGAGCCGCTATGGCGGCCGCGCGCGGAGGCGCTGGAGGCCTCGATGCGGGGCGGCGAGCCTGCCGGGAGCATCGGCCGCGAACGCGCGGGCCGGGTGTTCGACGTGAAGACGCTGTCGGCTTCCAGGCTTGAGACCTTTGCTTCCTGTCCCTTCATGCACTTTGTGGACTACGGACTGCGCCCGGCCAAACGCGAGGAATGGGTGGTGGAGAGCGTCGATACCGGCAGCTTTTACCACCGCGCGATGGATGGCTTTACCCGCCTGGCGAAGGCGGACCCGAACTGGCCCCGGGTGGACAGGGAACGGGCGGAGGCTCTGATGGACGAGGCCCTGGCCCCGCTGGTGGCCGATTGGGAGGAAAAGCCCTTTTACGACACGGCCAGGCTGCGCAAGAAGTCGGAGGGCTACCTGCGCGTGGCGCGCCGCATGGCCTGGATGATGACGCGCGGTGCGGCCCAGAGCAGCCTGCGCCCCCGCGGAAGCGAGCTGCATTTTGGCGACGGCGCGCCGGGCAGCCTGCCGGGCATCGTGCTGGAGCTGGAGGACGGCAGCGTGGCGGAGCTGCGCGGCACCATCGACCGGCTGGACGCTTTTGAACAGGGCGGCCTGCGCTATCTGCGCGTGGTGGACTATAAGTCCGGCAGCGCGAAGCTGAGCCCGGAGATGGTATGGGAGGGCGCGCAGATCCAGCTGCTCATTTACCTGTGCGCCGCGCTGGGCCGCTTTCCGGAGGCGATCCCCGCGGGGGCCTTCTATCAGCACCTGGGCGACCCCCTGATCCAGGAGGAGAGTGAGACGGCAGCCGAAGCCGAGGCGGAAAAGAAGCTGCGCCTTTCCGGCATCATCCTGAAGGACGCGCAGGTGATCTCCCTGATGGACGCCGAGGGGCTCACGCTGGGAAGCCTGATCAACGCGGACGGCAGCGTGACCTTAAGGCGGCGCGATCTGCTGGAGGAGGATGAGATACGCGCGCTGGCGCGCTTCGCTAAGGAAAAATCCCGGGAGCTGGCAGGGCGCATCAAAGGCGGCGAGATCGAGCGCCGGCCGCTGACCGTGGGCGCCATGCGCGCCTGCCGCTATTGTCCCCATCAGGGGATCTGCCGCATCGACTGGCAGGCAGGCGGGCAGGGAAAGAAGCTGTCGCCCATGAGCCTGTCCGAACTGGCGGAGCGCGTCAGGCCTTGAGCGGCGCGCCCTGGCGCCCTCTTTTTCACAAATTAGACACATCACCTGTACAAAATG
>DBQV01000036.1 GCA_002305755.1 Christensenella sp. UBA1385 | reverse complement strand
ATGTGCCATGGGCTTTTCGCACAATACGTTTTTGCCTGCTTCAAAAGCAGCCACCGTGATGGGACTGTGGGATACGTTTGGCGTGAGGACGTAAACGGTGTCAATGGCCTCGTCTTTGAGCAGCTCCTTATAGTCCGTGTAGTATCTGGCGCCTGTGGCACCATATTTTTCGCACGCTTTTCTGGCGCGCTCTTCAATGAGATCGCAAAAAGCGACCATTTCGCATTCATCAGAAAAAGCCTTCAGGGCTGGAAAATGCTTTTGATTCGCAATACCCCCGCAGCCAATGATACCGATCGTGATTTTTGCCATCCCGCATTTCTCCTTTAGTTGTTGATGTCTAAATTATAGGAGCGGATCAAAAAAGAGCCACCTGTTGGAGGCTCCAAATCATGCAATATTTCAACCATTTTTCACTTCTCTTCTGTTCCTCAGAGAAACAGGACAACAATACGTCACCAAATGTTGCTCATTTATCTGGCCATTCGTGTCAACTCCAATAAATCAATCTCCAAAGGCTGCAGATCATTGGGCAGCGTCAGCGTACCATCCTTTACTTCAAAAGTGCTGATCGTAACGTGCGGCGAACAGGTATCACGGAGGTATTGAATATCCTCCCTTCTCAAAGGAGAAAAGCAATCCATCTGCAGCCACGCATCAAGTACGCTGCCCTGCTTTCTGGACAGTTTGGATTTGCGAAGAACATAAGTGCCGTTCCTGATCCCATGCACCTGGACGTCAATGTGAAGATTATCCATGTTTTCAAAGCATTGATACAATTCATCCAATGGCAGAGTTTCTTCTCTATTGTGATAATATAAATAGTTACGGGCTTTAAAATTGTGGAGAATCACGCTGTAGCGTGTGTTTCCGTCCCATGTGATGCAGCTGTTCTCATTGCGGGCAAGCATCAACGGCTGCAGTTTGTTTAAGAAGGCAAAGGCATAATATGCTGGTTTCCTGATGCCATCGCGGCTAATCAATCCAGCCATGCCACCCAGTATTCCTGTAACATCATTGAAATCTGCAGGCGCATCCAATAACTGGGAATAGGCGAGCAAGTCCAATTGGTCGATGACAGCGAGGCAGTTTTTCAGTATATAGCAGGCTTTCCAACAGCTGTCGTTTATGTAATTTCGCTGCGAAACAGTGCTGTTCCAGTCTGTCACGAAAAGCTTGCGCGGCGGAAAGCCCAACTCTTCCATTCTGCGATGCAGGTCCGATAAGGTATGCAGGAAATCATCCTCATCAGTTTTCTTTATTGTATACTTTTCGGAGGAAATATTGACGGTTGTATAGGGATAGTAATTATAGGAAATGAACGCCGGGTACAGCCCTCTGTCGATCCAGCGGCGCACGCTGATATCAGTATTCTGTTGGTGCCATCCCATTCGATTGCCTGCGCCCCCCAACATGGCGTTCGGCGCGTATAGATGGATGATGGCTTCCACATCCTTGAAGAGTGTCCGATAGGGCTGCTTGTCAGGATAAACCTCCACCCGATGATCATCCCAAAGCTCAAAAATCCACCGTTCCACTTCCCCCACACCATAATGGGAAACGATGTGCGACATCATTCCTTCCAATAACGACAGGAACTCAGCGTAGTTGTTGAACTCAGTCTCATTCTTGGCCGGAAGTATCGCCGTGTCAGTGTCCTTCAGAATACGGTCAGGCAGCTCTCCCAGCTCAATGAAGGGACACAGGCCCAAATCCAGCAATGCGCCCAATACAGAATCCAAGGTGCTGAAGTTGTATTGCTTCATATGATCATGTTGCACCATGCGCATTTCAGCGGAGAACAGACTCCAAATGCGCACATAGCGAAAGCCGAGATCCTTCTGAGCCATCGCAAGCAATTCCCGCGTGTCACTTTGCAGCAACAGTTTTGCGGCTCCCAGGTTCATCATCTGATTCCATATCGGTGTATATGCGCATGCGCTTTCCACGTTGGCAGATACCCGCACTACGTTCGTTGCGATGCTTACGTCTGTGCGGCTTTCTACCTGCAGGTGCTCCAGCACGCGCTGGCGTACCTCTGCGTCAAGATCAGCTTGGGCTGCCTTTGCTTCTTCACCTTTCTTATGATGTGCTCGATATGCGCTGGGCGTCATGTGATAGGTCATTTGAACTTGTTTGTTGAGCGCTGCAACACTGGAAAAGCCGCTATCCAACGCAATGCGGGTGATAGGTTTGTCCGAGTACAACAGTTCCTCTACAGCATGTCTCAAACGCAAGCCGTTCAGGTAGTCAATGTAGTTGATCTGGAATTGTTTCTTGAAGAACTTGGAAAGGTACGCTTTCGATAGGAAAAAGTGGTCCGCCACGTCTTGCAGACTGAGTGGTTCGGCATAGTGTTGTTCAAGGTAATTGCTGATTTTCGCAATACGATCAGCTCCTCTGTCGCTGCGGTTCCTCGTAGACGGCGGTGAGGAATGAATCAAATAGTGAGTTACCAAGAAATACAGGAGGCTGTACATAAGACCGAGGCGCTGCAGATCTTGGTCAGGCCGGTGACTTATGTGCTCAAGCAATATTTGCTGCAGCAGATTTCTTAATCTTGCGTAAGAATCATCGTTATCCTTGGTAGAGTCACACCAGAACAGAGGCGCATCGCTGTAATCCAGAAAAAGAGATGAGTTGATTGAAACGACGCAGGCTAACGCATTTTTGATGTGAGTGATAGCGTGGGCATGTCCCGCGTTGATGATGCGTATGTCCGCCGCTTGCATTTCTGTTTTTTGCTGTCCCTCGACAAGCCACAGGCTTCCTTCCAAAACATATATCAGCTCGATCGACGACGGATGAACATGCTCCGGACGATTGCACACGGAATATACGTTCAACCTGATCTGTGTAGATCCCAATTGATCTTGCAAAGAACATCACCTCTCGACTCAATGTCCTTCCGGCCGAACTGTTGATTCTCCATCATTATAGCATAGGGAATCGCTGATTCATTCTCTCTTCGCGGCCGTTTCGCGGCAAATTGTATTCAGGAAGTCCAACAATGCAAGTGCCACACACAAATACAGAAAAGACGAAAATGGGGCGGTGTTATAGCACACCCCACGCGCCTATGCTATAATTCGGCCGTCATTATACCGTATTTCAAGGAGTTTTCGATGCTGGAAGAGCTGCAAAGGCTGGTCCGAGAGGCAGGCAAGCTGTTGCTCAAAGGCGGGGATGCCGCCATCCACGACAAGCAGGGGCACTTTAACTTCGTCACCGACCGCGACGTAGAGGTGCAGGCATTTCTGAAGGAAGGCCTGCTCTCGCTGCTGCCCGGATCCCGCTTTTTTGCCGAGGAGCAGGAAAACGGCATTTTGGACGATCAGCCCACCTGGATCGTCGATCCCATCGACGGCACGGTCAATTTCACAAGAGGCCGGGCCTTTTCCGCCGTCTCCGTCGCGCTGGCGGAGCGCCTGAAGCCCGTGCTGGCCGTCATTTACAATCCCTACAGCGGGGAGCTTTTCTCCGCGCGGCTCGGGCAGGGCGCTCAGCTCAACGGCCGCGCCATCCATGTGAGCAATCTGCCCCTGGAGCGCGCGCTGATCACCTTCGGCACCTCGCCCTACAACCCGCAGCTCTCGGGCGTCAGCCTGCAGGCGGCTCTCGCCCTGCTCAGACAGGCTGGCGACCTGCGCCGCACAGGCTCCGCGGCGCTGGATCTGGCCTGGCTGGCCTGCGGGCGCACGGACTTCTTCTTTGAGCTGTCTCTCTCTCCGTGGGATTTCGCGGCCGGCGCGCTGCTGGTGCGCGAAGCGGGCGGTCTGATCGGTACGCCGGAGGGTGAGCTGCAGTTTTCGGCGCACTCTGCCATCGTAGCCGGCAGCCCGGCCTGCTATGAGCAGGGGCTCGGCATCCTTAAGCGCGCGATGAATAATTCTCTATTATTTTCTGATAGGCCTCAGTAAAGTTGAGATACTGGTCCAGCGGCAGCCGTTCGTCCGTCCTGTGGTTCAGCATCGGCATTCCGGGGCCGTAAACAGCCAGCTCCATATTGGGATTCGCCCGGATAAACTGCGCCGCGTCCGTCGTGCCGGAGGCAACGATGGGGGCGATTTTTTTCGCAACTCCTTTGGGCAGCGCCTGACTCAGATCCTTCCCAATCACCTTTCCCATCCCCGCCAGCAGGTGATCCATGCCAAGGTTTTCCGTTCCGTTGGCCACTTCCAGGATGGTTTTCACCAGCAGAGAGTCAGGCCTTGTCAAAACAGGGGGCTGGTCGGCCGTCATGACGGCCTCCAGGCGGCAGTTTACCTCTTTGTTCAGGCGGCCGATGACGCGTTCCACCTCCGCCATCACCGCGTGGTTATCAAACTCCGGGATGGTTCTCGCGTTAGCCTCAAACTCTGCATGATCCGGAATGCTGTTGACCTGCGTGGCGCCCCTGACGATCGTGATATTGTGGAAGGTTCTGCCGAGGGTAGCGTTCTCACAGGCCAGGGCCCTCTCCCTCACGGCATTCGAAATCGCCTCCATGGCGGTCATCAGGTGCTCAACGGCATTGCTGCCGAGCTCCGGCATGGAGGAATGAGCGCTTGACCCTTTTGAAATCACCTTATAGTTGAGCGAACCCTTGTGCGCGTACATCACGCCCACATTGCAGGGCTCGGCGATCAAAAGGGCGTCGATGCCGTCCGCGTACCCTGCGTCCGTCAGATGCTTTGAGCCAAGCTCGCCCACCTCTTCTCCCGCGGTCGCCATCAGCCTGATGCTCCCCCGGAAGCGTCCGCTTTCCTTTAGCTCAATAAAAGCAACAAGCAGAGCCGCCAGCCCCGACTTCATATCAGAGGCTCCGCGCCCCCAAATCACACCGTCTTCCACATCGCCCGCAAAAGGCGGATGCTTCCAGGCCGCGGAGTCGCCCGCGCTGACAACATCCATATGGCCGGACAGCGCCAGGGTTTTCCCCTCGCCGTTTGATATCTCGGCCACCAGACTGGCTCTGCCCGGGGCGTGGTTCACCAGCTCCGAGGCAATGCCGTGCTCTGCCAAAATGGCGGATATGTACTCCGCCACCTCGGCTTCGCGGTCGTTTTCCGTGTTTATCCGCAGCATATCGAGCAGGATTTCGATACGCTTATCTTTTTCCATAACCGACTTTCTGTCTTGTACTTTTGCCGAAGCGCTCAAGGGCAGACGCTTCTCAGCGCACTACCTCTTCCGGCAGCGCGTCTGCATACGCTTCGCCGGCTTTTCCGTTCAGCGCTCTCAGCCGCTCAATACGCCGGCGCACCCTCAAGCCGGTCATCGCCTTGCTGCGATACCTGTCCATCAGGGCGCGCAGGCCCATGGCGACAGGCACGGCGGGCAGCGCGCCCGCGCCCAGCCCGGCCACCGCGGCCCCTGCGCCCATGGCGACGCCCGTCTTGGCCAGGCGGAAAGCGCTGTCCTGCAGGCCGGCCGTGGGGGTCTTCTTTCCCATCAGCACCTTGCCGCCTTCGGTGAAGGCGATCATCATCAGGGGCAGCCCAAAGCTGGCCGCGTCCAGCAGACTGTTGTCGCTGATCAGCCCCAAATCGACCGATACCTCATCGGCCAGGCTCAGCCCTGCCGCGATGCTGTCCGCCAGCGTGGCGCTCTGCCTCTTTCTGTATTTTTCCGCCAGTTCCTTGAAATCCGCCATCAGTTTCCTCCCAGCAGCTTCAGCACTGTCACCAGCACCCACGCGCCGGCGATGATGGCGGCGATCACAGTCACCTGCGACAGCACCTGCGAAATGCCACCGCGCTTCTGCTGCTTTTCCTTTTGCTTTTCGAGCGCGGACAAGCGCTTCTCCATGGCGTCGAGCCTGTCAGACAGCGCTCTGCGCTGCTCGGCGCTCGACTCTTCCCCGATGGTCTGCGCCGCCGAAAGCTCGGCCAGCTCTCGCCTGGCCGCCTCCAGATCTTCGCTCAGCCCCTCCGCCACCACGGTCATTTCCCGGGTGAATTCATCCACCAGCGCGTTCAGATCGCGTCCCTTGAGGCCGCCAACCGCCGTATCCAGCAGCTCCATGGAGCGCTTGATCAGGCCGCTTTTCCTTTCCTCGGGTTCGCTGTGCATCAGACCAGCCGCAGGCCGCACTTCGCCTGCTCTTCCGCGTACCTGTTCAGCAGGCCCTTCACCCTGTTGTAGGGATTGAGCAGCGCGCTCAGGCTGCGGTCGTGGTTCAGTGTCGCAATCAGATATGCCACAAACTTGGAAACATCCGCCTGCGCAAACCACTTGGCAAACTGCAGATCGGGGTTGGTATAGTTGAGGTTGGTGGCGATCACCTTGTGGATGATGCCCTGCTCATAGGCCTCGTCAAACTCGCTGAGACCGTTGGTGAAAAAGGCGAAGGTGACCATGCAGATGATGCGGCGCGCCTTGCGCTTCTTCAGCTCCCGCGCCAGGTCGAGCAGAGAATCGCCGGATGAAAGGATGTCGTCCGATACGATGATATCCTTCCCCTCCACATCGCTTCCGATGTACTCATGGGAAATGATGGGGTTTCTGCCGCTGACGATGGTGGTATAGTCGCGCCGCTTATAGAACATGCCCAGATCGAGCGCCAGAACAGAGGCGTAGAAGATGTTCCTCTGCATGGCCCCCTCATCGGGGCTGACCACCAGCATGCTCTCCTTGTTGATGTTCAGATCCTTGATGCTGTGGCACAGAGCCTTCAGCATCTGATAGGTGGGCATCACGTTTTCAAAGCCCAGCTGGGGCACGGCATTCACCACACGGGGGTCGTGCGCGTCAAAGGTGATGATGTTTTCCACGCCCATGGCCTGCAGCTCCTGCAGGGCCAGCGCGCAGTCCAGGCTCTCGCGCGAGGTGCGGCGGTGCTGTCGGCTCTCATACAGAAAGGGCATGATCACGTTGACTCGCTTGGCCTTGCCGCCGATGGCGGCGATCACCCGCTTCAGGTCCTGATAGTGATCGTCGGGAGACATGGGCACCGTCTGGTTGTACATGGTATAGCTCACGGAGTAGTTGGTCACATCGCTGATGATGAACACATCCAGCCCGCGCACGCTCTCCTTGATGATGCCCTTGCCTTCGCCCGTTCCGAAACGGGGGCAGTAGGCCTTGATCAGGAAGCTGTCTCGGTTGCCCGCCGGAACCGTGTAGAATTCTCTGTCCGCGTCGCTTTCAAGGTCATGCCATTTCAACAGCCAATTGTTGATCATCTCGCCGATCTGCTCGCAGCCGTTCATCGCGATAATGCCGAGCGGCCCATAAGGTACTTCATTGAGATCCTTAGCCCATGAAACAACGGTCCCCGCCATGTCACCCTCCTGAGTTGTCAATGAATTCAATTTATCCGAGCCTGCTCTTGCAGGCAAGAAAGCGATATCCGTTCGGCTCTCAGATGGAAGCGCCGTCTGTTTCCGCGGCGGGGGCCTCCTCCAGAAGGGTGATGTTCTGCACGCGCAGCTTGGGATAGCTGTAGTCCGTGCTCCCGCTTCCGCTGCCCAGCCCCTCCAGAATGCCGTAGATCCTCACCTTGCTGCCGACAGCGAGCTGCGGGTCCTGGTCATCCACGGCCAGCAGCGTATCGGCATAGCCGGCCGCGCCCTTGCGCAGCGCGAGGCTGATCTCGAAATCGCCCGCCTGCTGCTGCACGCCCGTGATATAGCCGTCATAGGTAAGCAGCTTGCCGTCATACTGATCGGCCTTTGCCACCAGATCGGTATAGGTGGGGCTCAGGGCTTCGCCCGAGGTCGCCGCAGCGGCATCGGACGTACCCGTCTGCGTCTGCGTGGATGCCACCACAGTGGCGGCGCTGCCTCGGACGGCGGTAAAGTCAAAGGTGCGCATATCCAGCCCCGTCTTCTGGAAGGACACGCGGATCTGGTAGCTGCCGTCCTCCTTGGTGGTCACGGGGAAGGAAAAAACACCCTTGCTGTTGGCGCGCTTGGTGCTGCTCTTTTCGTTGACGGTCAGCTGCACGGTGGTGCCCGGCTCCGTCACGCCGCTGATGGTGTACTTATCGCCCGTGATCACCTCGGGCAGCTGCGATGTAAAGGTGACCGGCAGCAGGCTCCTGCCGTAATTGATGGAGTAAGTCTTTTCAAGCGGCTCCAGCCCCTCCGCCTCCACCATCAGGGTCAGCATGTAGACGCCTTCCCCCGAAAGCTGGATAGGCAGGCTGTAATTGCCCTTGGCGTCCGCCTGGGCCATGAAGTTGGAGGGCGTGTTGCTGGAAAAGGACAGCACGGTGGCCGTCAGCTTCGCCCCTGACCGGGTGATGCCGCTCATGGTGAAGGTGGGCTGGTTCGTTTCCGCCGGGGCCGTGGCCGACTCATTGAGGAAAACGGGCATCGCCACCCCCTCCCCTACGTTGCCGGTGAAGGCCAGCGTGTCGAACACCTTGTTAAGCGCGGTATTGTCGCCCGCCTTCAGTTTGCGGCCGTACACCTGCATATCCACCATGATGCTCAGGCCGTTTTTGACCGTTCTTCTGGCAAAGCCGCGATACTTCAGCTCGCCGCCCTCCCTGAAGCTGTACTTGATCATCAGAAAGCGGCCGACCTGTTTGAAGTTCTTCCACTCCGCGCTCTCCACGCGGTAGCCGAGGGCCGCAAAGGGTCCGTCCTTCAGATACATGCTTCTGTACTGGGCGCGGGTATCGGCGCTCTGCAGATCGATATCGCCGTAGCGCTGCCCATCCTCATCCTGAAGGCCCGTGACAACAAGCAGACGGTCGTTCTTGTCATCATAGGCCTTCAAGAGTATGCCTTTGGTTTTGAATTCTTCCTGCCACTCTTCCACGGTACCTCCGCGGGAGAGTATGAAAGGGCCGTTGTCCTTCAGGTTGTCGGGCGTGAGCACCGGCGAATACACACCTTCCGGCAGTACCAGCACCGCGGGCAGCGCCGGCAGGGCGATCTGCGTATCCTCCGCCATCGTCAGGCACGGCGTCAGCAGACAGAGCATCAGGGTCCATATCAAAAGCAGCCTGCGCATGTTCATTCACCCTCCTTTATCAACCCAGCTGCATTTTACCATAAGTCGCCCCGTTATGAAAGCAGGAAGGCCGGGGCGGCCTGCGCCGACCCCGGCCCATCCCAACGGAGAAACGGCCTCAGTATGCTTTGGCGAAGTACATCACCCTGTCCGCGTGTTCCCCGCAGCAGACGCAGGTATCGCCGATGGGCGTCTGATCAAAGGGCATGTTGCGGCTGGTCGCCCCGGTCTCTTCCTTGATCCTGTCCTCGCAGGCCCGCTTTCCGCACCACATGGCGCGGGCATAGCCGCCCTGCACCTGCTCTTTCAGTTCCTCATAGCTGTGCACGTCCTTCGTGTGCGTCTCGCGGAAAGCGAGCGCCTGCGCGTACATCTGCCGGCCGATGTCTTCAAGCAGCGCGTTCACGCCCTCGGGCAGCGCGTCAAGCGGGATAGTGCCCTTCTCATATGTATCCCGCCGCATATAGCTGGCCACGCCGTTTTCGATATCGCGCGGGCCGATCTCCAGGCGGAGCGGCACGCCCTTGAGCTCCCACTCGTTGAACTTCCAGCCGGGCGACACGTTGTCGCGGTCATCCAGCTTCACACGGATGCCCGCGGCCTTCAGCGCTTCGGCGGCCTGCGCGCAGCGCTCGGTCACGCCGCCCTTGTGCGCGGCGATGGGCAGAATCACGGCCTGGTAGGGGGCGATCCGCGGCGGCAGCTTCAGGCCGCGCTCATCGCCGTGGGTCATGATGATGGCGCCGATCAGGCGGGTGGACACACCCCAGCTGGTCTCATGGCAGTATTTGAGATCACCTTCGGCAGACAGATATTTGATCTCAAAAGGAACGGAAAAGTTGGTGCCGAAGTTGTGCGTGGTGCCGGCCTGCAGGGCCTTGCCGTCCTGCATCATAGCCTCCACGGAATAGGTGGCCCTGGCGCCTGCAAACTTCTCCTTGTCGCTCTTCTGGCCGGAGAAAACAGGGATACTCAGCACCTGCTCGCATAGCTCACGGTAGATTTCAAGCATCTGCAGGGTCTCCTCCTGCGCCTCCTCCGCGGTGGCGTGCACGGTATGGCCCTCCTGCCACCAGAATTCGCTTGTGCGCAGGAAGGGGCGCGTGGTCTTTTCCCAGCGCATCACGCTGCACCACTGGTTATACTTCATCGGCAGATCGCGCCAGCTGTGCACCCACTTGGCGAACATGGTGCAGAAAATGGTCTCGCTTGTGGGACGCACCGCCAGTCGTTCCTGCAGCACCTCGCTGCCGCCCTGCGTGACCCAGGCCACCTCGGGCGCGAAGCCTTCCACGTGATCCGCTTCCTTCAGCAGGAGCGACTCCGGGATCAGCATCGGCATGGCGACGTTCTCGTGCCCCGTTTCTTTGAAGCGCTTGTCCAAAGCCGCCTGGATCAGCTCCCAGATCCGGTTGCCGTAAGGCTTCATCGCCATCGCGCCGCGCACGGGCGTATAGTCCATCAGATCCGCCTGCGTGACGACGTCCGTATACCACTGGGAAAAATTCTCATCCCTGGGCGTGATGTGCTGCACAAACTCCTGTTTCGCCTTTGCCATAATACCTCCTAAAAATCAATACGCTCCGCCCCCTCGCAGGGACGAAGCGTCGCTTCGCGGTACCACCTTGCTTGGCGCATGCGCGCCCGCTTGAGCCCTTAACGCGGGAGACGGTGGTGATTGGCCACGGCCTGCGGGGCGGGGACCCGCAATCGCCTGTTCAATTCGCAGCAGAGTATAGCAGGAAAAAGAGCGGCGGGCAAGGAAAACCCTCACCCTGACGAATGACATTTCACACCGGCTCTGCGAAGGTATCGGGATGGCTGGGGTCAAATAGCTCATTTGCCCACATGAGAGTCACGAGATTCTCCGTTTCCGAGAGGTTGATGATGCTGTGGGTATAGCCCGGCAGCATGTGAACGGCCCGGATCCTTTCGCCGCTCACCTCAAATTCGATCACTTCATCGGTCCCGATCTTTCTTTCCCGGATCAGACCGTGACCGGAGACCACAATGAAAAACTCCCACTTGCTGTTGTGCCAGTGCTGCCCCTTTGTGATCCCGGGCTTGGAGATGTTGACTGAAAACTGCCCGTGATCCGCGGTCTTCAGCAGCTCCGTGAAGCTGCCCCGTTCATCGCGGTTCATCTTCAGGTCGAAGGCAACCTTTTCCCTGGGCAGATAGCTGAGATACATGGAATACAGCTTCTTTTCAAAACTCCCCGGCGCGATGGCGGGCATGAGCAGCGTTTCAGGCTGATCCCGGAAGGCGTGCAGGCAGTCCACAATCTGCCCCAGGGTCGCCTTATGGGTGATGGGCGCGTAACAGTAGCGTCCGCCTTCAAGGGGCCGGGGCGTCAGGCCGTCATACATGACGCCGGCTATTTCGTCCCCCGCCTTGGGATATTCCGTGCGATGGGGATGCCCTTCCAGAGCGCCGTACATTTCATCGATCAGATCATCAATAAAGAGCAGCTCGAGCTCCACGCTCGGATCGCTCACCGTGATGGGCAGCCCGCGGGCAATGTTGTGGCAGAAGGTCCCGACGGCGCTGTTGTAGTTGGGCTGCACCCACTTGCCCACCAGATTGGGGAAGCGGTATACATACACCTCAGCTCCGGTTTCCTGGGCATAGGCAAAGAACAGCTCTTCGCCGTCTCGCTTGGAAAGGCCGTACTCGCTCGTACCGAATCGGCCCGCCAGCGTGGCCTGCAGGGATGAGCTCAGCATCACGGGGCACTTGTTCCCATGCTTTTTCAGCGTGTCGAGCAGGGTCGACGCAAAGCCGAAATTCCCTTCCTTGAACTCCTTGGGATCCTGCGGGCGGTTCACCCCCGCCAGGTTGAACACAAAATCGCAGTCCGAGCAAAAGCAGTCAAGTTCCTCCAGCGTGTTGCCTCGATCGTATTCATAGATCCGCTCAACCGACAGGGCGGGCCTTGTCCTGTTCTTCCCGTCCCGGATGTTCTTGAGGTTTTCCACCAGGTTGCGGCCCACGAAGCCCGCCGCCCCCGTCACCAGTATATTCATCGCCTACCGTCCTCAGCTGTCCTTGCGCCAGACCATTTTGTTGACCACGCCGACATAGCTCTGGATGATCTTCACAACCTTGTCAGACACATTCAGATCCTCATAATCAGGCACGGGGATAGCGCCGCCACCGGGCTCGTTCCTGACCATCTCCACGGCGGTGTCAACCGCCTGCAGCAGGCCCCTGGTGTCGATGCCGGACAGGATAAAGCAGGCCTTGTCCAGCGCTTCCGGCCTCTCCGTGGAGGTGCGGATGCATACCGCGGGGATCGGATGCCCGATCGAAACAAAGAAGCTGCTCTCTTCCGGCAGCGTGCCGCTGTCCGAGACGACCGCAAAGGCATTCATCTGCAGGCAGTTGTAGTCATGGAAGCCGAGCGGCTCATGCCGGATCACGCGGGGATCAAGCTGAAAGCCGGAGGCCTCCAGGCGCTTGCGGCTCCTGGGATGGCAGGAGTAGAGGATCGGCATGTCGTATTTTTCAGCCATGCAGTTGATGGCGGTGAACAGGCTGGTGAAGTTCTTCTCCGTGTCGATGTTCTCCTCCCGATGCGCGGACAGAAGGATGTACCTGCCCTTTTCCAGGCCAAGGCGCGCGTGCACGTCGGAGGCCCTGATCGCCTCCAGATTCTCCGTCAGCACCTCCGCCATCGGCGAGCCGGTCACGTAGGTCCTCTCCTTGGGCAGGCCGCAATCGGCCAGATAGCGGCGGGCGTGCTCGGAATAGGCCAGGTTCACATCCGAAATGATGTCGACGATGCGCCTGTTGGTCTCCTCCGGCAGGCACTCGTCCTTGCAGCGGTTCCCCGCCTCCATGTGGAAGATGGGGATGTGCAGGCGCTTCGCCCCGATCACGGACAGGCAGGAATTCGTATCCCCCAGCACCAGCACCGCGTCCGGCCGCATCCGGGCCATGGCCGCATAGCTGGCTGCGATAATGTTGCCCATCGTTTCACCCAGATCGGCCCCGACGGCATCCAGGTACAGCTCAGGGTCGGCCAGCCCCAGGTCCTTAAAAAACACGCCGTTCAGGCTGTAATCATAGTTTTGCCCGGTGTGCACCAGGATCGTGTCAAAGTACTTTCTGCATTTCCTGATGACGGCCGCCAGCCGGATGATCTCGGGCCTGGTGCCCACGATGATCATCAGCTTGATCCTGCCGTTTTCTTTCCAGTTCGGATATTCCATCCCGTACCTCTTCTTCCGCACAGTTCGGTTCAGCGCGCCAGGGCTCACGCCGGCTCCGAATCAAGAGCCCTCGTTCTCGCCGCACACGGCGCCCGGCCCTCAAACGGCGCCGGACCGATCAATGATGCCTGATCCCCTTCAGCTCTTCCTGAACATAGTCCGTCGTCAGCAGCTTCTTCACGACGCCATCCACATTGAGGCGCACCGTGTTATGGCTGGTGTAGCTCTCCTCCGCCTCCGTCTCCACCTTGCCCTGCACGAAGTACTTATCGTAGTTGAGATCGCGGCTGTCGGCGGCCACACGGAAGTAGTTTCCCATGTCCTCGGAGCGCAGCCTTTCCTCGCGCGTCATCAGCGTTTCATACAGCTTTTCCCCGTGCCGCGTCCCGATGATGTTGGTGCCGGTATCCCCGAAAAGCTGCTGCACGCCTTTCGCCAGATCCGCGATCGTCGAAGCGTCCGCCTTTTGGATGAACAGATCCCCGGGATTGGCATGCTCAAAGGCAAAGCGCACCAGCTCCACCGCCTCATCCAGGTTCATCAGAAAGCGTGTCATCTCAGGGTTGGTGATGGTGATCGGACTTCCAGCGTGAATCTGGTCTATAAACAGCGGGATCACCGAGCCCCGCGAGCACATGACGTTGCCGTAGCGGGTACAGCAGATCACCGTATCGGACCGTTCCGCGGCCACGCGGGCATTGGCATAGATCACATGCTCCATCATCGCCTTGCTGATCCCCATGGCGTTGATGGGATACGCGGCTTTGTCCGTCGAGAGGCAGACCACCCGCCTGACGCCGGCGTCGATCGCCGCGTGAAGCACATTGTCCGTTCCCTCCACGTTCGTCCTGACCGCCTGCATGGGGAAAAACTCGCACGAAGGCACCTGCTTGAGTGCCGCCGCGTGAAAAATGTAGTCAACGCCCGGCATCGCGTCCGCAATGCTCCTCGGATCGCGCACGTCGCCCACGAAGAACTTCACCTTCCGGGCCGCATCGGGGTATCTCGCCTGCAGATCGTGCCGCATATCGTCCTGCTTTTTCTCATCGCGGGAGAAAATGCGGATCTGCCCTATATCGGTGTTCAGAAAATGTTTCAGAACGGTATTGCCAAAGGAGCCCGTCCCACCGGTGATCATCAAGGTCGCGCCGCTGAATGCACTCATTGACCAGTCTGCCTCTCCTTATCCTTCGTCGGTTCTTTACTCATCATAGCGGAAAGCGGCGCATATATCAATAAACAGCGAGCATATTTAAATAAATACTCAACACATTTTCCTCAAAACAGCGAAACGCCCGTTTAACAGGACACCAGTTTCGTTTCGGAGCAGCCGCTTTGCCAAAAAAGCAGGGGACCGGCTTTCACCGGCCCCCTGGCTTCTGATACCGATTCTCTTCAGGAGCGGCGCACAGATCCGCGCCAGCCTGTCGTCACGCCCAGCCCTATCGGGGAAGGGCGCGGCGGCAAGGACGCCGAAGGCGGCGGCGCTCAGAAGAGAATCGGGATGAGGTGCTGACTTACTTGGAAAGGGTCAGGGTAACGTCAACCTTGTTCTGGAAGCTCTGCTCGATGGCCGCCAGAATGTTGCCGTGCGCGTCGTTCACCGACATGGTGGCGGTCGCGGTCACGTCAGCCAGCAGGGCCTTGTCTTCGTCGCTCAGCGCGTCGTACTTGGCCTTGTCCTGCTCGTTCTGGCTGTCAGCCTTCAGCGGACGGGCGTTGCGGTCGGAGGTGTACTTGGCGGCCCATTCCTTGATCTCTTCCACCGTCTTGCCGACGAAGAGCTGCTCATAGGAGTTCATCTGGTCGGTCCAGGTGCCGGTGCCCAGCTTGTATCCTTCACCGCGCTGACGCTTGGTGGTCCACCCGGCGATCTCGCTCAGGAAGCTTTCTTCGGTAGCCTCCAGCACGCCGTCCACCTTCTCATCGTGGTTCTCGTCGTTGTTGTAGCTCTGGCCGGGGAAACCGGTCAGATGCGGCATGCTCGCGCCGTCATAGTTGGGCGTGGCCACTTCCAGCTGGTCGACATAGAGCTGGGCAACGCGGCCTTCCGCGTCGAACAGGGTGGTGGCATATACTTCGTTGAAGCTGTAGACGCCCACATCCTTGTCATCCTTGCCGGGGCCAAGGCGACCGAGGAAGTTGAGACCCAGGCCGATGGAAGCCACGTTGGACTTCACGGGCTGACGGTTCTCATAGGCATTCGCCAGGGCGGCCAGAATATCGCCGTGGCTGTCTTTGAGCGACATGGTGGCGGTGGCGGTCACGTCTGCCAGCATGGCCTTGTCTTCATCGCTCAGCGCGTCATACTTGGCCTTGTCCTGCTCGTTCTCGCTGCCCGCCTTCAGGGGACGGCCGTTGCGGTCGGAGGTGTACTTGGCAAACCACTCGTTCACTTCTTCCACCGTCTTGCCGACGAAGAGCTGCTCATAGAAATTCATCTGGTCGGACCAGGTGCCGGTGTTCAGACGGTAGCCGTCGCCGCGCTGACGCTTGGTGGCCCAGGAGGAAACCTCCGCCAGGAAGCTGTCCTCGGTGGCCTCCAGCACGCCGTCCACTTTTTCATCGTGGTTCTCGTCGTTGTTGTAGCTCTGCCCCGGCCAGCCGGTCATATGCGGCATGCTCGCGCCGTCATAGTTGGGGGTAGCCACTTCCAGCTGATCCAGCTTCGCGAACAGGATCTTGCCCTCCGCGTCGAACAGCAGCTGCGCGAAAACCTGGTTGATGGAGTAGACGGGCACGTCCTTGTCGTCCTTGCCCGGGCCCACGCGGCCGGAGTTGCTCAGGCCAAAGCCGATGTAGGCTTCCGCGGCGTCCAGCACCACGGGCTCAGCCGGCGCTTCTTCGGCGGCTTCCTCAGCGGCGGCAGCCGCTTCGGGGTTGAGCGCGTTGTTCACGGCCTCGATGATGGCCGTGCTGGTATAGGTTGCGCCGCTGACCATGTCCACGTCCGTGCTGCCCTTTTCGACGATGGCGGCGGGGAGCTGCTCCAGAGCGTCGCCCGCGATGGCCGGGGTCTCGCTTTGTTCCACAATCTCGACCTTGGTGATCTTGCCGTCCTCGACCTCGACGCTGACGGTGACAGGGCCGCCAAAGCCCTCCGCGGTGCCGGTCAGCGTTTCCGCAAAAACACTGCCCGTGCCCAGCAAGAGCGCCATGCAAAGAAAGCACGCTACCAGTTTCCTCATTTGGTTTTCCTCCTTGTGATCTGAGTCGCAAACAGTATAACCGAGAGGCTCCCCATGCGCAATAGAAATACACGGATTGTATCACAAAGTTCGCGGGCGCTCATGAGCCGGTGAATAAAAGAAGAAGAACGGCGGCCGGCCGTCCTTCCCAGAAGAAACGCATGTATTAGGCTAAACCGCTTCCGGCTTGTCCTCCCGGATCTCGACCGTGACGGACTTGGCCCCGCGGCACTTTTCCAGCAGTTCCGCACTCATAGGCACAACGGCCATCTCGCCCGGCGTGAGGATCATGCTCTTTCGCACGGAAAGCGGACGGTCATCCGCGCGCACCACCACATAGTGGTTGCGGTAGACCTGCGCCGGCCTGAACATGAGGTTGACCGAGAAGTCGACCGCGGCATCCGGCAGATTGATGCGCTGTGGCACGCTGCCCCGCACGCCTTCGCCGTCCCGCACGGGGATGATGGTCCCCTGCCAGGCCTTTCCCTTGATGTAGGCAGCGGCAGCCCTGCCGGCGACCGCGCTCTCATTGGACACATGATCCACCAGATCATGCACGTGCAGCACATTGCCGCAGGCAAAGATGCCGGGCACGCTGGTCTGCAGGGTGTTGTCCACCTCCGCGCCCGAGGTGGCGGGGCTCAGCTTCACACCCGCGCTGAGAGAAAGCTCGTTCTCCGGGATCAGGCCGACGGAGAGCAGCAGGGTATCGCAGTCAAATTCCCGCTCCGTGCCGGGGATGGGGCGGCGGCTGTCATCCACCCGAGAGACGGTGACCCCCTCCAGCCGCTCGCGGCCACGTATATTGGTCACGGTGTGGCTCAGCAGCAGCGGGATATCGTAATCCTGCAGGCACTGAACGATGTTGCGGTTAAGCCCGCTCGAGTAGGGCATCAGTTCCACGCAGGCCAGCACCTTCGCCCCCTGCAGCGTCATACGGCGCGCCATGATCAGGCCGATGTCACCCGAGCCGAGTATCACCACGCGCCTGCCGGGCATGTAGCCTTCCAGATTCACAAAGCGCTGGGCCGTACCGGCGCTGTAGATGCCGGCGCAGCGGGTGCCCGGGATGGCCAGCGCGCCGCGCGGGCGCTCGCGGCAGCCCATGGCCAGCACGACCGCCTTGGCCTGAAACTCCTCAAGGCCCCTGTCGCGGCTGATGGCCGTGACCACCTTGTCGGGCGTAACGTCCAGCACGGTCACGCCGGTCCGGATGTCAAGTTCCAGCTCCCTGGCCCTGTCGATGTCGCGCTGGGCATACTCGGGCCCCGTCAGCTCCACCTTGAAGCGGTGCAGCCCGAAGCCGTTGTGGATGCACTGGCGGAGGATGCCTCCCTGAAAGTCTTCTCTTTCAAGCACCACGATGCTCTCAACGCCGGATTCGCGCGCGGAGATGGCGGCGGCCAGCCCCGCGGGGCCCGCGCCGATCACCAGCAGATCCACGGGGATTCTTCTCTCGCTCATCTTACTTATCCTCCGGCTGCATTTCGTTCAGCTTGCCCACCAGCAGGCGGCTCGCGCCGCCGAATTTGGTGACCTCTTCAGGCTTCATGCCCAGCTCTTCGCACAGTATCTGCACTACGCGGGGGCTGCAGAAGCCGCCCTGGCAGCGGCCCATGCCCGCGCGCGTGCGGCGCTTTACGCCATCGATGTTGCGCGCGCCGACGGGCTCGCGGATGGCCCTGCGTATCTCCGCTTCGGTCACCATCTCGCAGCGGCAGACGATGCGGCCGTACTCATGGTCACGTTCGTAGGCTTCCTGCCGCTCGCGGTTGCTCATGTGGCTGAAGGACTTGGGCATGGGCCCATAGGGCACAAAATCGGCTTTGCGCTTCAGCTGCAGGGAGTAGGCTGCCCAGGTGCCCATCTCTTCGCCGATGGCGGGGGCGGCGGACAGGCCCGGGCTTTCGATGCCGATGGCTTCAAACGCGCCGTCCTTGGCGCCGGGTACGGCGCCGATCACGAAATCTCCCCCTTCCTCATGCGCGCGAATGCCCGCGAAGGTGGTGATCACGCTGCGCACCGAAAGGCCGGGATAGGTGAGCCTGGCTTTGGCCAGCGCGTCCGCGAGGCCTTCCGAGGTGGTGGTGGTGTCCAGGGGATCGGGGATATCCTCCGCCGTGGGGCCAACCAGCAGATTGCCGTGCGTGGTGGGGCTGATCAGCACGCCCTTGCCCATCCTGGTGGGCACCTGAAACATGGTCATGGAAAAGCGCAGCGGCGTCTCATGGTCGAGCAGGTAATACTGGCCGCGCCTTGCGATGATATTAAGCTTGCGGTCGGAGATCTGGTTGTGCAGCTTCGCGCCGAACACGCCCGCACAGTTGACGAAGGCGCGGCACTCATACACGCCCCGGTTCGTGTGCAGCGCCCAGCCCGTCTCCGTGGGCTCAATGCGCTCCACCTCCGTCTCCAGCCTGAACTCTACTCCGTTGGCGGCGGCGGAGTTGGCCAAGGCGTGGGTGAGCTCATAGGGGCTGACAAGGCCGGAACTGGGCACGTGCAGCGCGCAGACCACATCCGGATTCAGGTTGGGCTCCATCTTCAAAGCCTCCGCGCCCTCGATCACGCGGCAGCCCTCCACGCCGTTTTCAAGTGACTGCTCATACAGCTTTTCAATGGTCGCCCGATCAGCCTCGCTGAAGGCCAGCACCATCGCGCCCGGCTGGCCATAGGGCACGCCGAGCCTCGCGCACAGCTGCTTCATCATCTGAGCGCCCTTGGTATTCAGCCTGGCTTTGTCCGTACCGGGCTTGGCATCGTAGCCCGCATGGACGATGCCGCTGTTGGCCTTGCTGGAGCCTTCGGCTACATCGTCAGCCCGCTCCAGCACCGCAAAGCGGCCCTCATAGCGGGAGAGATGCTCCGCAATCGCGCTGCCGACAACGCCGGCGCCGATGACAATAATATCGTACATAGTGTCGCCCCTTACCGAATTGATGTAAAACCTCAGCCATACTATCACAGGAATAGGCAAAAGTCCACGAAGAATCCGTCGCTGATGCTCCCTTTTCCCTTCATCTCCTGCCGACATCCGAAGAAACAAATATTAAATTCCGTGTTGCAATTGTAATATTTTTGTAATATACTGCCATTAACACAGAGCTTCGTGTGCAGGGAAACCTGCCGTGAGCGATCAGGAGGTCTTAATCATGAACAAGACGAGCGGTCTGGCCCAAAGAATCGTGGCTGCCCTCTGCCTGGCGGTGATGCTGGGCCTGAGCCTGAGCTCGTTTGCCGCGGAAGCCCTGACCGGCACCGTCAACGCGGACAAGGTATTTTTCCGTATGAAGGCAAACACGGACAGCGAGTATTACGCCAAGCTGAGCAAGGGCGCCAAGGTGGCCCTTCTGGGTACCTCGGGCGATTTTTACAAGGTGCGCTATGACAGCAAGGTGGGCTATGTGATGAAGAAGTTCGTCACGGTGTCGGATGCCACCGCCAAAAAGCTCAAAGAGGCCACCCAGCCAAAGAGCACCAGCAAATATGCCGACGCCAAGTCCATCAGCGCGCTGGGCACGCCGCCCAAGTTCTGCAAGCTGGGCGACAAAGGCGAGCATGTGGAGAAGCTGCAGCGCGCCCTGCAGCTGAAAAAGTTCTACGAGGGCACGGTGGACGGCGGCTTTGGCAAATTGACACAGGCAGCGGTCATGAGCTTCCAAAAGAAATACGGGCTGAAGCAGACGGGCGAAGCGGATTACGACACCGTGCTGAAGCTCTTCGGCTCCGTGGCCGAAACGACCGCCAAGACCGACCCACAGATGAAGGGCATCAGCAGTATTTCCGACATTGCCGTGCCCAAGACCACCAGCCCCGGAAACACAGGCAGGCATGTGAAGGCGCTGCAGCAGGCGCTGAAGCTGAAGGGCTACTACAAGGCCGCGATCGACTCCTCTTACGGAGACAAGACCGCCGAGGCCGTCAAGGCCTTCCAGAAGGCCTCGCGCCTGACCGTGGATGGCGTGGCGGGCTACGCCACCATCAAAAAACTCTTCGGCCAGAACGCCGCCAACTACACGCTGGAAACCGAACGGCTCGACTGGTTCAAAAACGGCAGCGCCACCATTCCCAAGGGAGCGACCTTTACCGTGAAGGATATCGCCACGGGCAAGACCTTCAGCGCCACCCGCTGGAGCGGCGTGAACCATCTGGACGCCGAGCCGACCACCTCCGACGATACGGACACGGTGAAGGCCGTCTTCGGCGGAGAATGGTCCTGGAGGAGGCGGGCCATACTCGTCAAGTACAACGGGCATGTATACGCTGCCTCGATGAACGGCATGCCGCATGGCACGACTACCATTGACAACGAGTTCTCCGGCCACTTCTGCATCCACTTTTACAATAGCCGCACACACGACACCAACCGTGTAGACGAGACCCATCAGAACGCCGTAGCCTCGGCCATGAAGGCCACCTGGTAGGCCAGGCCCGCCTTGCCCCCTTTCCCACTTTCTCGGGAAAGGGGTTTTTTATGTGCTTAATGAACCCCATCACCCGTCGAAAGCGTTTTCCATGCCGGCATTCTCTGGCTGAACAGGGCGGCGACGCACGAGAAAAAACGCCCAAGACGGCGATGGATCAAAGTATTTGTTTGATTTGGCGGCTCAAATTCTTGACAGGGCCTCAAAAGATAGTATAACATGAGATCAGTTTGAACAAGGAGGTGGCCGGGATGAGGAACAGACGGATTTCCGGGCTTTTGAGCATCGTTTCCGGCCGCACGCCAGCCTGACAGAGCTGCTTGTCTTTTCATGCTGAAGAGCTGCGGACGGACTTTCCCCGGGCTCTTTTTCATTGCCGATATATCACAGGAGTTTGTATGCATACGCAACGCAACCGCTTGATGGGTACCCTGCTGCGAAAAAACGCCAGATACTTTGCCATAGCCTTCCTGCTGACAGCGCTGACCAGCCTGCTGAGGTTCGTCACGCCGGCCCTGCTGGCCGAGCTGATGGACCACTACCTGGGCAGCGAGCCTTCGCGCCTGCCTGCCGCCGTCAACCGGGCCGTCGAGAGCCTGCTCGGACCCGGATTTCTTGAGCGCAATCTCTGGGCCTTCGGCGTCGCGCTGGTGGCTGTCAGCCTGATCGGGGGCGTTTCCTCATTTTACCGGGGCAAGCTCAGCTCCATGGGCTCGGAATCGGCCGCGCTGTATCTGAGAAACAGACTGTACGATCACATCCAGAAGCTGCCCTACGATTACCACGTGAAGGTGGAGACGGGCGACCTACTGCAGCGCTGCACCTCCGACATCAACACCGTGCGCGCCTTCCTCAATCAGCAGGTGGTAGCGATGCTGAACGCCGTCTTCATGATCGTCTTCGCGCTGAGCCTGATGCTGCCCATCAGCGTCAAGGTGACGCTGTACAGCCTGTCCATCACGCCGGTCATCTTTATCTTTTCCATGCTTTTCTTCCGCCTGGTGATTCGGGCCTTCCGCCGGATGGATGAGGCGGAGGCCAAGATGAGCACGGTGCTTCAGGAAAACCTGACGGGCGTGCGCGTGGTGCGCGCCTTCGGACAGGCCAGCAACGAGATCGACAAGTTTGACGCCGCCAGCCTCGAACACCGCAACCGCGGCATCAAGGTCGCGGATCTGGAGGCGGTCTATTGGGCGCTGAGCGGCTCCATGGGGGCGGTGCAGATCCTCATTTCCCTGATCGTCTGTATCGTGGAAGCGAGCCGCGGCATCATCACGCTGGGAGATCTCATCGTTATCACGGGCTATACAGGCATGCTCACCTGGCCCATCCGACAGCTGGGCCGTATCCTGACCGAATCCGGCAAGAGCATGGTGGCGCTTGACCGCATCAGCGAGGTGCTTCGCACCAAGCAGGAGCCTGAAGAGCCCGAAGCCCTCCGCCCCGATCTTCGGCAGGACATCGTCTTTGACCACGTCAGCCTCTACTATGACAAGGGAAACGATGTGCTGCGCGATATCAGCTTCACCGTGAAGGCCGGACAGACGGTAGCCATACTGGGCCCCACAGGCTCGGGCAAAAGCAGCCTGGTGCACCTGCTGCAAAGGCTCTATGAGCCGAGATCCGGCTCCATCACCATCGGCGGCGTGCCGCTCGACCGCATCGACAGGGCCTATCTCCGCTCGCGCGTAGGGCTGGTGCTGCAAAGCAGCTTCCTGTACAGCAAAACCATCCGGGAAAACATCGCCATCGCTGCCCGTGACGCCGCGCAGGAGGAGATCGACGGCGCGGCCCGCACGGCCAGCGCGCTTGAGTTCATCGAAAAGAGTGAAAAGGGCTATGACACCGTGGTGGGCGAGCGGGGCGTCACGCTGTCGGGCGGCCAGAAGCAGCGCGTGGCCATCGCCCGCACCCTGATGAAAAATAACGACATACTGATCTTTGACGACTCGCTGTCCGCCGTGGATACGCAGACCGACGCTCAGATCAGACAGGCGCTGCTTTCCGGCGAGAAGGGCGTGACCACCTTCATCATCAGCCACCGCATCAGCACGCTGAGCCGGGCCGACCTGATCCTCGTGCTGGAGGACGGGCGGATCACTGCCAGCGGCACACATGAGGAGCTGATCAGCCGGCCCGGCCTCTACGCACGCATCAATGCCATACAGAGCGGACTGGAAGACACAGCATCCGCTGAAACCGAGGTAAACTAAGCATGGAATACGAACAGGAACTGGACATGGCCCCCAAAAAGTTCAGCCTGCAGCTTTGGCGGCGCATCCTGAAGCTGAGCAGAAACCACTGGCGGGAGCTGGGCGAATGCATGCTGATGCTGGCCCTGCTGGGCATCACGGAATCGCTGCCTCCGCTTCTGACGCGCTATGCCGTCGACAGGTTCGTGGTGGCCAGGGACACCTCGACGCTGGGCTGGTTCATCGCGCTGTACGCCGGGCTGCTGCTGTTCAATTTTGTGATCAGCCATCGCTTCATCCAACTCTCCGGCCATATCGAGTGGGGCGTCAACTATGACCTGCGCGCCAAGGGCTTCCGCAAGCTGCAGGAGCTGCCCTTCTCCTACTACGACAGGATGCCGGTGGGCAACCTCCTCACCCGCGTGACCAGCGATACCGCCCAGATCGGCGAAGCGCTGGGCTGGGGCCTTGTAGACTTTGTGTGGGGCGTCTTCTTTCTGGCGGCCAGCTTCATCGGCATGGCGGCGCTCAACGCGAAGCTGGCCCTGGCCGCTCTGGTCTCCTTGCCCGTGATGTTCGCCATCTCGATCCTCTTTCAGAAAAAGATGATCGTCAGCCAGCGCAACATCCGAAAGAGCAACAGCGCCATCACCGCCGCCTTCAACGAGGGCATTATGGGCGCGAGGACCACCAAGACGCTGGTGCGCGAGGAAATGAATTATGAAGAGTTCAGCGCGCAGACCGATATCATGTACAGGCGCTCGATCCGCGGCGCGGTCCTTTCGGCGCTATTCCTGCCGATCATCAGTTCCGTGGGCGCGATCGTGACGGCCTTTGTGCTGACGGAAGGCGCCGGGCTGGTGCTGGAGGGCGTGATCAGCCTCGGTACCCTGGCCGCCTTCATGAGCTACATCACCGACTTTTTTGAGCCGGTCGAGCACATTGCCAGCATCTTTTCGGAGTTCCAGCGCAGGCAGGCGGCCGCGGAGCGTGTGCTGACGCTGCTGGACACCGAGCCGGACATCCGGGACAGCAGGGAGGTGGAGGAGCTTTTCGGCGACAACTTCCGCCCCAAAAAAGAAAACTGGCCGCCCATTCGCGGCGATATCGATTTTGAGGACGTCAGCTTCCGCTACAAGGACGGTGAGAGCGTGCTCTCCCACTTCGACCTGCACATCAGGGCGGGGCAGACCGTGGCGCTGGTCGGCGCGACGGGCGCAGGCAAGAGCACCATCGTCAACCTGATCTGCCGCTTTTATGAGCCTACCGAGGGCAGCATACTGATCGACGGCACGGATTACCGGCAGCGCAGCCAGCTCTGGCTGCAGTCCAACATCGGCTATGTGCTGCAGGAGCCGCAGCTGTTCAGCGGCACCATCGCAGACAACATCCGCTACGCCGACAAGGATGCCGGCATGGAAGAGGTAAAGCGCGCCGCGAGGCAGGTAAACGCCGAAGGCTTCATCATGAAGCTGGAAAATGGCTACGACTCTCAGGTGGGCGAGGGCGGCAACCGGCTTTCCACGGGTGAAAAGCAGCTGATCTCCTTTGCCAGGGCCATCCTGCACAACCCCCGCATCTTCGTGCTGGACGAGGCGACCTCCTCGGTGGATACGGAGACCGAGATGATGATCCAGCGGGCCATCGAAAAGACGCTGGAGGGCCGTACCAGCTTCATCATCGCCCACCGCCTGTCCACCGTGCGCCATGCCGACCGCATCCTGGTGATCGAAGACGGCAAAATCGCTGAATCCGGCAGCCACAGCGAGCTGATCGCCGCGCGCGGGCGCTACTACCAGCTGTACACTACGCAATTCCGCGAGGAGCGCTCCATGGACGTGCTGGGCAAGAAGGGCTGAGCCAGGCCTTCATTCTCTTTTGGCGGAGGCTTAGTGAAAGCCTCCGCCCGTATTGAATTTGCGGGAGGGGCATGCTACACTGCTGATGAACAGAAGGAGGATGATCGGATGCCCGCCTGTCCCTGGGAAGGTTTTTTTTCGCCTGTCTGGCTCAAGCGCTGGGCGGACGCCATCCCCTCCCGTTTTTCCTGCCGCAGGTTCAGCGGACCCGCCACCATTGATGAGCAAAGCGCGCTCGCTTATACGGCGGCGCGCGTCAGCCTGCCGGGCCTGCGCCTGGCGCTGCTGGACTGCGACGGCAACGAGCTGTTCATCCCGCTGCTCCTCTTTCCCCGCATCGAGTACGCCCGTCAGTATGTGGCGGTGATCATTGACAGCGCGGCTGAAAACGCGCAGCTGCACGCGGGCATCAGCGGCGAGGCCATGGTGCTGGAGCTGGCGGCCATGGGCCTTGGTAGCTGCTGGGTTCAGGGCAACTTCCGCCGCAGCGCGGTGGACATTCCTCTTTCCCCCGCTGAAAGAATACTGGCCGTCATCCCCTACGGGCATCCCTCGCAAAAAGAAACGCGCGAGCGGCGCAGCCGCAAGCCGCTGCGCGCTCTGTGCCTGGATAAGCCTGAGGGCTGGCCGAACTGGGCCTTTCAGGCGGCCGAGGCTGTGCGCGTGGCCCCTTCGGCGGTCAACAGCCAGCCATGGCGCTTCTCAAGATCAGGCAACACCCTGCGGCTCTCCGGCCGCGGCTTTGGCAATGTCAACTATGGCATAGCCGCTCTGCACATGGAGTGCGCGATGCACGCCCTGCCCCACGCCTGGCGCTTCAGCTCGGACGGCAAGGGCCTGCTGCTCACCAACAAGGAAGATACATGACGCTGTTTGATTTCGCTCAGGATCAGAGCAGAACCTCCGGCCAGCCGCTGGCGGACCGCATGCGGCCCAAGACGCTGGATGACTTCATCGGACAGGAGCATATCGTAGGGCCGGGCAGGCTGCTGCGGCGCGCCATCATGGCGGACAAGCTGACCAGCAGCATTTTCTACGGCCCGCCCGGCTGCGGCAAGACCTCGCTGGCCTCCGTCATCGCCCGAATGACCAAGGCCAGCTTTGTGCGCATGAACGCCGTGACCTCCGGCGTGGCCGATGTGCGCGAGGTGCTGAAGGAAGCGGACGAACGCCGCAGGATGTACGGCAAGGCCACCTACCTGCTGCTGGACGAATGCCACCGCTGGAGCAAGGCGCAGTCTGACAGCATCCTGCCGGCCATAGAAGAGGGGCTGATCCGTTTCATCGGATCGACCACGGAAAACCCCATGATCGCCATGACGCCGGCCATTGTGAGCCGCTGCCGCGTCTTCGCCTTTGAACCGCTGACCGAAAAGGACATCGAGACCGCGCTGCGCCGCGCCATCGCGGACGAAGCGGACGGCCTTGGCGCGATGAATGTCACCGTGGACGACGACGCGCTCAGGCACTGGATCCGCAGCAGCTCGGGCGACATCCGCATGGCGCTCAATGCGCTGGAGCTGGCGGCGCTGACCACGCCCACCGTGGGCGGGCAGATCCACATCACGCTGGAGATCGCGGAAGACAGCATCCAAAAGCCGGTGATCAAGGTGGATGAGTCTCTGTACTACGATATGCTCTCCGCCTTCTGCAAATCCCTGCGCGGGTCGGATTCCGACGCGGCGCTGCTGTGGTGTTCGCGCCTCCTCTACGCGGGATGCGACCCGCGGCTGATCGCCAGGCGGATCATTGCACACGCCAGCGAGGATGTGGGCCTCGCCAATCCCCAGGCGATGCTGACGGCTGTGGCGGCCGCCCAGGCGCTGGAGTTCATCGGCCTGCCGGAGGCCAGGCTGCCGCTGACCCAGGCCATCATCACAGTGTGCGAAAGCGAAAAAAGCAACAGCGTGGTGCTGGCGATGGAGCGCGCGCAGGCGGACGCCGAGCGCGGCCAGCTCGGGCAGGTGCCGGAGCACCTGAGGGACAGCCACTACGCCGGACACGAGCGCATCAACGACACCAGCGGATATCTCTATCCCCACGACTTTCCCGGCCACTGGGTCAGGCAAAATTACATGCCGGAAGGCTTTGAAAACACCGTGTACTATCGGCCGGGCACTCTGGGCTATGAGGCCGGCATACGCAAAAAGAAGGAACAAAATGAACCGCAGCGCGGAGATACTGCATCGCCTGAATGAACTGAAGCTCCCCTACACGCTCTATGAGCACGAGCCCAAGGAGACCATCGAAGCCTGCCAAAGCATCGAAGGGGTGGACTGGCGCATCTCGGCCATGTTCAAAAACGTGTTTTTGTGCAACAGGCAGCAGACGCAATATTACCTGATGCTGCTGCGGCACGACCGCCCATTCCGAACGGCTGTGGTCAGCAGGCTGCTGGGCGTCTCGCGCCTGAGCTTCGCCCCGCAGGAAAAGCTGCCCGAGATGCTGTCGCTCGATCCGGGCGCAGTCAACCCGCTGAGCCTGATGTTCGATCCCGAGGGCCGCATTCGTCTGGTCCTTGACAGCGACCTGATGACCCACGAGATCCTTCTGTTCCATCCCGGGGTCAATTTCAAAAGCGTCGCCCTGAAGCGGGATGATTTCCTCCGCATCTTTCTTCCCGCCATCCGGCATGAACCGATCATACTGACGCTGCCTGAACAATAAAGGAGAGCATATGCCCTTTCACTTTTTCGCCTATATGTCCCGCATGCGTTTCATCAACCGCTGGGGGCTGATGCGCAATACGATGCCCGAAAACGATATGGAGCATGCCATGCAGTGCGCCATGATCGCCCACGCGCTCGCCCTGATCGGCAACAAGCGCTACGGCCGCGCCTACCGGCCGGAGCATGTGATGGCGCTGGCGCTCTATCACGACGCCACTGAGGTCATCACGGGCGATCTGCCCACCCCCATCAAGCACAACAACCCTGCCATCAAGGGCGAGTACCGAAAAATCGAGGCGCTGGCCTCAGACCGCCTGCTGTCCATGCTGCCCAAGGACATGGCGCGGGAATATGAGGGGCTGCTCCGCCCGGACACCGCACATGAAGAATGGCGGCTCGTGAAAGCCGCCGACCGTCTGTGCGCGTATATCAAATGTCTGGAGGAAGCCAAGGCGGGCAACGCCGAATTCCGCGAGGCCCAGGCGGGCATCGAGAGCAGCATCTATGCCATAGAGCTTGAGGAGGTGCAGGATTTCATCCGCGAGTTCATCCCGGGCTTTGGGATGACGCTCGATCAGATCTCGCGCTGAGCCTCCTCCGGCTTTTCATCGTTCATGAGCCGCTTGAGCTCGTGCATGAAGGTGGGGATGTCCGTAAACTGGCGATACACCGACGCGAATCGGATGTAGGCCACCTCGTCCAGCTTGCGCAGCGCCTCCATCACCATCTCGCCGATCTGCTGGGTGGTGATCTCCTGCTGCATGCTGTTGTAGGCAAACTGTTCCACCGAACTGACGATCTTGTCGATATCCTTGGCCGCCACCGGGCGCTTGTGGCAGGCGTGTATGATGCCGGAGCGGATCTTGGAAGCATCAAACAGCTCGCGCGTGTGATCTTTTTTGATGACCAGCATCTGGATGGTCTCCACCTTTTCATAGGTGGTGAACCTGCGGCCGCAGCTGATGCACTCGCGGCGCCGACGGATGCTGGTGCCGTCCTCCGTGGGCCTTGAATCGACCACGCGGCTGTCTTCCGAATTACAAAACTGACATTTCATGTGTTTCAATCCTCTGCGTTGATGCTGTATTATAGCAACGGAAACTACACTTGTCCAATTTGACTGGAGGGGCTATGGAAGGCGAAAACAGGCTTCACATCTATACGGGCGACGGCAAGGGCAAGACCACGGCCGCCATGGGCCTCGCGCTGCGCATGCTGGGCACGGGCAGAGAGGTGCTCATCGTCCAGTTCATGAAGCAGCCCAATTCATCCGAGCTGGCTTCGCTGAAGCTGCTGCCCGGCGCGCACCTGTTTGAGGGCGCGGCGATGCGGGGCTTCACCTACCAGATGGATGAGGAAGACCTCGAAAGGACAAGGAGGGAGCAGACCGGGCAGATCGACGCCATCATCGAGGCCATCCGTGAGATCAGACCCTCGATGATCGTGCTGGACGAGCTGGCGGTGGCGGTCTCCTGCTATCTGGTCCCGGAGGCAGAGGCCCTTCGCCTGATCGATGAAGGGCTCCGGTATGGCGAAGTGGTAGTCACGGGGCGCGGCGCCTCCGGCGCAATGATCGAAAAGGCGAGCTACGTCAGCGTGATTGAAGCGAAAAAGCACCCCTACGGCGACGAGGGGCTTCAGGCAAGAAAAGGCATCGAGTGGTGAAGCTACTCAAGCGTAAAGGGGGCGCTGCTGACCAGGCGGCGCTCCTTTCCCGTCTGTGCGCTCACTTCGAGCGTGTATTCTCCCGGCGCGGCCAGGCTGCCGTTTTGTGTCCTGCCCGACCAGTAGAGCACACAGCCTCCCCCCTCCAGGTGGCTCGGCCGCGTCGCCGAATCGCCCGCCAGCACGCGTACGGTATTGCCGTGGCTGTCCAGCACGCGGGCCGTGAGCCGCAGCGGAAACTCATGGCCGATGTGGAAGGGGAGCTCCTCCCCCTTGAGCGGCGAAAAAGCGCTTCTGAGCGCCTGAACGCTCAGGCCGGGGTCGCCGTCCAGCGGTTCCGCCGCCAGAAGGGCCTGCGCGTGCGGCGTGGCGCTGTCGCCATCCGAAGTCACCAAAAAGAGCAGTGCGTAGCCGGAGTCCTCCGGATCCTCATACTCAAGCCGCAGTGAGCGGCTTTTGCGGCCCGGTCTGTCGTCCGACTCGCGGATGATCTGAGCGTTTGAAAAGTCCCAGGCGTCGTTCCTGCGATAGATCAGACGGTAGTGCACCAGCGCGGCGCGGTTGAGCGTATAGGAAAAATCAAGCTCCGCCCCACCGGCGCCAAAGGCCGCTTCTTCCAGCGTCAGGTTGGTGATCAGCGCCGGGTCGGCCGCGACGATGCGCCGATCATAGGTCAGCACGGGTGTGGAGTCATCCATCGGGTAGACCTGCGCCGTAGCCACGCCGTAATTCTGCAGCAGGTAGCGGTAAAGCTCGTCCAGCGTCACCGTGCCGTCTCGGTTGGTATCCGCCGCGTAGTTGCCCTGCGGAGAAATGCCCAGCATCAGGGTATCGGCAAAATAGCTGCCTCCGTAATAGACGGCGCTGCCGGTCGACCAGAAGAAGCTGGGCTCGCTGCCGCCCGAGGAGGTGATGATCTTGTACTCCTCCTTCTGAAAGAGGCTGCCCGCGCCGTCGTCCCTGAGCCCCCTGTCGATCAGCGCGCCGGCGTTGCAGGTGTCGACGATCAGAATTTTCATGCCGGGCACAGCGTGCGTCACCTCGTACAGTTCCTTCGCCGTGAGGGGATACTCGCTCACGCCGTCGCCAAGCAGCATGGCGTAGCTCATCGGGTCCTCCCCCGGCTCGTACAGGCCGTGCGTGCTGATATAAATCAGGCTCACGTCGTCATCATCCGCCCCATAGAAGCTGTCCTCCACCAGCTTTTTGAAGGAGACCGCCGTCTGAGGCTCATTGAGGCTGACGCGCATGCTCTGATACCCACGCTCATCCTGACCGAGGGCCTGCGAAAGGTTGATGATGTTGTTGCGGGCGGCGGGCTGAGTATCGGGCAGGCCGGAAAAGCGATCCACGCCGATCAGCAGCGCGCGCAGCACGCTCTGGCTGCCCCTCGCATGGCCAATCGGAAAAAGCAAAGCGATCGACACCAGCAGACAGAAAACGGCCGATGCCCGCCTCACGCCTTTCCACCTCCCGCCGAACGCTGCGATTTGTTTGAGCATAACACAGAGCTGTCCGAACATCAATATTTGACGAAGCTCTGTGGCAACATTGTTACAATTCCCGATTTGTAATATCAAGTG
>DBQV01000011.1 GCA_002305755.1 Christensenella sp. UBA1385 | reverse complement strand
CCCTCCCCCTGCGGCGCGGCGGGCCTGGCGCCCTGATTCCCTCTGCCGTCCTGTCTGCCGCCTGCCGGGCGCCCCTGCGCTGCCTTGCCGGCGGGCCTGTCCGCGCGCCCCCCGGGGGCCTTGTTCTGTCTGTTGTCGCTCATGTTTTCCCTTTCGGCGCTCCGCGCGGCCCTTATAATGGTTCTCCCGTCCTGATGCTGTGCCCCAGCAGATAATCACCGGCCCTCATGGCCTTGCCGCCCTGTGCCTGAAGCGTCAGCACGCGCAGCGCTCCTTCGCCCGTCTGGATCAAAAGGCCCCGCCTGGGGTCGGCATCCAGCACCGTGCCGGGCTCCGCGCCCTGCCCCGGCTCATCGGAGGCCAGCAGCAGCTTCAGCCTGCCCTGCTCTCTCGTATCGGTATAGGCCCCGGGCCAGGGGTTCAGGCCGCGCACAAGGCAGGCAATGGCCCGCGCGGACCGCGACCAGTCGATCTCGCCCATCTCTTTGCTGAGCATGGGATAATAGCTCATGGCGCTCTCATCCTGCGGCAGGCGCCGCAGGGAGCCCGCTTCCAGCAGGCGCAGCGTTTCGATCAGCAGCCCGGCGCCCATTTCGGCCAGCCGCCCGGTCAGCTCCCCCGCCGTCTCCAGGGGACCGACGGCCGTCTTCCTCTGCAGCAGCACGTCGCCGGTATCGATGCCCCTGTCCGTCATCATGGTGGTGACGCCCGTCTCGGTTTCCCCCTTGATCAGGCACCAGTTGACGGGCGAGCTGCCGCGGTACTTGGGCAGCAGTGAGGCATGCACGTTGACGGTGCCAAAGCGCGGGATATCCAGGATCTCCTGAGAGAGTATCTGGCCGAAAGCGGCCGTCACGCAAAGGTCCGGCGCGAGCGCGCGCAGATCCTCCGCTCCGTCCAGGCGGATGCGCCTTGGCTGAAACACGGGGATGCCCTTTTCAAGCGCGTACTGCTTCGCCTCCGGCATCTGCACCTTGCCGCCCCGGCCCCTGGGCTTGTCGGGCTGCGTGAACACGCCCACGACCTGGAAGCCGTTGTCTACCAGCGCCTTCAGCGAGGCGACGGCATAGGCGGGCGTACCCATGAACACCACGCGCATCAGGCCTTCACCTCTTGCGTTTCGCCGGGGCTTTTCTCCGGCTCGTCAAACACTTCGTATTCCATCACATCCACGTAGAGCACGCCGTTCAGGTGATCGATCTCATGCTGCAGGGCGCGCGCCAGCAGGCCGTCCGCCGAAAGCTCATGAAACTTGCCGTGCACATCCTGATAGCGCACGGTCACCTTCTCCGCCCGCTTCACGCAGCCGCGGCGGCCGGGGATGCTGAGGCAGCCCTCCTCCATGGCCACCTCTCCCTCCGCCTTGATGATCTCCGGGTTCACAAACACGCGGAGCCCATGGTCGTCATACACGTCGATCACGATCAGGCGGCGCATCAGGCCGATCTGGGGGGCCGCCAGGCCCACGCCGTCGGCGGCGTACATGGTCTCTCCCATGTCGCGCGCGATCATTTCCAGCCTGGCGTCAAACTTTTTCACGGGGTGGCTCACCGCCCTCAGCAGCGGCTCCCCGATATGCAATATGGTCTTCTTTGACATCTTTTCTCCTCATCAGGCCAGCGAGGCCGGGTTGATCTCCAGCGCCACCTCGCAGGGCCAATCTTCCTTCGTCATTTGCTGCAGCGCGGCGACCACCAGATCGCTCTCCCTGTGCACCAGCAGCTTCAGCAAGACCTGCGAGCGCGAGCGGCCCATGATCCGCTTGATGGGCGCCTCGTCCTCGCGGTAAAACAGCACGCGCTTTTTGAGCGCGGGGTTGTCGTTCAGCAGCTTCTCCACCCTGTTAAGCAGCGCGCCGCTCACGCGCCGGGCCGTTTCCTCGTCCGCCGCCTGGCACAGGAGCCTCGCCATCAGGGTGAAGGGCGGGTAGAGATCGCGCCTGCGCCGCTCAAACTCGGTGTTGAAAAACCGGCGGTAATCCTGCCCCGCGGCGGCCGCGATGGCATAGTGATCCGGCTTGTAGGTCTGGATGATCACATGCCCCGGCCGGTCGGCCCGCCCCGCGCGGCCCGCCACCTGCGTGAGCAGCTGGAAACTGCGCTCTGCGCTTCTGAAATCGGGCAGGTTGAGCGAAGAATCGGCCAGCACGGCCCCAACCAGCGTCACGCGCGGGAAATCCAGCCCCTTGGCGATCATCTGGGTGCCGATCATCACGCGCGCCGCGCCGCTGCGAAAACGGTTGATCAGGTCGCGGTGCGCGTCCTTGAGCGTGGTGGTGTCGTTGTCCACCCGCACCAGCGGCACGCCGGGGAAGAGCTTTTTGAACTCCTCCTCTACCCGCTGGGTGCCCGCGCCGACGGGCTTCAGGTAGGCGGAGCCACACTCCGGGCAGCGCCCGGGCAGCGGCGAGGTGCGCCCGCAATAGTGGCAGTGCATCTGCCCATCCGCCGCGTGATAGGTCAGGCTCACGTCGCAGGAGGGGCATCCGAGCGCGTGGCCGCACTTGCGGCAGACCACGCTCTGGGCATATCCCCTGCGATTGATAAAAAGGATGGCCTGCTCCCCGGCCGCCAGGCACTCCTCCAGGCCCTCTTTCAGGGCCTGTGAGAACATACCCTTATTGCCAAGGCGTAATTCCTCGCGCATGTCCACCACCTTCACCTCGGGCAGCGGCATGCCGTTGACCCGCAGCGGCATCTCCAGCAGGGTGTAATCCCCCCGCCGGGCCTTTGCGAAGCTCAGCACGGAGGGCGTGGCGCTGGCCAGCAGCAGCACGGCCCCCTCCCTCGCGGCCCTGGAAGCCGCTACCTCACGCGCGTCGTAGGCCGGCACGCGGTCGGACACATAGGTGGCTTCGTGCTCCTCATCCACAATGATCAGGCCCAGATCCTTCACCGGGGCAAACACGGCGCTCCTGGCGCCGATCACCACGCGCGCCGTGCCCAGTCGTATCCTGCGCCATTCGTCAAAGCGCTCTCCCGCGGAAAGCCGGGAGTGCAGCACCGCCGCCTCGTCCTGAAAGCGCCCGCGGAACCACTGCACCATCTGCGGGGTCAGCACGATCTCCGGCACCAGCACGATGGCCCCGCGGCCCAGCCGCAGCGCCTCGCGCACGGCGCGGATATAGACCTCCGTCTTGCCCGAACCCGTCACTCCGTGCAGCAGAAAGGCCCCTGCGCGCGAACGCAGCGCGGGCAGCAGCTCGTCCAGCGTCTCCCGCTGATCGGCCGTGAGCACAGGGTCGGGCACGCGCCCCGGCTCGTCCGGATAGGGGGAGCGCAGCACCTCCCTGTCGTGCAGGCGGCAGACGCCTTCCGCTTCCAGGGCGCGCAGCGGCTCCAGCGGCGAGCGCACCAGCAGCTGCAGCTCCCGCAGCGGGTGCTCTTCCCCGTCCGCCATCAGGTCGATCAGCAGCCTGCGCTTGGGCGACCGTGTCTGCCTGTCGCGCGCCCTGGCGATCTCTTCGCCGCTGACGATCAGCTGCGCCGTCTTCTCTGATTTGATGTTCACGCGCCCGCCGCGCATCTGCGCGGGGATCATCAGCCGCAGGGTCTCGGCCAGCGGGCAGTGCGCCGAAGCGCTCATCTCCCGCGCCAGGGCGACCAGGGGCGGCAGGATGGCGGGATAGTCTTCGAGCGCGCTTTCCACCGGCCTGATCTTTTCGGGCGGCAGCTCGCTCTCCCCGGTCAGGCCCAGCACATAGCCTTCTTTGCGCTGATGGCCGAAGGGCACCAGCACCCGCATACCAACTTGAAGCGCCATTCCCTCGGGAATGGCGTAGGTGAACACGCGGTCCACGTCGGCGTGGGCGATATCGACGATCACCTGCGCAAAGCGCCCGATCCCGGTCACACCAGCTTCGCCTTCCTGATCTGAAGCACCTCATCCAGCAGCAGGTCGGCCGCCTGCCGTTTGCTCATCAGGGGCAGTTCCTTCACGCGGCCGTCCGAGATCAGCGTAAGGATGTTGGTCTCCACGTCAAAGCCCGCGCCCTCGCGCGTGACATCGTTGTAGCAGATCAGGTCAAGGTGCTTGCGGCGACGTTTTTCATCCGCCTGCTGAACGCTGCCGCCCGTTTCCGCGGCAAAGCCCACGAACACCTGATGCGGCTGTTTTCTCTCTCCCGCCGCGCGGGCCACATCCTGCGTCTGTTTCAGGCGCAGCACCAGCTCCCCGTCGCCCTGTTTCTTGATCTTTCTTTCTTCCGCCTGTGCCGGCGCAAAGTCCGCCGGGGCGGCCGCCTGGATCAGCACGTCACAGCCAGGCGCTTCGCCCAGCACGGCCTTCGAAAGCTCTTCCGTCGATTCCACCCGCAGCAGCTTCGCGCCCTGCGGCGGGTCAAGGCTGACAGGGCCGGAAATGAGCGTGACCTTCGCCCCGCGCGCCAGCAGGGCCTGCGCGACGGCGTAGCCCATTTTGCCCGAGGATTTGTTGGTAAGGAAGCGCACAGGGTCCAGCGCCTCGCGCGTGGGCCCGGCCGTCACCACAGCCCGCAGGCCGCTGAAATCCCCGCTCGGTGAAAGCAGCGCTTCAACGGCGGCAAAAATCTCGGCGGGCTCGCTCATGCGGCCCGCTCCCACGTCGCCGCAGGCCAGCAGGCCGCCCTCCGGCCCCACCGTGCGCGCGCCGCGGGCAATGAGGGTGCTCAGGTTTCTCTGCGTGGCTTCAGCCAGATACATCTGCGTGTTCATGGCAGGGGCCAGCAGCATGGGGGCCGCCGTGGCCAGCGCCGTGGTGGTCAGCATGTCGTCCGCGATGCCGCAGGCCAGCTTGGCGATCACATTGGCCGTAGCGGGCGCGATCACGAACAGATCCGCCTGTTTGGCCAGCGCGATGTGCTCCACCTCCCAGTACTTCACGCTGCCGAAGGTGTCGGTCGCCACGGGGTTGGCGCTCAGGGTCTGGAAGGTGAGCGGCCGCACGAATTCGGCTGCCGCCGCGGTCATGATCACATGCACCTGCGCGCCTGCCTTCTTCAGCCGGGACACCAGCTCGCAGGCCTTGTAGGCCGCGATGCCCCCGCTGACGCCGAGCACCACCGTCTTGCCCTGAAGGTCCGCTTGATTACTGCTCATCTTCCAGCTTGCGGTGATAGGTGATGAGGCCGCGGTTGATCTCCGAGATGGCCTGGGAAAGCGGCTTCTGATCCTGCTCCTCCACCAGGCTCTGCGCGCCGTCCATCAGCTGGCGGGCGCGGCGGCTGGCCTCGATGACCAGGGTATAGCTTGAATCCACCTTCTTCTTCAGTTCTTCGATACCGGGTTTGTTGATAGGCATGATGTTCTCCTTACTCCTCGTAAATTTCGGGGAAGTAGCGCGTGGTGCGCTGTTTCTCGGCCAGTATGATGGCGCTGAGCAGCGCGAAGGCCTGGTCGAGCTGGTCGTTGACAATGGCGTAGCTGTAGTGTTTCAGCAGTTTGACCTCGCCATAGGCGTTGGAGAGGCGTTTGAGTATCTCCTCCGGGTCGTCCGTATTGCGGGTGCGCAGCCTTTGGCGCAGGGCGGAGTAGCTGGGCGGAAGGATGAAAATGCTCACGGTGTCGGGTTTGGCGCTCATCACGCTGAGCGCGCCCTGCGGATCGATATCCAGCAGGGTATTCTGCCCGGCCTCGATGGCCTCCTCCACCTGGGCGCGGGGGGTGCCGTAGCGGTGGCCGTGCACGGTGGCATGCTCCAGAAAGGCGTTCTGTCCGAGCATCTGGTCGAACTGCTCCTCGCTGACAAAGCGGTAGTGCACGCCGTCGATCTCGCCCTCACGCGGCCTTCTGGTGGTGACCGACACGCTGAAAGTGATGCTGGGATCGCTCCTCAGCAGCCGCTCGCACAGCGTCCCCTTGCCGGTCCCGCTCGGTCCCGACACCACCAACAGCATCCCTTTCCGCTGCTCCCTCATCGGCTCTTATCTCCTTTGATCGGCACTCATTCTGCGTTCTGTATCTGCTCGCGCATCTTCTCGATGGCATTTTTGGCGTCCAGCACCAGGCGGGTGACGGCCAGCTCGCTGGTCTTGCTGCCGATGGTGTTGGCCTCGCGGTTCATCTCCTGCACAAGGAAATCCATCCGCCTGCCGGAAGGCTCACGCGCGTCCAGCAGCACGCCCATCTGATCCAGATGCGCGCCAAGGCGCGCCAGCTCCTCATCGATGGCCACCCTGTCCGCAAACAGGGCTACCTCCTGCGCCAGGCGCTGCGGATCGACCCCCTCCGCGCCAAGGCGCGCCAGCCGTTCCCTGAGCTTGCTCTGGTAGTTTTCACTCTGCGTGGGCGCCAGGGCCTTCATCCGCTCCAGCATGCCGCGCAGGCTGTCCAGATAGCCCAACAGATCGCGCCGGATGGCAAGGCCCTCCCGCTCCCTCGATGCCTGCAGGCCGCTCAGGGCTTCCCCAGTGGCTTCTGACAGCAGCTTCAGCAGGGCCGCCTCATCCTCGGGCGCCTCGCTCACGCGGATGACGTCGGGCAGGGCGATCAGCGTGCCGACGTTCAGGTCTTCTTCCAGCCCCGCGGCCCCGGCGATCTCGCGCGCCGCCCCGGCATAGGCCAGCGCAAGGGGGATATCCGCCTCCACGCCCCTCGCGTCCTGCCGGCTGTTGCGATAGTTGACGCTGACATCCACATGCCCTCTCGACATCTCAGCGGACAGCCTTTCGCGCAGGAAGGCCTCGGCAAAATTCAGCGCGCGGGGCAAGCGGAAACTGAGGTCAAGGTAACGGTGATTGACCGACTTGAGCTCTACCGTGAGCTCGCGCCCGTCCTGCCGCGCGGCGCCGCGCCCCCATCCCGTCATGCTCCGCATAGCCTCTCCCCCTTTCATAATAGTATATCACAGCCTGTATCTTGTGAAAAGGCGGGCGCCGCGCGCTTAGAAACCGTTTCCACAAAAAGAAAGGCCCGCAAGCGCGAGCCTTGTCTGACGCGGACAGCCATGCGAAAAGGGAAGGATATCAGCCCTTCATGCTGCCCTTGACATCCACCGCGATGGGGTCGGTCACGGCGCTGCAGATCTTCTGCACGCCATGCTTGCCGCCGCGCGTTTCGATGACGATCAGGCCGGCGTCATGCAGCGCCTTGACATGGCTGGTGATCGCGCCGCCGGTGATCTTGAGCGATTCGGCGATAGCGGTCATGCGCATAGGGCCCCTGTTCATCAGCAGCTCCAGTATAGCCACCCGCGTTTCGGACGCGAGCGCCTTAAATACGGGCAAACCCTCCCGCAGGTTTGCAATGTTTCTTTTCATGTGGACACCACTCCTTTACCTTATTCCGTTCCTTGCCCCTTACAAGTTTCGAAACATCATGATTATACATGATGCGAGAGGCTATTTCAATCACTATTGACACAATCTATATATTTATTTGCAAGATTGAACGCTTTTAACATTTTATGTCATTTCTTCCCCATATTAGATATCAAACGATTCCACCCACCTGAATTATCAACAAACAGACTTAGCCCTAAAATGTAAACATTTTATGAACCGATGTAACATTTTCTTGCTTTATATGACGGAATCTAAAATTCAGCTCTTCGGTCCGCGCGCCGCGACGCGCCCCTGTGGAGCCCTTGCCTGCATGATTATGTGCCGAAAAGCTGAAGGCGATCCCTTCCGAAAAAGCGAGCGATCCCGGCTTGACATCGCCCCGGCGCGCGCCTATACTAAGCGCACCTGCCCGGTGAAGGAGGACAGGCCCCGTCTAACCGCCCCAAGAGAGAGCGCGCCGCGGCTGAAAGCGCGCTTGGGCATGGAGGACAAGGGCACCACCGCCGGAGGGCCAGGCGCAGCCCAGCGATACAGGGATATGAGTGGCTTCTGGCAAGCAGGGTGGAACCGCGGATGCAATGCATTCGTCCCTATGGGACGGATGTTTTTTTATATCCGGAAATCAAGTGTCTGTAAAGGAGAAACAGCATGAACTTAATCATTCAGGGAAAAAGCAGGGAATATCAGGCAGGCATCAATGCCCTTGACATACTGGCCGATCTGGACAGCGAGCTGAAAAAGACGGCTCTCGCGGCCCGGCTGAACGGCGAGCTGATCGAGCTGATGGCCCCCATCGAGCAGGACGGCGAACTGGAATTTCTGGGGTTTGAGGACGAGGAAGCGCGGCACGTGCTGCGCCACACGGCTTCGCACGTCATGGCCTCCGCGGTCAAAACGCTGTACCCCAGCGCCAAACTGGCCATCGGCCCCGCCATCGAGAACGGCTTTTACTACGATTTTGATGTGGACGAGCCCTTCACCCCTGAGGCGCTTGAACAGATCGAAAAGCAGATGAAGCACATCATCAAAAAGAATGACCGCGAGATCCGCTTCACGCTGCCGCGCGAGGAGGCCATCGCCTTCATGCAGGAGAGGAACGAGCCCTACAAGGTCGAGCTGATCCGGGACCTGCCGGAGGACGCCGTGATCTCCTTCTACCGCCAGGGCGATTTTGTCGATCTGTGCGCGGGCCCGCATCTGCCCAATACCGGCCGCATCAAGGCCTTCAAGCTGACCAGCGTAGCGGGCGCCTACTGGCGCGGCGACGAGAAAAACAAGATGCTGCAGCGCATCTACGGAACGGCCTTCACCGAGAAGGAGGCCATGGACGAATACCTCACGATGCTGGAGGAGGCCAAGAAGCGCGATCACCGCAGGCTGGGCAGGGAGCTTGACCTCTTCGACATCCTGGACGAGGGCCCCGGCTTCCCCTTCTTCTACCCCAAGGGCATGGTGCTGAGGAATCTGCTGGAGGGCTACTGGCACGAGATCCATGAGAAGGCGGGCTATGAGGAGATCAAGACCCCCGTGATCCTCAACCGCTCCCTGTGGGAGCAGAGCGGCCACTGGGACAACTACCGCGAGAACATGTACACCACCCGCATCGACGATCAGGATTTCGCCATCAAGCCCATGAACTGCCCGGGCGGCATACTGGCCTTCAAGCGCCGCAAGTGGAGCTACCGCGATCTGCCCCGCCGCATGGGCGAGCTGGGCCTGGTGCACCGTCACGAGAAATCCGGCACGCTGCACGGCCTGATGCGCGTGCGCTGCTTCACGCAGGATGACGCGCATATCTTCTGCACGCCCGAACAGATCAAGGAAGAAGTGATGGCCATCTACAAGCTGGACGACGATGTGTACAAGGCCTTCGGCTTCCCCTACAAGGTGGAGCTGTCCACCCGGCCCGAAAACTCCATCGGCAGCGACGAGATGTGGGAGCTCAGCACCCAGGCGCTGAAGGAAGCGCTGGAGGATCTGCATGTGCCTTACACCATCAACGAGGGCGACGGCGCCTTCTACGGCCCGAAGATCGACTTCCACCTGCGGGACAGCATCGGGCGCAGCTGGCAGTGCGGCACCATCCAGCTGGATATGAATCTGCCCGAGCGCTTTGACCTGAGCTACACCGGGCCGGACGGAGAGAAGCACCGCCCCGTGATGCTGCACCGCGTGGTCTACGGCTCCATCGAGCGCTTTATCGGCATACTGACCGAGCACTTCGGCGGCGCCTTCCCCCTGTGGCTGTCCCCCGTGCAGGCCAGGATCATGACCATCACCGACCGCGCCGACGAGGCCGCCAAGGCCCTGAAGGAACGCATGGAGGCCGCCGGCCTGCGCGCGGAGCTGGACCTGCGCAACGAAAAAATAGGCTTCAAGGTGCGCGAGGCGCAGATGATGAAGATCCCCTACATGCTGGTGCTGGGCGACCGAGAGGCCGCCGAGGGCACCGTGTCCGTCCGCACGCGCAAGGGTGAGACCATGGACGGCGTGAAGCAGGACGAGCTCGTCTCATACCTCGTCAGCGAAGACAGGGCCCGCGCGCTGGAGCGCAACTGGAGCATCTGACACTGCCGAAAAAAGGCCCCTGACCGAAGCGCTTCGGTCAGGGGCCTTTTTGATGGCGGCCGTTCAGCTGATGACCTTGATAAAGTCCGCCAGCCATGTCATGGAGAGCACATCGTAGGGGCGCAGCGCGCTGTGGCTGGCCACCCTTTCCTCCCCCTTCTCGTCCCAAATGGGCCCGCGGAAGGGCTTGAAGCGGCCCAGCTGGATGCTTGAGCGCATGTACTGCAGCAGGTTGTTGGCGATCGGGTGCAGGAACTCGGTGGAGCGGAACTCCAGCACGCCGCTGGCGATGCCCCACCAAAAGCCGGTCACCGAAGGCTCGTCCCGCTGGTCGATCAGGCGCAGGAACTCCAGGCTGTTGCTCAGATAACTGCGAACGATCTCCGTGTAGTAGTGCCCCCAGTTCCAGGCCGGCGCTGCCAGATATTCCGAGGGCTGGCCGAGGCCGTGCAGGCGCAGCAGATAGGAGAAGCTGGTCTCAGGCGTGCCCTGCATGCTCAGGCCAGGATAGTCCGGCGTGAGGGCAATATCGCAGCCCAGCTCCACCGACTGGCGGATGCCCAGCTCACAGGTCCGCGCGTCCAGCGGCGACACATCCTTCATCACCAGATATACGTCGGCCGAGGGGCGAACGCTCTTCACACCGAGGGCGAAGGCGTTGATGTCGCTGGTGTGCCGCACGCCCGTCACCTGGGGGGTGATGTAGCTCACCCTGTTCGTTTCGGTGCCAAGGCCCGCGGCCACACCGCAGAGGAAGACAGGCTCGTAATACCTGCCGTAGTAGGTGTTGAGGCGGCTGTCCTGCCGCACGCGGGAGTAAACGAGCGTGATGCAGGAGGGGTTCTCCAGCGAAAAACGCAGAGCCGCCCCCGCCAGCCGAGAGGAGGTGACGATCAGCAGGTCCTTGTCTCTGGCATGCTCTGTCATCAGCTCATAGGCGTTCTCGGGGCTGAGCCCGTCCAGATACTCGGATCTGACGGCGTCGCCCAGCGCGGCCTGCATCTCCTGCCGGCCCTTTTCGTGCGCGCCGATCCAGTTGTCCTCCGTGCGCCCTTCCTCATAGGCGAAGAGCACCCTGACCGTGCGCCTGCCGCCGCTGAAGATGCGGCTGATCAGCCCGGGCGCGGGGGCCTCCTCCTGCACGTCCAGCAGAAGGGTGGGCTCCTTATCCATGTTTTCAGCCAGCTCCAGCTGCGGCTTGAGGCTGTGGATGCGCTCGGAGATCAGGCTCAGCGGGTCATTGCGGATGAAGCCGTAGACCTTGAGGTACTCCAGAAAGGCATCGCCCAGCGACAGGCTGCTGCCCGTCTCGGCATAGGCCACCTCAAAGTGCAGGAACATGGAGTTGAAGTTGATCTCCTCCCGCTCCTCGGGCGTCAGCCTGCCGAGCAGCGCCTGCTCCGTTTCGGCCAGCACGTCGTAGCGTCTGGCATCGCTCAGGCGGATGTTCTTGAACAGACCCCCGCGGTCATAGCGCAGAAAGGCATAGTAGATCGCCGTGTTCGGGTCCTCCGGGTTCAGCTGCGGGATCATGCGGATGATCTCTGCCCGCACGGAGGGCGCGCCGAAGTATTTGAGCACGCTGACGCGCTTGTTGCCCTCGATCACATAGTAGTTCCACATGTACTCATAGACCTGGATAGGGTCCCTCAGGCCCTCGGTCATGTGGATGGCGCACAGGTCGCACCACTTCATCGCGAATTCGGAATCCTCGTCATGCAGCGGCATGAAGCCCGCGCTGAAGCTGCGGGCGCGCGCCGAGGTATAGGTGCCCGTGACGCGGCTCATGGAAATCTCGCGCAGAGGCTGCTTGATGTAGGCCATGATGCGGTTTTCCTGGGTCAGCTCGTCGAGCACCTTCAGGTTGCCGCTCTCGCCCCTGGCGGTCAGCGCGCTGTACTCGCGGCGGCCGCGCCGCAGCGCCTTGTCGTAATCCTGCCTCGCTTCTACTTTATACGATCCTTCCATACTCCTTTGCCAGCTCGTAGCGCGTCTTCAGATAGGAAAGGCGCTTGTTGCTGCGGTCCGGCACCTCCAAATCGATCAGTTGATAACCAAAGCCGTTGATGATGGTGGTTTGGCGATAGGTCTGCCTGGCGACCGCGCCGCCGTAGGCCATGTGTTGATGCCCATGCAGATGATAGCCGGGCTGAAAGTAGTTGAGCAGGGCCACATAGCCCTTGAATCCCCTGTGAAAGCTGTCGTCCCCGTCCCCCAGCCCATGGGCGGGCGCATGGGTGACCAGCACGTCGAATCCGCCGTGCATGCAGATCTCCGGCAGCCTGCGCACGATCTGGCGGGAAAGATCCTTTTCCGTATAGTGAAAGGGCTTGGGGCTCTGGCTGCAGGCTCCGCCGAAGCCTATGAAGCGCACGCCCTTGACGCTGACCATACGGTCGGTCAGGTCGTCGCAGCCCTCCGGCGGGCTGTGCAGGTAAGAAATATCATGGTTGCCCGGCACATACAGCAGCGGCGCCGAGATCATGGTGGTGAGGAAGGAGAGGTAGCTGGCTTTCAGATCGCCGCAGGAAACGATCACATCCACGCCCTTGAAGCGCGAAGGCTCAAAATGATCCCAGATGTATTTGCTCTCTTCATCGGCAACCGCCAGCAGCCGGATGCGCTTTTGCAAAGCCCTCTCCTCCCCAGGCCGCCGCTATGCCTTATCTTCCGCGGGCAGCATGCACATGGCCTCTTCCTTTTCAAGGATCTGCATGAACTCCTCGCCCGTGATGGTCTCCTTCTCGTACAGGTGCTTGGCCAGCGAATGCAGCACGCTCATCTTTTCGCGCAGGATGGCCCTTGCCCGCTCATGCTGCTTGTGCACAATGGCCACGGTCATCTCGTCAATGCGGGAGCTGGTCTCGTCCGAGCAGGCCATACCGCCGCCGCCGCCCAGGTAACGTGAGCCCTCCTGCTCGAAGCCAACCATGCCGAATTCCTCGGTCATGCCGAAGCGGGTGATCATCGCGCGGGCCAGCTTGGTGGCCTGCTCAATGTCGTTGGACGCGCCGGTGGTGACGGAACCGAACACGATCTCCTCAGCGGATCGGCCGCCCGTCAGCGTGGCGATCTTGTTCTCCATCTCTTCCTTCGTCACCAGGAAGTGCTCATCCTGCTCCACCTGCAGGGTATAGCCCAGCGCGCCCGAGGTGCGCGGGATGATGGTGATCTTGTGCACGGGGGCGGAGTGGGTCTGGCTGGCGGCAACCAGCGCGTGTCCGATCTCGTGATAGGCCACGATGTTCTTTTCCCTGTCGCTCAGCACGCGGCTCTTCTGCTGCGCGCCGGCGATGACGGTCTCCACGCTCTCTTCCAGGTCGCTCTGCGTCACGCTCCGGCGGCCTTCGCGCACCGCGCGCAGCGCCGCCTCGTTGATAATGTTGGCCAGGTCCGCGCCCGAAGCGCCCGCCGCCGTGCGGGCGACGCTTTCCAAATTGATGTTCGTCTCGGTCTTGATCTTTTTAAGGTGAACCTTCAGGATGGCCACGCGGCCGGTCAGGTCCGGCAGCTCCACGGGGATGCGCCTGTCAAAACGGCCGGGGCGCAGCAGCGCCGGGTCAAGCACCTCGGGACGGTTGGTCGCTGCCAGGATCACCACGCCCTTGCGCGCGTCAAAGCCGTCCATCTCGCTGAGCAGCTGGTTGAGCGTCTGCTCGCGCTCGTCGTTGCTGCCGGGCAGGCCGCCGCTGTCACGGCGCTTGCCGATGGTGTCGATCTCATCGATGAACACGATACAGGGGGCCTTTTCCCCGGCCTGCTTGAACAGGTCGCGCACCTTGGCCGCGCCCATGCCCACGAACATCTCCACAAACTCGGAGCCCGAGATCGAGAAGAAGGGCACGTTCGCCTCGCCTGCCACGGCCTTGGCCAGAAGGGTCTTGCCCGTGCCGGGAGGGCCCACCAGCAGCGCGCCCTTGGGCATCACCGCGCCGATCTCGGTGTACTTGCCGGGATTGTGCAAAAAGTCCACGATCTCGCCGAGGGCCTCCTTTGCCTCATCCTGGCCCGCCACGTCGTCAAACTTGATGCCGGTCTTTGATTCGATATAGATCTTGGCGTTGCTCTTGCCCAGCTGCATCGCGTTGGTCCCGCCCATGCGCTGCATCAGGTTACGCGACAGATACTGCCCCGCGGCCACGAAAAGGGCGATGGGGATCACCCAGGAGATCAGGAAGTTCATCAGCGGCGAGGCCTCGCGCACGATGGGCGAGGTGAAATCCACGCCCGCCTTGTTCAGCCTGTCCACCAGGCCCGGGTCGTCCACCACGCCGGTCTCGTAGACCTGCTTGTCATCCCCCTTTTCCGTAAAGAGAATGCGGCTGGACTCGATCTGAACCAGCCCGACGCTGCCCTCATCCACCTTGTCAAGGAAGCTCTTGTAGCTTACCTCGGTCATCCGGGGGCGCAGAAGCATAGGGAAGACGAAGGCGTTGAGCAGCATCAGCACCACCATCACGATGGCATAGTAGAACAGCAGCGGTTTTCTTGGGGATTTGACTTCTTTCATAAACTCCCTCCTATTGTATCACATTGACCTTGCGCGCGACGTGGCTGAAGGTCATTTGAGCGGCCTTGCCCGCCCTGATGTCCACGATGAAAAGGCGGCTGTAGGGCGTTTCGTTGAACAGCGTCGCCACATAGGTCAGCGAGCCGGTGGTAGGGTCGTCCGAATCCACCTTGTAGTTGGCGTAGCCGACGTCAATGTTGTAGTAGATGCCCCTGTCCCCGCGGTCATTGGGCAGCTGCCCCATGTCGCGGAAGAGAGCGGTGATATCAGCCAGGTCCATGCCCACCTTGACGCCGCGGGGGCCGGCCATGGACGGGCTGCTGGTCCTCACAAAGTAAACGAGCTTGCCGATATCGCTGTCCACAAAGCGGGCCTCGCCCCAGGGATAGCTGGCCAGATAGCAGGAGCCGACCACGTCGCTGTCCTCGATCTCGGTCAGGCTGTCCGGCTCGCCGTACAGCGCGGTGAACTCCTCCAGTCTGGTTTTCATCAGCGTGAAGGAGGCAAACTCATCGTCCTTGTTCAGGTAGTTTTTGAACCTTGGCACGTTCGTGATCTTGTACTGCACGATCATCTCATTGGATACCTTGCCGTAGCTGTTGACCGCGATGGCGCGCACCGTGGTGGTGCCCCCCGCCAGCTTGATAGGCTCACCCGTGTAGCGCGGCGAATCCTCCGGGCTGGGGGCGGTGCCGTCCAGCGTGTAATAGATGGTGTTGGGCTGCTTTTTATCCTCCGCCATATCGCGCAGGCGAAAGCTTTGATAGCCCTTGTAGGTGCCCGCCATCAGGTTGGACTTGGGAGCCGGCGGTGTGGGCAGCGTGACCACGTACTTCACGTCCATCACATCGCTGACCAGATTGGAGGAAACGCACACCGCACGGAAGCTGTAGCTGCCCTCCCCCAGTGTAATGGGGCCGGTGTACAGCATGCCGTCCTCCGGCAGCTGGCCCGGGCCGGTGAGATAATAGATGTCGTAGCCCTGCGGCGAAACAAACTCCACCGTCTGGCTGATCAGGTGACGGCCGGAGGGCACGGTGGCCTTGGGCGGCAGCGGCACATAGCTGGAGCGCTGCTTGGCGAAGCTGGCGTCCCCCGTCTTCTCGGCGGCCAGCTGCATGATGTCCACGGCCTCGGGCAGGCGCTCCTCGTCCTGCAGGATCAGGCGGATCGCGTTGCGGTAGCCGATGGGGTCCTGCGGGGCCAGCTCCGTGTAGATGCGGGTATAGATCGCTTCCGCGTCGTCGCGGCGCGAGGCCGTCTCATAGGCCTCGGCCAGCAGCATCAGCTTCTCCACCAGCTGCGGGTGATCGGGCTGCATGGCCAGCGCCTTTTCATAGGTGTCGACCGAGCGGGCGATATAGCCCTGATCCAGGTATTCCCCGCCCAGGGTCCAGTAGGCGTCTGGGCTGGCGTCCCGGCCCATGCGCGCCAGCATCAGCTGGCCGCCCGGCGTCAGCTTCAGATAGGCGTAGGCGCCGACTCCGCCCGCGAAGGCCAGTATCAGGGCGATCAGCGCGATCATGGCCCAGTTCACCATGGGGCGCCGGTAATTTTCGCGCCTGCGGCGCTTGGCGTCCGCCCGGCCGCTCAGCTTTCTGCGGCGGGAGGATTTGCGTCTCTGCGGCGCGGCCTTGCCCGGTCGGGGCCTCGGGTGGTAGTCGCTGTCGTCATACACGGGCACAGCCTCGCCCGCGGCCATAGGCTTGGGTTCATCGCCCATGTAGTGCCCGCAGTAGGGGCAGACACGGCTCTTGGGGCTTGATTCCCTGCGGCAGTTGTTGCAGATCATGCCTTAGACATCCCGTACACCAAACAGCGCCTCGTACTCTGGGTCGTCAAAGAACTCCCGATCGGGCGCGTCTCCACCCAGCTCCTCAATGGCGCTGCGCAGCTCGATGTAGTCAAGGTAGCGCAGCTTCTCTTCCTCGCAGAGGGCCTTCAGAGCGGGCAGCGCCCTCGCGTCGCCGAGCCGCCCCAGGCTGGCCGCAAGGATGGCCAGATGTCCGGGTCTCTTGTCCAGCAGCTCGAGCAGGCCGTTCAGCACCCTGTCATCCTTCGCCGGCAAGCGGCTCAGCGCCGTCAGCATGGCCTCCTTGCCTGCCGGGCTTGCGCCCGCCAGTGCCTCCAGCATGGCCTCCCCGGCCGCCTCGCCCATGGATTCAAGGCTCTCCATGGCGTTGTCGCACAGCTCATCCTCGTCCTCGCGCTGATACTGCCAGGCAATATAGCGCTCCATTGGCAGGGTGCTGTCCAGCTCCCGCAGCAGGGTGACGGCCAGCATCTTTTTTTCGTTGCCCGCCGCCTCATCATCCAGCAGCTGCATCAGGCGCTCGGCGGCCTCTCCGCCCAGCTCCGCGATCCGGTTGAGCAGCATATCGGGAACGCTGACCCGCCCGTCCACATAGGCGCACATCAGGCTGACCAGGGCGTCCGCGTCCTTTTCCTTCTCAAAATACTCACCGGGCCGCACTCCGCCGAGCCAGGGGGCCGGCGTATCCAGAAACTGCTGATATACCTCCGGCACCTGGTCTTCCATCTCGTCGGCCGTTGCGAACTCTTCCTCGTGGCGGCTCATCCAGTCGCGCAGGTAGGCCGCGAACTTTTCATCAAAATCGATCAGGTTCATCAGCTTATCTCCTGCCCGTCGGCGATCAAAAGGATCTCCTCGGCGCTGAAGCGGTGTGCGGTGCGGCAGAAGTGGCAGGTCATCTCGGTGTCCTTGCCTTCGCGCGCCATATCCAGCAGCTCCTCGCGCCCCAGCGCGCCCAGCGCGCGCGCCATGCGCTGCCGCGAGCAGTCGCAGCGCAGGCGCAGCGGCTCCTCCGATACGATCTCAAGGTCCATCCCCTGAAACCAGAACTCCGCCAGACCGCGCATCGGGCGGTCGTACAGCTCGCGGCTGATGCCGCGGAAGAAGGGCTCGCGCTTTTCCAGCTCCTCGATCACGTCCAGCCCGCAGCCCGGCATCGCCTGGATCAGAATGCCGCCCGCCGAAAGCACCACACCGTCCTGATTCAGGCAGCCCAGCGCCACCAGCGAAGGCGTCTGCTCGGACATCGTGAAGTACTCGGCGAAATCCAGCCCCAGCTCGCCCGACACGAGGTTGCTGATGCCGATGTAGGGCTCCCGCTCACCCTTGTCGCGGATGACGGTCAGGCGGCCCTCCCGGCCCACAAAGCCCGCCACATCCTGCTTGCCGTCCGGCCTCACGGGCAGCTCGGCCTGTGGGTTTTCCACCGCGATCTTAAAATCGCCGTTATCGTGGCCCACCACGGTCATCTTGCCCCCCACGCCGTTGCCCGCTACGGTGACGGTGACATGACCGCCCTCATCCTCCACGCTGCCTGCAAGCAGCGCGCTGCCGGCAAGCAGCCTGCCCATGGCGGCGGTGGCCACGTCGCTGGCCGCGTGAATATCGGCCGCCTGCTGCGTCAGGCGGGTGGTCCGGCACATCAGCACGCGGGCCCTGCCTTCCGCAATCAGCATACGCAACAGGCCGTCGGGTTCATTAAAAATCAATTCGTTTTGCATGTTCTTTTGTCTTTTCCCTTTATTGTATCACGTTCTGATGGCCACGATGTGCCACCTCTCTTCCTCGGCGCGGGGCGGTCTGTCCGTCCTGTCGCCGAAGATCCTGATGCCGCCAAAACCGCCCGCCAGAAGGGCGGCGCGCAGCTCATCCTCCCGCCAGGCCTTCTGCCGCTGGATCTCCTCCGCGTGACGGAAGAGGCCGTCCTCCTGCCGCGCGTAGAGCTGCAGCCGCAGGTCCAGCAGGCCGCTTTTCTCATGCCAGGCATTCTCCCAGATGTAGTGCACGCGCCCGCGCGTGCTGGCGAGGGTATTGTTCCCCAGCACGGCCGACAGCTTGTAGGGGGAGGAAACATCGAAGGCCAGCGCGCCGCCCGGCCCCAGCGCCGCCCGGGCGCTGCGCAGAAAAGCGGAAAGGGCGCTTTCATCCGTCAGATAGTTCACACCGTCGCAGGTGCACAGCAGCGCGTCCTGCGGCCGCATGAGCCGCAGCCTTCGCATGTCCTGACAGACGAGGGGCACCGTCAGCCCCGCCGCGCGCAGCTTGGCCGCCGCCAGCGAGAGCATTTCCTGCGATCTGTCCACCCCCGTCAGGCTGTAGAGCCGCGCCAGATGCACGGTCAGCCCGCCCGTGCCGCAGGCACACTCGGTCACCGGGCCGCCGCGGCGGACGCCCGCTCCGTCGAGCAGCGACGAGTAGTAGGCGGCCCAGCCCCCGTAGTCCACCTCCGACATCAGTTCGTCATAGTAGGCGGCGAAGTCCGCGTACATCAGTCCTGCTCCGCTCCCTCCCCGTCCCCGCCCTCTTCATCCAGATCCTCGGGCTTGGCCAGACCGCGGTTGATCTCCACTCCCTCCATGCGGCTGTTGATGAACCTGTCAAACACCGCGTTTGACAGCGAGGCATAGACAAAGCGCGCCAGCGCGTTGCCCAGCAGCAGATAATACCCGGCAAGCGCCATCATGGCGTAGATGGTATAGGCAGGCAGGAACCAGGAGACCGTCAGCGCGATCAGGGAAGGGGCCAGCATGGCCAGGCGCGCGCCCACCGTCTGCGGCAGGCGCCCGATGGCCAGCAGCAGGCCGTTGCGCAGCAGGGCGCCGAAGCCGAGCCTGTAGGTGACCAGCAGCGGATAGAAGTAGACCAGCGCCAGCGCCCAGACCAGGCCCAGCATGGCTGTCAGCATCTGAGGGATAACGAAGGCGATGCTTCGCCCCACCAGCTCGCCGTAGAACTGATAGCCCACATAGATGATCAGCGGGATCAGCCCCGTGATGAAGGAGATCAGCAGCGACTGCTTCCAGTTGCTCCTGAAGGCGTCCTTGAAATCGCTCCACACAAAGGCGTGCTCATCCCTGGCCCAGTTGCGCGTCACATAGGCCATGCCGGCCTGAAAGGGGCCGGTGATGGCGACGCAGGGCAGGAGCAGCACCAGCGAGCGCAGAATCACGCTGTGGTAGACCGCGGTCAGGTTGTTCACCAGCTCCAGCTGCTCGGGTGTCGCGGCGGCAGGGTCCGCCTGCACAGTCTGCACCACGCCCGCCACATTGAACAGGTTGCTGATCAGCTGCATCAGCACATACAGGGCGGGCAGCCAGGCCGCGGCCGTGATCAGGTTCAGGCGAAACAGGCCGGCCAGGCGCACGCGCAGCATCTCGAAGAAAAGCTGCCAGCGGGTGCGGGGCAGATCGTCCTTGCGGTAATCCCCCTTGCCGGATTTGCCGTAGTAGTAGTTGTTCATGAATCTGCCAAACACGCCAAAGCCTCCATCTCCATCATCCAGATAGTGCATTATACCATAAAATCCTTCCCAATCAGAACCGAGGAGACATTTTAACAGTTCATTAAAATATGCTCCCTTCAGCCCGTAAAATGCCAAATCAGCCATAGACTTTTGACCGTTTTGGGCATAGTATGTCCGTGTATCTCTTGTGAAAGAAGGATGAGGGTGTGAACCTACTTGTTTTTATCACCAATCAGGTCGAAGCGATAGACCCGATCTTGGCAGAGCTTCTGGAAAAGAACCTGAGCGGCGCTTCCGTCGTGGACTGCGCGGGCATGCTCAAATCGCTGAACGAATCAAGCGTGGACGCACCGCCCATCTTCGGCTCTCTGCGCCACTTCATCAACCCTGATCACGAGGCCAACAAGATGCTGCTGATCGTGCTGAACGATGAAGACAGCGCCACCGTCCGCGCGGTCATCCACAGGCACGTTCACTCGATCGATCAGCCCAACACGGGCATCCTGTTTGAGGTTCCCATTTCCAACGTTGAAGGAGTCGCCAAGAAATGAACATCGCTCTTTCCCTGGCAGCCGCGCTGGCAGCGGGGCTGCTGCTTTCGCGCGTGGTCAAACGCGTCGGCCTGCCCAATGTCACCGGCTACCTGATAGCGGGGCTGCTGATCGGCCCCAGCTGCCTCAATCTGCTGCCCGCGCGCTTTGACGCCGTGATGGCCGAGATCATCACCGTGGCCCTCGGCTTCATCGCCTTTTCCATCGGCGTGGAGTTCAAGCTGAGCAACCTGAAAGCCATCGGCACGCGCTCCGTCACCATCACCCTGTTCCAGGCGCTGACCGCGCTGGCGCTGGTGGATATCGTATTGATCGTTGCGGGCTTTGACCTGCCCATGGCGCTCACCCTCGGCGCCATCGCCACCGCGACGGCCCCCGCCGCCACGCTGATGGTGGTGCGCCAGTACAAGGCCAAGGGGCCGGTGACCAGCACGCTGCTGCCCGTGGTCGCCATGGACGATGCCGTGGGCCTGATCGCCTTCTCGGTGTCCATCGCGCTGGCGCAGTCCTTCGCCTCGAGCGCCGACCTGAGCCTGATGAGCATCATCGGCAGTCCTCTGATCGAGATCGCGCTCTCGCTGCTGATCGGCTCCGCGCTGGGCCTGCTGGTGGCCTTCACGATGCGCTTTTTCCACAGCCGCAACAACTTCGTGATGATCGCCATGGCGGCGGTGCTGCTGGGCATCGGCATCTCCGAGCGCTATGGGCTGTCCTCCCTGCTGCTGTGCATGTCCATCGGCGCGGTGTTCATCAACCTCTACGAGAAGGCCGAGCCCATTCTGGAGGCCTGTGACCGCTGGACGCCCCCACTGTTCCTGCTGTTCTTCGTGTTTTCGGGCGCGGAGCTGGACCTTTCCGCCATCCCGGGCGTGGGTCTGCTGGGCGTGCTCTACCTGCTGGCCCGTTCCATCGGCAAGTACCTGGGCACCTTCGTGGGCTCGCAGATCGTTGGCGCAGACCGCCATGTGAGAAACTATCTGGGCCTGGCGCTGCTGCCCCAGGCCGGCGTGGCCATCGGTATGTCGCAGCTGGCCTCCGTCGCGCTGCCGCAGTACGCGGCGCAGATCCGCACGGTGGTGCTCTGCGCGACGCTGGTGTACGAGCTGGTTGGCCCCGTAGTCACCAAGATCGCCCTGACCCGGGCCGGGGAGATCCCGACCGCCCGCACTTCCCCCGCCGCTCAGAGCTGAGAGGACCGGTGATGAAAAGGGCCCTGCCGACGTTTGACGGCAGGGCCCTTCACGTTTGGGCCGATCAATCCTTGGGCTTGTAGGTGTAGCGGCCCGTCAGCCTGGGAATGCCGCCGTAGGAGCCGCTGGCGTCCGCGTAGATGCGGTAGCGCTTGCCAACCTCCCACTCGGTCTTGGTCTGGTTCTCCACCATGACCTCCAGCGGCTGGGAGGTGCGGCCGTCCGCGCAGTCGATGATGACCAGCTGCGGCTTGGTGGAGACCACGCGCAGCACGGGCCCCGTCATCACATAGATCTGCGTGTTGCGCACATGGGTGGCGAGGTTGGCCAAAAGGTTGGAATAGCCGAACTTCTCGTCCAGCGCCCAGGCTTTGGGCGTGTAATAATCCGGATCCGGCATGTAGTAGACATCATACTCCACCACAGTGGGCTCGCGCCCCGGATAGTCCGCCCGGATGATGACGGTATTGGTGCCGATGCGGGTGAACACCGCTTCAAAGCTGAACGCGCCGGTCGAAGCAAGCTGGCTGTCGTCGAACTTGTTGTAGGGGCTCAGGATGGTGATCCGTGCGCCCGCACGCGTAGTGGCCGAGATGGTCATGTAGGGAGAGCTGCTGCGGTCCTCCAGCGTGCTGGCGAGGTCGAGCGGCACGTCCTGCACCGCGCGGTAGATGATCAGCTCCGTCTCGTTTTCCCGGTAGTACTGGCTGCGCACGGAGATGTGCACCCGGTTTTCGCCGATGGGCTGGATGGGCGCGTTGTAGGTGATGTAGCCGTCCTGCGTGTTCACGAAGGAGGAGTAATCCTCGCCGTTGATGTAGACGGTGCTGTTCTGCATCACGTGGAACTGGATGTTGTAGATGGGCGTCGAGGCCTCCACGTAGGCGACGTCCGGCCTGATCAGCGTCAGCGGCGAGAGGGGGATCTCGATGGTGTAGCGGACGACGTCCATCTGCACCTGCTCGCCCGCGCTGGTCCTGATATAGGGCGTGATGGTGACCTCCATGGATTCGGGGATATCCCCCTCCATGCCGTCATACCAGATGTAATCCTGCACCTGGAAGGTGGCGTAGCCGCCGGTAACAATGTAGGTGCGGCGCAGCTCCTTGATGTAGATCTGAGAGCCTTCGGGGGCCGGGATGCGCACGGTATGGGCAGCCATATCGTCCAGGATGGAGGCCGTCACCTCCGCGCCGGGCGTGCCCTGACCGCTGTCCTGTGAACGGCCGGGCAGATACAGGTACTGATAGCCCGCAAAGCCAAGGCCGCCGACCAGCAGCAGCACCATCAGATAGGGCAGCGCGCGCCTGAGGCCGAACAGGCCCACGCGCGGCGTCCTCGCGGCGCCGATGGGGATCGGGCGGCCTCCGCCCCGTCTGAACGGGGGCACGGCGCGCAGCTCATCTGTGGCGTACATATAGTGCGGGCTCTCGGTATAGCCGTCGTAATCCACCGGCTGCTCCGGCGGCACATACTCGCCGCCGCCCTCGCCCTCCACATACATGCGGCTGCGGCGGCTCGCGCCCGTCAGGCCCATGCCCGTCGGAGCGTAGCCGCGCTGCGCGGCGCGCCGCCTCAGCTCCTCCTGCCGGCGCTCGCCCTCGCGCTTGCGCTCCTGCAGGTCGCGCATCTCCTCGGCCAGGCGGGTCTTGCGGTCGACCAGCGTCTGCTCGTCGCCGTAATCATCCCAGACCACCACCACAGGCTTGTCCTCGGTCACGGCGTCCCGACCCGGGCCGGGTTTCCCGCTTTCACGTTCACGGGGAAGCGGCTCGCCGCAGGAAAAGCAGACGGGGTAGCTGGCGCGGTTCCATTTGCCGCATTTTGGGCAGATCATCTGTCGGATACTCCTTCGGGCGGACGGCGCTTCACTTCTCGTCCCCCATTTTCAGCACGGCGATAAAGGCCTCGCTGGGCAGCTCCACCTTGCCGAACTGCCTCATGCGCTTCTTGCCCTCCTTCTGTTTTTCCAGCAGCTTCTTCTTTCGGGTGATGTCGCCGCCGTAGCACTTGCTCAAGACATCCTTGCGCAGGGCCTTGACGGTCTCCCTGGCGATGATCTTGCCGCCGATAGCCGCCTGGATGGGCACCTCGAACTGCTGGCGCGGTATCACGTCGCGCAGCTTCTCCGCGATGGAACGCCCTCGCTCGTAGGCCTTCTCGCGGTGCACGATCATCGTGAAGGCGTCGCACAGGTCGCCGTTGAGCAGGATGTCCAGCTTGACAAGATCGCTCTCCTGATAGCCCTTCAGCTCGTAATCCAGCGAGGCGTAGCCGCGGCTGCGGCTCTTTAGCTGGTCAAAAAAGTCGAAAATCACCTCGTTGAGGGGGATGTTGTAGGTCAGCTTCACGCGCCCGCCCTCGTGCTGCATGTCAAGAAAGGTGCCGCGCTTTTCCTGGCACAGCTGCATCAGGGTGCCCACATAATCCTGCGGCGTGTAGATCGTAGCCAGCACATAAGGCTCCTCCATCGAGGCGATCTCGCCGATGGGCGGCAGGTTGGTGGGGTTGTCGATGAAGAGGGCCTCGCCGTTTTGTTTATGCACCTCATAGATCACGCTGGGCACGGTGGTGATCAGATCCAGGTCAAACTCTCTCTCCAGCCGCTCCTGAATGATCTCCATGTGCAGCAGGCCCAGAAAGCCGCAGCGGAAGCCGTAGCCCAGCGCGGCGCTGGTTTCCGGCTCAAAGTGCAGCGAAGCATCGTTCATGCGCAGCTTCTCCAGCGCGTCGTTCAGCGCCCCATAGTCCGCCCCGTCCTGCGGGTAGATGCCGCAGTACACCATGGGCGTCACGGCCTTGTAGCCGGGCAGGGGCCTGTCGGCAGGCCGCTCCGCATCGGTGATGGTGTCGCCCACGCGGGTGTCGCTGACCGTCTTGATGGAGGCGGCCACATAGCCCACATCGCCCGCGCGCAGGGCATCCATCTGCACATAGCCGGGGCTGCGGATGCCCACCTCCACCACTTCGAACTCCGCCCCGGTCTGCATCATGCGCATACGCATCCCGGGCCTGAGCGTGCCGTTGACCACCCTCACAAAGCAGATCGCGCCGCGGTAGTTATCGTACACCGCGTCAAACACCAGCGCCTGCAGCGGGGCCTCTTCCTCCCCCTTCGGGGCCGGGATATGGTTCACGATCGCCTCCAGCACCTCGTCGATGCCGATGCCCATTTTGGCCGACACCCGGGGCGCGTAGGAGGTATCCAACCCGATCACTTCCTCGATCTCCTCGCAGGTCTTGTCCGGCTCCGCGGAGGGCAGATCGATCTTATTGATCACGGGAATGGTCTCCAGATCGTGATCCAGCGCCAGGTAGACGTTGGCCAGGGTCTGCGCCTCCACGCCCTGCGTGGCGTCCACCACCAGCAGCGCGCCCTCGCAGGCCGCCAGAGCGCGGCTCACCTCATAGGTAAAGTCCACATGCCCGGGGGTGTCGATCAGGTTGAGCGTGTACTCGCGCCCGTCCCGGGCGGTATAGCGCATGGTGACGGCCTTGGATTTGATGGTGATGCCCCGCTCCCGCTCCAGCTCCATGGAGTCCATGATCTGCGCCACCATCTCGCGCTGCTGATAGACGCCCGTCTTTTCCAGAATGCGGTCCGCCAGCGTGGACTTGCCGTGGTCGATATGGGCAATGATGCAGAAGTTGCGTATTCTCTCCAGTCGGTCGTTCACTGTTCTCCCTCCGGCTTGCTTTGCTGTTCATCCCAATGCCTCTGCATCAGATCGTTGAGCAGGTTGATGTTGCCGCAGCCCATGGTAAGCACCAGATCGCCCTTCCGGCCGTTTTCAAGCAGCCAGCTCTCCGTATCCTGAAAGCTTCGTGTCAGGTGCGCGTCGATGCCCGCGGCCCGCATCCCCTCCACCAGCATACCGCTGTGGATGTCGCCCGGGTCCTTCTCCCGGGCGGCAAAGATATCGGTCACCAGCGTGACGTCCGCCCGGGCCGTGCAGGTGAGAAAATCCTGAAACAATCCCTTGACGCGGCTGTAGGTATGCGGCTGCATCACGGCGATCACCCGCCTGCCCTGCATGGCCGCCACGCCGATGGCGCTGCGCATCTCCGCGGGGTTGTGGCCGTAGTCATGGTACATCCTCATGCCCTTGACAGCGCCCGTGTACTCAAAACGCCTGTGCGCGCCCGCAAACTCATCGAGCGATCGGCAGGCCGCCTTCGTATCGCAGCCCAGAGCGGCCGCTCCGGCCAGCGCCTGCAGCGCGTGAAGCGCGTTGAAATCGCCCGCCACCTTCAGCTCTACATGCCCCTGCGGAGCGCCGCGCAGGCAGGCGTCAAAGCGCGCGCGGCCTACCGCGTCGTAACGCAGGTTCGCGGCCGTCCAGTCCGCCTCGCCAGCCAGCGAGACCGTTTCATAGGCGCGCCCGCTGCCGCGCATCACCCGCATCACCCTCGGGTCGTCCGCAAGGCCAATGCACAGGCCGTCTTCAGGCAAGCCGGCCACAAAGTGGGCAAAGGCCGCCTCAATATCGTCCAGATCGCGGTAGCAGTCCAGATGGTCGGCCTCGATGTTGGTGATCAGCGCCATGGTCGGCGGCATGTGGAAGAAGCTGCGGTTGAACTCGCAGGCCTCGGCCACGAAATACTCCCTGCCCCCAAGGCGCGAGCCGCCGCCCAGCCTGTCCAGGCTGCCGCCAATGTGCACGGTCGGGTCCCTGCCAAGGTCCAGCAGGATCTGCGCCAGCATGGACGACAGGGTGGTCTTGCCGTGGGTGCCGCAGACGCAGAGCGTATTCTCATAGCCCTCCATCAGCTGCCCCAGCAGCACCGCCCGCTCCATCTGCGGGATGCCGAGCTTCTCTGCCATGGCGCGCTCCGGGTCCTCCGGCGGGATGGCGGCGGAATAGATCAGCAGCTCCGCCTCCTTCACCATGTTGGGATGGTGTCCCACCTGCACCTCGATGCCCATGGCCCGCAGCGCGGGCAGGGCATAGCCGTCCTGAGAGTCCGAGCCGCTGACCAAAAAACCTTCTCGCCTGAGCATCTGCGCCAGGCCCGACATGCTGGACCCGCCGATGCCCACCAGATGCACCCGCCGGCCGATATAATCAAACACCCTGGTCTCGCTCATGCCTTGGCCCCCTTTGCGCCCTTGGCCCCGCCCAGCGCCGCGTGCTTCAGGATATCAGAGCGGTAGGCCATGTCGTTCTCGCACTTCTCCTCATAGGCCCGCATCGCGCAATTCACCATGCTGTCGATCAGCTCCGGATACTGGATGGGCGGCTCCGACTGGTTCCACAGATAGAAGGCCAGAGAGCCCGGGATGGCGTTGATCTCGGTGATGGAGAGCCGGTCGCTCATCGAGTCGATCATGTAGTCGACGCGCACCACGCCCTTGCAGTCGAGCGCCCGGAAGATCTCGCAGGAAAGCGCCTGAATGCGCGCGGTCATGGCTTCGCCGATGGGCGCGGGCACCACGCGGCTCAGCGATGCCATGCCCTTGCTGCCGCCGCTTCTTGTATACTTCGCTCCAAAATCAAGCAGGTCTCCGCCCGTAATGGGCATCTCCACCACGGAAGGGCGCACCTGATCGTCAAAGCCCAGCACGGAGCAGTTGACCTCGATGGGGCGGTTCACAGCCTCCTCCACCAGCACGCGCCGGTCAAAGGAAAAAGCCAGCTCCAGCGCGTCCGACAGGCTTTTGAAATCCGTCGCCCTGCTGACCCCGATGGAGGATCCCAGCGTGGCGGGCTTCACGAACACGGGGTAGGGCAGGCGCTGCTCCACGGCCTTGATCAGCTCCACGGCGTCCTTGCGCCAGGCGCTGCGCAGCACGGGCATATCGTCCAGCACGGGGAAGCCGCAGCCCCTGAAAAACTGCTTCATCAAGATCTTGTCCATGGCGATGGCGCTGCCGCCGATGCCGGTTGAGGCATAGGGGATGTCCATCAGCTCCAGCAAACCCTGCAGGCTGCCATCCTCCCCGTGCAGGCCGTGCATCACGGGGATCGCGCAGTCGAGCCGCGCGGTGATCTCCTGCCTGCCCCCGCCCGAAAGGCCCTGCCCGGTATAGCTGAGCAGCGCGCCGGACTTGGCCGTCAGATCCGGCTGCACGCGGCGAACGCCAGCCATGCCCGGGTTGAAGCGGGGTATGTAGCTCTCCATATTCTTCAGGGGCTCGCCCGTGAACCAGGCCCCCTCCTGAGAGATGTAGACGGGGATCAGGTCATACTTTTCCGCGTTCACGTATTTCATCAGCTGAACGGCCGAGATGACGCTCACCTCATGCTCGCAGCTGCGGGAGCCGAAAATGACGCCCAACTGCATTTTCTTCATCAAGGTATCCTCTTAGCCCTCGCTGTACTGGTCGGGCAGATCGTTTTCAAACAGCACCGCGTCTCCCTCGCCGCGGACGGTGTCCAGATACTCGCGCGCCTTGGCAAGGCTTGGGAAGGTCTTGATGTTCTCCTCGTCAAAGCCTGCGGCGATCAGCCCCTCGCGGATGGGGCGCGTGCGCCTGGTGCCGATCAGCAGCACCAGATCGGCCGCCGCCGCGATGGCTTCACCGAAGGCGCGGTGAAAGATCTCCTCCTGCGCGCCCAGCTCCACATAGCCGGGCGTCACCAGGATCTTGCGCCCGGGGAAGCCGGCCAGCAGCTTCAGCGAAGCGCGGCTGGACTGCGGGTTGGCGTTGAAGCCGTTGTTGATGAGTATGCTGCCGTCCGGCTGCTTCTCGGGCTTCATGCGCGCCTCCACCGCCTCCAGCGAAGCAATGCCGCGCCGCAGCTGCGTGTCGGTCAGGCCCAGGTGACGGGCCGTCACCGCCGCCAGCAGGATGTTGCCGATGTTGTGCTCGCCGATCAGCTCCGTCCTGCAGGGAATGCGGGTGCCGTCCTTCAGGCAGAGCGTGAAGGCGGAGCCCTCGTAGCCGCTGATCACGTCTTCGGCCCAGGCATCGTCCCCCGGGCGGCCGACCAGCGCCTTGGCGGGCGATTCGGTCTTGTCGTACAGCTCCTTCACGATGCCGTCGTCGTCATAGAACACCGCAAAGCCGTCCTCGGGCAGGCTGCGGATCAGATCATACTTGGTGTCACGCACGCGCTCGATGCTGCCGAAGGTCTCCAGATGCTGGGGGCCGACGGCGGTCAGTATGCCGATCTGGGGCCGTATCATGCGGCAGAGCTGGCGGATATCGCCCCGATGGCGCGCGCCCATCTCGGCCAGCAGCACGCGATGGGAGGGCTGCATATCCTCCCGGATGACGCGCGTGAGGCCCATGGGCGTGTTGAAGCTGCCCCGCGTCGCCAGCACGCTGTAGCGCTGGGCAAGCAGCGTGTTCAGAAAAAACTTGACGGAGGTTTTGCCGTAGCTGCCCGTGATGCCGATGCGGGTAAGACCGATCTGCCTGTCCAGCCGGCGCATCGCATCCCGCTTGTAGGCATAGCGGATGCCTTCCTCGACAGGCAGCGCCAGCAGCGCGGCCAGCGCCAGCCACAGAAAGGCAAACAGAGGCAGCGCCGCGCTCAGCCCCATCACAGGGGCCGCGGCGTGCAGCAGCACCGCCAGCAGGATCATCACCAGCGCCAGCGCGCCTGCCAGGCGCTTCACGCGGGAGGTGTATCTGAGGCTCTTGAGCGCTTTGGTGCGCCGGTGCACCAGCTTGCCGGTGGCAAGGCCTGCGGCAAGGGTCAGAAGCGCGGCCAGCGCCAGCACCCACACGCCGACGCGGACAGCCAGGCGGTCCGCCAAAAGGCACAGCAGAAAGCTGACGGCCGACAGCGCCGCCAAGGGCGGCAGCTCCTGCCGCCACCTGCGCCTGAGCGCGGAAAAATAGCCCGCAAACTGATAGTTTTCAAGCTGATAGATGTGGATCAGCCCCTTGGCCGCCGGCACCGCCGCCAGCGCGGGCGACAGCCACAGCAGCCAATACAGATATGACTCAGCCACGCTGTTTGATATCCTCCCTGATAAAAGCCTTGATCAGCCGGGAAAAGCGTCCCAGCTCTTCCAGATAGGCAAAGTGCCCGCGCCCCTCGAATACGATCAGCGCGGCGTCCCGCATTTCCTTTTCCATGGTCTGCCCCATCCAGAGCGGGGTGGCCTCATCCAGATCGCCCCAGACCAGCAGGGCCGGCTGCGCGATGCGCGGCAGCAGGGGCCGCAGGTCCTCGCTGACGATCTTCACAAACGTGGGCTTGATGTCCTCATCCGCGTCCAGATAGTCGGCGGAGCTTCGCCTGTCCCTGACGGCCCTCTGCAGCCGTTTCACCGCGCCGCCGATCAGCGGCAGACCCGTCAGGCGGGAAAGGCCCGCCTGCAGGCTCCTGTACCGCTGCGCGGCCCGCTCCTCTTCCGGCGTTTTCGGCCGTCTGAGGCCCGCCGCCCCCGTCAGCACCAGCCGCCTGACCAGCCGCGGCTCGTTCGCCGCCAGCCACAGCGCCACGCGTCCGCCGAAGCTGTGGGCCACCACGGTGACGTTTTCAAGGCCCAGCTGCTCCATGGCAGCCTTCACCCACAGGGCGAACTCCTTCACGCCCCATACCACGCCCGGCTTGCCCGTGCGGCCGTGGGCGGGAAACTCGATCGCCGTTACGCGGCACTCGTCCTGCAGTTCCCTGGCCAGCGGGGCCAGATGGCGGTCCAGCGTCACCGGCCTTCCCCAGCCGTGCAGCAGCAGCACTTCCTCCCCGCTCTGCCCGTATTGCTCAACATGCGAGGATATGCCCAGTATCTCCAATTGCATCAGACGTTTTCTTCCTCCGGCGCGATGCACAGTATGTACCGGCACTTGTACAGCGAACCGGCGCAGATCTCCCTGTACTCCGCGGGTACGGGCGCGATACGCTCCAGCACGCAGCCCGCCCGCAGGCAGGTCTTTCTGGAGGCCGTGTTGGTGACATCCGTCGTGATCACAGGGTGCAGCAGCCCCTCGCTGCGCATCAGCGGGATCAGCAGCCGCACCGCCTTGCCGGCATAGCCGTGGCCGCGGTACTGCGCGTGCACGCGATAGCCGATGTGCCCCAGATAATACAGCTGAGGGCTTTCTCCCAGGCGGAGGCTAATGTAGCCGACGGACTTTGTATCCCCCGCCAGGCGGATATCAAAGGTGTAGCCGTCGCGGATGCCGTCGCCTGTCTCCAGGAAACCGGCGGGCGAAAGAGCCAGATCGATCTCACCATCCGTGTACAGCGCCCTGCGCCCCTTGAACCAGCCAAACACACAGGCCTCCCTCCGCTCTGCAAAAGCGGTATCGTATTCTATCATATTATGAAGAGATGTTACAAGAAAGGGAAGAATTGACGAAAAGAGGCGGCTCCGCACGGAGCCGCCTCAGTGATGCCTGTGAATGCCCGATCCGCCGCTCAGCCGCGTACCGCTTCGGGGCGGCAAAAACGTCCAAAGATCGCGACGGTCAGAAAAGCAGCGGCCATCACTCGTCCTTTTTGAACAGCGCTGTGGACAGATAGCGCTCGCCGGTATCGGGCAGGAGCACCACCACGTTCTTTCCGGCAAACTCCGGGCGGCCGGCCACCTGAGCGGCCGCGTGCAGGGCGGCGCCGGAAGAAATGCCGACCAGCAGGCCCTCGTTCTCCGCCGCCTGGCGGGAGGCCGCAAAGGCATCCTCGTTAGCCACCTGGATCACCTCATCGATGAGGCCGGTATCCAGCACCCGGGGCACGAAGCCCGCGCCGATGCCCTGGATCTTGTGCGGGCCGGGCTGGCCGCCCGAAAGCACAGGAGAAGAAGCGGGCTCCACGGCGAATATCCTGACGCCGGGCACCTTCTCCTTCAGCACCTGCGCTACGCCGGTCAGCGTGCCGCCGGTGCCCACGCCCGCCACAAAGGCATCCACGCGGCCATCGGTATCCTCAAGGATCTCCACGGCCGTGGTCCTGCGGTGCATGGCCGGGTTGGCAGGGTTGTCGAACTGCTTGGGCATGAACGCCTTGGGATAGCTCGCCGCGATCTCCTCGGCACGCCGGATGGAGCCCTTCATGCCCTCGCTGCCGGGGGTGAGCACCACCTCCGCGCCCAGCGCGGCCACCAGAGCGCGGCGCTCCACGCTCATGGTCTCAGGCATGGTGAGGATCAGGCGGTAGCCTCGGGCAGCCGCCACAAAGGCAAGGCCCACGCCGGTGTTGCCGCTGGTGGCCTCCACGATCACGGTATCACGGTCCAGCAGTCCCTTCTTTTCGGCATCCTCTATCATCGCGTAGGCGATCCTGTCCTTCACGCTTCCAAGGGGGTTGAAATACTCCAGCTTGGCGATCAGGCTTCCCTTCACACCGCGCAGAGCGGAAAACTTGTTGAGCTGCAAAAGCGGCGTCTTGCCGATCAGTTCTGTCATGTTCTGGTAGATCTTAGCCATGGTTTCTCTCCTTCCGTCTCATAAAACATACTTTATATATATGTTTTATCGGTACACAATAATATACCCCCGCTATTCTCCTGTCAATCATCCCGGAGAAGAAATATCGAAAGGGATTTGGTATCAGATGACATAGACGTAGCCCGCGCCCTCGTCCGGTCTGCCCGCTTCATCCGCCAGCGCCCGCAGGCTCACGGCGGCGAGCGCGGCCCGCACCGCGCCGTCCAGCGGCTCAAACACCCTTTCGTTCAGCGCACGCTCCAGCCCGGGGTCGGACTGTGGAGCCGTAGCTTCCGTTTTTTCAAACAGGGCGCTCTCGGTGGCCAAAAGAACATCCAGCACGCTGACAGCATCCGCATCTCTTGCCAGCCGGTAGCCGCCCTGCGCCCCCTTGACTGACTGCACCAGTTCAGCCCGGCGCAGCAGAGAGAATACCTGCTCCAAATACAGCTTGGACAGCCCCAGACGCTGCGAAAGCGCCGCCAGCGTCTCCACTCCGCCTTCCTGCCGCAGCGCCAGGCAGGTCATCGCTGCCAGCGCATAGCGCCCCCTCGTGGATATTTTCATGGACATCCCTCCTAATACATAGTAAATAGACAGATTTAATTGTGCGTTTCGGACGCGCCGCTGTCAAGGCTTCATTCCTTCTCCCGCTAACAGGAACAAATCCTTATAGTTTGCTTTTCAGCGGCAAATTGTTAGCAAACGCTAACAATTTTTCCTTATTTTTCAATGGATTGAGCGTTCTTTCGGCGAGCGCCGCTTTTTGACTTTAATGGCCTCGTATGCTATCATATCCGCAGTATCCTGAGAGGAGGAACAGCCCTTTGTCAAGCAGAACGCAGAAGAGGAGCAGCGCCAACCGTAACCTGTTTGTACGCGCGCTGAGCATTTTTCTTGCCCTTCTCATCGTCGGCGGCACCTTCGCCTCGCTGCTGCAAATGTTCTGAAGCGAATCCCCGATTCATCGGAAAGCATATATTAAGGAGGAGACAACATGGAACTGAAGGGATCAAGAACCGAACAGAATCTGCACACCGCGTTTGCCGGCGAGAGCATGGCCCGCAACAAGTACGACTATTTTTCCAAGGCCGCCAAGAAGGAAGGCTATGAGCAGATTTCCGGCATCTTCGCCGAGACCGCGCTCAACGAGAAAGAGCATGCCAAGATGTGGTTCAAGGCCCTGGGCGAGCTGGCCGACGGCTCCCAGCCCGGCGATACCCTGAAGAACCTGCGCGCCGCCGCCGCCGGCGAAAACTATGAGTGGACCGAGATGTACAAGGGCTTTGCCGAAGTCGCCCGCGAGGAAGGCTTCAAGGAGCTGGCTGTCCGCTTTGAGAACGTGGCCAAGGTGGAAAAGGAGCATGAGACCCGCTACAACAAGCTGGCCCAGCACCTGGTCAACGACGACGTTTTCGTTGAGGCCGCTCCCGCCAAGTGGCACTGCCGCAACTGCGGTTTCATCTTCGAGGGCAAGACCCCTCCGGCCAAGTGCCCCGCCTGCGATCATCCGCGCGCCTATTTCGAGCGCCTGGCCGAGAACTATTGATCGCTTGTCTTTTCAGCCCCGCCGGCAGCGCCGGCGGGGCTTTTTAGTGTATCTGTCTGATCTTCAGAAGTAAGATCCGTCTTCTGTCCTCAGGCTCGCCTCGCCGCTGCGCAGCAGAGCCTCCCCATGCGCCGTCTGCAGCAACAGCGCGCCGTCATCCAGGATGCCCGTGACAAGGCCGGTCTCCTGCCGCCCTTCCCTTTCAAAGCGCGCGTATCTGCCCAGGCTGAGGCAGCGCGCCCTGTAGAAATCCATGTGCGCGGGCACCTCGGGCAGGCCGCGCATCATGAACAGGGCGGTCAGCGCGGCCAATCTTTCGCGGTCGGGCGGCGCGGTTCCCCAGTCTAGGGGCGATGCCTTGCCGCGCAATTCCGGCCCGAGCTGCGCGCTGCCCGCGTTGATGCCGATGCCGATCACCGCGCAGCTCATCCCGCCGCCGGCCAGGCCTTCTGTCAGGATGCCGCCCACCTTCCTGCCCCCCTGTATCAGATCGTTCACCCACTTGATCGCCAGCGCGGGAATGCCAAGGCTGTCCGCCGCCTTCAGGGCGGAGACAGCGGCCAGCGTGGTCAGACTGCCGGGCTCAGTGCCCTCGCAGGCGATCGCCAGGCTGAAGTACAGGCCGCCTTCGGGCGATTCAAAGCTGCGGCCCAGCCTGCCCCGCCCCGCGGTCTGCCTGTCCGCGGCAAAAAGCGCCGGAAGAGCGCCGCCTTCCCTCGCCCAGGCCTTGGCCAGCAGGTTGGTCGAATCCACGCTCGGCCTGCAGTCGACCACGAGGCCCGGCGCTTCGCTCAGGTATTCTCTCAGCTTCCGTCCGTCCATGTTCCCTCCGCGCCCATGATACGCAGGCCCTCGCGGGCCGTCAAGTTGAACAGGCGGGCCCTATCCTCTATACTGTAGCGGAAAAAGGGGGTGCGGGCATGAACACCGTACTGATCACGGGCGGCACCGGCGGCATCGGCAGAGAATTGGTGCGCGCCTTCTCGCGCGAGGGCTGGCGCGCAGCCTTTACCTACCGCAGGAGCGGAGAGCTGGCTGAGACGCTGGCGCGCGAATGCGGGGCCCTGCCCATCAGGGCGGACCTGTCGGGCGAGGAAGGCTGCCTTTCCGCCTTTGAACAGGCGCTTTCCGCGCTTGGGCACCTCGACTGCCTCCTGCACTGCGCGGGGGTCGACTGGCAGGGCCTGCTCAGCGACATGCCCACCGAGGCCTGGGATCATCTGATGCAAGTCAACCTGAGAAGCGCCTTTCTGCTCTCGCGGGAGGCCCTGAAAACCATGCGCGGGCAGGGCCGGGGCAGCCTGCTGTTTATCACCTCCGTGCAGGCGCGCGGCGGCGGCAGCTGCGAAAGCGCCTACGCCGCCTCCAAGGCGGCGCTGGAGGGCCTGTGCCGCTCTCTGGCGGCGGAATGGGGCCCCGCGGGTATCCGCGTCAACTGCCTGTCCCCGGGCGTGATCGACGCGGGCATGATGAGCGCCTTCAGCGCCGATGAAAAAGAAGCCCTGCGCCGGGATACCCCGCTGCAAAGGCTGGGCACGCCGGGGGATGTGGCGAAGGCCGCTCTCTTCCTGTGCGGCGACGGGGCCTCCTTTATCACGGGGCAGGTGCTTGGCGTGGATGGCGGGCTGATGCTTTAAGCCTGTTAAATGAAAGAAATCGGCGCTCCTGCAAGCGCCGATTCAGACCCGGTCCTTTATATTTATTGCGGCATATAGTAGAAGCTGTCGTCCGGCACCTGGCCTCCCACCGAGGCGGGGTTGGCCGCGTACAGGATATCAAACAGCGGGGCCAGCTGGGCCTTCATTTCCTCACCGTCCACATACACGATGTTGCACAGCGGAATGGCCTTTTCGGCGATCTTCGCGCTGGGCAGTATGCCGGCCGCGGCGATATCCTCGGCCGCCTTGGCGGGCTCGGCGTTCACATAGGCCACGGCGTCCGCGTAGCGCTTCATAAAGTCGCTCAGCTCCTGCGGCCGCTCCTGCGCAAACTCCTTCCTGACCACGAGGCAGCCCATGCTGAGCACGGCCTGCCCGCGTCCGTCCGCCTGCGCGGCCCTGGCGAATTCCTCCGTGATGTCCAGCGCGATGCGGAAGCTGTCGTCCTTCATCAGCAGGGCGGTCACCATGGGCTGGGGCAGCATCACGATGTCCGCCATGCCGGAAGCGGCCAGCGTAGAGACCTCGTTGTGCTCGCTTTTATAGTCGATCGTCGCTTCCACGCCGTTCACCGCCAGAATGTAGTTGAGCGCGTACTCGGGCGTGGCGTTCTGGCCGGATAGGGTAATGGTCTTCCCCGCCAGGTCCCGCACGGTGCGGATGCTGTCGCCCTTTTCCAGGATGTAAAGCACGCCAAGGGTATTGGTCGCCAGCATTTGCAGGCGTCCCTCGGTCTTCCGGTAGAGGACGGCCGCCAGATTGGTCGGCAGGGCCGCGATGTCATAATTGCCGGAGGCAACCACGCCCACCAGTTCCTCCGGCGCGGCTGCCAGCTGATAGCTGTAGGCCGGGTCGTTCTCCCGCATCAGCGGGGCCAGGCTCATGCCGGTAGGCCCGATCAGCCCGTAGACACGGATCGGCGCGGCCTCAGCCGAAGCAGCTCCCGCGGGCAGCAGCGCGGCCAGCAGCGCCAGTACGCAAAGCAGAGCGATTTTTCTCATCAGTATCCGCCTCCCTCTTCTGCATTCTTTTCATTCTCAAAGGCCTTGATGGCTCCGCTCGCGCCGATACGGTCCGCCCCCGCCTCCAGATAGGCCAGGATGTCCTTGGCCGAGCGGATACCGCCGGAAGCCTTCACGCGCACGCCCGGGCCGATATGGGCCTTGAGCAGGAGAATGTCCTCCATGTTTGCCCCACCCGTGCCAAAGCCGGTAGAGGTCTTGATGAAGTCCGCCCCGCCCTCAGTGACGCAGCGGCAAAGGGCGATCTTTTCTTCCTCGGTCAGGTAGCAGGTCTCGATGATCACCTTGAGCACCCTGTCCCCCGCCTCTTCCTTCAGCGCGCGGATCTCCTCGGTCACCCTGTCAAAGTTTCCGGCCTTCACGTCGCCCAGATTGACGACCATGTCGATCTCGCCCGCACCGTCGTCCAGCGCCTGACGGGCCTCAAACACCTTGCATTCCTTCGTGCTGTAGCCCAGGGGGAAGCCGATCACGGTGCATACATTGAGACCGGGGTAGCTCTCCTTGGCCCGCTTCACAAAGCAGGGCGGGATGCACACGCTGGCCATGCCATAGCGCAGCCCCTCTTCGCAGATTTTCCGTATCTCTTCCCAGGTGGCAACAGGCCGGAGCAATGTATGATCCACATGCGCAAACACGTCTTTCAGATCCATGTAGTCCCCTCCATCCTTCATCGTGGTCCTTGGCCATGGTAACACAGCCGGAGCGTCTTGTCATCCGTTTCACGCTGTGATAGAATGTTTTCAACAAAGGAAAGTATATTTCGAACGGGAGGACTGTTTCGTGTCATTTATCCTTCACAGCATGGCGGCAGGCCTTTCCATCGCCCTTGGCGGCTACGCTTATCTGAGCGTGGAAAGCCGTTACCTGGGGGCCTTGCTTTTCAGCGTGGGCCTTTACGTGGTCTGCCAGTACAGAATACCGCTCTATACGGGGCGCATCGCCTATCTGGGCAGACCGGGCGGCTACAAAGCGGCCCGGCTGATGCAGATGCTGCTGTTCAACCTGATCGGCGCGGCGGCTGTGGGCCTGCTTTTCGTGCCGACGGCCGCCGGGCAGGATGTGACGGCCCTGATGGCCAACAAGCTCTCCTCGCCGCTGCAAAGCGCATTCATCAGGGGGCTGATGTGCGGCATGCTGGTTTTTCTGGCGGTGGACATCGCCTCCCGCTTTCAGGACCCCTTTGGCAGGTACCTGGGCATCCTGCTGGGGGTGCCCGCCTTCATTTTAGCTGGCTTTGAGCACTGCATCGCCGACATGTTCTACCTGGCCGCGGCGTGGAAAATGGGCCTGCCTTTCGAGGCCGCGCCGCAGCTGCTCTTTCTGCTGACCGTCATCCTCGGCAACAGCGCCGGCGCGCTGCTGCTCAACCTGCTGATGCCCCAGCCCGTCAAGGAGGGCGGAAAGGAATAAACTGATGCTCTACTGTGAGAAGTGCAGAACCCTTGTGGCGGACAGCTGCCCGCTGCACGCTTCTAAACATCTCCGCGAGCCCCGGGGCAACGACCCCGTGCTCATCGCCCAGCTGAGCGGCATCTCCGCCGCCATGCTGGAGGGCCTGCTGCTGGACGAAAAGCTGCCCTTCCAGCAGGAGGGCAGGCTGGGCGCGGGCATGAGCGTATGGATCGGCCGCATGATGGAGACCTTCAGCTTCTATGTGCCCTATGACCTGCGCGACAAGGCGCTGGAGCTCTACGCGCTGGTCTGCGAAGCGCCGCCGGAGGAAGACGTATCCAAGAGCGATGGAGAAAGTGACAAAATAGAATAAGAGCCGGAATGACCCGGCCCCTTGATTTCCAAGTGCCTGCTAATATCAGAGGGGCTGTAACAAAAGTCCTCACTCTTGCATATCGTGAATAAAAACTACTCACATTCGCCGTTTTTGCGGCATACTGTGAGTAGCTTTTCGTTCATCTTGCCATTTGCGGAGCAGAGAAACTTCTGTTACGGGCCCTCTGACATCACTGCGCCGGCTCCCACAGCACAGCCCGGCCCGCTTCCAAGGTCTTGGGCATATCGATCAGCCGCTGGTTTTTGCTGCCGCGAAACAAAAGATCCAGGGATCTCTGGGCGGCCACGAAGGGGCCGTCTACCAGCACGTCGATCAGGCGCAGCGCGGCCATGACCGCGGGATCCTGCTTTTTGAGCATGTTTTCGACGGTGTCGCCCGAATAGCACCACACGTTCAGGCCCATTTTCCGGGCCATCGCCGCCATCTCCGCCGCGGCCTCCGGCTGCATCAGCGGCTCTCCGCCCGAAAGGGTGAGCCCGTCCAGCAGGGGGTTCTTTCGCAGCTTCTCCCGCACTTCCTCGGTATCGGCCTCTCGGCCGCCCATCGGATCGTGGGTCTGCGGGTTCTGGCAGCCGGGGCAGCCATAAGGGCAGCCCTGCATGAACACGGTCAGCCGGAGGCCCGGCCCGTCCACAATGCTGTCATTCACCATACCGGATAAGCGAAAAAGCATGCTGCCGTCCTTCCTGTGATCAAACGCTGTGCTTGACGCGGTCGCGTTCCTCGGCCTTCTTGGCGTTGTTGAAGCGATCGGTGGTGCCCACCAGGTAACCGGTGATGCGGCGGATGCGCTCGAATTTATGTTCCTCTTCGCTGCGGCCACACTTGGGGCAGACGTCGCCGATGATGCCGTTGTAGCCGCAGACGGGGTCCCTGTCCACCGGGTGGTTGATGGAGCCGTAGCCCACGCCGCTCTTTTGCATGTGGCGCACGATCTTTTCAAAGGCGTCCAGGTTCTTCAGCGGGTCTCCGTCCATCTCCACATAGGTGATGTGGCCGGCGTTGGTCAGAGCGTGGTAAGGGGCCTCGATGCTGATCTTGTCAAAGGCGCTGATGGGGAAGTAGACCGGCACATGGAAGGAGTTGGTGTAATACTCCCTGTCCGTCACGCCGGGGATCACGCCGTAGCGCTCCCTGTCCAGCCGCACGAAGCGGCCGCTGAGGCCCTCGGCGGGGGTGCCGATCAGGGTGTAGTTCATTTCGGTCTCCTGGGTCTTCTTGTCCAGGTAGCTGCGCATAAAGCCGATGATCTCAAGGCCCAGGTTCTGGCTCTCAGCGCTCTGGCCGTGGTGCGCGCCGCGCAGGGCGACCAGCGCCTCGGCCAGCCCGATAAAGCCCATCGACAGGGTGCCGTGCTTGAGCACCTCGCGCACCTCGTCATCCCATTTCAGCTTCTCGCTATCCAGCCAAACGTGCTGCCCCATCAGGAAGGGAAAGTTGTACACCTTCTTGCGGGCAATGATCTCAAAGCGCTCGTTCAGCTGGTCGTAGACCAGGTCCATCTTGCGCTCCAGCTCTTCGAAGAACCAGTTGACATCGCCCTTGGCCTCAATGGCGATGCGGGGCAGGTTGATGGAGGTGAAGGAGAGATTGCCGCGGCGCGGCGCGGTCTCGCGCGTCCTGTCGTGCGCATTGGCCATCACGCGGGTGCGGCAGCCCATGTAGCCCACCTCGGTCTCGGGGTGGCCGGGTTTATAGTACTGCAGGTTAAAGGGCGCGTCCAGGAAAGAGAAGTTGGGAAAGAGCCTCTTGGCCGAACAGCGGATGGCCAGCCGGAACAGGTCGTAATTGGGGTCGCCCGGCTCGGAGTTGACGCCCGACTTTACCCTGAAGATCTGAATGGGGAAAATAGGAGTCTCCCCGCGGCCGAGGCCAGCCTCGGTAGCCAGCAGCAGCTGCTGCATCACCAGTCTGCCTTCGGGCGAGGTATCCGTGCCGTAGTTGATGGACGAGAAAGGCACCTGCGCGCCCGCGCGACTGTTCATGGTGTTCAGGTTGTGAACAAGGGCTTCCATGGCCTGATAGGTGGCCTTGACGATCTCACGGTCGGTAAATTTGCGGGCGCTGGCCAGCAGCTTGGCGGCGTCCTCCTTAGTCATCAGCGCGGACAGGCGGCTCTGCATCCCCCGGGTAAAGGCCTCGTTTTCGGCCATCTGGGGCACAAGGCCGGTCTCCTGCTCGACCTTTAAGAGCATGTCGCGCACCAGCTCCTCCGCGTTCTCAACATCATATTCGGCTTCCAGCAGACGAATCACGTTGTCACGGAAGCGCTTCTGATAGGTCTTGCGCACGCCGGGGGCCATGCCGTAATCAAAGTTCACGATGCTCTGGCCGCCGTGCTGATCGTTCTGGTTGGCCTGGATGGCGATGCAGCAGAGCGCGGAATAGCTGGAGATATCCATGGGCTCGCGCAGCACGCCGTGCCCGGTGGAGAAGCCGTCCCTGAACAGCTCCAGCAGATCGATCTGGCAGCAGGTGGTGGTCAGGGTCAGGAAATCCATGTCATGGATGTGGATGTCACCGTTCTGATGCGCCTCCGAGTGCTTGGGGTTGAGCACATACATCTCATAGAACTGCTTGGCGCCCTCGGAGCCGAACTTGAGCATGGAGCCCATGGCGCTGTCGCCGTTGATATTGGCGTTCTCGCGCTTCATATCGGAATCGGAGGCCGATTTAAAGGTGATGTCCTCATAGGTCTTCATCAGGCGCGTGTTCATCTGGCGCACGCGGTTGCGCTCCGCCCTGTAAAGGATATAGCATTTGGCGGTGCGGACAAAGCCCTTCTCGATCAGCACGCGCTCCACGGCGTCCTGCACCTCTTCCACCTCGGGGGTGGCAGAGATGTTCTCGTTCTTTTCAAGGCTCTCGATCACCAGCCGAGTCAGCTCCCTGGCCGTATCCTCGCCCTTTTGGCTGCCGGAAGCGGCGAATGCCCTGGTGATGGCCTGATCGATCTTCGTGCTGTCAAAAGGCACAATTCTGCCGTCTCTCTTCTTGATGCTGGTAATCATGAAACTGTCCTCCCCTGTGCTTGTGCGCGGTCATTATAGCCTCAGGGCAGCCCTCTGTCAAGGCAAAATACACATCATATAGAAAAAAACAAAGCGTCTACACTATATATAGTGTAGACGCCGCCAGGCCGCAGCGGGCTTTTGTCAGATCTCGATCTTCGGTTCCTTGTCGTTGCGCCTGTAGAGCACGAAGCGCTTGCCGATCACCTGCACGGGGGAAGCTCCGCAGCGCCGGCACAGCTCGTCCGAGGCCTCCTTGGCCGAGAGCGGAGCGTTTTGCAGTACAGCGCACTTGATCAGCTCGCGCGCCTGCAGCACGTCGTAGGCCTCCTTGACCGTGGCGTCGGTGACGCCCTCCTTGCCGATATACAGCACCGGGTCGAGCGTATTGGCCATGCCGCGCAGCAAAGCCCTTTGCTTGGGGGTCAGTTCCATGGTGTCATCCTTTCCTGTTCACTCGACAAAATCAAATTCCAGATCGTCCATGCGCACGGTATCGCCCTCCTGCGCGCCGGCTGCGCGCAGGGCGTCGATGATGCCGCTCTTTTGCATGGTGGCCTGGAACCACAGCAGGCTCTCGTGGTCGTCAAAGTTCACCGAGGCGATCAGGTGCTCGATGGAGGGGCCCTCCACCACGTACACATCGCCGTCCCGGTTCACCTCAAAGCCGCGGATGCTCTCCTCCACCTCGGCGGGGGCCTCCTCATAGCGCTCCTGCATCGGCAGGCGGCTGAGCATCTCCACCACGCGCCCGAGCAGCCCGTCAAAGCCCGTGCCGGCGGCGGCGCTGACGGGAAAGACCTGCGTTTCGCCCGCCGCCTCCCGCAGGCGGACAAGGTTGTCCTCAGCGCCCGGCAGATCCATCTTGTTGGCCGCCACGATCTGCGGCCGCCTGTCCAGCTGGCCGTAGCGCCGCAGCTCCTCGTTGATCTGTCGGTAATCGCTGACGGGATCGCGCCCCTCGCTGCCGGATACGTCCACCACATGGATCAGCAGCCTGGTGCGCTCCACATGCCGGAGGAAGGCAAAGCCCAGGCCCGCGCCTTCAGAAGCGTTCTCGATCAGGCCAGGGATGTCGGCCATGCCGAAGCTGACCCCGCGATGCGACACGATGCCCAGGTTGGGCGTCATGGTGGTAAAGTGATAGTTGGCGATCCTGGGCCGGGCGGCCGTCACCGCGGCCAGTATGGAGCTCTTCCCCACATTGGGATAGCCGACCAGCCCCACATCCGCGATGGTCTTGAGTTCCAGCGTGAAATCATGCCACTGGGTGCGCAGGCCGGGCTTGGCAAAATTGGGCGCCTGCCGGGTCGGCGTGGCGAAGCGCGCGTTGCCGTGGCCGCCCCTGCCGCCGTGCAGCAGGACCTTGCTCTCGCCGTCCGCGTACATGTCGGCCACGATGCGGCCCTCCATATCGCGCACCACGGTGCCCACGGGCAGCTTGATGATCAGGTCTTCGCCCGATTTGCCCCTGCGCCGCGCGGAGGAGCCATTCTCGCCGTTTTCTGCGGCGTATTTGGATTTGAAGCGGAAGTCCAGCAGGGTGTGCAGGTTATGGTCGGCCAACAGCACGATGTTGCCCCCGTTGCCGCCGTCGCCGCCGTCCGGCCCGCCGTTTTGCACAAACTTCTCTCGGTGAAAGCTGACCGCGCCGTCGCCGCCGCTGCCGGCCTTCAGCCGAAGGGGAGCCCTGTCCACAAAAGATGCCATCTGAATTACTCTCTCTCGCGCTTGGTTTCCTCATCCTCCAGAAGCACGCGGTAAAGCGCCGCCGCCTGCTCCTTGCGCACCGTCTCCTGCGTGTCCAGCACCTCATAGCGGCCCAGACGGTTGCCGAAGCGGATCTCCATGACGTCGCCCGCCTTCACCTCACTGCCGGCCTTGGCCGGGCGGCCGTTCAGCGATACGCGTCCGCCGTCGCAGGCCTCCTTGGCCACCGTGCGCCGCTTGATCAGGCGCGATACCTTCAAATACTTATCTAAACGCATACTTGCCTTTCAGGGATGTGTGTTTCCGATCGATGGAGCCTGCCCGCTGACAGGAAAAATAAACGGGGTGTGATACGCACCCCGTTTATTGCAAACCACGGTGGGAATCAGTTCAGTTCGTCCTTCAGGGCCTTGCTGGCCTTGAACACGGGCGCCTTGCTGGCCGGCACTTTGATCTCTTCACCGGTGCGGGGGTTGCGGGCAACGCGCGCGGGGCGGTCCTTGCTCTCGAAGGTGCCAAAGCCGATCAGCTGCACCTTGTCACCCTTTTTGAGGGCATCCTTCACGGTGTCAACAAAGGCGACGACCGCGGCTTCCGCGTCTTTCTTCTTCAGTTGAGTGGCCTCTTGGACCGCTGCTACGAGTTCAGACTTATTCATGATTGTTCCCTCCATCGATTGAATGAAAGCAAGTCTCAATCCGCTTGCTTGCTTCGTTTCCAGTATACATCCCATTCATCTGAAGTCAAGCATTTGCTTGATTTTTCGTCTGATTTTATCGCTGCTTCCATCCGTTCAAAGCGATTGATGAATTTATCGGTCGCCAGACTGACCAGTTCGTCCGGGTTCAGGCCAAGCAGGCGGGCTGTATTGACGGCGGCAAAGAAGAGATCCCCCACTTCCTCGCCGATATGGCTGCCCGTTTCGATGGCCTGAGCCACCTCCCCGGCTTCCTCATGCACCTTGCGCAGGGCCTCGCGCGGGTCATCCCAGTCAAAGCCCACGCGGCGGGCCGTCTCCTGCACCTTGAGGGCGCGCAGCAGGGGCGGCAACGAAGGCGCGAGCGCGCGCATCTTTTCGCCTGCCGTGGCACTTCCGCGCTCCTTCTCCTTGATCTTGTCCCAGTTATCGCTCACTTCCTCGGCGCTTGACAGCTTCTCCCCGCCGAAGATATGGGTGTGGCGCTTGATCAGCTTGCCGGTGATGGCGGTGCTGATGTCTTCAAGGCTCATGGTGCCGCTCTCTTCCCCCACCACCGCGTGAAAGACCACCTGCAGCAGCACGTCGCCCAGCTCGTCCGCCGCGGCCTCCCAATCCTCCTGCGAGATGGCGTAGGCGGCCTCATGGGCCTCCTCGATCAGGTAGCGGGCCAGGCTCTGATGGGTCTGCTTTCTGTCCCAGGGGCAGCCGTCCGGCGCGCGCAGCAGGCGCATCACGCGCAGAAGGTCCTGCACATCGTATCGTTCCTTGTCAAAACCGCTCTTGGGGATCAGCAGCGCGCCGCAGGTGTGGCTGTATCTGGGCTGCCTGTCCAGCTCTTCCAGCGTGGTCTGCGTCACACGGCGGGGCAGCGCCTCACCCGGCGGGAAGAAATACAGCGTGCTGTCCGCGTCGTAGTACTCCAGCAGCGCCAGCTTGCACTGGCCCGCCAGCTCGCGCGAGGCAAGCTCCGTCAGGCAGACGGGCCGCTGCCCGTCGTACACGCGCAGAGAGGAGGCCGGCATCGCAAGCAGGCCCTCAAGCCCGGGCCTGGCCGCCGTGAAGGGCGCTTCCAGCCCCACGCCGGGGAGGATGCGCACGCGTTCCCCCGCCCTATCCAACAGGCGAAGCACGATGGTATCGCTTGCGGGCTCCGCCACCGCGAAGCTGAGCGGCGCGCGCTCCGCCCGGCGCAGCAGCTCCTCCGCCGCGGTTTCCGCCAGGGTGTCAAAATCCTCGCTGCTGTCGTAAAGGGCGTCCAGCGTATCGTAGCCAACGCCGAGCGAAGCCAGATATTTGGCCACGCCGTGGCGCTCCGTGCGCAGCACCAGCTGCCGGGCCGATCTCAGCGCTTCCAGCGCGCCAAGTGTCAGCAGATCCCTGCTGCCGGGCCCAAGTGCGATCACCTGAATGTCAAACATGCTTATACAACCTCTTTCTGATAAAACCCGGCAGATCGGTGGGCAGCACGGCCCGCAGCTTCAGCGCGAAGCCGAAGTAGCACAGCGCCCCCAGGGTGATGGCCGCCCCCATCCAGAGCCAGGAGCCGGCCAGGCGCTCGCCCAGCAGCTGCCTGAGGGGCAGCAGCAGCGCCGCCATCGCGAGCGTGGCCAGCAGCGGCCGCCAGAGTATCTCCTGCATGCGCAGCTTGAGGCCCGCGTGCCTGCGAACATAGTAAAGGTTCGGCACCAGGCTGACGATATAGCAAAGCAGCGAGGCATAGGGCGCGCCCTGTATGCCCACCGAGGGGATGGCGACAAGGCTGTAGTTGAAGGCCATCTTCACCGCCACGCCCAGCGCCAGCGTGTACATGGGGATGCGCTGCCGCTTGAGCGCCTGCAAAATAGCGCTGGTCGCCTGCACCTGGATGAAAAACAGGATGGTCAGGCTGCTGATCTCCAGCAGCCTCGCGCCCAGCCGCAGCTGATCGGGCGTGTAGCGCCCGCCCCTGCCGAACAGGAGGAACAGCACGGGCTCCGCCAGCAGGCTGAGCCCGACCGAGCAGGGGAAGCCCACCACCGAAGCCAGACGAAGGCCCGTGGCGGATTCCTCGCGTACGCGGCCCTCATTGCCCCCCGCCAGCGCGTGGGAAATGGCCGGCACCAGGTTGGCCGAGATGGCCGCCGCCAGCGCCGTGGGCACGTTGATCAGGGAAATCACGGGGCCCGAGTACACGCCGTAGCTGACCAGGGCCTGCGCCTCGGACATATAGCCCTGCATGATGCGTTTGAGCATAAAGCTGTCCACCAGCCCCGCCAGGGGCACGATGCTGGCCCCGATGGTGATGGGGATGGAGATGGCCGTGATCTCGCGCACCAGGCTGCCCCTCGTCTCCTGTGGCCTGTCCGATTGCGGCAGGGTCAGAAGATCGCCCCGGTGCAGATAGTAGTCGGCCGCCATATAGAGAAGGGCCGCCGCCTCGGCCACCGAGGTGCCCAGCAGCGCGCCGGCGGCGCCCATGGCATAGCCGCCGCGCCGCATGCCCAGCACCGCGAAGGGCAGCGCGATGAACACCTTGCCCACCTGCTCGATCAGCTGGGAAATGGCTGTCGGCGCCATGCGCCGCCTGCCCTGCATAAAACCCCGGAAAGCGCTCATCACGCTGACCAGCAGCAGGCTGGGCGCGATGGCGAGGAAGCCGAGGGAGGATTCCGCCGTCGCGGTCGCGCGCCCGAGGCTCTGGTAGGAGAGCATCATGAAGGCCGTGGCCGCCAGGCCAAAGGCGGCCAGGATGCTCAGGGAGGTCTTGAAGGTCCTTCCCGCGTTGCGCGGGTCGTTCTGCGCCAGATACTGCGCCACCATGCGGGAGATGGCCACCGGGATGCCCACAGTGGAGATGGACAGCAGCAGGTTGTAGGTGGGGAAAACCAGGTTGTAGACCCCCATGCCCTCCGGCCCGATGCTGTTGTTGAGCGGTATCTGATAGAGCACGCCGACGATCTTGCAGATCAGCCCGGCTACGCTCAGGATGCCGATGCCCCCCGCCAGGGATTTCTGTTTTTGGGTCATATCGCTCCATGCGCGCGAAGGGGGAGGCTCTCCTCCCCCTTCGCGCCTTGTTGATCAGATGTCCTCTTCGGCGTCCTCATCGCCCTCAGCGTCTTCGGGCAGGTCGTCTCCGGGCGGGATCTCCCCAGGCTCGTCCTCCTGATCCCCATCCTCTGGGGCGGCGATGTCCACATCCACGATGCGGCTGCCTTCGGCCACGCGCATCATGCGCACGCCCTGGGTGACGCGGCCGGTCTGCCTTATCTCTTCCACCCGGGTGCGGATGATGGTGCCGTCGTCGGTGATGATCATCAGCTCGTCGTTTTCGGAAGCCATCAGCATGGCCGCCAGCGCGCCGGTCTTGTCCGTCAGGTTCATCACCGAGATGCCCTTGCCGGCGCGGCCCTGCTCGCGGTATTCCTCGCTGTCGGTGCGTTTGCCAAAGCCCAGCTCCGTGATGCACAGCACCTGCTTGCCCTCTTCCACCAGGCTCATGGATACCAGCTCGTCTCCGTCGGCCAGCTTCATGCTGCGCACGCCCTGCGACGAGCGCCCGGTGGGCCGGATGCTCTTTTCGCTGAAGCGGATGCACTTACCCAGGCGAGAGGCCAGCATGATCTCCTCGTCGCCGCGCGTCAGCTGCACGCCGATCAGCTCGTCCCCCTCCTGCAGCGTCAGCGCGATCATGCCGCTGCGCCGCAGGTTCCGGAACTCAGACAGGGCCGTCTTCTTGATCAGGCCGCCGCGCGTGGCCATCATCAGGTAGTCCTCGCTCTCGCGGTCGGGCACAGGCATCATCATGGTCACCTTCTCGCCGCCCTGCAGCTGCAGAAGGTTCACGATGGCCGTGCCCTTGGCGGTGCGCCCGGCCTCCGGGATCTCGTAGCACTTGAGGCCGAACACGCGGCCCTGGTTGGTGAAAAAGAGCAGGTCGCTGTGGGAATTGACCACGTAGAGCTTCTCGACAAAGTCCTCCTCCCTGGTGGTCAGCGCCGATATGCCCTTGCCGCCGCGGTTCTGCGAGCGGTAGGTGGACTGGCTCAGGCGCTTCACATAGCCAAAATGGGTCATGGTGACCACCATGTCATCCACGGGGATCAGATCCTCAATGTCGATCTCGCCCTCCACCGCGCTGATCTCGGTGCGCCGCTCGTCCGCGTGTTTGGCGCGAACGGCCAGCAGCTCCTCCTTGATGACCTTCATCAGCAGGCTCTCATCGGCCAGTATGCTCTCCAGATAGGCGATGGTCTTCTGAAGCTCGTCGTATTCCGCCTGCAGCTTGTCCGCCTCCAGGTTGGTCAGGCGGGCAAGGCGCATGTCCAGGATCGCCTGCGCCTGCGCCTCGGAAAACTCAAAGCGCTCGATCAGGCGGGCCTTGGCCGTGGGCGTGTCCTTGGACGAGCGGATCAGGTGCACCACCTCGTCGATGTTGGCCAGCGCCTTCAGCAGGCCTTCCAGGATGTGCGAGCGGGCGCGCGCCTTGTCAAGGTCATACTTCGTGCGGCGGGTCACCACGTCCTTCTGATGCTCCACATAGTAGTAAAGCATCTCTTTCAGGCTGAGCACGCGGGGCTGGCCGTCCACCAGCGCCAGCATGATGGCGCCGAAGGTCTCCTGCATCTGGGTGTGCTTGTACAGGTAGCTGAGCACCACGCTGGGCTGCGCGTCCTTTTTCAGCTCGATCACGATGCGCATGCCGTTGCGGTCGGACTCATCGCGCAGGTCGCTGATGCCGTCGATGCGCTTTTCATGCACCAGCTCCGCGATCTTGCTGATGAGCTTGGCCTTGTTCACCGCGTAGGGGATCTCGGACACGATGATGCGGTCGCGCCCGTTTGGCAGGCTCTCGATCTCGGATCTGGCGCGGGTCACGATGCGGCCGCGCCCCGTATAGTAAGCCTCTCGGATGCCGCTGCGCCCCAGGATCACGCCGCCCGTGGGAAAGTCCGGCCCCTTGATATGCTCCATCAGCTCGTCCAGGCCGATGTCCGGCTTGTCGATCAGGGCGACCACGCCGTCGATCACCTCGCCCAGATTGTGCGGGGGGATGTTGGTGGCCATGCCGACCGCGATGCCGCTGGAGCCGTTGACCAGAAGGTTTGGGAACCTTGCCGGCAGCACGGCGGGCTGCATCAGCGTTTCATCGAAGTTGGGATAAAAATCGACCGTGTCCTTATCTATCTCACCCAGCAGGTAGCCCGAGAGCTTTGACAGCCTCGCCTCGGTATAACGCATGGCGGCCGCGCCGTCGCCGTCCACCGAGCCGAAGTTGCCCTGTCCTTCCACCAGCAGGGCGCGGGTGGAAAAATCCTGCGCCAGGCGCACCATGGCGTCGTACACGCTGCTGTCGCCGTGGGGGTGATACTTGCCCAGCACCTCGCCCACGATGCGCGCGCTCTTGCGGAAGGGCTTGTCGCTGGTCATGCCCAGCTCGTTCATCGCGTAGAGGATGCGCCTGTGCACGGGCTTCAGCCCGTCGCGCACGTCGGGCAGGGCACGGTTGATGATGACCGCCATAGCGTAGGAAATAAAGGATGTTTTCAGCTCGCTCTCCAGGTCCGCCGGCAGCAGCCTGTCCTTGATATCGCTCATGTTCTCCCCTTCCTCCGCTTACACGTCCAGATCCGTGACCAGATCGTAGTTCTGCTCGATGAACTCGCGCCGGGGCTCCACCTGGTCGCCCATCAGCAGGCTCATGGCCTCATCGGCCGCCACGGCGTCCCGCGCCGTCACCTGCTTCATGGTGCGCGTTTCGGGGTTCATGGTGGTGGTCCACAGCTGCTCCGCGCTCATCTCGCCAAGGCCCTTGTAGCGCTGGATCTCGGGCTTGGGGTCGCGTCCGATGCTGTCCAGCAGGGTCTGCAGCTCCTTGTCGTCGTACACGTAGTACTCCTGCTTGCCCCTGGTCACCTTGTACAGCGGCGGCATGGCGATGTAGACGTAGCCGTTGTCGATCAGCGGCCGCATATAGCGATAAAAGAAGGTGAGCATCAGCGTGCGGATGTGCGCGCCGTCCACATCGGCGTCCGTCATGCAGACGATGCGGTGATAGCGCAGGCGGCTCAGGTCAAACTCGCTGCCGACGCCGCAGCCGAAGGCCGTGATCATGTTTTTGATCTCGGCGTTGATCAGCGCCTTGTCAATGCGGGTCTTTTCCACATTGAGGATCTTGCCGCGCAGGGGCAGGATGGCCTGATAGTGCCTGTCGCGCCCCGTCTTGGCGCTGCCGCCGGCGGAGTCCCCCTCCACGATAAAGATCTCGCACTTGGCGGGGTCGGTCTCCGAGCAGTCGGCCAGCTTGCCTGGCAGGCTCGCAGATTCCAGCACCGTCTTGCGGCGGGTGAGGTCGCGCGCCTTGCGCGCCGCCTCTCTGGCGCGCGCCGCGCCCAGGCACCTGTCAAGGATCGCGCGGGCGACGGCCGGGTTTTCCTCCATGTAGGCGCTCAGCTCCTCGCTGACCAGGCCGTCCACGATGCCGCGTACCGCGCTGTTGCCCAGCTTGGACTTGGTCTGCCCCTCAAACTGCGGCTCCTTGAGCTTGACGGAGATCACGGCGGCCAAGCTCTCGCGCACGTCCTCGCTCTTGAGGTTGGCGTCAGAGTCCTTCAAAAACTTGTAGCGCCTGCCGTAGTCGTTGATGCAGCGGGTGAGCGCCGCGGAAAAGCCCTGCAGATGCGTGCCGCCCTCAGGCGTGTGGATGTTGTTGGCAAAGGAAAAGATGTTCTCCGCGTAGGTGTCGTTGTACTGCATCGCCACCTCCACCGCGACCTCGTTCTTGAGGCCCTCGATGTAGATGGGCTCGGGGAACAGCACCTCTTTGTTCTTGTTGATATGCTTGACGAATTCGGCGATGCCGCCCTCAAAGTGGTACTCGCGCTCGTCGGGCGTGTCGCCCCGCTCGTCCCTGATGGTGATGCGGATGCCCTTGTTGAGGAAGGCCATTTCGCGCATACGCGCGCGCAGCGTGTCAAAGCGGAACTCTGCCTCCTCCTCAAACACGCCGTCCGGGTTTTCGGGCGATTTGATGTCAGGCCAGAAGCGGATCACGGTGCCTGTACGGTCTGTCTCACCGATCACCCTGAGGTCGTACTCGATCTTACCGCGGTTGTACTCCTGCCGATAGATCCTGCCATCCTGATATACGGTAACCATGAAGTGCCGTGACAGCGCGTTGACCACCGAAGCGCCCACACCGTGCAGGCCGCCCGATACCTTGTATCCTTCGCCGCCGAACTTTCCGCCCGCGTGCAGCACCGTCAGGCAAACCTCGACCGCCGGGCGCTGCAGCTTGGGATGAAGGCCCACGGGGAAGCCGCGGCCGTCATCCTGCACCTCGACCGAGCCATCCTTGAACAGGCGCACGTCGATGCGGGTGCAGTACCCCGCCAGCGCCTCGTCGATGGAATTGTCCACGATCTCATAAACACAGTGGTGCAGGCCGTTCACATCGGTGGAGCCGATATACATGCCGGGGCGCTTGCGCACAGCCTCCAGCCCCTCCAGCACCTGTATCTGATTCTCATCATAATGCGCGTCGACATGGGTAGCCATCGCGCTCATGCTCTGTCTGTTTTCGGACATTGTTTCCCCCGTTTCCGCGCCCCGCGGGCGCGTTTCTCACAAAGAATATGATACCATAAAATGGTCAAAAAGTGAAGCGCGGCAAAGGGGTCAGCAAACAGACAATCATAAGAAACGCCTGATAAATCAGCTTTATCAGGCGTTTGTATAATTTGGTTACAGCTCAAGCCGTCCCCGGCTGCTGGGACAGGGGAAGCCGGCAGGTGAACAGGCTGCCCTCGCCTTCTGTGCTCTCCACCTCCACGCGGCCTCCGTGGTACTCCGCCACATGCTTGACGATGGAGAGGCCCAGGCCCGTGCCGCCCGTTTTTTTGGACCGGCTCTTGTCTGCCCGGTAGAAGCGCTCGAAGATATGTTCCTGATGCTGCTTGGGGATACCGATGCCCGTATCGCGCACGCGGATCAGGCATTCGTCCCCCGACCGTTCCCAGGACAGCGTCACGCTGCCGCCCTCCCGGTTATATTTGACCGCATTGTCCACCAGGTTGAATATCATTTCGTCCAGCATCCGGCGGTTGCCCCACAGGATGAGGGCCTCCTCGCCCATCGGGCGCAGGCTCACCCCGCGCTCGCCGGCCTTGTCCTTCAGGCTGTCCAGCACGCCGCGGCACAGCTCGCCCACGTCCACGCGTTCCATCTCGCCCTCCGCCCGGCCTTCGTCAAAGGCCGAGAGGCGGATGATGTCCTCCACGATGTTGACCAGCCGGTCCGACTGCTGCTTGATGCGCCCGGCGAAGCGCTGCATATCCTCCTGACGGACCTGGCCCTCGCTCATCATCTCCGACAGGGCGGAAATGGTGGTCAGCGGCGTTTTCAGCTCGTGCGACACGTTGGCCGAAAACTCCTTTCGCTGGCGCTCGGCGATATGGCGCTCGGTCACATCGATGAAAAAGACCACCCCGCCGCTCTGCTCCTTCTCCCGAAATACGGGGTTCAACAGCACCTGATAGGTCCTCTCCTTCAGCTGCAGCGTGCACTCGGCCTTCTCCCCGGCCAGGCAGCGCTTGACCTCGGCGGTGAAAGCTGGGTCACGGCAAAGCTGCAGGACGCTTTTGCCGGCCGCGCCCGTCTGCCCAAAGAGCCTCAGCACGCTGCCGTTGGCCAGCGCCACCCTTCCCCGCGGGTCCAGAAGCAGCAGGCCCTCGCGCATGTTCTCGGTGATGGCGCTGATGGTGGCGCTGCGCCCTTCCATCTCGGCCAATTGCCTCGACAGCTCCCGCCGCTGCGCCTCAATGCGGCGGTAGAGGGGGATGAGCTCATGGTAGCCCTCGGGCGGCGGGCCGAAGAGATCCAGCCCGTTGATGGGGTCCACGATGCTGCGCGTGAGCCGTTTGGCCAGCAAGGCGGCAAAGCCCAGCGAGAGCGCCAGCCCCGCCAGCGCAAGAGGCAGCTGCCTGAGCAGCTGCGCGCGCAGCGTGTCCGCCGTAAACGCCAGGCGCAGGATCCGCCCGTCCTCCATCACCTTGGCATAGTAGTAGCTGTCAGCCTGCAGGGTCTGCGAGAAGCGCCTGCTCTCGCCATAGCCCTCCGCAAGCGCCTGCTGCACCTCATCCCGGTCAAGGTGGTTCTCAAGCCCCCGCGGATCGGCGCTGCTGTCAAACAGCACCGTTCCCTCACTGTCCAGCAGCGTGACACGCACGGTCCGCAGCCTCTCGCGCGAATCATCGGGCAGGCGCAGCGAAGCGGTCACGCCCCAGAGCAGCGCGACAAAAAGCGTGGTCAGCAGCATCAAAAGGCTCATGGCGCGGAAGATGCGTTTTTCCATGCTCAGTCCCCGATTTTATAGCCGACGTTCCGTACCGTTTTGATATAGTCGCCCGCCGCCCCCAGCTTCTGGCGCAGCGATTTGATATGCATGTCCACCGTGCGGCTCTCGCCCGCGTAGTCATAGCCCCAGACGGCGTCCATCAGCCTGTTGCGGCTGAGCACAATGCCGCTGTTGCGCATCAGGTACTGCAGCAGCTCAAACTCCCGGTATGTCAGCTGCACGCTCTCGCCGCCCACCTTCACCTCACGCCGGTCGGCATTGAGCAGCAGATCGCGGAAGCTGATCGTCTCCTCCTCACGCTGCCCTTCGCCCGCGCGGCGCAACACGGCATGGATGCGGGCGGTCAGCTCCGTCACGCCAAAGGGCTTGCTGATATAGTCGTCCGCGCCCAGGTTGAGGCCCCTCACCTTGTCCGCTTCGCTGCCCTTGGCCGTCAGCATGATGACCGGCAGAGACGAATGGCGCGAGTCGGCGCGCAGCCTCTTGAGCAGGCTCAGACCATCCTCACCCGGCAGCATGATGTCCAGCAGGGCGAGATCGGGCCTGCGCTCCTCCAGCGCGCTCCGAAAGGCGCCGGCCTCTTCAAAGCCGGCGCACTCAAAGCCCGCGCCGCTGAGCGCGTAGACGATCAGCTCTCTGATGTCCTCGTCGTCTTCCACGATGTAGATCAGCGGCATCAGTCGCCCACCTTTTCCTTGGCGTGCTGGCCCGTGATCGAAAAGACCACCCACTCAGCCACGTTCACCGCGTGGTCGCCGATGCGCTCCAGATACTTGGTGATCATCATCAGGTCGATCGCTGCCTGCGCCGCGTTCTTGTCTTCGCGGATGAGGTCGATCAGCTCCAGCTTGATCTGGGTGAACAGGTCGTCCACCACGTCGTCATAGGCGATCACGGCCAGCGCCAGGTCAAGGTTCTTCTCCACAAAGGCGTCGATGGACTGCGTGACCATCTTGGCGGTCGTCTCGCCCATCTTGGGGATGTCCTTCAGCTCCTTGACGTGGGGCTTGTCGGCCAGAAAGATGGAGATCTCCGCGATGTCCGCCGCCTGATCGCCGATACGCTCCATGTCGGTGATCATCTTGAGGGCCGCGGAGATCAGCCGAAGGTCGCGCGCTACGGGCTGCTGCTGCAGCAGCAGGCGCAGGCACATGGTCTCGATGTCACGCTCCTTGCGGTTGATGACGGCATCCTCCTCCACGATGTGCCGGGCCAGCTCCACATCCTGCTCCTTCAGCGCCTTCACGGAAGAAGCGATGGCGGCCTCGATCAGGGCCCCCATCTCGATCAGTTCGTTGTTGAGCACCTGCAACTGGTGATCAAACTTGCTGCGTATCATTAACCAAACCTCCCGGTGATATAATCCTCGCATCTCTGGTCGCGCGGCATGGAGAAAACCTGCTCCGTATCTCCGTACTCAATCAGCTCGCCCAGCAGAAAAAACGCCGTGCTGTCCGATATGCGGGTCGCCTGCTGCATATTGTGCGTGACGATGATTACAGTATACTTCTTTTTGAGTTCCGTGACCAGTTCCTCGATTTTTGCGGTGGAGATCGGGTCGAGCGCGCTGGTAGGCTCGTCCATCAGCAGTACCTCGGGCTCCACGGCCAGCGCTCGGGCAATGCACAGCCTCTGCTGCTGGCCGCCCGAGAGAGAGAGGGCGCTTTTTTTCAGTCTGTCCTTCACCTCGTCCCAGATCGCGGCGTCGCGCAGGGCCTTTTCCACGATCTCATCCAGCCGGGAGCGACTCTTGATGCCGTGCGTGCGGGGCCCGTAGGCGATGTTGTCAAACACCGACATGGGAAAAGGGTTGGGCTTCTGGAAGACCATGCCCACGCGCTTGCGCAGCGCGTTCACATCCTCCTGCCGGTAGATGTCGCGCCCGTCCAGCAGCAGCTGGCCGCTTACCCTGCATCCCTCCACCAGATCGTTCATGCGGTTCAGGCACTTGAGCAGCGTGGATTTGCCGCAGCCCGAAGGACCGATGAAGGCCGTGATCCTGTTTTCCTCCATGTCCATGGTGATGTTTTTGAGGGCCTGAAAGTCTCCGTACCACAGGTTGACATCGCGCAATGATATTTTTTCCATCATACTCACTCTTTAATTTTGATCAGGCATTGGTTATGCGCCTTGCCAGCGCGCGGGAGAGGGCGTTGATGCCGATCACCACCGCCAGCAGCACCACCGAGGTGGCGTAGGCCTCCCCCGTATGCAGGCCCTCGCTGGACAGGGCATACATGTGAATGGCCAGCGTGCGGCCGGAATCAAACAGCGTGGGCGGCACCTGGGCCACCGTGCCCAGCGTGTAGATCAGCGCCGCCGTCTCGCCCACGATGCGTCCGACGGCAAGGATGACGCCCGCCAGTATTCCCGGCCCCGCCGCCGGCAGCACGATGCGGAACACCGTGCGCAGCCTGCCCGCGCCCAGGCCGAAGGAGCCCTCGCGGTAGCTGTCCGGAACGGCCTTCAGGCTCTCCTCGCTGGTGCGCATGATGAGGGGCAGTATCATGATGGCCAGCGTAAAGGTGCCAGCCATCACGGAGAAGCCCCAGCCCAGGCGCGTCACGAAAAACAACAGCCCGAACAGCCCGTACACGATGGAGGGAATGCCCGAGAGCGTCTCCGCGCCCATGCGCACCACGCGCACCAGGCGGCTGCCGCGGCGCGCATACTCCACCAGATAGATGGCGGTGAACAGCCCCAGCGGCACGGCGATCAAAAGCGACAGCGCCACCACGATCACCGTGTCCACCAGCGCCGGCAGCAGCGATACGTTGACGCTGTTGTAGCTTGCCTCAAACAGCGAGGGCTTCAGGTGAGGAATGCCCATCGCAAGGATGTAGCCCAGCAGAAAGAGCAGCGCCGCAAAGGTCATGCCGGCCGCGCCCCAGGTGGCGGCCTTCAGGATCAGAGAGCTTGTTTTTGCCTTCATGCTATCCCCTTTCCCTGTTGAGCGCCGAGAAGGACAGGTTGATGATCAGGATGAACACGAACAGCACCACGCCGGTGGCGATCAGGGCCTCCCGGTGCAGATCTGCCGCGTAGCCCATCTCGATCACGATGCCCGCCGTCATGGTGCGCAGCCCCTTGAGGATACCCGCGGGCATGCGCGGCTGGTTGCCGGCCACCATGATCACCGCCATTGTTTCGCCGATGGCGCGGCCGATACCCAGCACCACCGCCGCCATCACGCCTGAGCGGGCGGCGGGCAGCAGCACGGAAAACACCGCGCGCTCATGCGTGGCGCCCAGCGCCACCGCGCCGTCATACAGCTCCTGCGGCACGGCGCGCAGCGCGCTTTCGGTGATGCCGATCACCGTGGGCAGTATCATCAGCCCCAGCAGGATGCTGGCGGCCAGCATACTGTGTCCCCGCCCGCCGAACAGCTCTTTGACCAGGGGTACGATGGTCACCATGCCGAAAAAGCCGTAGACCACCGACGGGATGCCCGCCAGCAGGTCGACCGCCGGCTTCAGCACGCGGTAGAGGGGCTTGGGGCAGACCCGCGCCATGAACACGGCGGTCAGGATGCCGATGGGCACGCCGATCACGATGGCGCCAGCCGTCACATAGATGCTGCCCACGATCATGGGCAATATGCCATAGGCGGGCGGCACGTCATTGGGCGACCACTCCCTGCCCAGCAGAAATTCAAACAGGCCGATTTTCCCGATGGCGGGTATTCCGTTTGCGAAAAGGAATACGCAAATCAGCGCCACCGACAGGATGCCGGTGAGCGCTGACACCAGGAAAACCACTTTCATCATGGATTCCAGGCGGCGTTTTCGCATTACTTGGCCTCGCTCCAGTCCGTGATCTCGCCGGTAAAGATGGCGCGCACGGTATCCTTTTCAAGGCTCTCCAGCTCATTTGCGCGGTTTACGATCACCGCGATGCCGTCCAGCGCGATGGCCAGGCTCTCAAGCTTTTCGCTCTCGCTGTCCTTCAGCGCGCGGCTGGCCATGCCGATGTCGGCGGTGCCTTCGATGGCGGCGTTCATGCCGGCGGTGGAGTCGCTCAGCTGGATTTCGATGGCTGCGCCGGGATTGACAGCCTTATAGGCTTCAGCCAACTTTTCCATGATGGGGGTAACGGAAGAGGAGCCGGCAACGGTGACCTTGCCTTCGGGGGCAACGCCTGCGTAAGGGGCCGCCGCGTCATCCACCGCGATGTAGCTGGCCGCTACGACTTCCTGACCTTCCTTGGAAAGTATGAAGTTCACAAAATCCTGTGCCACGGCGCTCAACTCGCCCTTGTAGGCGATGTTGAAGGGGCGGGCGATGGGATAGGTCTTGTTCTTGACGTTCTCGGTGGTGGCGGCCACGCCGTCGATGGCCAGGGCCTTCACGGTCTCGTTCAGGGAACCCATGGACACATAGCCGATCGCGGCCTCATCGCCCGCCACGTTCACCAGCACCACATCGGTCTTGTTGGCAATGATGGCTTCCTTGCTGGTCATATCCTTTTTGCTGCCGTCCTCACCCTTCACTTCCACGCCGAACAGCTCGATGAAGGCGCCGCGGGTGCCGCTGCCGTCCTCGCGGGAAATCAGGGTGATCTCGCCCGAGGGCGCTGCCAGCGCGGTCGCGCTCAGCAACATCGCCGCGATGAGGGCTGCAAGTATCTTTTTCATTTCTTTCTTCCTCCGGTTTCTTCTTTACTACGGCCTCATCATGCCAAAACGGCGTAAAAACAAAAAACAGCCCTCTGTAAGAGTTATGTAAAAAGCGCCGCCCCCACGTCAGGGACGGCGCTCCATATGCTTTATATTGTGCTAATTAAATCAACATTTCCTCGGCGGCGGCTCAGTTCTGCTGCGGCTCGCCGGGCTGGCTCATGCTCTCGATCAGGCTCATCAGCACGGGCGCTTCCTCGGGCAGCGCGGTGTTCAGCTTTTCCGTCAGCTCGGCGCCCGTTTGATTGGCGGCCTCCATCAGGAGCTGGTTCTCTTCCTCACTCATGTTCTCGGATAACTGCACCTGCTTAAGGCCCTCGCGCGAGGGCGCGGGGATCGCCTCCTCCGTTTCATACGCGGCGCTGTTCACAGTCATCAGAGGCATGCCCATCACGCTCAGCACGGCCTTGCTCTTGCCGCTGTACTCGCCCTCGGCGGTCTCCTCGCTGTTGACCGCGAGGCCCAGCTGCATACCCATCACGCGCAGATCGAAGGCAATATCCGCCCTGTTAAGGCCGGCCGCCTTGTCGGCGGACTGCTTTACCTCCAGGCCGACCAGGCCGCCGCCGGTCTGCGAGCCGTCCAGCACGCCCTGTTTGAAGGCCGTCCAGTCAACCGCCTGTTCCGCCTCACCGCTGCCGTTTTCCATGATGAGCCACAACTTGGCGCGGAAGGTATCGCCGTCCTCGGCGGGCAGCAAGTCGATCTCCGCCAGCGCCATGGCGGCCGCGTCTTCCTGCAGCTCGAATTCGGCGTGCATGGCGGCCGTCTCACCGGACAGGTACACCGTGACCTGCTCCAGCACCTTGTCTTCTTCCTTCAGCATCTCCGCGATGTCGTCCTCCGCCTTCTGGATCAGATCGGCCACGGTCGGCGCCTTGGCCTCCTCTTCCGTCACTTCCGCGGCGGCGCCGGCGGACTTCAGAGCGTCTTCCAGCAGCCCCTGCATGGCGGCATCCTGCCTGAACACGCCCAGCAGCGCGTTGAAGATGCCGGCCATACGGTGCGCCGTCAGCTCGACCGTGATCTTCTGATCGTAGAGGCCTGAGCCCTCGATCTCAAAGCTGCCCTCCTCCACCTTGGCAGAGGGCATCACTTCGCTGTTCATATAGCTGCCCACGGCCTCCATGTAGGCGGGCAGGCCGGCAACGACTTCCTTCAGCTGCTCGGGCTTGACCATCTGGGCCGTCATCCCCTCGGGCAGCCGCAGCTCGATGCCCGGCAGCAGGGAACTGGTCATGAAGGCATCTCCCGGCTTGAGCGATACATAGGCGTTCATCAGCTCGCCCTTGTCGGTGCCGATGCTCAAAGAGCCTTCCTGCTGGCTTCCCACCGCGGTAAACTTCAGCTTACCAAGGATGCTCAGTACGGTATCGATCAGCTTTGTCTGCATCTCGTCCGTGCTGTCGCTCATGCCCGTGAGGGCCAGCAGGCCCTTGATGGTCTGCGCGTTCACTTCAATGGTGGTTTCCGTCTTGACGTTGACGCCGCGCTCATATAAGGCCAGTGACCTATCCAGAGAAGCCTCGGCGCTCGGCCCGGTGAGGCCCAGCAGCAGAAGGACGGCCAGAGCGGCGGCGCACAGGCGCTTCAGGGGGTGGATCATTTTTATACCTCCTCATCATTATACAGGATGTTGGTGCTTTTTTTCACATCCGCTGTTATCATATCACACTTTTTGGAGTAAAACAATTTATGTTGGTGAACAACCTTCAGGCGGCGAGGGACAGAGGCTCACGAAAGGGAAACGGGTGAGATAGCGGCGGCGCCGGGCTTCAGGACCCGGCGCCGCCGCGCGCTCAGAGCTTGGACCCGCGCTATTGGGCGGAGACCATAAAGGCCAGCCCAAGAGTGGTCAGGGCTGCGTTCAGGTCCCTGTTCAGCTGGGTCTTCTGCGCGGCCAGTTCGCTCTCGCTCATGCGGTCGAGGCGGATGCTGCCCGCCGCCGCGTCCACGGAGGGGATCATCCAGGGCGCGGCCGATCTGCCGGTGAAGCTGACCTCGATGCCGGTGTCGCTCTGCACGTCCTTCCAGCTGAGCGTGCCGTCAAACTGGGTGGCAGAGCGTGTATCCGCGCCGGAGGACAGCGTGAAGCTCAGGCGGAGGGACTGCTCTCCCTCTCCCTCGATGCCCTGCGGCCTGATCACCAGGCTGTATTCCTCCGTCCGGCTGAAGCGGCGGGTCTGCGCGTCCTGCTGCTCCGTGCCGCTGTCCAGGAAAAGGTTGAAATTGTAGGTCTTTGCCGCGGAAGCGTCACCCGCCTGCACGGTAAAGCCCTCGTTGCCCTCGGGCTCCTTCTGCACGGTCAGCGTGCCGGTATAGGCCCTGGCGTTTTCGCCCGCCGAGGCATCCGCATCCGCGCCTCCTTCAAAGCTCAGGCTGTACCGGCTGCCGGAGCCGCCGGACGAGGCCCTGGGCAGCATACTCACCTCGATGAGCGTGCTGTCGCGCCCGTCGCTCAGGCCCTCCAGCTTATAGTGGATGGCGGAGATGCCGCGCACGCCGCCCATGGGGAAGCTCATATCGTCCAGCAATGTGCGGCCCGCGGCATCATAGCGGCGAAGGATGGTCACGCTGCCCGTGGCGGGCAGGCGGTCGATGGCCGCGTTGAAGCCCTGCTGCATGCCGGGCTCCAGATAGGCGGCGGCCTCCGCCGCCGTCATTACCTCGCGCAGCAGCCCCGACAGCGTGCGGTTGGCATACAGGTCGGCAAGCAGCACCTTCATCTCGGCCTTCACGTCGTTCATCGGGATGGTGATGGTGTTCACCGTCACCAGCTGGCCCGCGCTGTCCCGTTCGGTGCTCACGCGGGTGTAGCCCTGCAGCCAGAGGCTCAGCTTGTCGCTGATGGGCTTGAGCTGGGCTTCCGCCTGCTTGCGCCATTCCAGGTCCGCCCGGTTCACGGCAAGGATCGCGCGCTCAAGGCCCGGCCAGGCGGTATCGCGGCTCAGCAGCAGATCGGCAAGCCTGCCGTCTCCGCGCGCAGAGGTATAGGTCTTGCCGCCCAGCAGGGTAGAGGTGAAGGATTCCAGCACCCCGTCCGAAATGTGGCGCAGCTGCGCCAGCTGCGTGCCGGCGCGGCTGAGGGTCAGCGTAGTGTCCTGCTTGTCGCGGTTGCCGGTGCCGGCTCCGCTGATGCTTTTGAGCGCCAGCTGCGCTCCGGGCAGCAGCGCCTGGAGCAGCGCGTTGGTCTTCTCATCCAGCACCGACAGGTCGAGGCCGTCCGAAACCGTCAGGTTGGCCTCCGCCGTCAGGCCGGAGCCGTTTTGCAGCTGCAGCGTCAGCTTTTCATCCAGCGTCATGCTCTCCTGCGCCAGCACGCCCGGCGCGGACAGCAGCAGCATGGCCGCCAGCAGACAAGATATCAGTTTTTTCATGGGGTACCTCCTTTATCCGCATCCTCAGTGACTATGTAGATGGGGGCGGGGCCCTGCGCCGCCGGCGGCAGCGTATCGCCCTGCGTGCGCGTGGTGCGGCCCATATCGTGCAGCAGCAGCCGCCGCGCCTCCCCGGGAAAACTCATCAGCAGGGCCCTCACGCGGGGCAGCAGCGCTTCTTCCAGCGCGGCCCTCGCGGCCTGGGGCGCGGCCTCCGCGTCGTAGCTGCGCGCCGCCTCGGGCAGGCCCGGCAATCCACCCGGGCCAAGGCCCCCTGTCAGCGTCAGATCGAGCGTGGTCCTGCCCGCCCGCTCTGCTTGCACCTGCACGGCGCCGGAAACGCTCTGCCCCTGCCAGATCAGATCGGGGCTCAGCGTCAGCTTCTCCGCCGGCTGGGCACCGCGCTTTTCCTCCAGCCGCAGCGTGCCCTTCATCCTCTGGGCCGCGCCCTCTCCGCTCAGGCTGAGGGAGGCCGAGCCCTTCAGGCTGTGCTTCTCCCCGTCAAGGCGGCTCAGATAAGCGAGATCGGCGTTCAGCGATCCCGTGTCAAAAGCGGCGGAAACAGAAAGCGAAAGATCGTCCGTGCCGCGGGTCGCCGGGGCCTTGAGGCTGAGGAAGATCCCCTTGCCGGGGGCCGAGGCGCACAGCAGGCTCAGCTTGCGGGCGCTGCCGTCCGGCAGCTTTACGGTGGCCGTCATCAGCCAGCCGAGGGCCTCCCCCTCCCTGTCCAGCAGGACGCTCAGGGTCACCTTCTTTTCAAAGCGCAGGCCGCTCAGCATGCCGGAAGCATCGATCGGCAGGCCGGAAAGCCGGTCTTCCATCCACGCCCGCATTGCGGGCCAGACGGCTGCAAAGCTTTCCGCGTCCAGCTGATGTTCGATCCTCCGGGTGGATGTCCCCACATTTTTCAGGATCGTTTTTCGCTTGACAGCCTTGCCGTGGGGGGCAAGCAGTGCCTTCACATCCTCCGGCAGATCGCGCAGGGCCTCCTGCGGGGGAAGGCCCGTCAGCCAGCCGATGGGCGGCATTTCCCCGCCCGTCAGCAGCCAAAGCGGATCCCGATCTTCCGAGGCTTCAAAGGCGACGTTCCCTTCCGGCAGCACCAGAACACGCCTGCCGTCCCGGCTGCCCCCGGCGGCACTCAACAGCACGCCACCCGCCTTGCACAGCTCGGCCTGCCATCCCTCGCCGGAAAAAACGACGCTCAGGTCCGCGTCCTTCAGCCAGGCGCTCACGGCGCTCAGGCTGTCGGGCGACAGCGCGTTCCATGCCCGCAACTCCGCCCGCACCTCCAGCCCCAGCGCCTGCCCGGCTTCGTAATTCCTCTGCAAAGCCGCCCATCCCTCGGGCTCGAAGGCCATCGCCCCCCGAAGGGGCCAAAGCAGCGTCAGCGCCAGCATCAGCGCCCCGATTCTTCCGCGTCGCAATCTCTCCCGCTCCCTTCCCCTATATAACGAGGTCCTTCGGCCGTTTCATGCCTCGGGCGGCAGATTTTCTTTTTCGGCCCCCGCCGCATCATGCAGCGCAAGGTACACGCTGTGCGCCGCCGGCGCGGAAAGCCCCTTCACCTGCCGCAGTTCCTCCTCGCTGGCCTCGCCGATGGCCTTCATCGTACGGAAGTGCGCCAGCAGCGCCCGCCTGCGGCCGGGGCCGATGCCCGGGATATCCTCAAGGCGCGAATGCACGCCGCTTTTGGCCCGCAGGTTGCGGTGATGCGTGATGGCAAAGCGATGACTCTCGTCGCGCACACGCTGGATCAGGTGCAGGGCGGGGCTGCGCGGGTCCAGCCGCACGGGCTCCTCCCTGCCGGGCAGGTAGATCTCCTCCAGCCTTTTGGCCAGGCCGAACATGGGCACCTCGATGCCCGTCTCCAGCATGGCGGCCCTGGCAAACTTCAGCTGCTCCATGCCGCCGTCCACCAGCACCAGGTCGGGCAGCGGCCAGCGCTCCTCCTCCTTTTCCCGCTGGGTGCGCAGGAAGCGCCGCTTCAATACCTCGTTCATCGAGGCGAAGTCATTGGCCCCTTCCACCGTCCTGATGCGAAAGTGACGGTACTCCTTCTTGGCGGGCTCCCCGTCGATGAACACCACCATGGAGGCCACGGAGAGCTGCCCCTGGGTGTTGGAGATATCAAAGCCCTCGATGCGGCGGGGCACGAAATCCAGCCCCAGCGCCTCCGCCAGCTCCTTGACCGCGCCGGTGGTGCGCTCCTCTTTCACCTTGCGGTTGGCGTTGCGGCGGCTCAGCGCGTCCTGGGCGTTCTTCTTGGCCGTCAGCACCAGGGCGCGCTTGTCGCCCCGCTGCGGCACCGTCAGCGTGACAGGGCCCTCACGCCTGGCGCGCAGCCACTGCTCCATCTCCTCGATATCGCCCGCCGCCTCCACGATCACCTCGCGGGCAGGCATCCTGTCCGCGTAAAACTGAAGCAGGAAGGCGCTGAGCACCTCTTCCGGGTCCTCCTTCCCCTCCCTCGGCAGCGAAAAGGCATCGGCCCCCAGCATTTTGCCGCCGCGGATGTACATCACCTGGGCCATAGCATCCAGCCCGTCCTGGCAGAGGGCGATGATATCCTGCTGCACCGCGTCGGGGCGCTGTACGTTCTGCTGCTCCATCAGGCCGCGCACGTCGCGTATGCAGTCGCGCAGCTCCGCCGCGCGCTCAAACTGCAGCGCGCGCGCCGCGCGCCGCATGTCCTCCTCCAGCTGCTCGATCACAGGCTGATACCTGCCGCGCAGGAAGGCGAGCACCTTCTCTACCACGGCGCGGTACTCTTCCTGCGTGCACAGACCCGCGCAGGGCCCCAGACACTGGCCGATATCGTAATTGATGCAGGGGCGGATGGGCCGCGCGAGCGGCAGCTTCAGCTTGCAGGTGCGCAGCGGAAAGGCGCGCCTGAGCAGGTCCATCACCTGGCGGATGGCGTTCGCGCCGATATAGGGGCCGAAATACTTCGCCCCATCGTCCTGCGGCTGCCTTGCGATGCTCAGGCGCGGAAAGGGCTCGTTCAGGTCGATGCGGATATAGGGATAGCGCTTATCATCTTTTAAGAGGATATTGTAATAAGGCTTGTGCAGCTTGATGAGATTGCTCTCCAGCAGCAAAGCCTCCAGATTGGTATTGCACAGTACGATATCAAAATCATCGATGTGGCTCACCATCGCCGCCACCTTCGGCGTATGCGCCGTCTGGCGGAAATAGCTGTGCACGCGGTTTTTCAGGTTGACCGCCTTACCCACATAGATGATCCTGCCCTCCTGCTTCATCAGGTAGCAGCCGGGAGAATCCGGCAGCAAACCCAGCTTCAGGCGGATGGTGTCATTCATTCAGGCCCGGGTCTCCGTCCGCGGCATCGTCGATGAACACGGTGCGCGCCGCGCTGATGAGCGCATCCTGCAGCTCATCCTCCACCGGCACAAAGTCTTCGATCTCCTCGCCGTCCTCATCTTTGGAAACGTTCACCAGCATCACATACAGGCGCTCGTCGCTGCTGTCGCCGTTTTCGTTGTCCACCTGACGCAGCAGCACATACTCGTCCCCGTTGTAGTAGAAATAGCGCTCCACATTGAGCAGCATGGGGTTGCCGTTTTCATCTTCCCCTTCGATGATGTCGAGGCGTTCTTCATCCGTCATGTTCCCATCCTCCTATGCAGACCTTATCTGAAGATTATACCCGCTCACAGCCCGATGCCCAGCACGTCCAGCAGCAGGATGCCGCGGATCACGCGGCTGCCTCTTGAGATCGCCAGCGAGGAGCCCAAATAGTTGCCCGCCATGCCGAAGGCCGCGGCCGGCAGCGCCAGAGCGTATAGCACGCGCCCGCTCAGCGCCATGCTGAGCAGGGCCGCCACATTGCTGCCCAGATTCACAAGGCGCGCCGCACCCGAACCCTTGAGGGCCTCAAGGCCGATCGCCGAGACAAACAGCAGCTGCAGGAAGGTGCCGGTGCCGGGGCCCACCAGGCCGTCATACAGCCCGATCAGCGCCCCGATGGCAAAGCAGGCAAGCGGCCTGTGCCTTTCCCCCACCAGATCGCGGGGCTTCAGCGCGTCCTTGTTCAGCAGCACGAAGGCCGCCACCACCGGCAGGGCCGCCAGCACGCCTATCTTGACGATGCGCCCGTCCAGCCGCTTCAAGAGCTCCGCCCCCAAGTAACTGGCTGGCATAGAGCCCAGCAGCGCCCAGAGGCCCTCCCGCCAGGGGATGTTGCGGCTCTGCGCGTAGCGCCCTGTGGCCACGGAAGTGCCGAAAAATGCGCTCATTTTGTTGGTGCCTGCCGCCAGATCCGGCGGCAGGCCTATCAGGTAGTAGGCCGGCAGCGAGATCAGCCCGCCACCGCCCGCGATGCTGTCGATAAAGCCCGCCAGAAAGACGAGCGGCAGCACGATCAGATAGCTGCTCAGCGTCAGCTCCATGGGGAGCTCCCCCTTCGTTACAGCGTTTCGGTCAGGAATTCATGCATCAGCTCATGCAGCCGGCCGGACCAGAAGTTGCCCTCGTGCGGCGCGCCGCTGATGGTGATCAGATGCGCCCTGTGCCCGGAATCCCGCAGTGCCCGGAACATCTCCTCGCTCTGGCTGTAGCTGACCAGTTCGTCCGCGTCGCCGTGTACCAGCAGGAAGGGCGGATAGGCGGCGTCCTTTTTCACCTCGAAGACCGGGCTCATGGCGCGCGCCACGGTCTGCGCGTCCTGCCCGCCCAGCAATCCCTCAAAGGCGGGATGCCCGCTCATCATGTCATACTGCTCCATCACCATCGCGGGGATGTCCGCGGGGCCAAAGCAGGCGATCACGCTCCTGACGCCGTCCGAATAGGCGGCGTATTCCTCGGTCTTGTAGCGCGGATCGTCCGCCGTCAGGCCGATCAGCAGCGCCGTATTGCCGCCGGAAGAGGTACCGAAAAAGGCCACGCGGTCGGGGTCGATCTCATAGCGCTCGGCGTTTGCGCGCAGGAACCGGATGGCCGTCTTGCTGTCCTCAAGGTAGGCCGGAAAGGCAAAGCCCCGGCTGCTGTCGCGGTGCTTGATGGTGGCCACCACAAAGCCCTTCTGCGCGTAGCGTGACAGCTGCGGGATCTCATATCCCAGGTCCGGGCTGGTCCACGCGCTGCCCTGCAGGAACACGATCAGGGGGAGCCTGCGCGGCGCCGCGCCGTCGACGCGCCAGGGCGAGATCAGCGTCAGCGTCTGCCCCGTTTTTTCGGAATAAACGATGCCCTCATCCAGGCGCGCCAGCCCGATGAGCGAGGGGTTGTTGTCAAGGGTGAGTCTTTCCGGTATCGGCATGATAGCAAACCTCCGTTCAAATGGAGAAATCTTCTCGAATATTATATCACAGCGCGGCGCGCCCGCTCACAGGCGGACACCGAGCTCATCAAGCGCCGCCGCCACAGCGTCAAAGCTGCCCTCAAACACCATCCCCCGCATCCCGACGGAACGCGCGCCAGCCACGTTCTGCGGCAGGTCATCGATGAAAAAGCATTCCTCAGGCGAAAGGGAGAAGCGCGAACAGAACAGGCGGTAGATGGCCGGATCGGGCTTCACCAGCCTGTCATGCGCGGAAAACAGCATGCCGTCCATCAGCAAGAAAGCCTCCCGCCGCTCCACCGCCCGCGGAAAGCGGGTATTGGCGTTTGAAAGCACATAGGCGCCGAGCCCCGCGGTCTTCACACGGCGCACAAAGTCCGCGGCTCCCGCGATTTCGGGCATCCAAAGGGGCCAGTTTTCCTCCAGATACCGCAGCGCGCCGTGCAGCCGCTCCGGCAGGCTGAGCAGCGCCAGGCGCAGTATTTCCTCGCGCGAGACGGTACCCTCGTCGCCCATGGCCCACTCCGGCCGCTCAAACAGCGCCGCGGCAAGCAGGCGCGCGTCCTCTTCGTTTCCTGCCGCTTTCAGGGCAAAGGCGGAGGGCTGCCATCCCTGCAGCACATTGCCCATGTCGAACACTATATTTCTGATCATGTTTCTCCAATAATTTTCCAACGTCCGCCCGCGGCGGCCCATCTATCGTACAGCGCGCGGCGCTTTCCCGCAAGCGGGAGCTGATCGGCGCAAAAAGCGGGCGTCCGGTTTCGGACGCCCGCAAAAATGAGCCGGTTTACTCTTCCTCTTCCTCTTCCTTGACGGCGCTCTCGATGATCTTCTTGGCCACATCGGCGGGCACTTCCTCATAGCGCTCAAAGCGCATGGTGAAGCTGCCGCGCGCCTGCGTCTTGCTGCGCAGGTCGGTCGCGTACTTGAACATCTCGGCCATGGGCACCTCGGCCACCACCTGCTGCATGCCGTCCACCTGGTTCATGCCCATGATGCGGCCACGGCGGGTGGAGATATCGCCCATGATATCGCCCATGTACTCATCCGGCACCAGCACTTCCACGTGCATCACGGGCTCCAGCAGCACGGGGCTCGCTTCCGCCGCGCCCTTCTTGTAGGCGATGCGGGCCGCGGTCTTGAAGGCCATTTCGGAGGAGTCCACCGGATGGTAGGAACCGTCGTACAGCTTGGCGCGCAGGCCCACCATGGGGTAGCCCGCCAGCACGCCCTTCACGATGTTCTCGCGCAGGCCCTTTTCCACCGAGGGGATGAAGTTGCGCGGCACGGCGCCGCCGACCACGGCATCCACGAACTCAAACTCAACGTTCGTATCGCCGATAGGGCTGAACTCGATCCACACGTCGCCGAACTGACCGTGCCCGCCGGACTGCTTCTTGTGGCGGCCCTGGCAGGAGACGGTCTTGCGGATGGTCTCGCGGTAAGGCACCCTGGGGTCCTGCAGCACGGCGTTCGCGCCGTACTTGTTGGCCAGCTTGGAGCGGATCACGTCCAGATGCAGATCGCCCTGGCCGGAAAGCACGGTCTCGGTGGTCTCGATATTCTTCTCGATCTTGATGGATGGGTCCTCCTCCATCAGCTTGCTGATGCCGGAGAATACCTTGTCTTCCTCGCCCTGCTTGGCGGCGTAGACGGCCTTGGAGAAGTTGCCCACCGGGTACTCAAGCTCTGCGTAGCGGATGGGGGAAGCCGCATCGCACAGCGTATCGCCGGTGGAGGTCAGCTGCAGCTTGCTCAGCGCGCCGATATCGCCCGCGTTCAGCTGCTGGACAGAGGTCTGCTTCTTGCCGCGCAGCAGGAACAGGCCGCCGGATTTTTCGGCCTTTTCCTTGCTCGAGTTATACAGGGCGGTGCTGGCGCTCAGCACGCCGCTCATGACCCGGACCAGCGACAGCTTGCCCACGAAGGGGTCGGCGATGGTCTTGAACACGAAGGCGGAGAAGGGTTCCTCATTGAGGCACTTGCGCTCCTCCGGCTCGTCGGTCTTGGGGTTGATGCCCTCCGCCACAGTGCCGCTGGGCCAGTTCAGGTAGCTCTTCATGATGTCCAGCAGGGGTGCGACGCCTACGCCGGTCACGGCGCTGCAGCAGACCACGGGCACGATCTTGCCGGATTTCATGCCGGCGCGGAAGCCTTCCAGCACCTCCTCATGGGTCAGCTCGCCCTCGGCGAAGAATTTCTCCAGCAGCTCGTCGATCGCCTCGGCCGAGGCCTCGGTGATGACCATCTCGTCGTTTTCGAGACTGGATTTCATATCAGCCGGCACATCCACGGCCTTCAGCGCCTTGCCCGCGCCCTCAAAGGCAGTGCTCTCCAGCACGTTCACTACGCCCCGGAAATCCGCGCCCGTGCCGATGGGCACCAGCAGCGGCACCACACTGCCGCCGTACTTCTCGCGCAGCAGCTCCAGCACCTTGTCGAAATCGGCGTGCTCCCTGTCCATCTGGTTCACGATGAACATGCGGCTCAGGCCGTTCTTCTCGGCGATGTCCCAGGCCTTTTCGGCGCCGACGGTCAGCCCGCTTACAGCATTGACCACGATGCCCACGGTCTGCGCCACGCGCACCGGCCCCGCCTGCTCGCCCACAAAATCAAAATAACCGGGCACATCGATGATGTTGATCTTGGTGCCCTTCCACTCCACGGGCGCAACGGAGGTATTGATGGAAATGCCGCGCTTGGTCTCCTCAGGGTCAAAGTCGCTGACAGTATTGCCATCCTCCACACGGCCCTGACGGTCGATATGTCCGGCAGCATAGAGCATCGACTCCGTCAGTGTCGTCTTGCCCTCGCTGCCATGCCCCAAGAACGCGATATTTCTGATTTCTTTTGGTTGATATTCAGCCATGATAAGTTTCCCCCTCGAAAGATATTGAGAAAAACCGGGTGTCTACATAACGGTGGTTATTTTACCACAAACCACCATCGCGAACAAGATAAACTTTGCGATAGGCTCAACCCCCCGCGCGGCGCGGGCCGAAACGGGCAGAAAGGGGGAACCCGGCTCGGCCGCTTCGCCACGCGGCGAACGATTGTCAGCCCCCGCGGGCCGTGTTATACTGTAAGATGCTGGGGTATGGACTTTTCCTCTCCGGCGGATGAACAAGCGCTGTCGTCATTTTGAAAACGCTTCGGAAAGCGGAGGAAGAATATATGCCTAACATTGCGGTTCTCACCAGCGGCGGAGACAGCCCGGGGATGAACGCGGCTGTGATGAGCGTCGCCAGGGCGGCCAACCTGATGGGTATGAACCTGATCGGCATCAAACGCGGCTTCAACGGCCTGATCGGCAAGAGCAAGAGCCTGGAAGAAGACATCGTGCACCTCTCGCTCGATCAGGTGCTGGATATTGCGGACCTGCCGGGCACCTATCTGCGCACGGCCCGCTGCCTTGAGTTTAAGGAGGCGGCCTACCAGCAGAAGGGCGCCAAGCTGCTGCGCGACCTGGATGTGCAGGGTCTGGTGGTGATCGGCGGCGACGGCTCCTTTCAGGGGGCGCAGGCGCTGGCCCGCAACGGCATCCCCACCATCGGCATCCCCGGCACCATCGATAACGATCTGGGCTATACCGAGCTTTCCCTCGGCTTTGACACCGCCGTGAACGTGTGCGTGGACGCCGTCCGTGCCATCCGCGCCACCAGCCGCTCGCATGACCGCGCGGCCGTCATTGAGGTGATGGGGCGCAACTGCGGCGACATCGCGCTCAACACCGCCCTTTCCACCGGCAGCGAGATCCTCATCGTGCCCGAGATGAAGGACTGGTCGGTAGACGACATCGCCAACCGTCTCAACGCGCTGGTGGATCGCGGCAACAAGCGGGCCTCCATCATCGTTGCCGAAGGCGCGTACAAGACCATGACGCCCTTTGACGTCTACGGCTTCATGAAGGATTATCCCTCCAGCTCGCACCCCGTTTTCCCCGGCTCGCCGATGGACGCCTACTTCCTCAGCCGCGTTGTGGAGCACAAGGTGCAAAAAACCGAGGTACGTTCCACCGTGATCGGCTACACCCAGCGCGGCAGCCAGCCCAGCGCGCGCGACGCGGCCTTCGCCTTTGAGGCGGGCGTCGTCGCGGTCAACCTGCTCAAGCACGGTGAAAGCAACCGCGTGATCGGCGTGCACAACGGCAAGGTGTTCCACATGGATATCGAAAGCGCCCTGCAGATCAAGCCCAGTTTCAACCGCAGGATGTTCAACATGGTCAACGCGCTGTAATAAGTCGCGATCAGACCGGGATCCGAAAAAGCGGCCGCCCTTCCGGGTCAGCCGCTTTTTCCATGGGCTTCGATCAGCGCCCGCGCGCTCATACTGTTGCTCTTGTGAAACATCGCGCAGAGCCGGCGCGGATCCTCCGTCCCGCCTCGCCGGGCGGGGAAAACGCCTGACGCGGGCGACGCTCGGCAGAGCAGCGCTATTGCAGAGCGCTGCGCAGCACCCGCTCCACGATGGCCTTGCTGGCAGCGCCCTCGTGGGCCTTTTCCTCGCCCACATAGAAGGTGGGCACATAGTAATAGGAATGCCCGGCCTTGATAAAGGCCTCCACTCTTTCGGGCTCCAGCCGCTCGTCGATCATTTCCACCTTGACCGCGGCCAGCTCCGGGTATTCCTCCCGCAGCTCCTTCAGCCACTTTCTCGCGTCGCGGCAGTAGGGGCAGGCTTCAAAATGGAACAGCTTGACTTCCTTCATCGGCTTTCGCCCCCTTCAGTCAGGCGGAATGCTTCACTCGGTCGCGCTCCTCGGCGCGCTTGGCATCGTTGAAGCGATCCAGCGTGCCGACCAGATAGCCCGTGATGCGGCGGATGCGCTCAAAGGGCTGGGGCACGAACTCGTAATCCAGATCCACAAAATCGCCATCCACGCGGACGGTGATGCTCTTGGGCTCGCGGCCATACTGCCGGCGGGCACGCAGCTCATAGCTGTTCAGTTCTTCCTGCGGCAGCGTGCCGCCGATCACATGAAATTCACAGGCCATTCGGATCCCCTCCCAATACAAAAAGGCTTCCTGATTACTATATACCACATACTGTGGATTGTAAAGCCCGCACCACTATGTTTAGCGGTCGGGCGAGGCAGCCGGCAGCCGGCCCGGGATTGTTACAATTGCGCGCCCACAGGGAAGCCGATCTGTGTTATGATGATCTTACCAAAAAGAGCAAACGCGACCGACAGGCACAACTGAAAAGGGGATGATGACTTGAAGCCTGCGACACGCTGTTTGATCCTGCTGACGCTGCTCTGCCTGCTGAGCCCTGCCTTTGCTTGGCCGGCTCCCGCCGAGGAGGTCGCGCCCGAGCCCGCCGCCGCGCAGGCGGCCGCCCTTTCCCTTCCCGAGGGCTTTGAGCCGCTGAAGGCCTCCAAAGCGAACGTCAACAAATACCTGACCGCCCTGCGCATCCCCGGCATCGAGCCGACGGTCTACGCCTACCTGGATCGGTCCGGCGGCGTGGTCTATCTGGTGTACGGCCGGCTGGACAAAAAGAAGGGCATGTATGAAGCCGAGCTCAGCGCGCGCGAGGAAAGCGGCGAGACCGTCTTTGAGCTGCAGGTCGTGGGCACAGCCCCCCATCGGGGCATCGAGCGCAATCTTGGCCGTCCGACCGCCGTGGCGCTCAACGCCGCCACGCTGCCCGAGGGCTACAGGAAGACCGGCAAGAAAGGCGTCTGTTACTTCATCAATATCTTCGGCGCCAAGGAGTACCGCGCGCTGGGCCGCATCTCCGGCCGGGCGGACAGCTATTACCCCGCCCAGTACGGCAAGCCGAAGCCGGGCGGCCTGCCCATCGACATCAGGGCCGACCGCGAGCGCTTCCTCGCCAAGGGCGAAAAAAAACAGAAGCTGCCCCGGGAATACAGGGGCGGCTTCGCTACCGCCGTGCTGGTGCTGACCAAGCAGGCCGAATGGGTCACCGTGATGACGGACAAGCCTGTGCTGAACCTGGGCCAGCAATAGCAGGCAATTTCCCTCGGCTCTGCGCTGCGCGCGGAGAGCGCAGGGCCTTGAAGGGGTGAAGGAGGGAAGCGCAGCTCTCTTCTTCACCCCTCCGCGAAAAGAAGGTCTGTTTATTCCGGCTGATAGGACGCATCAAGGATGGCATCGGCCCACGAGGCGTGGGCTGCGATATCATATCCCTGCAGATTTTCACTAAAGACATCCGTATAATAGTTTGAATAAAGAGGCACCAGGGGCAACTGGCGCATGAACTCTGCCTGGAACTCCTGCCATCGATCGAAGTAAGTCAGCGGCGCATCCGGGGAGACAGCGCGCATCCTGTCGGCGCGCTCATACAGTCTCCGTATGCTGACCCCCATCTGGTTGAGCGTTCCCTGATAGGCTTCCCCCGTGGCAAACTGCTGAGTGGGTTCAAAATAGGCGCTGAAGTTGGAGGCCATGAAAATCATATCGCACTGGCGGGAGGACTGCCTGTAATATTGGCTCAGCACCTCCACCCAGGGCCTGCGCTCCACGCTCAGCTGCGCGCCAAGCTGTTCAAACGAGGCCTCCAGCTGCGCAGCCACGGCCTCAGCCACCGCGTTCCCCTCCGGGATCAGCAGGCTCAGCGCCAGCGGCTTATTTTGTGTATAGCCGGCTCTGTTCAGCGCGAGGCTCGCCTCTTTCAAGTCGTACTCATAGCCCTTTGGCATGTCCAGCCCAAGCGCTTCCCTGCGCAGGGTCATCCACTGTCCGGCGCCGTAGTAGCCGTCTACCACAAGGCCATTGTCGCCGTAGAATTGACTGACGATCGCCTGCCTGTCCAGGCTGCGGGCCACAGCCTTGCGAACATCCAATGAGCGTACGACCTCGTTGTCATAGTTGAAGGCAAGATAGGCCATGCCCTCGCGCGGGTAGCGCTGGGTCAGCAGCCCTTGTACGCCCGACAGGCTCTCCAGCACGGATTTGCTGAGCAGCTTGTTCACCAGCTGCACCCTGCCCGTCTTCAAGGCCTCCTCCACCTCATCGTTTCCAAGGGATATGAAGCGGATATCCTCTATTGCGGGCCGCGCAGCCTGATAATAACCGTTGCGCACCAGATGCGCCTCGCCAGTTCGCGCGTCAAAGCTCTCCAGCCGATAGGGTCCGCTCACAACATTCGGATGGCTGCAATAGCCCTGATCGCCGCGCAGCGCCTCCCGTAAGCTCGTTTCGTCCCACTTCCCTTTCAGGTAGACGCCCTTTCCCTCATCGGCCAGATCCGTGCCAGGCAGGGCGGATTCGATCGGCGTAGGAAACAGATCGACATAGCGCAGCTCATTGAAATCCGGCAGGGCTTTTCCCAGCAGGGCAACGCTGAAACTCAGCTCATCCAGCAGCCTCACTCCGCTCAGCTCGGTCCGTTTGCCGCTTTGGAATTCCGTTCCGCCCACGATGGCGGACATCGGCTCGATGGTCGCCCCCACGGCTCTTAGCTGGGGGAGATAGCTCATCAGCAGGGTCGCCACATAGTGCTTCGCTTCTATGGCGCTGCCATCGCTGAATTTCAGCCCGCTCTTCAGCCGAAAGGTGTAGATCTTGCTTCCCGCTTCTCCCTTTGTCACGGTCATCGCCTCCACGGCGGCGGGGTTGAATCGCCTGTCCATGGTGGATTGACCGATGATCGTGCCATAACCGTGCAGCAGGCGGCGCACGTCTATGTCGGAGGTGCTGTTGCCCCACACGGACAGATAAAATTCTCCCGACAGGGGCGTCAGCGTACCCACAGTGATCGTATTCCGGCGCTCCGCCTCGGCCCGCCCCATGCTGGCCGCGGGGGCCAGCATCAGGGCAAGGGCCACGGTCATCGCCACATATCGGATGCTACGCTTCATTTTTTCTCCTCTGCTCCGGGCGGCAGCAAAACAGTTGTTACTCAAAGCTCTCGCCCATGTTGTGCACAATTCCCATGGCGACAGTCTCCTCAGCGGGCTCCTGCCGGGTGTTGGTGATGGTGAAGCCCTCCTGCGTCATCCTGTAGCCGAAGGGCACGTCGGCCTCATACACCTGATAGACATACTCGCTTGTATCCGCCGCATACCTCGGCAGATCCTTCCACACCGCCTGGCTCTCGCCGGGGCTGAGCAGGAAAGGCTCACCAAAGTCGCTCCCGTCGCGCTGCAGCCTGATATAGATGCTTGGCACGCTCATAAGGCTGCTTACCTTCTCCCATTTCTTGGTGGCCGTGACGGTCACAGGGTTCTTGTTGCCCGGGTCGGTCGGATTGCCGCCGCCCTCAGGAACGACTGGCTCCCCGCCCTCGCTGATGCCGTCGTAGGTATTGGTCAGTGTGAAGCCTTTCTGACGGTAACTGTAGCCCTTGGGGATGTCCACTTCGCTCACCGTATAGACGTAGGCGCTGCTGTCGGGGGCGTATTTCAGAAGATTATCCCAGGTCGCTGTGCTCTCGCCGCTCTTGATCTCCCTGACCTCGTCAAAGGTCTCCCCGTCCCGCATCAGCTTCACCTGAATATCGGGCACGGTCGCTCCATCCGGCACATTCTCCCACACCTTGGTCGCCTGGATTTCCACATGGTTTTTCAGGCCCGGGTCCTTCGGATCGCCGCCGTCCTCCGGGACGACTGGCTCGCCGCCCTCGCTGATGCCGTCGTAGGTGTTGATGATGAGGTTGCCCGTCTGCTCCATGCGATATCCCTTGGGGATGCTGCGTTCACGCACCGTATAGGCGTATTCATGGCCGTCCGGGGCATATTTGGGCAGGCCGGTCCATTCATCCGTATCCTCGTGTGCGATGCCGTCATCCACAAGATACCTGGGTTGGTATTGGTTCTCGCCATCGCGGTACAGATCCGCCACCACACCGGTTCCTTTTTCAATGGTGAGGCCGTCCGCGGCTTTCCACTGTTTGGTCACCGTTTGGGTCACGGGCTGCTCCACTGGCTTTTCGCCTTCGTTATTGGTCACGCCGTCATACAGGTTGGTCACCACAAAGCGGTCAGCCCATGTTCCACTGCCCGCGATCAGGCTGCCCTCTGGCGCGCCCGCCGACTGAACCTGCTTGTAGCCGTTGAAGAGGTAGCCCTCCTGCACGGTGTACTGATACTCGTTCCCCAAATAATCATAGCGTTCCAGCGGCACAAAGCTGCGCAGGGCCGTATGCTCATCCGTATCAAAGATCTGCATACTGAGGTATGCTTCGCCATTCCTGTACAGATCGATACCGGCAAAGGTGCCCGTCTTGCCTTTAGGCAGTCCCTGCCACAGCTTCTGTACCCAGATCACGACCGGGTTCTTTTTGCCCGGGTCGGTCGGGTTGCCGCCGCCCTCAGGAACGACTGGCTTCCCGCCCTCGCTGATGCCATCGTAGGTGTTGGTCAGCGTGAAGCCATCCTGTCGGTAGCTGTAGCCCTTGGGGATGCTAACCTCTCTTACCGTATAAGTGTATTCATGGCTGTCCGGCGCGTATCTGGGCAGATCTTCCCATGTCACCGACTCTTCCCGGCTCTTTCCGCTGCTGACAGTCCGCACATCACCGTATGGCTTTCCGTCCTGCACAAGCTGCACCTTGATTTCCGGCACAGTCTCGCCCTCGGGCACATTCTTCCACACCTTGGTCGCCGTCACGCTTACAGGGTTCTTTTTGCCCGGGTCTTTCGGGTCGCCGCCGCCCTCAGGAATGTCAGGCGTGCCGCCCTCGCTGATGCCATCGTAGGTATTGGTCAGCGTGAAGCCGTCCTGACGGTAACTGTAGCCCTGGGGGATGCTTACCTCGCTCACCGTATAGATATAGGGATGGCTGTCAGGCGCGTATTTCAGCAGCTTATCCCAGGTCGCTGTGCTCTTGCCGCTCTTGATCTCCTTGACCTCGTCAAAGGTCTCCCCGTCCCGCATCAGCTTCACCTGAATACTCGGCACGATCGCGCCTTCCGGCACATTCACCCAGGTCTTGGTCGCCTTGACGGTCACGGGGTTCTTTCCGCCCGGGTCGGTCGGGTCTCCGCCCTCGCTGATACCGTCATAGGTGTTGACGATATCGTACCCGTTTTGCGTCATGCTGTAGCCCTTAGGAATATTCACCTCGCTCACTGTGTAGACGTAGGCGCTTCCGTCCGGCGCGTACTTCAGCAGCCCCTCCCAGTTATGGGAGAGCTTACCGCTCGCTCCGGCATCGATCTGCCAGTCCTCTCCGAACTGCTCGCCGTTTCGCAGCAGGCGGATGGACACCGCGGGCGTGACGGCCCCTTCCGGCACATCCTTCCATACCTTGGTGGCCGTCACGGTGAGGTACTCAGGCACGTCATTCGGATTCGGGTCCACGTTGTTGGTGATGCCGTCATAGATATTGGTCACGGTCAGGCCCTGGACCGCTCCCTGACGGTAGCCGTTGGGCACGGCCGCTTCTTTCACGGAATACCGATATTCCGAACCATCGGGCGCGTATTTGGGCAGACTGAGCGCCGATTCTGTCGCCAAGGATTTGTAGTGAGTGCCGTCGTCGGCAAACTCTTCCTCACTCAGCAAGGTATCATTTTGATACAGTTGCAGTGTCACGGTGGCGCCCTTCTCGCCGTCGCGAAGTCCTGTCCAAAGCTTCGCGGCAACCAGACGCACATTCTCCCCGCCGTCGTAGCTGTTGACCAGCTCCGCTTCGTACGGGTAGACGGTCGTGCCCGCTTCATTCTGCTTCTCTTTCAGTGTCAGGGTATCCCCGCTCAGCTTATAGCCGGGCGGCACAGCCTCACTGACGCTGTATTCAAAGGGCTGGCCATCCGGCGCAAAGCGGGGCAGGCCGCTCCAGCTGTGTGTGTTCTGGCCTTTCTCATCCTTCAGCGTCACCTGATAGGCTTCGCCGGTCATAGCCTTTCCGTTCTGCAGCAGGCTGATCACCGCGTCGGCGCCCTTGGCGCCTTCCGGCAGATCCTTCCAGGCCTTGGTGATACTGACCTTCACCCGCGCCGGAACAGTCTGCCCGCCGGGCTGATCCGGCTGATCGGTGGTGCCGTCATAGAGGTTGGTCAGCGTCACGGTGTATGTATCCAGCACGGTCGTGCTGGCGCTCAGCGTCATGCTGCCCGGCTGCAGCGTGTAGCCGTCGGGCACCCGATCCTCCCGCACGGAATAGACATAGGGCTTTCCATCGGCGCCGAATTTGTTGAGGCCCTCCCATGCGGCGGTCGCCTCGTGGCTGCCGTCATCAGCCAAACCTCGATCCACACCCGGCATATGCTCGTCGTTTCGATAGAGGGAGAAGGTCACGTCGGCGCCCTTCTCCGTGCCGGTGCCTTTCCACAGCTTCGCGGCGTTGACGCTCACCTTCTGCTCGGGCGCGCCGGGCACATCGTTGTTGGTCTGCCCGTCATAGGTGTTGGTCAGCTTGATGCCGCCAGTCACCGTATTGGCGGAAAGCGTATATCCGTTTGGCACCTTCAGCTCCGCCGCGCTGTATACAAGCTCGCTCTTCCCATCGGTATCAAAATACCTGAGTTTATCAAAGGTCTTTGTGGCGCGCCAGACACCGTTTTCCAGCACCGACGGCTTGAGGCTTACAGGCTCTCCCACAATTTCAGTCTCGCTCCCGCGCACGATCATCAGCTGCACCAGGACCGCCGCGGGCGTCTCGCCCTCCGGGACGTTCACCCATTCCTTGGTCACGGTGTAGGTTTTCTCTTTGGTGGTGGGATTTTGAGGGTCTGTGTGGTCTGTGTGGTCGGTCTTGCCGTCATAGGTGTTGGTCACGGTCAGGCCATCCTTCGAGACCTCGGCCTCGTAACCGTTTGGCACGGTTTCCCTTACGGTATACTTATACTCCGTGCCATCCGGCGCGTACTTGAGCAGGCTTTTCCAGCTGTGCTGCGCGCTGTGCGTGCCGCTATCCTTCAGCGTGACCTGATAGCTTTCGCCGACCATGGCCGTGCCGTTCCGCAGCAGGCTGATCACGGCGTCCGCGCCGTTTCTCCCGCCGGTGCCCTGCCAGCGCTTTTCTACAGTCAGCGAGACGGTCTCCGTCACGGGATGGGCAGGGTCGGTGTTATTGCTGGTGCCGTCATAGATGTTGGTCACGGTCTTGCCATCCGCCGAGACCTCGGCCTTGTAGCCGTTGGGCACAAAGGGATCGCCCTCGCTGTTCACCTCCTTCACGGAGAAGGTGTAGGGCGCGCGGCTGATATCGGTCGCCTTCAGCCCCGTCCATTCGGCTTGTATCTTTTCGCCTTGCGGCTGCGGCTTCAAAATGTTCGCGTCCGGCACGGCTTCCTCCACGCCCGCCGCGCTGCGATAGAGCCTGAACCATACCTCCGGCCTGCTCCCCTCGCCATTTTCCCATACCTTATAGGCGGTGACAGCGGTCTCGGGCGCATGGTATACATGCGCCAGGCGGGCCGCGGCAGAGGGGGCCCCGGGCGTGGTCGTGACAGTGACTGGCGTATATTTCTCAGCCAGCTCCTCGGGCGTCCACTCTTCCTCCCCTGCCCGGGCGGCCGGATCATGATCCTTTATGGCCGTCCCGTCCATGCTGATGGTGTACGTGTCAAAGGGCAATCCGGTCAGGGTGACCTGGCCGTTGTAGGGCACATCAATTGTCTTTTCAAAGCCGCTGTCTGCGCCTTTTACGGTCACGCTCACCTGCCCGCTCGATCCGTCAGGCGTCCCCAGCTGCTGCGCCAGATAATCTCTGAAGCTGTGGTCGATCAGCAGGGCCGCCGCGCCGGTATTGGTAAAGCTCATGGCGGCGCTTGTCTGCGCGGCGCCCGCCGGCAGCGTCAGCGTTTGCTCTGCCCCGGGGCTCACCAAATAGTGCGCGGCCTGTTTCTCCGTCACGGTGATCTGGGAGCCCTGCTTCAGCCCGCCGATCGGCAGGCTTTCGCCGCTTATCACGGTGACTTCAGTCTCAAAGCTGCCGTCTTTATTTGCATCGATGAGCTGATCTCCCACGCTGATCTGCTTGCCGTCCGCCGCCCAGCCCGCCACGGTGAAGACAAATTCCTTGCCTTTCACCTCGTCGCCTTCAAGCTTCAGCGTCTTGCTCAGCGTCAGCTCGGCCTGGCGGAACTCGTTGGTGGCCGTGATCAGGCCCTGCTCCGAATCCGCGTACACGCGGTCGGGCAGGAAGAAGAATCCGTACTGCGCGGCGTCTTCCTCGCCTTCCGGCACCTGGACCTGGCTATCGCCCACATACTCCTCCACAGAGTAGCGGTAGCGATTGCCGTTGGGGGCGAAGACGGGAAGGCCGGCCCAATCGTCTACCTCAAAGGAGCCGATCGCCGTTTGCTCGCCAAGGCTCAGCTTTTTCGCGCCCGGCACCTTTTCCGCCTTGGTGGTCGGGCCGTCTTGCCGGATCAATTCAAAGCTGACCGCCGGTGTCTTGCCCGACGGCGGCAGAGAGCCGGTCCACTGCTTATAAAGCGTCAGCTTCTTCTTTTCGCCGCCCGTGTAGGTATTGGTGATGGCGGTGCCGTCCTCAGAGACCGTTTTTTCATAGCCATTGGGCGCGGTGGGTTCGTTCAGCCTGTATATGTAGGCCGTGCCGTCCGGCGCGTAGCGCGGAAGTCCGGTCTTTTCATAATCCTGCTTATGGGCCTTGTCGTCTTCTGTTTTTATACCTTCGTCTTTCAGAGTCACGGTGTCCACGGTCCGCGTATTCTCTCCGTGCACGCGCTCCAGCGTCAGCACGGCGTCCGCGCCCGGCTTCTCCCCCGTGCCGGCCCAGATCTTCCGCCCGACAAAGGTGACTGCGCCGCTCCCGCTGCCCTCCGTGTTGCCGGTGACGCCATCGTAGGTGTTGATGATGATATAGGGGCTGCTCTCCGTGCCTTCGCCCGTCGGCACGCCCGCCTTATAGCCGTTGGGTACCTGGTCTTCGGCCGGGAGGTAGCTGAACTCCTCGCCGTCTATATCATAGTACGGCAGCCCGCTGAAGATCAGCGTAGTGCCGCCCGAGGAATAGACCGCCGTCTTGGTGCCTTCCGCGCCACCGTAAGGCGTGTAGGCACTTTCTGTACCCTTGCGGCGCTGAAGCGATATGACTGCATCCGCGCCCGGGCCCTCGCCCGCGGGGATGCCTGCCCACTTCTTAGTCACATAAAGCTGTTTGGCCCCATCCGGGTGGACGCCGGTATACTCATTGGTGATGCTGCCGCTGAGTATCGTGCCGCTTTGCGTCAGCGGGGTGACGCTCACGCGGTAGCCCTTCAGGGGGTCTTGTTCCGCGATGCTGTAGCGGTACAGCGTGCCGTCCGGCGCATACATGGGCAGCGGGATGTCCTTAAAGATATCCTGATTCCTGCTCTCGCCCGCTGAAGTCGGTTGTACCTGTGCCGTCTTATACACAATGCCGTTTTGAAGCAGCGCAATGGTGACGGCGGGCACGTCTTCGAAGGCCGCGTCAGCAGGCAGTTTCCACGTCTTGGTGACGGAGGCGGAAAGCATCGGCGGATCGTAGGTATTGGTGATGGTCGTCTGATTGCCTATGGTCTCAGTTTCCGCGCTGTAGCCGAGGGGCAGCTGCTCTGTCACGCTGTACTCATAGGCCTTGCCGTCCGTAGAATATTTGGGAAGATCGTCCCATGTATATGATCCTGTCGGATTTCCATCCACGAGCACAAGCTTTCCGTCCTCGGTCTTATTGGGCTTCATCAGCACCGCGCCGCCATAGGGCCTGTCGCTGCCCTCCTCGGGCAGCCAGGTGTCCGGATCCACCACCGACTGACGCAGCTGCACAAGGATGTCCGGCACCGCGGCCGTACCGCTGGGGACTTCCCATATTTTCTTCAGGTTATGGCTCACCCGCTCATCATCAAAGCGGTTATACAGCGTCGCCGCGTCGCCAACAAAGTGCACTGCGTCGGTCTGCTCCTCAGCGCCTTCAGCATCGGAGGCCACCCAGCTGTAGCCGGTGGGCACGTCAGCTTCCTTTGCGCGGTACGCATATGGTGTGCCATCGGGCGCGTAGCGCAGCACCTCGACTGTGCGCGTCTCCTTGTGCAGGGTGGCGCCGCCAAAGCTCAGGGTCTCGACAGGCTCAGTGCCGAAAATCCCTCCGATGTCCCGCAGCACCTCAATCGTAGCCGTCGGCACCGGGTCGCCCTCTTCAAGCCCCAGCCACTGCTTGGTGATGCTCAGCGTGCGCGGGTTGTCCTTCGGGCCGGCAGGGTCGGTATGGTCGGTCTTCCCGTCGTAGGTGTTGGTGAAGGTCCACTTCGGGTAGCCATCATCCGTGACGCTTGTCTCAATGGTGGTCTGATAGCCGTTGACGGGGGTCTCTCGCACCTCAAACTCATATGCCTGGCCGTTGGGGGCATACTTGCGGGTAACCCAGTGTGCTTCAGCTTCAACCCCGTTCTCTTTGTAGGTCAGGGTCTTGACGGCCGTTTCGCCCGCTGCAAGCGTCATATCCGCGGCAGGGACAGCCTCAAAGCGCTCATCAATCTCCCCCGCCGCCTTGCGGTACAGGGTCAGCTTGGCGGGCGCTACTGCTTCGGCACCTTTGGGGACATTTTCCCAGATTTTGGCCGCATGGACCTGAGTCTCGCCGCCATCGTACGTGTTGGTGAACGTGTAGTTGCCGTCGACTACTACCTTTTCTGTCTCATAGCCGTCCAGCGGGCGCTCGATCAGCGTGTAGCTGTACTCTTTCCCGTCCGGGCGGTACTTGGCCAAACGCGAAATCTTGATATTGCCGGACGAACTGTCCCCGTCCTCCTGCGCGGTCACCGCGCGCACCCCGCCGTAAACTACCCCGGTGGCGGAGGTGAAGGCATCCACCGTCACAGCGGCGCCGTCGCTGCCCCCCTCAGCGTTCGTCATATCCCTCAGCTCGATCGTGGCGCTGGGCAGCCTGCCCGCGTGCTCGGTGCCGGCGGGGATACCTTCCCATATCTTTTCAAAGTTGATGTTTCCGTTCACGGTCTCATAGCTGCCGGGGGCAAAGGTATTGACCACGCTGAACGACAGCTTGTCACCGTTGGGAGCCCGCGTCACAGAGTAGCTGTAGCCCGCCGGCACATCCTGCTCGCGGACGGAGTAGACATACTCGCTGCCGTCCGGCGCATACTTGGGCAGATCCTCGACTGTCTGCGGTTTTGCCGCGGCCTTCTCGTACTGCGTGCCGCTTTCATCCGAATAGGTTTCTTCACTGTCAGTCGGATAGGCAAAGCTCAGGGTCAGGGAATCGCCATCGGCGCGCTTCACCGCTTCGCTGCGCCCAGCATAGCTGCGGTACAGGGTAATGACTGCTTCGGGCGGCGAATATTCATGCCCTGTCGGCAGGCGATCCCAGCTCTTTTGAACTGTGATCTCGACCGTCTTCTGGACAGGCTCGGTACCACCGTGATCGGTCGTGCCGTCGTAGCGGTTGGTCAGCACCATAGGGTCATCTACCTTACCGCTGCCGGTCACCAGGCTGCCGGATACGGCATTGCCCGCGGATTGAACCTGCTGATAGCCGTTCGGAACCCAGCTCTCCCCACTGCTGTTCACTTCTTCTACGGTATAGGTGTATTCTCTCTCGATGCCATTATCATCGGTATAGGTAAGGGGCACATCGCTCCAGGCGGTCACGTTGCCACCTGTTGGCGCCCGTAAAATCGCTCCAAAAGCAACCGGATCTTCGCCCGCCTTCTGCTGCCACAGACGGAAGTACAGCTGGGGTAGCTGGAACACGTTGTCCGGCAGGTTGTCCCACACCTTCTTCACATAGAAAGCGTCCTGTATCCGCTGATTGTATTTATTGACCACGCGCAGCGTGCGAGCAGGCTCATCGCGAGTCAATGTGATGCTGTTCAGATGATTTTCCGGCGTCAGCACATTGACATCGATCTCATCCTGTATCCCCAGCTCCAGAATATAGCTGCTGAAGTTCCCCAGATCAGTGTTCTCCCCCAGATAATATTTGCCGTAGGGCAGCAGCAAATCCGCCGCCGGCTGATCCGCCGTCAGGTTCACGGTAAATTCGTTATATAGATTATCCTGCGCATAGAACTCAACCGATCCCACCGGCCAGGGCATCTCAGTGAACCCTTCATCAATGAAGGTCTTTTTCACCGTCAGCGTGGCCTGCTCGTTGGTCAGCGTCACATTGGCCTGACGGTCGATATCCGTGTTGTAACCCTCTGCAAATGAAACGCTCAGCATGCCGTTTGCAAGGCTTACGGCGGAGAACAGCGCCTCGCCATCCACGCCGCTCGCGTCGGCGCTCATGGTGTAATTGGCATAGCCTGTTTCTTCAAGCGTCAGCGTGCTCGATTGGCTGATGCCGGAGATATACACCGTCTCGCCCGCCATCATGGTGAAGGCGCCACCCACCGCGATGCTATTGGTAGATCCACCCTTGGTGAGAGACAGCGCACCGCCCTCGATGGCCTCTCCGCCTTTCAGGGTAAAGGTGAAGGGCCCGCCGGCAGCCCGCTGGCCGTTCAGCCAGTATTGCTTGGTAAGCCTCAGCACGCCCTGCCGCGGGATGTGGCGGACGATGACGCGGCTGCCAAGCCTGTCCCAGCCGCCGTGACCATCCGGGGTGACGGCGTCCTTGTTGTACTGCGCGGCATAGGCAGGCAGCGGGCTTTCAAACAGCTTGTCCACGCCGTTGTACAGCACGTAATCATCGCCCAGTTTGCTGTTGACGCTGTACTCAAACTCTTCCCCGTGGGTATCAAAGCGCAGCTGGCCCGTCCATACCTTGTCTTTCTGGAAGTAACCGGTATTGTCACCGCCGGTGAAGGGCAGATCGCTGTTTTGTACCGTCCCCGCGCCCGGCACCGCGGTCCAATTGAGTTCGCCGCCGCTTCTGCGCGTCAGCTCGTAGGTCAGGTCGGGGAAGAGGTCCGGGTCCACCACCAGGCGTGTGATGTTGGTCAGGTGGATATCGCGCGGGCCGCCGGGCGTGCTGCCATCGTTGCTGGTCACGCCGTCATAGCGGTTGGTCACCACAAAGGGCTCAGCCTCTGTTCCACTGCCCGCAATCAGGCTGCCCTCTGGCGCGCCTGCCGACAAAACCTGTCGATAGCCGTTAGGCACCTTGAGCTCGGACACCGTATAGGTGTACAGCGTTTTGCCGTCCGGCATATATTTGCGCAGGCCGGACCATCCGGCCCGATAGCCGTTGGTATTCGCAGCCGTCACGGGGCTCAGGTTGTATGCCTCATCCTGATCGCAGGTCAGCGTCAGGGTGACGGAAGCGGGCAGCTTGGCGTCAGCAGGGAAGGGGTTCCCACCCTTATCCAGCCAGACCTTTTGCGCGGTCACGGTGATGCCCGCGTTATCCACGCCATCCGTCACGCCGTCATAGGTGTTGTAGATGGTCAGCCCGTCCGCCGAGCGGGACATGGCGTAGCCCGGGGGCACCTCGGCCTCGCTCAGGGTATAGACCATGGGCTCGCCATCGGTGCCGTAGATGGGCACCTGCAGCGTCTTGCTGACGCTCACCTGGCCCTCCTTGATCTCGGCATTCACATCTGGCACAAAGCTCTGCTCTTCCCCGGTATAGACCCGGCTATCGTCAGACGCATTTGCGCCGGTCAGCACCAACTTGGCTTCAGGCAGCTGGCTCGCATCGTTAAATCCGATGGGCAAGCCGCGCCAGGTCTTGGTGACGGTGATCTCGCGAGTCTTTCCTTCCGGGTCAAGTCCTGTATAGGTGTTGGTAAAGACATAGTTCTCAGCATCATCGGGCTTGCTCGTATCAAGCGCGATCAGAGCCGGCTCGCCCGCATAGCCCTGCACGGGGCTTTCATGCAGGACATAGCTGATCTTTTTGCCTGTTGTGTCATATAGTGGTAATTCCGGCGTAAGGAACACGCTCTCCGTTGTCTCCTCCGGCCAGTGGCCGGGGATGAAGAAGCTGGCCGCCGGCGCGCCGATAGGCTGTCCCTCCGCGTCCGCGCGGCTGGCCATCAGGGTGACAGCCGGAACCGGCTGATCAAGCTCAACGCCTTGCCACTTCTTCTGCAGCCAGACTGTTACCTGGGGGTTCAGCCACGTGTTGGTCACCGTCACGGTGCCGTCTTCCACGACGGCGCCGCCTTCGGGCAAATAGGCCGTGGAATAGGCATCATCCGGCAGGGCCTCGCCGTCCGCCCCCGTCTCCTCAACATGATAGGTGTAGGGCGTTCCTTCTGGATCAAACCGCAGCCACTGATCCGCGGGCAGGTTGGCGCTGTCAAAGACAACCGTGTCCTGCTCGCCGTTTTCAAGGCGGGCGGCAAGCGTCACGGATGCCAGCGCTCCCACAAGGCCGTCCCGGTAAAGGGACAGGACGATCGACGGGCGCATTTGGCCAGTCTGAAGCCCCTCCCATATTTTCTGTGCGGTCATGGGTTTCATGCTGTCGACCGTACCCGGATCGTTATCGTTCAGGCCGTCATAGCGGTTGATCAGGGTAAACGCATCGCCTGTGGGCTGCCGATAGCCGCTGGGTACGATGGTCTCCACGGCGCGGTACTCATACTCCGCGCCGCTGGGAGCCGTTCGGGGCAGGCCCTCAAACGTATGGCTCTGCTCAAAGTACTCATTGGCGCTTTCCGGCACCACTTCCTTGCCGAACTCATACCTATAGTCCTCAGAAAGGTCCGTCCAGTCCGTCTGGCCCTTCTCACGGCGCTGCAGCTGCGCGGTGGCCGCGGGCAGCGTGTGGCCGATCAGGGCGCTCATGCCCAGCTCGCTCTCCCACCGCTTGGTGATCAAGATGTCGCAGGTTTCCGGCGTATAAGCGTTGACGATCACGTGCACGTTGCCGGCGGCGGTCTCGCCTGTCTCCTTGTAGCCGGGGGTAACCTTGCTCTCGCTCACAGTGTAGACAAAAGGCTTCCCATCCGCGCGGTAGTAGGGCAGGCCGCTCCAAAGGGCGGCGTTTTCCACCGTCCACTTGGCTGTGTCGTCGGCAGTGGGCGCTCCGCTCACGGTGACAGAGGCCTGCTGCCCCTCGGGCAGAGTGAAGGGCTTACCATCCTGCAGAATGGTAAAGGTCGCCGTCAGGGGCGCTCCCGCGCGCAGCCCGGCAGAGCTCGTCCAGGTCTTGTCTACCCGAACGGTCACCAGCTTCGGCTCGTTCGGATCCTCCGGGTCAGTAGTGCCGTCATAAGTGTTCACGACGGTCAGCCCGTCCTGAGAAATGGTCTTGTGATAACCGGGGATCAGGGTCTTTTCATCCCACGTGTAGATATACGTTTCGCCGCTGGGCGCATAAAGCGGAAGGCCGCTCACGAGGCGGGACGTTCCCTCCTCCGCCTGATCCGCATCAAAGGCCAGCACGTACTCATAATCTTCGCCCATGGGCGTGCCGTTTTGCAGCAGCGCCAGCGTAACGCTTGGAATAATCGTCCCCTCAGGCACGCCGCCGGGGAAGACCCACTTTTTGGTCAGCAGCGCCGAGGCTGTTTCCCCGTTCGGGCCAAGGCCGGTATAGCGGTTGGTCACGGTGCCGCCGTCCGCCGAAACACTGGCCTGATAGCCGGAAGGCACTGTGGGCTCTTCCACGCTGTAGACGTAGAGCGAGCTGTCCGGCGCATACTTCAGCAGCTCAGACCAGGTATGTGTCGCTTTGTGCGAGCCATCATCCGGCAGGCTCACGCTGTACTGCTCTTCCGTCATGGCGGCGCCGTTCCGCTTCAGCCAAAGGACGGACGCCGCGCCCTTTTGTCCCTCCGGGATCCCCTCCCACTGCTTGGTGGCGGTGAATGCGGCGTAGACCGTGCCGCCGCCCGTGCCGTCGTAACTGTTGGTGATCGAAAGCAGCGCGCTCTCCGTCACAGCCTGCGTTGCGGGCTCATAAGCCGTTGTGTAGCCGTTCACAGGCCGCTCGCTCACACGGTAGGTGTAGGCGCTGCCATCAGAGGCAAAGCGCAGGATGCCCGCGCCGTCCGCCGTGCTCATGGTCCACGTGGCGGTATCTGCGGAAGCCACGCTGAAGGTCTTTGTCAGCACAGGCTCTTGCTCTTCCGCGCCGTTCAGGCCGCGGTACAGCTCAAAGCTCAGCGCGGCGGGCAGCGCAGCCCCCTGCGGCACATTCGTCCAGTTCTTTTGCACACTCAGGGTAACGGGAGTCTTTATATTGTTTTGGCTCAGGCCGTCATAGGCGTTGACCACACTTAGGCCGTTTTCCGTCTTCTGATAGCCGTCAGGCGTGTGATC
>DBQV01000051.1 GCA_002305755.1 Christensenella sp. UBA1385 | reverse complement strand
CTGGCCCTGGCCGGCGCGTCAGGCGCGCAGCATGGCGCTGACTATCCGCGAGCGGGAATTCATCAATACAGCCCGCTTCTCCGGCGAGAGCCGGCTCAAGATTGTGGCGGTGGAGATCCTGCCGCACGTGCTGAGCTGGTCGATGGCCAACTTCATCAACACCATTCTAGTCGCTATGGGGGCGGAGGCCAGCCTGGCAGTGCTGGGCCTGTCGTCCTCCACCACGGCAACGCTTGGTAACATGATCTTCTGGGCAAGACAATATCAGGCTATCCTGCTGAAACAATGGATGTGGATCGGTTCGCCCGTCGTAGCCATCATTCTACTGCTGGTCGGCTTGTTCCTGACCTATACGGGATACAGCGATTTCACATCAACCAAGAGGGGGCGATAGCCATGCTTCGCATTGAAAATGTAAGCGCGCAGTACAGCACGATCAAGGGGCCGGTCGCCGCCGTGCGCAACACAAGCTTTGATATACTGGATAATGAGATATTCGGCGTGGCGGGGGAAAGCGGCTGCGGCAAGTCTACGCTGCTCAAGATCATGTATGACCTGGTGCAGTTTCCGTTGACGCTTTCAGGCGGTAAAGTCGTTCTGGAGAGCCGGCCTGAAGGCGGAGGGCAACCCCTGCGCCTGGAGAGCGGCAACATTCCGAAGGCCTGGTGGAAGTATATTTCCTACATTCCGCAGGCGGCCATGAGCGTGCTGAATCCTGTGTACCGCGTGGATGAACAGTTTTATGAGATCATCAAACGTCATCACGGCGGCGCGCAGAGCAAATCGCAGATGCGGGAACAGCTTTCCGAATACCTCACTGAGCTGACCCTGCCCGTTGACATCCTGGATTCCTATCCCCATCAGCTGTCTGGCGGCATGAGGCAGCGCGTGGTGATCGCCATGGCGACCTTCATGAAGCCCAGCATGATCCTGGCTGACGAGCCGACCACGGCGCTGGACGTGGTGGTGCAGCGCAACATCCTGATGATGCTGATGGAGCTGCAGCAGAAAATGGGGAATACTTTCGTCATCGTTTCGCACGACATGGGTGTGCACTATCAGATCACCAAGCGCCTGGGCATCATGTATGCAGGCACGATGGTGGAACTGGGCCCCACGCAGGAGCTCTTTGAGGATCCGCTCCATCCTTACACGCAGATGCTGATCGGCGCGCTGCCTAAGGTAGGCGACCACAGGCCAAAGGAAGGCATCCCCGGGTCGCCGCCCTCGTTGCGCCAGCCGATCGTCGGCTGCAGCTTTGAGCCGCGCTGCCCCAAGCGGATGGAGATCTGCAGACGCGTCGATCCCCCGTTTGTGCAGGTGCGCAGCGGCCGCTGCTGCGCCTGCCACCTCGTCCCTCCTCAGCAATGATTGATTAGGAAGAAAAACAATGGAAGAAAAGCTACTTGAAATCACAAACCTCAGCAGGGAGTTCCGCATCGGCAACTTTCTGACGGGCAAGAAAATGCTGGCGGTGGATGACGTCAGCCTGAGCATCAGCGGCGACAAGCCCACCATTCTGGCCATCGTCGGCGAGAGCGGCTGCGGCAAGACCACCATGGCCAAGATCATACTGCGCCTGCTGCAGCCCAGCTCGGGCCGGCTCAGGCTGCAGGGGAAGGACATGCTGAAGGATTACAGCGCCAAGTCCTTTCAGCATCTGGTGCAGCCGATATTCCAGAACCCCTTTGAATCCTTTTCCTCCCGCCGGCAGGTGGAGAAGTACCTGATCGATACGGCGCTTGCCTATGGCGGAGCCAAGAACCGCAGCCAGGCGGTAGAGGCGGCGGACAAAGCGCTCCGCTCCGTCGGCCTCAGCTATGAGGTGGTGCACGGCAAGTACATGACGCAGTTTTCGGGCGGAGAGCTGCAGCGCGTGTCTATTGCCAGGGCCCTGATCACCTCGCCCAAGCTGATCATCGCGGATGAACCCGTCGCGATGATCGACGCCTCGATGAAGATGAATATCGTCAACCTGTTTAAATCCATCCGGGATGAATACGGCATCAGCTTCATATATATCACGCACGATCTGTCCACCGCCTATTATGTGAGCGACTACATTGCGACTCTCTACCGGGGCAGCCTGATCGAGTACGGCCCCTCGATCAGCATCATGGAGAACCCGGCCCATCCCTATACGGAGCTGCTGATGAACTCCGTGCCCCACGTGGGCGATAAATGGAAGAAAAACATCCGCATGTCCGAGGCGGAAACCAGGGAGTTTTCGCTCAACCACTGCAAGTTCGCTTCGCGCTGCAGCTACGCGACGGAAGAGTGCCGCACCTCCCGCCCGGTGAACGCGCAGCTGGGCGACCGGCGTAGCGTGCTCTGCTTCCACCCGCTGGTATCGCGAAAGGATTGACGAAATGCGGGGGATGAGTATCAGGCGGTCTGTGGCAGCGCTGCTCGCGTTGCTGACGGTCTTGTTTTGCCTGCACGTTTATGCACGGCAAACTGACCCTGCCCCGCTTGAGGCCTATTACCTTGACCCCTGCGGGGCCTGTCAGGGCTCCGCCAGCCCGGGCTGCGGCAACTGCAGCATTGAAGACGAAATCTACCTGCGCTACCGTGCTCTGTTGAACGATCTTGGCCAGAGCGGCCGCCGAATCCTGCTGTATAACCTGCGCCGCATGCCGGAAGTCTACGCGGGGCTGGAAGAGAAGCTACGCGCACAGGGATATGAGCACTTTGATCTGCCGATCCTGCTGATCGGGGACACGGCCTTTCGGGCGGATGGAAGCGGCGACGAGGCGGTCCGGGCTTTTCTGAAAGACGGAACGGAGCCGGCCGGCATCCGCCTGTCGGCGGAGCAGGAGGCTGCGCCCTCTGCGGAAGTGAGCGCCGAAAAGAGCGTCATCTGTCTGTTCAGCAAATACTGCGAGGATTGCCGCCAGATCTCACCCTGGCTTGAAGAACTTCTGCCGTCTGACGTGGAACTGATGAAGTTTGACATTGGAGAAAAGGAAACGCTGGATCTGGAAATGGCCGTGAAGGCGCGCTATGATCTCTCGGAGGAAGAGTTCATGGTACCCGCCCTGGTGGTCGGAGACAGGATACTCCTGGGCTCCGACCAGATCCGGGAGCAGCTGGAGGCGGCCCTGGCGCAGGCGGCTGAAACGCCGAGAGAGGCTCTCATCGGCACGCGGGATTAGCGCGGCGGGAGGAAGCGTGTTCGGAAAGAAGCACCGAAGCAAGTGGAAAGCCCGAATCGCGGACGATTCGGGCCGGGTGTTGTTTGAGGAGGAACTGGAACGGCTGCAAATTGACGAGAGCGTAGTGCTTTCGCTGAGTGTAGAGTTTTTTGACGATCCGCAGCCCTGCGAAATACACCGCAGCGCCGTCATCATGAGGGCGCTGGAGGAGATACGCCTGGCCTGCGCGGCGGAGCAGTCCCTGCCCGTCGGCGGCCTGAGCGATCGGGTGCGCCGCCTGCTTGGTGCCTACGGCACGGCCGCCAGCATCCATGTATGGGAAGAGGTCTCATCATGAAACGGACTGCCTGTCTGCTGGCAGCGCTGCTTTGTTGCCTGACCCTGATCGGCGCGGCGGAGGAGGTTCCCGCCAGCCAGATCATCTATCTGTATGTGCCCGCCTGCGGCAGCTGCGCGAAGGTGGAGGCCCTGCTTGACGGTTTGGGCGATACGGTTCAGGTTGATGCCGATGGCGGCTCGTTTGCCAGCCCTCTGCACATCGAAAAGGTGGATCTGAGCCGTGACCCCGGCCGCGCTCAGCAGCTTTTTCTTCGCTTTGACACGCCGGAGGAAGATCGGATCGCACCCAGCGTGTACTTTGGAAACCGATACCTCGCGGGGGCGGACGCTGTTCTGACCTTGCTGCCCATTGCGCTGAAGGACGGGCAGGCGCTTGAGAAGTCGTCCGTGGCCGGGGAAAGCGCCGGAGTGGAGGTGGCGGGGACGGACGTGCGGCTCAGCGCGGGCGCTGCGGCGGGCGCCGGGCTGGTCGCCGGGCTGAACCCCTGCGCGCTGTCCATGCTGCTGCTGCTCCTGGGCACGCTGCTGCATCTTGAGCGGCGTGGGGTCAGGCTGGCTGCGGTGTTCCTCGCGTCCAAGCTCGTAACCTACTTTCTGATCGGCGCGCTGCTTCTGGGTATGCTGCAGGCCTGGAATCCGCTGTGGCTGTCCCTTGCACTGAAATCCGCCCTGAGCGTGACGGCGCTCGCGCTGATGGTCGTCAACCTGGCGGACGCCATGCGGGCGGCCCGCGGGGAATACGGGAAGGTGAAAAACCAGCTCCCCCCGGCGCTCCGGGGCAAACTGCAGGGTTTCATCAAGCATCTGGCCGCCTCCAGGCATCTGACGAGCGCGATGGTGCTCCTGGGCATTGCTGTATCGCTTGGCGAATTCCTGTGTGCCGGGCAGATCTATCTGGCCAGCCTGCTTGCCTGGGTCAACACGGGCGCCGCGGACGCAGGCAAATACCTGCTGCTGGCTGTCTACTGCGTGTGCTTCATACTGCCTTCCACCATTGTGACCGCAGCGGTCTTCGGCCTTCGACAGACGCTGAAGGCTGGAGACTTTCTGCGCCGCAGAATGCCGCTGATCAAGGTGCTTTCCGCCGCTGCCCTGCTGATGGCTGTTCTGTATGCCTGGCTTGTCTGACGTGGTTTCAAATCATTCATGCTTCGTTGCGCCGGGCTAAGAGGCTCGGTCTGCGGGTGCCTGCGCAGCACCGCAACGATATCGCAGCGTTCTATGCTTGATGTCGTTTCTCTGCTTACTATCGCTATCCCTGGGTGAATCTTCGTCCCGCCCTTGCCGGATGCCAAAAGGTTGCCGCAATTCTTTTCGCAACAGCCCCTTTCCCGCGCCCCGCTTCCCTTCGCCTTGGATTGACAGCGCGCGCCCCATTTAGTAATATATGCAGGCGCCAAGCGTGTGCAGAGGTATCGAAGCGGTCATAACGGGGCTGACTCGAAATCAGTTTGGATGCAAGTCCACGTGGGTTCGAATCCCACCCTCTGCGCCAGACGGGAAGTGCTGAGAAATCAGCGCTTCCCAATTTTATCATGAAGATCAACAGATTTCATGTAGCCAATGAGCGACGCGGAGTTGCGAAAAGCGGAAATAAGATGCTAAAGTCGGCAATCATATGACACGAAAAGGGATATTTAAAGAACTCGTTCTTGCGTTGATAACGTAATCAATCTCATCATCTTTATTCTCCATGATGTGCTGATAGACATTTTTCAGTATATTGGTTGAGACATGCCCGCTTGCGACGCATGGCATATTTGTCAGGCACTCCGAGCGCAAGAAGTACACTTGCATAGTAATGACGCAGATCGTGGAAACGGCATTCCAGACGGAATAAAATATGTGCATGTTGATACAGATCAGAACATCTTTGACGGGGTGCCTGAAAATCTATATCCAAAGATTGCACAGAATTATATCAATAAGCAGTTTAAAGGTCGGTTATCGGGAATGAAGATCCTGCCTACGTTTCGGGGAAAAGTGCAATATGCATATCCTGCCAACAGACGAATGAAACAGGATGTGAAAACGACAAAAATGCGAGCATCCACAGAACTTGATCATTTCTTGGACGCCGCGAGATTGATTGAACATATTGAGGATGATGGAAGACACCCTGACGTGATAGGCGGATGGGATCATTACAAGGTGCTTTTTGGCATGAACGAAAAGTATTTTGAAGGAATTGTCAACATTAAGAACGGGAATGAAGGAAGGGTATTCTATGATTTGACAAAAATAAAGGATGTTACTTCCCGTAAATACGGGGGACTGGTCCGAGCCAGTACACGATCCGTATCAGGAAGTAACACCTCTACACAAACTATACCCGACAATAGGGATAATGATCAAGCGAAAAACAGCGAACGCGAAACCGAGAATGGAAACTATAGTCTGAAGACCGCGAAATACAGCAAGTATGGTATCGGCTGGCGCCATGCCTATGATCGATGGGCGGGTTCTTCTTCGCCCATGTCACGCGCCGGGTATGCGATGTTTGCGGAATCTTCGACGCATGATCGCGTGGTAGGACGAGGGTCTAAGTTTGGAAACACACTGTATATTTATTACGGAAAAGATGCTGTGCATGTAGATGATATTAGAAAAAACATTATAAAAGCATGGAATGAAGATGTTGAAACTGATGATATTCCAAGCGGCATGCAAACAGCTATCATGGACGGTATCACAGCGGAGGATATTGCGGATTCATTCAATCCAGTTGACATAGTAGAAAGCGCTGATTCTTTTGACGATGAAGAAATGACATCGTGGCTTTATAATCGGGTACTTGAACCTTCTGGAATAGAAGCGGTTATCACCAATGACGGCGCAATCGTATTTAATAAAGACCTGATAGAGCGTACCGATGGAGTAACGCAGGATGAAGCGGCAGATGATGTGCTGAATTACGCGGAACAGCTGAAAGCCAAGGAAGGAATCAGATATAGCGAACGTGACACCAGCCTGTTGAGCAAGCGTGAGATACTGGCCGGGGCCTTTGACAACGTAGCCAAAACAGACGGAGAACGAAGCATGCTGCAGGGCCATAAGCGCATAATACACTCTTTGAACCGTTTGGAGACACGGGCGGTGGATTTGAGAAACGCGAACAAGCAAGAGCGCGCAAAAGGCGCGGAAGCCGACAGGGAACTGATCAAAAGCCGCACGCAGGAGATACAGGAGATAGAGGATCGAATTGCTGAAGCGGACAAAAAGTTGCTGCGCATGCAGAACGCCGCGCCGCTGCGGAACCTGTTCAAGCGGGAGAGCGCAAGGCTCAGCGCACAGGCCAGGCTGCGCGAAAAGGGATACGAGATTGATATTGACATGCTCGAGGCAATGGTCAAAGAGATGAATTTTGAAGATCCGCTAAAATCGCCGGAACAATGGTAATACGACACGAAATATGACACAAACTCAGGTGTTGTCAGCAATATCAATGATAATATGTGGGTTCAAATCCCGTCGGAGCTGCGGAGCTGCGGGACCGGCGCTTCTACTTCCGTTCTCCCAGCTTTTTCTGCCTGTACTCTCTGGGCGTGAGGCCGACCGAGCGTCTGAAAACCTGTGAAAAATAAGACAGCGAATCATAGCCCACATTGCCGGAGATGGTGCTGATGGATAGGTTGGAGTGGCGAAGAAGCCTCTTGGCAAACTCGATGCGTTCGGACTTGATGTGGTCCGAGAGCGTCATGCCCGTCTCCTTTTTGAAATAGGTGGACAGATACTCGGGGCTGAGGCCGACGAAGGAGGCGAGATCGCTGCGGGATATCTCTTCGGAGATGTGCTCGATGATGTAGAAGCGTATCCTGTCGATCAACAGGTCGCTGCCTGCCTTCGGGGGCTCCAGCAGATCCTGCCGCTTCTTCAGGTGCATGATGGAGCGTATGATGGTCGACTCGAGCACGTCGTCCTCGATGGGCTTGAGCAGATACTCGTACACGCCCAGCGCCATGGCGTGCTGCGCATAATAGAAGTTAGGGAAACTGCTGAGGATCACGCTCACATAGCTGCCGTCGTGCTCGTTGCACCACTTGATCAGATCAAAGCCGGTGCCGTCCAGCATCTCAATGTCGGTCAGCAGGATATCGACGTGCGCTTCTTTCAGCCTGGAGATGGCCTCCTGAACGCCGTAGGCGGTCAGCACCTGTGTGATGCCTATCTTCTGCCAGTCGATGATCTGCACGATGCCGGAAACGGCTGGCCTGTCATCATCCACAATGAGAATCGTCACTCCTGGCCACCTCCCATCCTCCACTGGTCAAACTGCGTCTGAGCGGCTGACAGCATCTCGCCAAAGCCGGCATCATCCATCTCCCGGATCATTTGCGGCAGGTAGACGTCGGGGTCCAGCTGCCCCGTTTCCAAGCCATAGGTATAGCGCGCCGCAATGCTTGCGATTTCCGAGGCCTCCCTGGAAAAGCCCGTGTCATCAAAACGGAAATCCAGCGTATCGGCGGGGCGCGCCGCCCTGTTGAAGGCCGCCGTCTGCTCCCAGACGTCGGGATCCATGCCCTGACAGACACTGGAGACTGTCTGATTGGGCAGGATCCAGGTCACGTTGTTGACATATCCGATTTCGTCGGCGGTCTCGCCGGCAGGACGACCGATGCTGCCGTCCTCATTGCGCACATAGTGTGTGCCTTCGATGCCGTGCATCAGCAGATCCACCGTTTCCTGATCCGTGTAGAGCAGGTTGAGAAACTGCATGGCTTTGCCGGGGTTTCGGCAGCTTACCGAGATGCCCCAGTTGTGCAGGCTGAGCGATCGCGAGGTGATCGCCGGCTGCATCAGCTGGATCACCGTCATATCGGTACCGCTGTTGACCGATTCCTCAAACTCGATCCCCGGCTTGTACGCGCAGAAGTAAGAGAACAATTCGCCGGAACGAACGAGCTGAGCCGCATTCACGCTTCCGAAGGGAAGTTGATCGGGCAAGTAACCTTTCAAGAACCACTTTCTGAACAGGTGAACTGCATCGGAATAAGATTGAGTGGCATAATAGTTTGTCAGAACCTGCGGATTCTCAGCCGATCGGTCGATCGCGTGATTGGGAAGTACCATTGTATACTTCAAGCGATAGAGGAAACTGCCGCTTGTTCGCTGACCGCAGACCATGCTCATGTCAGGTTCGCCTTCGCTGACGGTTTGGAAGATACTATCGAGATCCTCAAGGCTATGGATATTCTCCGTGCTCAGATTGTATTTTCTGAGAATGTCGCTGCGCAGAGCGATGCCCGCTGAGGCCACATGGTCGCTGACCGCAGGCAGGCTGTGGAGGGGGCCGCTGCTTCGCGCCATGTCGAGAAGATCTTCTCCGAGAGCTTCCTGAATACCTTGTCCATACTCTGCGAGAAGCGAATCCAACAACACAGTTTCATCCTGCATATAGCCTTTGATAACGATGTCGAAGCTAACGCCGCTCTCTCTAACTATCCTCATTTCTGCGGCGCGCCTTGGATCTGCAGATGGACCAATCGTGTTGAGGAGAGGAATCAGCCTGATTTCGGCGCCGATTTTTCTGCGCGTGATGCGGTTGAGCGCCTCGTTCACCAGACCGATATCGGAAGGGATAGTCGGTTCGAAGTAAATGGGAACCGTCAGCGTGGCGTAGATCGGCTCGGCCGCGGCCCACGGCACGCAAAGCAGCGCGCAAAGCGCGGCGAGGGACAGCAGCCTGATCGATAGCTTCATCCGTCCTCGCCTCCCTTCTGATGCCGAATCGGCAGGAAAAGCTCTACCCTGGCCCCTCCATCCGGGCTGTTGGAGAATGCGACATCGGCCCGGCCCTCATACAGAATTTTCAGCCGCTGCCGGATGTTGGCAATGCCGATGCCATGATCCCTTCCATAGTGTTCCTCAATCTTCGGGTCGTTGAGGACAGCCAGCGTCTGCGGATCAAAGCCGGCGCCCGTGTCCCGAATGGATAGATGCAGCAGCTCGCCGTTCGGCACGGTCTGTCTTTCCGCGTCCACATGGATGGCAAGCGCCTCCTGCTGAATGTTGGCGTACTTCAGTGAGTTTTCGACAAATATCTGCAGGGAAAGAATGGGGATTTCCAGGTCCAGCAGCCGGTCCTGCACGCTGATGTCGTAGGCGATGTCCGTTTCCCGCTGCAGGCTGAGCATCTTCACATAGTTCTGTGTGTATTCCAGCTCGTCCTGCAGCGTGACGAACCAATTGTTATACAGCACGTAGCGGCAGTGCCGCGCCAGATACTGGGCCATGCGCCGAACCTGTTCATAGTTGCCGGCGCGCGCAAAGCTGATGACGGTGTTGAGCGCGTTGAGGAAGAAGTGCGGCCTGATCTGCAGCTGAAACAGCTGCATCTGAGTGTTCTGCTTGACCAGCCTCTCCTCGTATACCCTGATCTTCAGCTCGTCGATCTCGCTGATCATGGAGTTCAGGGCGGTGTAGACGTTCAGTATCTCGGTCGGCTCATGTCTGGGTATCGCGATGGGCTTTCTGGAGTCAGGCTCAATGCTGCCGATGGCGCCTGCCAGGCGATTGAGCGGTCTGACCAGCGAAAACTGAAGGATGACCATATAGGCGATGAACAGCAGGAAGGCGAAGACAATGGAAAAATAGCCGCTTCGCATCAGCCAGGTTCTGACCGGGGCATATACGACATTCGGATTCCAAAGCACAGTCAGCCGGTAAGGAATGGTTGAAAGCTGCTCGGACGTCAGGAAATAGGGGCGAAGAGCCTGCTGAAGACGTTTCGTGGATCTGGTGCTGAAGTCCTTGTCCAGATATACGCCGCCGCGGTCCGCCAGCATGATCTTCTCAATCCCGTCGAGCCCGGACCCCTTCAGCGGAACAAAGAGCGTTTCGACGTCGAACCAGCAGCCGAAAACCCCGCCGGGAATGTCCCTGGCGACGTACAGATAGGTGTGATCCCCCGCGGTAAAATGGAGAAAGCCCTGCGGGTAGAGCAGCAGATCCCTGCTTCTGCCGGAGAGCTGCTCCTGCAGCACGGCCGCGGCCTGCCGGCTCTCCGGATAGGGGCGGTTGTAGTTTTGGATGAAGTTGATCCTGCTTTGGCTCTCGCTGAACACAAAAGCGGCGTCTACCTGCGTATGCAGGGAAAGCTCCTCCGAAATGGCCTGGCCCGCCTCGCTGATTGCCTGAAGCCGGCGCAGCTCGTCAGCGCTCTCCCACTCCCTGAGGTTGATTTGCTTGTTCACAACGTAGCGCCGCGCCTCGCTGAGCACGCTGTCGATCTCGGCGGCATACTGACGGAGGATCTGGGTCATGCTGTCGTGCATCTGCTGCTCATAGGCCCGCGAGGCCTGTATGCCGGTATAGCCAATCATTGCCAAAATTGGCAAGATGAAAAGCAATGCCCATGCAAGCATCTTATCCCGCAAGGAATGCTTGCTAAACTTTAGCTCCGGCATATCGGATCCCTTCCGCTCCAGACTTTAAGTGTATCTTACTTCAGGATGAAATTTTTGGCAACTATCACACCGAATCATCTTCTTACAATAGTGACAATAGTCCCCACAAAAGTGATACCAGGAAGCTACGCCAGGCATTATATTTACATCAAGACATGTACTTGCTGGCAGCATATATGCCATATAATGCCAAAATGCGTGCCTCGGCAGGTGCATAGAAAGAAAGGATGGTTTAACCATGAAGAAGTTTGTCTGCATGATGCTCACCGCGGCGCTTTGCCTGTCGCTGTTTGGCGGCGTGGCGCTGGCCAGCGGGACCGTCGACATCGGCATCGTTCTGCCGACGAAGGATGAGCCCAGATGGCTGCAGGACCAGGCCCGGTTCGAGTCGGTGATCGCCGACACGCCCTATACGGTGGAGGTGCTCTTCAGCCAGGGTTCTTCCGCGGTGGAGCGCACCAACATTGAAACCCTGATCTCCAAGGGCATCAAGGTGCTCATCATCTGCGCGCATGATGCCGACGCCGCGGGCCTGTCCGTCGAGCTGGCGAAGGAAGCGGGGATCACGGTCATCTCCTATGACCGTCTCATCACCAATACCGAAGCCGTAGACTACTATGTGACCTTTGATTCCGTGTCCGTCGGCGAGGCGATGGGCAAGTACCTGGCGGACAACGTCAAGGAGAAGGCGCAGTCGCTCTATCTGTATGCTGGCGCCGCCTCCGACAACAACGCCTTCCTCTTCTTCGAAGGCGCGTGGAACATCCTGCAGCCCCTGATCGCGGACGGCACCTTCGTGATCCGCAATTCCTCCGAAGCCGTGGCGCTTCAGGCGGAGCCCAAGCTCACCAGAGAGCAGCTGAGCAAGATCATCGGCCAGGTGACTACCGAGTGGGATTTCAACGTGGCCAAGTCGAAGGCGGAAGCCCACCTGACCGCCGCGACCAAGGACGAGAAGGGCCTCTGCTTCGTGCTGGCGCCCAATGACGGCACCGCCCGCTCCATCGGCGATGTGTTTGCCGCCGACGCAGATGTCAACGGCTACTACATCACCGGACAGGACGCGGAAATCGCTTCCGTGCAGTACATCATCGACGGCAAGCAGTCCATGACGGTGTTCAAGGATACGCGCACCCTGGCGCAGGATGCCATGGACATGGCCATCGCGCTGATCAAGGGGGAGGAAGCCAAGACCGACGTGACCTACAACAACGGCGCGAAGGAAGTGCCCTCCAAGCAGACCGCTGTGACCGTCGTGACCAAGGACAACGTGAAGGATGTCCTGATCGATTCCGGATACTACGCTTCTTCCCAGTTCACCGGCCTGTAAGCATTCTCACATTGACTTTCGATCCGGCCGATGCCTTGGCATCGGCCGGATCAAATGGAAGGAGGAACGGGCGCTTTGAATGATGCGATCCTGGAAATGAGGAACATCAGCAAGTCTTTTCCGGGCGTGCAGGCGCTGGACGGGGTTGAGTTTTCTGTCCGGCGCGCAGAGATTCACTGCCTCGTTGGCGAAAACGGGGCGGGCAAATCCACGCTCATGAAAATACTGTCCGGTGTGCATCCTTATGGCAGCTATGAAGGCGCCATCATCTATGAGGGGCAGGAGGTCAGGTTTCAGACCATTGCCGACAGCGAGAAGGCCGGCATCGCCATCATCTACCAGGAGCTGGCGCAGTTCCCGGAGCTGAGCGTCTATGAAAACATATTCGTCGGCCACCCGATCGCAAAGGATGGCGTCATCAACTGGAATGAAACGATCAACAGGGCTCAGCAGCTGCTCAAGAGGGTGCGCCTGGATGTCAACCCCTCGATGCCGATCAAGCATCTGGGCGTGGGCAAGAGGCAGCTGATCGAGATCGCCAAGGCGCTTTCCAAGGATGTCAGGCTGCTGATCCTGGATGAGCCGACGGCCGCCCTGAACGATGACGACAGCGAGCACCTGCTCGACCTCCTTCGGGAACTCAAGCAGCAGGGTGTCACCAGCATCCTCATCTCGCACAGACTGAGAGAGGTCGTCCAGATCGCCGATACGATCACCGTGCTGCGAGACGGCAAGACCATCTGCACGCTGGACAACGGGGAGCGGCAGGTCACGGAACGCGATATCATCCGGCACATGGTGGGCCGCGAAATTGAAAATATTTACCCCCCGCGCAGCAAGGCCGCGTCGGAGGAGACCGTTCTCGATATCAGGGATTGGACGGTCATCGACCCTCAGACGGGCCGGCAGATACTCACTAACATCAACCTGCACGTGAACAAGGGAGAGATCGTTGGCCTGGCGGGGCTGATGGGCGCCGGGCGGACGGAGCTGTCCCTGAGCGTCTTTGGGAATACGCCCAAGTACAAGCTGGTGAGCGGGCAGATCTCGCTTGCCGGCCAGCCGATCGACGCCCGGCACCCCGGGGACGCCATCGCCAAGGGCCTGGCCTACGTGACGGAGGACCGAAAGCGAAACGGCCTCATCCTGGGCCAGAATATCAGGTTCAACCTGACCATCGCCGCGCTGCACAAGCTGGTGGACGGCGCGGTCATCAACGAAAACAAGGAAACCGTCGAAGCGGGTGAGCTGAAAGAGAACATGAACATCAGGGCGCCCTCCATCTGGCAGTATGTGCGCAACCTTTCGGGAGGCAATCAGCAGAAAACCTCGGTGGCCAAGTGGCTGTACGCACAGCCCAGGATGCTGATCCTCGATGAACCCACCCGGGGCATCGATGTGGGGGCCAAGTTTGAGATCTATACGCTGATGAACCGTCTGGTGGAAGAGGGGATGAGCATCCTGATGATCTCCTCCGAGCTGCTCGAGGTTCTCGGCATGAGCGACCGAATCTATGTCATGAGCGAGGGCACGATCACGGGAGAGCTGCCCGCTTCCGAGGCCAGTGAGCAGAAAATCATGGCTTTGGCGACCAGAACTTTGGAGGATTCACCATGACCGACAGTGCAGAAAAGAAAAACGCGATGACGGCCGGCACGATCAGCCTGCGGGGCCTGGTCCGGGAAAACGTGCGCACCTATGCGATGTACCTGGTGCTGGCTGTTCTGTTTATCGTCTTTGGCATAGCGACGAAGGGATTGTTTCTGTCACCCCGAAACATCACCGATCTGATCAATCAGACGGGCTATGTGGCGGTGCTCGCGATCGGGATGACCTGCATCCTGATCATACAGCACATCGATCTGTCGGTCGGTTATGTTGCCGGCTTCTTGGGGGCCGTATCGGCTACGCTGATGAACCGCGGATGGTCCCTGCTCGCGGTACTGCCAACCATCCTGGTGCTGGGCGTGCTCATCGGCATGTATCAGGGCTTTCTGGTATCCAGAGTCAAGGTGCCGGCCTTCGTGACGACCCTGGCGGGCCAGTTCATTTTCCGCGGCCTGCTGCTGCTGGTGACCGCGGCCAGCGGCACGATCATCGTCAGGGATAAATCTTTCCGGGCGCTTGCAAACGGCTTCATTCCCAGTATTGCCCGCATGGGCGGTGACGGGGCGCACCTGCTCACCCTGCTGATCGGACTGGCCGGGATCGTGCTGGTCATCGTGACGCAGATCCGCGCGAGGCGCAACCGGCGCAAGTATCTGATACGCGACATCAGCCCCGCGGCCTTCGCGGTTAAGCTGGTGTTCCTGACCTCGCTGGTGGCGCTGATCACCTGGGTTCTTGCCAGCTATCAGGGCCTGCCGTGGACCGCGGTAGTCATCGGCATTGTGCTGTTCGGATACAACTTCATTCTGAACAAGACGCCGCTTGGGCGCAATATCTACGCGATCGGCGGCAATAAGGAGGCAGCCGAGCTGTCCGGCATACGCGTGGAGCGCGTGACCTTCATCGTATTCGCCTCGATGAGCATGCTGGCCGCGCTGGCAGGCATCATGTTTACCTCCAGGCTGGCCTCCGCCACGCCGGCCGCCGGCACAGGCTTTGAGCTGGACGCGATCGCCTCTTCCTACATCGGCGGGGTCGCGGTCAGCGGCGGCGTCGGCAAGGTGACCAACACCATCATCGGCGCCCTGGTCATCATGTCCCTGACCAACGGCATGAACCTGCTGGGCGTCGACATTTCCTTCCAGTACATCGTGAAGGGCGTGATCTTCGTTCTGGCGGTGGCCTTTGATGTCATCAGCCGCAGCAAGTAATGGCCGCCTGACGGTCGGCACGCAGAGGCGTGGAACCTTATAAGCACCGATTCAATTCGATAACGCTCCGTCCCAGCGATGACTTGGGTTCGGATGCTGCGCCCTAGATTGATTGACGCAGCTCTGGTTTGCCATACCCTTACTCCTTTGGTTGGCTCTGAATCAATCGCCGCTTTGGACGCGCGAACGTATTTCATTGGTACGAACTGTTGCACACGGACCACCAAGAAAGGAGATGAAAGCAGCGTTGCATCTGACACAATATCAGGCATACCATGACGACTTTAGAGAAAGGGGACCAATTGAAATGAGGAAACACATTGTTGCTTGTCTGGCCCTTACGCTGGCCTTGGTGCTGACGCTGTCTTGTGTGAGCCTTGCGGAGGGATTCACCGCCTACAATCCACCGATCGTTGAAACAACGGCGGGTAAGCTGCGCGGTTTTATGAATGGAAGCACCTACGTTTTCAGAGGCATCCAATACGCCCAAGCAAAGCGATTTATGGCGCCCGAGCCAGTAGACCCTTGGGAGGGTGTCAAAGACGCTCAAACCTACGGACCGGTTTCCCCCGTTCTTGATGCGACGCCCTTCAGCGACAGCTTAGTCAATCAAGATGAATTTGTCTGGCCGCATCGCTATTGGGTGCAGGATGAGAACTGCCTCAACCTAAATGTTTGGACACAGCACCTGGACAAGGACGCCAGGAAACCCGTGATCGTGTTCTTCCATGGAGGCGGATTTGACAATGGTTCCTCCATAGAGGCCTACGCCTATGACGGCAACAACCTGAGTGTTTTCGGCGATGTCGTTGTGGTGACTGTCAATCACCGACTGAATGTGTTTGGTATGCTGGATCTGTCTGCCTATGGCGAGCAGTATAAGGGTTCGGCGAACAACACCATGAAGGATTTGATAGCTTCTCTGACATGGATCCACGAAAACATTGAAAGTTTTGGAGGAGACCCTAACAATGTCATGGTGTTTGGCCAATCCGGCGGTTCTACGAAGACTGCCTTGCTATATCACATTCCGGCCGCCGAAGGGCTGTTCCATAAGGCCGCGGCGCACAGCAGTGGCAATATCACCACCATGGAGCCAGGAGATTCGGCCCGTATCGCACAGCTGGTGCTTGAAAAGTTTGGCATCGCGCCTGACGAGGTAGAGAAGCTAAACGATATCTCGGCTCGAGAGCTTATGCTGGCTGGTTATGAGGCGCGCGATCAAGTTTCGAAGGAGTTAGGGCGTAATGTACGTTTCCGCCCTACCTACGATGAGGATTACATTACGACCGAATTTGCCTCCTTCAGCAACGATTATCCCATGATGATTGGCTCTGTTTGGAGTGAACGCATTGGCACCTTGCACAAGGGCACGGGCAAGAATGAGTGGGCGGATGCGGAAGTAGAAGCCAAACTAACGGAAGTTTTTGGGGAAGACAAGGATGAAATCATGGCTGAGTTCACTCGCTTGTTCCCGGAGAAAAAAAGACAGGATGTGCTTTACTACGACGCCGCGAGGCGCGGGCAGGTACGCGATGCGCTGGCTGCGCGCATGAAAGGCATTACGGCGCCTGTGTATGCGTTTCTGTTCGCCTATGAGGCTCCTGTAAATGGCGGCATCACACCCTTCCATTGTTCTGAACTGACCTATGTCTTCCATAATGCGGAGTTTTCCGAATGCCGGTTTGCAACAGGAGCATCGCCAGAAGCCCTCAAGGTACAGGATACAATGGCCCGCGCTTGGATAAACTTTGCCTACACTGGCAATCCCAGTCAGGAGGGGCTGGAGTGGCTGCCTTACAATGAAACAAGCAATAACGGCACGATGGTGTTCGATACGAACAGCGCTTTTACCATTCTGGATGATCAGAAGCTCTGTGAACTGATGCTGAAGCATATGTAAGTGATTCATGAACCACACTGTACAAGAAGAGCAA
>DBQV01000046.1 GCA_002305755.1 Christensenella sp. UBA1385 | reverse complement strand
TGCGCTTGGCGTTTCAATCCGGGTCCAGTTTTCTTTTTCGTGTTCGCTATATTCTCTCAGACTATACCTCTCACTCGCCGCAGCCTTCTCCTGCAACTGGCGCGTGTAGTCATTGATACCCTGCCGGATCACGCTCTCTGCTGTCGGCTTGGCATCGTCAAACAAAGCCACCTGCCGCGGATCCCCGTGCTCTTCCAGCGCATCCAGCATGCTGCCAATGGCTCCGCTCATCTTCGAGGCGCTGCGTTTGTACTCAACAAACATTTCAAGCAACATCCGCTGCGCAGGTGATACCTCCTCCAGCATCGTTGTTTGGTTCAAGAACTCCTCCACGCCGATGCCGTACTGTTTGTTCCGCATCACAGTTCTGTAGCTTTCGGCCAGTTCTTTTCCGATGTCTACGCGGTTCAGGTTTCCGCTTTCCATCTCCGCGTTCAACATAGCCAGTCTCGGGGCTACGCTGGTCATAGCGCGGATCATATTCCGGCTTTCTACATCCATGCTTTCTGACATCTGCTCAGTAAGATAGCCATCTCCGTAGGCCATTTGGAACATGGCGCTGCGGATCCTTGCCTCTCCAGCCTTGTTCAGCCTTCCTTTACTGTCAGTCAGCCTGGCTGCCTCGCTCTGCGGCACTACCTCGCTCAGAAATCTGGAAACAAACCGATTATTGGCCACCGTGTCTATGTCGCCGTTATCCATATCAGCGATCATCAACATATCGGTGCTGATCTTTCCAGCGTCTGATACAGCGCTTTCGGTATCGCTGTAAGCCACAGTTACGCTTTCATTGGATCTTTCGGCCAGCGTTTTGGCATCCACATCATCATCAATGTATCGAACGAGCAAGGTGTTACCATCAAAGTCATCAGGCTCCAGCCCATATTCGTGAGCATGCGCTTTCATGTACTCTGTATATCCTTTACCCGCCTGCTTGTTGGCCAGTAACGCGGCCTTGATCGCATCCCATCGGTGATTTCCAGCGATGACCATCTTGTCATTGCGCAGCACAGGCGCGCCGGTTGTCGCCTCTACGCTCGCTGCCACCCTTCCTGGCACAAGGTTTTTCGCCATGCTTGCGCGGCGGCGCGCGCTGTCAACGCGATCAGTATCGCGCGGCTGCAACTCCATCGGGTACCCTTCCTCAAAGCTCGATGTCGCTTCATCAGCACGTATGGCTGCGTATCTAAAAGATATTTCATCCTTTCCAACATACAGAACATCGCTTCTCCCGAGCGTCATATCCTTTTTCTTTTCTCGCGTCAGCGCGGTTTGTATGTCACGCGGCTCAGGCGCTTTTCCTGCTGCCGGTTTCGTTGTCGTATCGGCATCCATTTGTTTCGCGGCCACAGGCTCACGGCTCACCATGCGTTCACTGGCTTCTTCCACCAAAATGCTGTCGAACCGCCTCTGCAGATCCTCGGCATAACGCAATGTACCGTTTTCGTCTGTCATTAACGCGCGCGCCTCTGGATAGATCTGTCCTACGTTGGAGAAGGCTTCCCGCAGGCGCTTCACGAAGCTGGCGATCCATTCCTTCACCTTTTGGAACAGCCCAGGGTTCCTGTCCGCCATCATCTGCAGGGCGTTTGTGTCCTTCAGCATCATGCTGCTGCCATCCGCGATCACTTCCTCGATCGCTGCGCGCATATCAATCGGCCTTCCGGCTTTTTCGGCCCGCATCAGCTTATTATCGATAAAGTCGCTAAGGTTTCCTCCGCTGTCTGCCATTCGATCCAGCACGATGCCTACATATTCGCGCGCCATATCGGGCACCGTATTGATTAAGTGGTGCAGCAGCTCATGCCCCTGCACCATTCCCATCATTATCGATATATCCTCCAAATTTTTTGACCTTGCTTGAAGCAAATGAAATGCGCCTGATGTGGGGAGAAATGAAACGCAACGGTCGCACAAAAGCCGGGACGCAACGGTGGCATCATAAGACTTGTAATGCAAGTACCACACGCAGATACAGAAAAGAGAAAAATGGATTCACTGACTGCTTGTTTAGCAAGGAGATTCAAAGACAAACCGGTTTCCCTGACCGAACGTTTCACCAACAAATTCAAGACTGTTGGGCATATTGGGCCATGCCGCCCATATGTGAAAAGAAAGATAGGGTTATCCATGCAGATGGCCTGTATCCGGCGCGCAATGTGGTCGTGCTGATCGCGTCCGGCGAACAAGGACCGCTTGGCTGGTATCTGGCTCGAAGCGAAAACAGTCATGCCTGGGCGGCGCTGCTGAGTAGAATATCGGCGCCCGAGCTGGTTGTTACCGATGGTGGCACAGGCTTTGAGAAGGCAAGAAGGCGGCTGTGTCCTTAGACAAAGGTACAGCCAGAAAAATTCCATATCGGTCTCGGGTCAAATTCTAAAAACTCCTCTCGTCGCAGGTGGCACCTGATGCTTGATTTTTGACCATTCCTCTTCGGTCATCCCCCCGCTGGTAATCGTTAGGTTCTGGATACCCATTGTTAAAGGGATACTATTATCGATAGCGATGACAAGGCGCCATTTTCCGATAGGGTATTCCCCTTCCGCTAATCCAGTCACTTTTCCTTTGAATAAGGGGTGTTCAACCTCGCATCCCCTCATGAAGTAAACTCCGTTCCTGTCTTTCAGCCGCTCTCCTGTGATGGTAAGGATGGGATATCTCCCAGATTCCTCTCTTTGTGCAATGTAATGGAGGTCTATGGAATTCTTTGCCATGTAAAACCATGAGTACAGGTAAAAGACGACGTAGATGATAGGAACGGCCATTATGAGAGAGACGATAAACTCATAATTGGCCAGAGCGAGGAGCCATCCTATGCAGAAGAACGCAGAGAAGACAACGCAGAGGATGCAGACGATCACATAAAGAAAGACCTTCCACTGAGGAATGGTTTTAGGCTCCTGTCCAGGGGGTCTTAGCCGAGCCCTATATGTTTCAAAGTGTTGAGGGGTAACAGCGCATCATCCTTTCTTATGATTCGTGATTCAGGCGACATGTTCTCCTTGAGGCTGAGCGGGAACGGTGGATTCAAGCCTGATGAGACGGTCGATCACCCCCTTTATCAATGCCATAAGCCCTCCGGTTCTGGCGGGAGCCGTAGTTTCTGCTTTATCAGAGGACGGAGAAGTAACCGTGACCGGAATTCGAGTGAAATCCTGCATTGAGGGAGCGATGTCGAGGGTAAGAGGAATGAGCGTAGATTCCTTCCCTTTAACTCCGTTCATCTCTTCGCCGGAAAGCGAGGGGATGATGTCATTTGCAAGCCATTTTCTCATATAATACGTGTTTTTCCGGCTCGATGCAAGTATCTGATAAAGCCCGACATCCGCTACCATCAGGATGGACTGGAACCCCATCCCCGTAGGGAGGAGCATCTTACACCAGTTCTCCTCGCGGGCGATCCTTTTCCAGTTCTGCGTGATTCCATGTGAATAGCCGAGGACCTTCGCAAGATCCATCATAGCGAACCAGCTCCTGCCATCGTTCGTGACAACACGGAGGGTGCCGAGGGTGGGGTTGTTGAAAACAGTAATGGTGTCAGCGGAGATGGCGAATTCCTTAGAATCGGCTGCATCCATGGAATTATTGGTGTTGACGCTTTTGGTATTGATGTTTCTGGTATTGACGCTTACGGAATTATACATGTTTTTCTCCTTCTTAATTTAACTTAATCGTGTGGTTGCGTGCTGTGTCGTCGTTTATGCGGAGGCTTTTTGGGTCGTCCGGATGGAGTCAAAACTGGGGGTGCGGAAGGCTTCGATCTCCTCTTCCGTGACGAAGAAGCGGGGAGTTTTGAAGTCTGCAATGTTGTCGGAGACGTCGTTCAGGATGCTGTCTGAAAGTTCTGCCATGCGCTCATCTTCCTTGATGGCAAGGTCGTGTATGGCTTGAATGATACTCCCGCTTCGTGTTCTTCTTCGGATTCCAGTAGTTTGTCATGACACTCAATACACATGTTGGTGATAACACCATCTACATGGTCTTTTATAATATTTCCCGAGTCATAAAATATCCTTCCGCACACCTCACAAGACCGTATGGCCACCGTTCCACACCTTTGGCATAACGAACATCCGTCTTCGGTTAGGATAGAGTGCTCAACGGACACATATTCCTCACAGTGTTCGCGCAGGACGTATTCTGGGGCGCAATCATTGTGTGCCCGTTGCGTTTCATTTCTCCCCCACATAAGGAACGCTTTGGTGTCTTCATAGGTAAAGAATGAATTTCGAAATTTAAAGTGGGATATCCCCTTGATATTATTGAGGATATCGCATTTTCCAGACACACTTTCTTGCCTATATTTTAAATCTTCAGATTTTTTATATTGCCATTTCTCCTACATCCCTCAAAGCATTGGACCACTTCTCAGCCACACTTTATTGCCTAAAAACCGATTTTTCCTATTTTGTCAGGAATTGATGATATTCTTGATGACATAATATAAATTTCAAAACAAGCATATATATTAAAATTATGGATATTTCTGTAATATTTCTTCCTGAATACGCACTTTTCGGGTTATAGGACAAAAAGAAAGGAGCCGCCGCAAATTTCTCTTTTGCGACAGCTTCTTCGTTCAGGAATGATCCTTGGCAGGGGCAGAAGGACTCGAACCCTCAACAAAGGTTTTGGAGACCCACGTGTTACCATTACACCATGCCCCTTTGCACAACGGTAGTATTATAAGGCTCAGTTTTATTGCATGTCAAGAGCCAGTGAAGCTCCGTCAGGTCAAACGCTGTAGGAGTGTCAAACCAAGGTAACACATTGGGTAGCAGATGAAGCAGTGCATTGATGTCAAGGGGAGGGTGGAGATTTGCGAAGCAAATACGGCCTGACCTTGACACCCTCAAAAACAACGATCAGCGGCTCGGGATAGAAGAAAGCTGCGCGGCAGGTTACGGCAGCCCGGTTCCTCTTTTCATTCCGATCAGGTCACGATCTTCAGCTTTTCATCCAGCGAGCCGTCGTCGTCGAAGGCCAGCTCCTCACGGAAGGTCAGGTAGACCTGCTGTCCCGGCTTCATGCGCGCAAAGCTTTCCGGCGGGGCGACCACGCGGATCCGTTTCTCGCCCACAAGCACGCGGCAGTCGTTCACATCGCCGAGATAGTACTGGCTTTCCAGGGTACCCGAAAGATCCCCCGACTCAGTGGACAGGCTGATGCGCTCGGGTCTGACAGCCAGCTCCACGCGGCCCATTTTGTCGCCCGAAAAAGGGATAGACTGGCCGGTGCCGTCCAGATAGGCGCGCCCATCCCGGATCTCAGCGCGCAGGAAGTCCACCTTGCCGAGGAAATCCGCCACAAACTGGTTGACGGGGCGATTGTAGATCTCTTCCGGCGAGGCCACCTGCTGCACCACGCCGCGGTTGATGAGGATGATGCGGTCTGACATGGCCATGGCCTCGGTCTGATCGTGCGTTACATAGACCACAGTGATGCCCAGCGCCTTCTGAATCTCCTTGATCTCAAAGCGCATGCTCTCCCTCAGCTTGGCGTCAAGGTTAGACAGCGGCTCATCCAGCAGAAGCAGGGTGGGCTTGGCCACCAACGCGCGGGCCAGGGCTACACGCTGCTGCTGACCGCCGGAGAGCTGGCTTGGGATGCGGTCGCGGTACTGAGACAGGTGCACGATTTCCAGCGCCCGCTCCACATCACGGTCGGCCTGCTCGCGCTTCATCTTCTTGATACGCAGCGGATAGGCCACGTTTTCAAATACGGTCATGTGCGGCCACACGGCATAGGATTGGAACACCATGCCGATGTCGCGCTTTTCCGGCGGGAGGAACACCTTGTCAGAGCTGACCACCTTATCGCCGATCAGTATCTCCCCCGAGCTGGGCTTTTCAAAGCCCGCGATCATGCGCAGCATGGTGGTCTTGCCGCAGCCGGAGGGGCCCAGCAGGGTGATGAACTCATGATCGGCAAAGGTCTGGTTAAACTCCTTCAGCACCACGTTGTCGCCAAAGGCCTTCGATACATTGCGAACGGTTACGGTTGACATGCTTGCTTCGTCCTTTCAATGCCTGCCCGCGGGCGGCCGGATCAGATGGAGAACTCACCCTTTGTGAGCTTGTTGAGCACAAAATTGAGCCCCACGATGATCATCAGAATGCCGAAGGCCATGGCGCAGGCCTGGGGCTGGCTGGTATAGGTCCAGTACTCATAGAGCTGGTAGCCGATGGTCTTAGTGGAATTGGAGTACAGCAGTGTGGTCATGGACAGCTCGTAGAAGCAGGGAATGAAGATCAGAAACCAGCCCGCAGCGATGGAAGGAAAAATCAGCGGGCCGGTGATCCTGAACATGGTCTGCGTCCAGGAGGCGCCGGACACCTGGCTGCTTTCCTCCAGCGACACATGGATCTGGCTCATGGCCGAAACCACTGTGCGCATGCCCATCATCAGGTACTTCACCAGATAGGCCACAATGATGATGTAGGCCGTGTTGTAGATGTTCACACCGAAGTTTCCCCGCATGGTCATGATCAGGCCCAGCGCGATCACCACCGAGGGCGTTCCGGAGCCGAGGGTGATCAAAAAATCCGGCAGCTTGCGGCCCTTGATGCGCGTGCGCTGCAGCAGATAGGACATGGTGCAGGCCACCACGATGCCCACCGTGGCCGCGATCACACTGTAGATCAGGCTGTTTTTCAGGCACTCCATGGTCTCCGAGCGGGAGAAGATGGTCTGCCACTGCCTGGTGGTGAAGTTGCCCGGCGCCATGACCAGCTTGCCCACATCCACTTTGAAGGATGTGAACAGGATGGTGGCGAAGGGGATCAGGATCACCAGCACGGCAAACAGGCTCACCAGCGCCGTCAGCGGGACGCGCCACCTGCCCAGATCCACGATGTTGGGGCGGGTGGATTTGCCCGAGACCGTGATGTACTGCCGCTTGGCCACCACAAAATCCGAGACATAGAGTATCACGATAGCGATCACCATCAAGAACACGGCCAGGCCCGTAGCATCGCTGATGCCCTGGCCGCCCAGGCTGTTATACTCAATGATACGCGTGGTCACGGTGTGCACCTTGCCAGGAGCCCCGATGATGGAGGGGATGCCGTAGCAGCTGGCCGCACAGACAAACACCAGCAGCGCACCCGCGATCAGCGAGGGCGTCATCATGGGCAGCGTCACCTTAAGCACCGTCATCATGGGTGAAGCGCCAGAGATGCGGCTGGCTTCCTCCAGAGAGGGGTCCATCTTTTCCATGGCCCTGGAGATGGTGATAAAGGCGTAGGGATAGTAGAAGGTAGTCAGCACCCAGATCATACCGCCCAGCGAATAGATGTTGAGCGGGCCGGGACCGTCGCCCAGCGCGAAGAGGACGCGCAGCACCTGGTTGATATTGCCCACGTTGGGGTTCAGCAGGCGCAGCCAGGCCATTGCGCCCACATAGGGCGGCACCATGTAGGTGAGCACGAACAGGAAACGAAAGAACTTCTTGCCGTACATGTTGGTGCGCCCCACCAACCAGGCCAACGGAAAGGCCAGCAGCGTGCCCAGCACCATGGTAACGGTGGAGGCGATCAGCGTGTTCCGGATAGCCCCGAGGTTCATGCTGTAGGTATACAGCCGCCTGAACACTTCAAAGGTGAAGCTGCCCTCGGGGAAGAAGGCCTTGATCATCAGGTAAGCCATCGGCAGCACCTGGAAGACCAGCATAAAATCGATAATGGCCAGGATGGCCAGCCATTTGAAGTTGATCTCCCAGTGATGATCCATGTAAAGAAGCAGCGTCAGCAGCGCCACATCAATCGCCAGCAGAATGCCTGCCAAAATGGCGGTACGGCTGCCGGATACCAGAACCTGCCGCAGCCAGGATACAGAACCCTCGGCCGCCCAGGTGAAGGCGCTCAGCCGGGCCTGACCGTCGCGTACGGATTTCTTCAGCTCATTGATCTGCGCCGTGGGCAGGGGCTGGTTTTTGCTGTTGACCGAGGTGAAAAACAGCTGCATCAGCATGGCCTTCCGCTCAGAGCCGCTGAGGCCCTCAAGACCAGCCGCAGTTTCCGCGGGCAAGGGCGCAGTTTCATCGATGATCGCAGCGAGAAGGCCCGCGCGCAGCGCGGCGCGCCGCCCGTCATCCAGGGCAGCCAGCGCCTTCTTCTGCGCCGTGCTCACCTTCGGGCCGGACACGGCGTAGCTGACGGACAGCAGCTCCATCTGCATACGGGAGCGCCGCTCCCCTTCATAGGCCGAGAGGGTTCTCTCCACGCGCGCCGTCTGGTCCTCCCCCGTGTTTTCCGTCCAGTCCGACACCAGCAGGGCATTCACCTTGCCGTCCAGCACCTCGCGCTGCGCGGCGCCGAGCGAGCTCAGCAGCGGCTTGATGCCTGCCTCATACAGTCCGTCGATCGGGCCGGCCAGGTCGTGCACATGCGCAAAGCCGCTCTCCTGGTCAAATCCCGAAGCCTGAAACTGCTCAAGACCCCAGAGGCCGCCGGCGATCAGCGCTGCGCCGAGCGCCAGCGCCGCCAGCAGGGTCAGCTTGCAGCGCCGCTCCGCGCGCCTGTCCCTTGAGGATCGTTTTGTCAGATTCTCCTGCATCCGCTTCCACTCCCATGCGGTAGTCCCCGATTGATACGAAGCGAGGGAGCCGCCACCACAGGCAGCCCCCTCCGGCCCCTCTGGGGCAGTTTATTGATTGGTCACCGCTTCCTGGAACCTGGTGCGGATCTCCTCGCGCTGGGTGTAGCAGCGCACCCAATCCACACCCATATCCTTGCGGATCAGCTCATCGGTATCGATGGAGTCGTAAGGAACCTCCGGAAAGTCCTTCAGCACGGAGTGCATGTAGCCGGCGACCACGAACTTCTGTCCCGCCTCGCTCAGCAGCCAGTCGGTGATGGCTTCGCAGGCTTCGATGTTCACGTTGGCGCTCTTGTCCTCAGCCACGGTCATCACGGTGGAGGGGATCAGGATGTTGCCGTCCTCCGGGTAGATCACGGACAGCTTGGAGCCATCCTCCTTGCGGCGCTGCAGCACGGACTCCTCCAGGATCATGATGGCATCGCATTCGCCGGTGCCCAGCTTGTCAAGCGCCACGGAGCCGGACTCGATCATCACGTCGTTCTTGCCAAGCGCGTCGAAATATTCATAGCCGTACTTGTCGCTGAGTGCGGCCACGGCGGCCATGGTGGTGCCGCTGGTCAGGGGGTTGCCCATGGAGATACGGCCCTTGAGCGCGGGGTTCTCCGCGAAGTCCTTAAAGGTCTTAGGCAGCTCATCCGCGCTCTTCTTGTCGGGATTGTAAGCCATGACCATGTTGCAGACGCGGACGGGATACCAGTAACCCTCCTCGTCATAGTCAAAGCGAAGGTTTTCCGCCGCGGACGTCTTGTAGGGGTGCAGCCAGCCGCCCTCCTTCAGCTCCAGCGAGAAGGCAGGCTCGGCCACCAGCATCATGTCGCAGCCCAGCGCGCCGGTCGATTGCTCGCCGTAGATCTTTTCCTGCAGTTTGCCGGTACCGCCGTAGAAAAACTCCACATTCAGGTTGGGGAACTCTTCCTTCACGGCTTCCACCATCGTGTCGATCACAAACTGATACATGGACGTGTAGATCATCACATCGCCGGAAACGTCCTCGTTCACGGCGGACGCGACGGAAGCCATACCCGTCAGCATCATGATACACGCCAGCAGAGCAACAAACTTTTTCATCGACCCAGGCCTCACTTTGTCTTTATTTTTCACGCAGAGCCAGCGGCCCGCGAGAAATTCAAAGAGGTCAACGCTGCCGGAGTTCCGCTGCGCATTCGCGCCGCCCGCCGGATTCTTTTGATGGTGCGGGGCAGCGCGTCCGAACGTCATGCCCACTCTTGTATAATATAGTAGCCTATTGATACAAATTTTACAAGTCAAAGGGGAGAAAAATCACGTCGTTCACTCAGCGCCCCCAATTTCTCGATCGGTCCGGTCCGAAACGGGTATATATCTGGCGGCGGCGGACGCCGCCCCGGAAGGAGAATGAAAAGCTATGCAGTCTCAAAAACAGCTGGAGAGGGTCTACGGGATGATCTTCGGGGATGTATATCCCCTCTACATCGCCAAGGCCGAGAAAAAGGGCCGCACCAAAGAAGAAGTGGACGAAATCATCCGCTGGCTCACCGGCTACAGCGACGGGCAGCTCCGCGGCCTCATCGAGCAGAGGGTCAGCCTGCGGGAATTCATTGCCGGCGCACCGGGCATGAACCCGGACCGCGCACTCATCAAGGGCACGGTCTGCGGCGTGCGCGTGGAAGAGATCGAAGACCCGATCATGCGCGAACTGAGATATCTTGACAAACTGATCGACGAGCTGGCCAAGGGCAGGCCCATGGCGAAAATATTGAGAAAGCCCTGAGCGGGCACCGCTCAGGGCTGGATTCTCTCAGGGCGGCGCAGACCGCCTTTTTTCATGTGTTTGCGGCTTCAGGGCCGGCAGCCGGAGAATCGGGCACGTCGTACGGCAGCTCATATTCCCTGAGGTATTCCTCCAGCCTTCGGTGGAAGCCCTCGTCCTTTTCCTTGACCGCGCGCAGGTACTTATGGGCGTCGTATACGCCCGCGTGGATCTCGATGAGCGCCACCGCGATGTTGGAGCAGTGATCGCTCACGCGCTCCATAGCGGCTGAGACGTCCGTGAGCAGCAGTCCCATCTCCACGGAACAGATGCCGGCGCGCAGCCTTTCCACGTGGCGGATGCGAATGGACTCATCCAGCCGGTCGATGACTTCTTCCAGCGGCTCGATGCAGCGGGCCTTTTCCTCATCCTCATCCCGGTAAGCATCCAGGGTCAGCTTCAGGATATCGGACAAGGCGCGGCGATAGACCTCCAGCTCCTTGAGGGCAATGTCGGAGAAGCGCATGCCGGGCTCCTCCAGCTTCTTCGCCTGCATGGCGATATCCAGCGCCAGGTCGGAAATGCGCTCGAAGTCGGTCGTGCTGTTCATGACGATGGAAAGGCTTTGATTGGTCTCATCGGTCAGTTCCATCGTCGTGATCTTGAGCAGGTAGTTGCCCAGCCGGTCCTGATAGCGATCCACCTTCTGCTCCAGGCTTCGCACCCTGTTGAAGCCTTCGGCATCGAAGCCGAGCAGCAGGTCCATGGCCGTGTTCAGCGCCTCGGCTGACTTTTCCAGCATCTCCACGGATACCTTCCAGGCCTGCTGCAGAGCGAGGCCGGGGTTGACCAGCAGCCTCTCGTCCAGCAGACGGAATTCGTCTTCCATCTCAAGCTTTTCTTCATCGCTCAGCGGGAACAGCAGGAAGGCAATCTTTTCAAGCAGCCCCGTGAAGTTGGCCAGCAACAGCGTGTTGCCGATATTGAACGCCGAGTGGATAACGGCAATGATGACGGGCGTGGCCAGCCTGTCCCCGATGTGAAAGCCCAGCAGCGCGTCCCCCACGTAGTAAGCGATCAGGAAGATCAGGGTGCCGATGATGTTGAACGACAGATGGATCGCCGCGGCGCGGCGGGCGTTCCGCTTGGCGCCGATGGCCGCCAGCGCGGCCGTGATGCAGGTGCCGATATTCTGCCCCATGATGATGGGGATGGCCGCAGACAGCGGCACAATGCCCGTTGCGCACAGGGCCTGCAGAATACCCACCGAGGCGGAGGAAGACTGAATAATGGCCGTCAGCACCGCGCCTGCCAGCACGCCGAGGAAGGGATTTGAAAAGCTGAGGAAGAGATGCTGAAATTCCGGCGACTGCGCCAGGGGCTTCATCGCGCCGCTCATCACATCCATGCCGAACATCAGAATGGCGAAGCCTATCAGGATCCGGCCCGTCATCTGCCGTTTCTCGTGCTTTGAGAACATGATGAAGACGACGCCCAGCATGGCCAAAACAGGCGAAAAATAGGTGGGCTTGAGCAGCTGCACGTACACGTTGCTGCTCTCGATCCCGGTAAGGGACAGTATCCAGGCAGTCACCGTGGTGCCGATGTTCGCGCCCATGATGACGCCGATCGCTCCGCTCAGCTTCATGACGCCCGAATTGACCAGGCTGACCACCATGACCGTCGTGCCGGACGACGATTGGATAATGGCCGTGATCACGGTACCCAGCAGGATGCTCTTCCAAACGTTGTCAGTCAGCCCCTCGAGAATGCGCTGCAGATTTCTGCCCGACATTTTCGTCAGGCTGTCGCCCATCAGCTCCATCCCGTAGAGGAAAAAGGCAAGCCCGCCCACCAAGGTCAAAACATGCAGTATGTCCATTGAACCCTCCCCCGGCGCAAATCGGTTTTTATCGCAGCATCAAAGGGGCTGTTGCTTTGAGTCCGCGTGCCAGCGGCCCCTTCCCCGTTCATCATAGGCGCATTCCAAGGTCTTTCTTTCAACTGAATGCACGCAGCGCAAAAAGAAAAGCCTTTCCGGCTGCCAAAACGCTGCCCCTGCGATGATCCGCACACACGCCCCGGCTCCTTCGCATAAAAAGGCAAATGCAGACAGATATGTTTATATTAAAAAAATCGCAATCCCTATGTCAAGCATATATCCGCTCTCTTTGGAGCGGGATAGAGTACCCAGGTTAAAACTCCAGGTGCAACAGAGCGTACAACCGGACGGAATGTTTGCTGAGAGAGTGCCGAGTAAATTGT
>DBQV01000044.1 GCA_002305755.1 Christensenella sp. UBA1385 | reverse complement strand
GCGGGCCACGGTCGTCTTGCCCGTGCCGGGATTGCCGGAAAAGACCATGTGCAGGCTGAGGTCCTCCACCTTCAGGCCGTGCTCGCGGCGCAGCTTATTGATGGTCACGAGATTGATCAGGTTGTCCACCTCGCGCTTGACGCCCTCCAGCCCAATCAGGCTGTTCAGCTCTTCCTTCAGCCTGGCGATATCCTCCTTGGGCGGCGCTTCGTCGGCCTTTTGGACCGGCTGCTGCTTCTTGTCTTTCGCCGTTTCACCGGGCTTTCCGATGTCTTTCCCCGTAAAATCTATCACGGGCACCTCGGGATAGCCGGGGGGCGGCGTAAGCGCCGGGCTGTCCTTCCCATTCCCCGCCGGGCCAAACAGATCGTCCCCCACCCGGCTCAGGTTTTTATCCGTCATCTGGCGGATGATCTCATTCTGCAGGCGTATGATCTCTTCCCGGCGTTTCTCAGCATCCCTGTTCATGGCGGCCTCCTGATTTTTCTGTTTCCCATTATACATTCGGCGCACCGCTTTGTCTTGATATATCCGGCAAAAGCCGGTCAAAGCCCCGTCATGTTTGATACGGATATGTTACACGGCATACACAGTTTTGACATAATTACCCCCGCTTTTTCTGGTAGCATGGCCGTGACACCCGAAAAGGGAAGTACGGCGGCACAAAAAAGGAGAGCGCTAATGAATCAAGCAGCTTTGAAAAGGGCGCTGGCACTGGCCCTGAGCCTGTTTCTGCTGACGCCCCTCGGCGCCCTGGCCCTGAGCATCGGAGAGAGCATTACCGACATCCGCCTGGATGTCGCCCGGGAAACGCCCGGCGTTTCCGTATCGCAGATCGTGGAAAGCCAAGAGGAACTGCCCGCGGAGCCTGACATCAGCTCCGTCACCGTTTTCACCATCACGAACAACGGTATCTACCGCTTCTCGGGTGAACTGGATGGCGGCCAGATCCGCGTGGACGCGCCGAAGGCGGATCAGATACAGATCATCCTGAGCGGCGTCAGGCTGAGCAACCCTTCCGGCCCTGCCATCTACATCCGTAGCGCCGCCGAAGCGGGCGAAGGCGCGCCGCCCTCTGTGCGCCTCACGCTGGAAGCCGGCACGCAGAATATGCTTCACGGCGCCGCCTACGCGGAGCGCGCGGATCAGGGCGGCCAGCTCCAACGCGGGGAAGGAGCCGTCAGCAGTGAAGTCAGCCTTTCTTTTGACGGGGAGGGGAGCCTCAGCCTGATCGCCGAAAAGGCGGGCATCGAAGGCCGGAGCCGGCTGCTGTTTGAGGGCGGGCATCTTTCGGTCAACGCCGGCACCGATGCCGTGCGCAGCCTCAGCGCGTTGGAGCGCGCCATCGAGATCACCGGCGGCTATCTCGCCGCGGCTTCACAGGGCGGACAGGGCAGCGGACTCCGCTCGGCGGGCGGCATCACCGTCAGCGGCGGTACCCTCATCGCCACGGCCGATCCCGCTGGCGGGGCCGGGCTGAACGCCGCGCTCGGCACCTGCATTGACGGCGGCACCGTCATTTCTTCCGGTGCAAGCTACGGCCCAATCAGCGAACGCTCGGCACAGCGCTTTATCCATCTGGCCTTCCAGCACCCGATGAAGCCCGATGACCCCATCGTGATCACGGAGGAGGAAGGACGCGCCGTGCTGGCCTACGCGCCGCCCGCCCCCTATACCCATCTGACGCTCAGCTCCCCCACGCTCGTGGAAGGGCGCTACCGCCTCTTTCAGGGCGGCAGCCTGGACGGCCAGGCGGAAAACGGCCTCTATCCCGCCGGGACCGCCTACCTGCCCGGAACGCCGCTGCAAAGCGGCGGCAGCACGCGCGATGAGGAGGTGATCTCGGCCCTTGCGCGGCCCGCGCAGACAAGTTCGCCGCGGCCCGATCCCGCTTCGGAAAGCGATGGGGCGCTCTGGTCCGCCATCCTGCCGCAGACTCGGTCCGGCGGCGCAGTTTCTCCCCTTCCCCCTGTGTCCGGTCCGGAGAGCGCTTCTGCTCTGCCGTCTCCCCAGCCCACGGCCCCCGGCAGCGTGATCAGCTCCGTGTTCACGCTGAGCTCACAGAGCTACTTCTTTGTGAACGTACAGCGGCAGGAGTGATTCTCAATGCTCAAACTCCTCATACGGCAATCAGCGCTTTCGCTTTTCGCTGCTCACCGGGTCGCCGGTTCGCTTCTTCAAGAGCGGCGGTTGCTTACCTCTTCCCATACACGTTGTGGCGCGGAAAGATAGGGTTTAAAAAGCAACGTGTCCGCCAAAGCCACGAAAATCTGACACAAGATATCCCGGAAGCGATATCGCTCCTCTTTGAGATACAGTTTGTTTACAAAAGCATTGGCAGTATTCAGCGTGTCATGAAACGTAAAGATGATCATCAGAGACAGGAAAGCGCTCCAATTTAGCACATAAAGAAAGGCGGAAGCCACGATCACAGCCCCTTCAAGCGGTATGAATACGGGGCATGGCAACTCATAGATCAACATGTAGGGCAACCGCGCCATTCTCACAAAGCCGTAGCGGGGATTCAGCATCATCACGCGGTACTTCCACAGCCCTGCATCAAGCCGCATCGGCTCGTTTTTCCCCTCCGTTTATCGGCCTTAGGCCAATCCTTTTTCCCCGCTCTCTGCAGAATCCTCATCCGTTTCGGACGTTTCCTCATCCATTTCCCCAAGCACGCGCACCATGCATCTCACCACATCCGGGTCGAATCTCATTCCGGACTGGCTGCCTACATACCGGAAGGCTTCCTTCACGCGCCTGTCTTCCGGCACGCGCAGGCGCCGCAGCTCCCTGTCATAGGCCTCCGCCGCCGAGATGATCCGCGCGTAAAGGGGTATCTCCTCGCCTCTCAGTCCCTTGGGATATCCCTCCCCGTCCCAGCGTTCGTGGTGGGCGCAGACGTACTCCGCCAGATCCAGCGTTTCATCAAACAAGCTCAGGATGCGGTACCCGTACAAGGGATGCTGTTGCACCCTGATGCGTTCGGGCTCGGTGAAGCTCTGCTTGTACAACAGCTCCTCAGGCAGCACCAGCTTTCCGATATCGTGCAGGTAGGCGGCCTGCTCCAGCGCTTTGAGCTGGCTCGCAGAAAGCCCCATCTGTTTCCCGATGCGCAGACTGAGGTCGCGCACATGCTCTCCATGCTGTTTTTCTACCGGGTATTTCTCAAAATACCCTTTCAGCAGAGTTTGCAGCAGATGCTCGCTCTCCCGCTTTCGGTTAACGACCTTGTTGCGGTACATCCGGTTTTCGGCGTCCATGTACTGCTCATCCGCGTGCTGATCCTGCGTCCACACGGTGCTCAGACCCAGAGCAAGGCTGTAGTGCATCCCCCTGATCCGAAACTGCCGCATGGTTCTGTCGATCTCTGCCATGATCCGCTCGGCCTCCTCCTCAGAGGTTCTGGGCAACAGCGCGCAAAACTCGTCCCCGCCCGTGCGGGCGATCACGTCTCCTTCGCGGCACGCGCTGCGGAATACGTCGGCCGTGTGCTTCAGCAGCCTGTCTCCCGTGGTATGCCCAAACATGTCGTTGGTGATCTTCAGCCAGTTCAGATCGCCCACGATGATGGACAGCGGCAGATATTCCTTCTGCGTCAGTCTGGACAGCTCCCTGTCAAAGTGGCGCCTGTTCCACAGGCCCGTCAGCGCATCGTGCAGGCTGAGATATTCGGCTTCATTCTCACGTTTCTTGCGTTCCGTGATATCCGTAAAGGTGATGACATTACCCACGACTTTGCCGTCCCTGATCTTGGGGGTATAATGATATTCAGCCGGGAAGGACGTTCCGTCCGCGCGGTAAAACAGCCCTTCCTTGCCCTGCACGTCGTTCAGATCGGACAGGTTCCGCATGATATCGAATGTCTCGCCCGTCTGAAGATCATGCTCCCCGCGCAGGCTGCTGATAAGCTCACCGAGATCTCGGTTCAGAATCTGCCGCCGATTCGTCATACCCAGCATACGCACGCAGCTGTCATTGCAGAAAGTGCAGCGTCCCATGCCATCAATGCCCAAAATAGCTTCGGTGCAGGAGTCGATCGTCAACAGCAGCTCCTCTCTGCTCTCCTTCAATTTGTCGAATGTGGCCTTTATCTGCTCTACACCGTCCTCCGTAATTTTGCGGTGGTAATAATTCAAAAACAGCACGCAGCAGGTAACGCCCGTGATGTTGAGCGCAGTGTGCGCATCGTGGTGAGCGTTTTTCCAACTCCCAATGGAGGCAAAAAGAAAGTACAGTACGCAAAAGCCGACCAGTATCAGCATCACCTTGCCCTCTCGGGGCTTCAGCAGGATGCTGATGAGGCCTGGCAGGATCGCGATCCACAGGAGATCATAATGCCGGTTTCCCGTCACATACCCATAGGCGGCAATGCAGCACACAAGGATCGCGCTCGTCATGCGCGCGGACGCCACATAGTGGTTGGTCGCCTTGAAATACCAAAGCAACATTGCGGAGACCACCATCGTTATCAGGCTTACACGGGCGCTTGCCTCCTGGCGGAGCACAAAGAAATCGGCCACGAAAATGCCGACGCAGTAAACCACTAAAAAGGTCAGCACCACATTGAGGAGCACTACCTTGCGATAGAGCGGATCCCCTTTCCTGTAGGTACCGTTGTTGGTCAGATAACGATTGATCACATTCCTGAACGCCATACTCGGACACTTCCCGATGCAAATTCTCTCAATAGTCAGTTAGCCGCACGCCAAGCATGCGGCACCGGTGACAATGATAATTCTTTACTTTTATATCATAACACAGATTGAATAGAAAATAAAGCCCCGGGGCCGCGGGTTTGCATCAAATTATTGTAAGCCCGGATTGAAACGCCAAGCGC
>DBQV01000032.1 GCA_002305755.1 Christensenella sp. UBA1385 | reverse complement strand
GCAGCCAGTGGCAGGCGGATATCTGGGAACACAGGGGCAGGATCGGGCCGGAGGCCGCCACTATGCTGTGCCTGGTGTTCCGCGAGAGCGGCGATCAGGAGAGGCCCATGAGCCATGTTGGCCTGTCGCTGGGCGACGGGCGCGTGGTGGACGCGAGGAGCCACCACCGCGGCGTGGTGGTGGGCCCCATCTCCGCCTACCCCTGGACGCACTATGCCGCGCTGCCGCCCTTCCCCCGGGAGGAGGCGATGCGGGCGGGCGATCGGGGCGAGGGCGTGAAGGACCTGCAGGAGCTGCTGCTGCGCGCGGGCTATGCCCTGCCGCGCTACGGCGCGGACGGCGCCTTTGGCGGCGAGACCCTGGCCGCGGTGAAACGGGCCAGGCAGGATCTGGGCCTGCCCGAGGGGGAGGAGGCGGACGGGGAGCTGCTGCTGGCCCTGAGAAGCGGCCCCGAGCCCGCGCCGGACGACAAGGCGGAGAAGCCGGACATCGAAGAGAGGGTTTCCCGGCTGGAGACCGCCCTGGAGGGCCTGCTGCGCAGGCTGGAGGGCGCGGCATGAGGGAAGCGATGAAGTGGCTGTACAGGCTGTTTTCCGTGGCGCTGGCCGCGCTGTGCCGGGGCCTGGGCGGCTGGGACGGGGCGCTGGCCCTGCTGTTCACCTGCATGGGGCTGGACGTGCTGACGGGCCTGCTGTGCGCGCTGCACCGCCTGAGCGACAAGACCGAGGGGGGCGGCTTCCTATCGCGCAGCTTCTTTCTGGGGCTGACGCGCAAGGCGGCGGTGCTGGCGCTGGTGATGCTGGCCGCCGCGCTGGACGGGGCCATGGGCACGGGCGCGGTGGCGCGGCTGTCGGTGATCGGCTTTTACACGGCGGGCGAGGGGCTGAGCATCCTGGAAAACGCGGCCCTGCTGGGCCTGCCCCTGCCGGGCGCGCTGAAGGCCGCGCTGGAGCGGCTGCGCGGCGAAGAAGGCGGCGGGAATCAGGCGCAGGGCTGACGACAGGCAGGGCATGACCCATCCGGACGAATAGAGACCCGATCTTCCCTCTTTACAGAGCGCGCCGGACGGACTTAGAATAAAACTTGCAGGATGTTGACAGAATACTTGCATTTTGATAAAGTCAGACGATGGAAAGACGGAGATAATGCAAGCGATAGGCCGAAAAACAGCATCATGAAAGGAGCCTTTCCCATGAAGAAACTGCTGACACTGTTACTGGCGCTGTGCCTGCTGCTGCCCGCCGGGGGCGCGCTGGCCAAAGAGTACATGATCCTGGGGACCGGCAGCACCGGGGGCACCTACTACGCGCTGGGCGGGGACATCTCTTCGCTCTGGATGAAGTATCTGGACGTGGACGTGACGCCCACGGAAACGGCGGCCTCCAAGGCCAACATACTGGCGATCAACGAGGGCGATCAGGAGCTGGCCTTCGCGCAGAACGACATGATGTATTATGCCGCCACAGGCAACGCCGAGGTCTTTGCCGGGGAGACGATCGAAAGCTTTTCTGCCATCGGCTCGCTCTACCCCGAGGCGGTGCAGATCGTGGTGGGCGCGGACACGGACATCCACAAGGTGAGCGACCTGAAGGGCAAGAACGTGTCCATCGGCCAGACGGGCTCGGGCACCATGTACAACGCCATGCAGGTGCTGGAGGCCGCGGGCCTGACGGTGGACGATGTGAAGGCGCAGTACCTGAGCTTCACCGAATCGGCCGACGCCTTCCAGAACAGGCAGGTGGACGCGCTGTTCATCACCGCCGGCATCCCCAACCCCTCCATCATCGAGGCGGCCAACAAGAGGCCCATCCGCCTGCTGGTGCTGGAGGACGATCAGATGAAGGCCCTGCAGGAGAAGTACAGCTTCTATGTGCCGGTCACCGTCCCCAAGGGCACTTACCAGGGCATGGATGAGGACCTGGTGATCCCCTCCACCAACGCGGTGCTGATCTGCGCCAAATCGCTGGATGAGGAGCTGGTCTACAACCTGACCAAGACGCTGTTTGAGCACAGCGGCGAATTGACCCACGCCAAGGGCGCGGAGATCAAGGCCGAGACGGCCGTGCAGGGCTCCCCTGTGGACTTCCACCCCGGCGCGGCAAGGTATTACAAAGAGATCGGCCTGATGGACTGACCCGATCCCTCCCCCTCCCCTTCGCGGGAGGGGGAGATCGGTATGCAAAGGAGCGCACATGGGCAAGGAGAAGGATGATATTCGCGGGCCCCTGCCGGCGGAAAGCGTGGCTCAGGAAGAGATCGACAGGATCATGAGCAAGTACGACCGGGAGAGCGCCTATCGCAGCCTGAAGGACTGGCGGGGCACCCTCATCTCGGCCGTCTGTGTGCTTTTTTCGCTGCTGCAGCTGTACAGCACCTGGCGGATCATCCCCGCGACCCACATGCGCCCCATGCATGTGGGCATCGTGCTGCTGCTGGGCTACCTGCTCTACCCCGCACGGCGCGGCGGGCGCAAGGATACGCTGCCCTGGTATGACGCGGCGCTGGGCCTGCTGTCGCTGGCGCTCTACCTCTACCCCGTGCTGTTCTTCGGCAAGATCGTGGCGCAGAACAGCCTGGAGACCTACGAGCTGTGGATCGGCGGCATCGCCATCCTGCTGCTGCTGGAGTGCTGCCGCCGCGTGGTGGGGCTGCCCATCGTGGTGATCGCCTGCGCCTTCCTTGCCGTCAGCTATTTCGGCCGGGTCATGCCCTGGTTTTTGGGCAACCGCGGCTTCAGCCTGAAGCGCATCATCGAGCACCTGTTCTACACCAACGCCGGCATCTTCGGCGCGCCGGTAGGGGCCTCGTCCACCTTCATCTTCCTGTTCATACTCTTTGGCGCCTTCCTGGAGCGCACGGGCGTGGGCGAGTTTTTCATCGAGCTGTCCAACGCCATCGCCGGGCACAGGCGCGGCGGCCCCGCCAAGGTGGCCGTCATCACCAGCGCCCTGGAGGGCACGGTGTCCGGCAGCTCGGTGGCCAACACCGTGGGCAGCGGCTCCTTCACCATCCCGATGATGAAGCGCCTGGGCTACAGGCCGGAATTCGCGGCGGCCGTGGAGGCGGCGGCCTCTACCGGCGGGCAGATCATGCCCCCCGTGATGGGCGCGGCGGCCTTCCTGATGGCGGAATCCGTGGGCGTGCCCTATTCCGTGATCGTGAAGGCGGCCATCGTGCCCGCGCTGCTCTACTTTTCCGGCATCTACATCGTGACGGATCTGGAGGCCAAAAAGCAGGGCCTGAAGGGGCTGGATAAGGCGGGCATGCCCTCCCTGCCCCGCATTTTGCGCGAGCGGGGCTACCTCATCCTGCCGTTGGTGGCCATCATCTGGGTGCTGAGCGCGGGCTTTACCCCCAGCATCGCGGCGCTGATCGGCATCGGCGTCTCCGTGCTGGGCGGCTATGTGAAGACGGTGGCCGACGCGGCGCTGACCGCCGCCAGGGGGGGAGACCTGAAGGAAAGCGTGAAGCGATCCTCCTTCCTGCGGCCCGCGCAGTATGTGCAGGCGCTGGAGGGCGGCGCGCGCTCGGTGCTGGGCGTGGCGCTGGCCTGCGCGGTGGCCGGCATCATCGCCGGCATGATCACGCAGACGGGCATCGGCCTGAAGATGGGCTCGGGCCTGAGCGCGCTGGCGGGCGACAGCCTGCTGCTGCTGCTCGGCTTCACCATGCTGGCCTCCATCGTGCTGGGCATGGGCGTGCCCACCACGGCCAACTACCTGATCACCTCCACCATCATGGCCCCCACCGTGTTCCGCGCGCTGAGCGCGGCCATGCCGGAGGTGTACGGCGCGCTGAGCAACGCGGGCCCCGGCATGGCGCTGCTGCCCGCCCATCTGTTCACCTTCTACTTCGGCATCATCGCGGATATCACCCCGCCCGTGGCGCTGGCAGCCATGGCCGGGGCCGCCATCGCCAAGTCGGACCCCCTCAAGACCGGCGTGCAGGCCAGCAAGATCGCCATCGCGGCTTTCGTGGTGCCCTATATCTTCGTCTACAGCCCGCAGATGCTGATGCTGAACGCGCAGTGGTATGAGGTGCTGCTGATCACCGTGACAGCCATGCTGGGCATGTTCGGCCTGGGCATGGGCGTGGAGGGCTATCTGGAGACGGCGATGCCGCCCTGGGAGCGGCTGATGGCCGCGGCTGGCGGCCTGCTGCTGATCATCCCCGGCTGGCTGACCGACGGCGCGGGCCTGGGCCTGATCGCGGCGGTGGTGCTGATTGAGAGGACGCGCGGAAAGAGGCAGCGCCGGGAAGTCTGAACGCGCAAGAGGACCAAGAAGGGCCGAAGATGAAGGCCCTTCTGTTTTTGTGCCCGGCCTGTGTTATAATCCCCTTGATTCGGAGGATCGGAGGGCTGAGGGTGGATATTTCCAAAAAGGACGCGCTGCTGTGGTTTGAGTTTTTCGCACAGCTGCCTGAAGAAGAGGAGCTGACGAACTGGCAGCAGGAGATCGTGCTGGCCGTTCTGTCGCAGATCGAGGAGGCGGCGGAGGCGCGCTTTGACGAGCTGCTGGCCGGCATCCCGGGCCTCAAGTCGCTGGACGGGCGCAGCTGTTACGTGGGCGACGACGCCGATTTTCCCGGCGGCTGCCGCAGCTGCCTGTGCGGCACGGGGCTCTCCGCCGTGCGCAAAACCAACCGCTGCAATCTGACCTGCAGGTTCTGCTACAACTACGGAGAGCTGGATAATATCCCGCCCGTGGGCGAGGGACTGTTTGAGATCGGCGGCGGCAAGTACCGCGAGCGGGATATCCCCCTGCTGCTCAGCACGCAGAGGAAGCCCACCGGCATCTCCTACGTGTACCTGGAGCCCTTCATGGAGATCGAAAAGTACTACGGCATCATCCGCGCCTTCAGGCAGGCGGGGGTGCACCAGCACCTGTATACCAACGGCCTGCTGGCCACGGAGGAGACGCTGCGCGCGCTGGGCGAGGCGGGCCTTGACGAGATCCGCTTCAACCTGGGCGCTTCGCGCTGCGCGGACAGGGTGATCGAAAACATGCGCATCGCCGGCCGTCATATCCCCTCCGTGGGGGTGGAGACGCCCATGACGCCCGAATTTTACGCGGATTTCAGCAGGAAGAAAGAGCAGGTGCTGCGCTCCGGCATCCGCTTCATCAACTGCGCTGAGCTGCACCTCAACCCCAACAACCTGGACAACTACGCGGGCGAAGCCATGTACATGTACCGGCAGGGCTACCTTTCGCCCCTGTTCAGCCGCGAGATCAGCCTGAAGATGCTGAAAGAAGCCGCCCTCGAAAACTGGGGCATCGTGGTGCACGACTGCTCCAACCGCACCAAGTTTGCCCGCGATCTCAACCTGCGCGCCAGGGAGGGCGGCTGGTTCGGCGCGACGAGCTACGGCTGTGAGTTTGACCGCCTGCCCTACGCGGCCTTCCTGCCCGTTCTTTGGGACGAAAACTTCCGCTTTCTGCGCGAGGATCCCCTGCCCGAGGGCTACCGCCCGGGGGATACGGGGCGGTTCTGACCGGCGAGGGACAGGGATAAGCACAGGGATAAACCATGAAATCGACACAAAAAAGCGGCCTCCTCTGCTTTTGCAGGGGGCCGCTATCAAATTTGTGGATTTTTCAGTCGTTCCGGGAACGGGAAGGAGGCTATTGACCCCCATCCTTCCCGGGAAATTTTGACCTGTGCAGGCATAGACCTGCTGTGTTCATAGTAAAGTTCTTTGGGGGTTTGGGGGATTTCTTTCAAGAAATCCCCCGATTTTTCCCGTTGTTCCAGTTACCAGCCGTACTTCTCGGCGTACTCGGCCACGACCGGGTAGGCGGCCTCAAAGCCGCTGGACATGGCGTTCTGCTTCATGGCGGCGAACATATCGGCCACGGGCTCGGTGCCGGTGATGATGAGCCAGTACTCGCTGCTGAAGTTGAAGGCGCTCACGTCCGTCACGGTGGTGTCGTCGATCAGCATGGGGCCGACCTCGGGCCATACGGGGTCTTCGTTGCGGATGGCGCAGGCCCTGGCGTTCAGAGCCTTGGTCTCGTCGTTGTACTCGTCGAAGTATTCCACGTTCTCGTAGGCCTGCATCTCAAAGCCCCAGCTGGTCCAGTGGGTCACGGGGATGCTGGGATACTTGGTGGCCAGGTTGGAGGCGTTGCCATTCTCATCGCGGATCAGCCTGATCTGGTCGCCCTCGCGCTTCCAATCCTCGCCCTCAAAGCCCATCAGCAGGTAGCGGCCCTCTTCGGAGAGCAGATACTCATAGTAGGCCAGGAAGCGGTCCAGCTTTTCCTCGGTGATGTCCGGGTTGAACATGGTGGCCACCATGCAGGACAGATAGCCGTCCATGCGCGGGGTCTCGCCTTCCTTCATGGCCAGGGCGGGGATCAGGTCGAGCCGGTCGAAGGGGTTCACATCGGGGTTGGCGGCGCCGTAGTACTGCACGGCCACGCCGTTGATCCATGCGGCATCGGCGTTGCGCAGGCAGACGCCGAAGGTGTTGCTGGAGAACTTCTGCAGGCCGGTCTTCCAGGTGCTCGCGCCGAAGTCCGGGTCGATGGAGCCGTCCTCATACATCTTGCGCAGCCATTCCAGCACTTCGATGTTGCGGTCGTCCAGCGCGCCGAAGAACCAGCTGCCGTCCTCCGCCTTGTTCCAGTAGCGGTTGGATACGCCGGTGCTGGAGAAGAAGTAGCGCAGGGTGCCCATGCCGTCGCCGGTCAGGCCGTAGGTATCGTTGACGCCGTTGCCGTCGGGATCGTCATAGGTGAAGGCGTGGCAGACCTTGTACAGGTCTTCCCAGGTGGTGGGCATCTCAAGGCCCAGCTTCTCCAGCCAGTCCTTGCGGATGAACATGCCCTTGCGCTCGGCCTTGTAGATCTCGGGGTCGGCGGAGTCGGGCTTGGGCAGGAAATAGTAGCCGCCGTACATGCCGCGCACCGTCTGGGCCACCGCGTCGTTTTCCAGGCGGGCCTTGGTCAGCGGATACTTTTCAATCAGTTCGTCAGGGATCTGGGCGACCAGCTCCTCGGGGATGAACTGGGTGATGAACTCGGTGTAGTAGAGGATGTCCGCGCAGAACACGTCGGGCAGCGAGCCGTCCACCGCCGCCAGCTGAGTGACGGAAAAATCGTTGTTGTAGAAGTTGGTGGTGCTCTGCATCATGTTCAGGCCGAATTTGTCCTGAATGTAGGCGGCCATCTTGTCGGTGGAGGGGTCCCACACAAAGGGATCCGCGTCGCTGTCGACCGTCAGATCGAGGATCTCACCGTCGTAGGCCAGCGAGGAAAGCGCCGGCGCCAGCAGCATCAGGGCCAAGAGAATGCTCAGCAGTCTTTTCATAACCTACCTCCGGATATTATTGTTGAAGCCGGTGAAGCGACCGGCAGACAACCGTGTCGGCTCATCCCTTGACGGCGCCGATGGTGACGCCCTTTTCAAAATACTTTTGAATAAAGGGATAGATCAAAAGCACCGGCAGCACGCTGGCCACGGCGCAGGCCATCTTGAGGCCCGTTTCGTTGAGGTAGAGCCGCTTGCCCGCGGCGTCGCGCAGGCCCTCCATGTTCTGCATGTCCGCCGGGCGCGATTCGCGCACGATGTAGTTGCGGATCACCAGCTGCAGGGGGTACTTCTTTTCGTCCCGGATGTAGAGCTGGGCGGCGAACCAGCTGTTCCACAGCCCCACGGCCACGAACATGGCGATGGTGGCCAGCGTGGCGATGGACAGGGGGTACACGATGCGGAAGAGGATGGTCACGTCGTTGGCCCCGTCGATCTTGGCCGATTCCTCCAGCGAAGGGGGAAGCTGGCGGAAGAAGGAGCGGATGATGATGAAGTTGAACACGCTGACGGTGTTGGGCACGAACAGCGCCCAGAGCGTGTTGCCCATCTGGAGGGTGTTGGTGATGTTGTAATAGTTGGGGATGAGGCCGCCTGAGAAGAACATGGTGATCAGCAGCATGATCATGAAAAACTTGTGCCCGTGCAGCGTGTTCTTGCTCAGGCCGTAGGCCAGCATGGAGGTGACCAGCGTGCTCAGGAAGGTGCCGGCCAGCGTGATGGTCAGCGTTACCAGGTAGGCGCGCGGGATGAGCGCGGTGGAAAACATGTAGCGGTAGGCTTCCAGCGTGGGGTTCCTGGGGAAGATGATGTAGGGGCTGCCCATGAATTCGCCGTTGCTGGTCAGCGAGATGGCGATCATGTTGAAGAAGGGGAAGAGCATGATCAGCATGCACAGCACGAAGAACAGCACGTTCAGGCTGTCAAAGATGATCTCCCCCGCGGTTTTCTTGATCCTGTTTCTGCTGAAAGTCCCGGTCGGTCTGTCCATGCGCGCCTTCCTTCCTGCCTGATGTGCTGCCCGAGAGAATCAGAAAAAGCTCTCGCCCGAAATGCGCCTGACGATGAAGTTGCTGAAAAACAAGAGGATGCAGTTGACCACCTGCTGGAACAGGCCGATGGCGGTCGACAGATCGTACTGGCCCTTGGAGACGCCCATATCGTACACATAGGTGTCGATCACGCGCGCCACCGTGGTCTCGGTGGAGGCGGTGCGCAGGTTCATGATCTGGTCGAAATTCGCGCCCAGCGTGGAGCCCACGCTGAGGATCAGCATGGTGGTGATGGAAAAGGAGATCGCCGGCAGCGTGATGTACAGGCACTGCTGGAAGCGGCTCGCGCCGTCCAGATAGGCGGCCTCGTACATCTCCTGGTCCACGCCCGCGATGGCCGCCATGTAGATGATGGTGCCCCAGCCGGCCTCCTTCCAGATGCTGGTCATGTACAGCATACCGTAGAAGCGTTTGGGGTCGCTGAGCAGGTTATAGGGGGCGGCCCCCATGGAAACGAGTATCTTGTTGATCAGCCCGCCCGTCATCGAAAACAGCGAGAACAGCAGCGAGTAGATGATGATCCAGCTGACAAAGTGGGGCAGGTAGATCACCGACTGGGTGATCCGGCGGAAGCGGTTGCTCTTCAGCTCGTTGAGCAGCAGGGCCAGCACGATGGGGATGGGGAAGGTGATGGCCAGCTGCGTCACGCCGATGAACAGCGTGTTGAGCATGATGTCCTTGGCGATGGAGCGGCCAAAGAAGCGGGTGAAGTTCTCCATGCCGTTCCACTGCGAAAAGAGGATGCCGCTTTTGATCTTGTAATCCTTAAATGCCAGCACGATGCCGTACATGGGCAGGTAGCTGAAGAGGATCACCACCAGGATGCCCGGAAAGATCAGCAGGTAGAGGTATTTGTCGCGCTTCAGATCGCGCGAGAGGGGCCGGGCCCAGGGGCGGAAGACAGGCAGCAGGAAATACAGCGCCGTCAGCGTCAGCGCCAGCACCGCGCCGCATAAAAGCAGCGCCGCCGGGCCCCTGCCGTAGACGGCGAAATCTCAGTCCTTCTTGCCGACGATGCCCGTAATGGCCAGATACCAGGCCAAAGCGCCGATCGCCATCAGGAGTGCCAGCAGGAGGCCCGCCTTCAGCAGGCGCAGGGGCGCGCCGCGCTTTTCCGATAGGGGTTGGACGGTACCGGCGTTTGTCATGCTGTTCTCCTTTGCGGTGCGGATAATACAAAAACGAGGCGCTCTTCCATTGCTGGGCCGCCGGGGCTTGCTTTCCAATTTCTTGTATGATTATAAGAGCATTGTCTCTCTTCCGTCAATCCCCGGTCGAAATTTGGTTAATTTAATCTCAAACTACTCGGGTTTCGATCCCCCGCCGCCGTATTGACAGGGCTTTGGCGGGCTTTTAAGATAGGCGCAAACGGCGCGTCCGGGGCGGACGCCGCCAGGGCGCATATCAGGAGGAGAGTGGCAAGCTATGGGAGATCGGGAAGGTATCCGGCTCGTGCCGGACGCGCTGTGCGAGGCCTTTGGCAGGCTTTGGCGTTTTGACGGGGGCGTGAAGCCCGCCATCGTGCTGGAGGACGGGCGCGAGATCCCTTTTGACGGCGCTCGGGAGAAGGAAACGCGCGAATACGTCACGGGCCTGGGGCCCTGCCGGGCCACGCGCTACGGCGGCTTTGAGGGGAGCGCGCTGCGCTTTGAGACGCTGATCACCCTGGACCGCGCGGACGGGCGGGTGGACTGCAGCTTTGTGCCGCTCGACATGGCGGGCCTTCCCGTGCGGGAGGTGCGCTGGCCGCAGCCGCTCACGGCGGACGAAAAGGGCAGCTACGCGGTGCTGAACACCATGCAGGGGCAGCTGCTGCCCACGGACTGGCCGGAGGAGATCGGCGCGAAGCTGCCCTTTGACGGGCAGATGTGCTCCGAGGCGGCCTACCTGCCCTGGTTCGGCGAGGTGACGGGACAGGGCGGCTATCTGTGCTATGTGCGCAGCCCCTGGGACAGCAAGTACACTGTATCCCACCCCGCGGGCGGGCCCACGCGCCTGTATGTGCGCCACCTGCCCTCGCTGGGCCGGATGGAGGCACAGCGCACGGTGAGCTACTACTTCTTCGCCCCCGGCTGCGATTATGTGACGCTGTGCAAGCGCTACCGCGCCATCGCGCTGGAGGAGGGGCGGCTGGTCACGCTGCGGGAAAAGGCGCAGAGGGATCCCGGGCTGGAGCGGCTGATCGGCTGCTGCGTGCTGCACGTGGATGGCAAGACCCACGTCACGCCGGACAGCGCCTATTATGACCGCGAGCAGCCCGAAAAGAACGACAGGCTGACTCCTTTCAGCCACTGGGCGGAGCGTGTGGACGAGCTGCGCCGGCAGGGCGTGGAGCGGCTCTACCTGCATCTGGACGGCTGGGGCCAGCCGGGCTATGACAACCAGCACCCGGACTATCTGCCCCCCTGCCGCGAAGCGGGCGGCTACGAGGGCCTGAAGGCGCTGCAGGACCGACTGCACGAAAGCGGCTACCTCTTCGGCCTGCACGACCAGTACCGAGATTATTATCTGGACGCCCCCACCTACGACGCGGACAACGCCGTGCGTCTTGCGGACGGCAAGCTGTTTGAGATGTCCCGCTGGGCGGGCGGACGGCAGAACTACCTGTGCGCTTCGCTGGCGCCCGAGTATGTGCGGCGCAACTTTGAACAGCTATTGGCAAACGGCATCCGGCCGGACGCGACCTATCTGGACGTGTTCACCTGCAACGAGGCGGACGAGTGCAGCAACCCGCGCCACGTCATGACGCGCAGGGAGTGCCTTTCTCACCGCGGTCACTGCCTTGATTATCTGACGGCGCACGGCATCCTGCCCTCCTCGGAGGAGGTGAACGACTGGGCCATCCCCTACCAGGTGTTCTGCCATTGGGCGCCTTATCTGGGAAACACCGCCATCCCCGTGCCGCTGTTCAATCTGGTGTACCACGACTGCGTGCTGATCCCCTGGAAGATGGAAGCGGGCGAGTGGGGCATCCCAAAGGGCACGGCGGGCTTTTTGCACGCGCTGCTGAACGGCGGCATGGGCTACCTGAGCGAGCGGCTTTCGGGCGAGGCGCTTGAGGAGAACATCCGGCAGGTGAAGGCGGTGGGCGAGCTGCAGCGCCGCGTGGCCATGGAGGAGTTGGTCTCCCACGAGTTCCTGAGCGAGGACAGAAGCCGTCAGCGCACCGTCTTTTCGGACGGCACGCGCGTGACGGTGGATTTCAAGGAAAATACCTGGCAAATCGATTATCCCGTCTTCGGGTGAAGGAGAACACATGAGCACCCTCAGCATAGTACCATTTCGCATGCCCGCGGCCTCGCTGGGCCGCCCCAACCCCCTGCCCGATCTGAGCGCGGCCGGCGATCTGCACGCCGATCTGACGGTCGATGAGAGCGTATCCGCCGAGGAGAGCCGCTATATGGGCTATGCGCGGGTGAAGGGCATCCTGCCCTATACGCTGCAGGACGGCTACGACCGCGTGCGGCGCCCGCGCGATTTCAAGGCCGCGGTGCTGGAGAACGGGCACCTGCGCGCCACCTTCCTGCCCCAGCTGGGGGGCAGGCTGTGGTCGCTGTTTGATAAGGACGCGGGGCGGGAGCTGCTCCACGTCAACCCCGTCTTCCAGCCCTGCAACCTGGCCCTGCGCAACGCCTGGATCTCGGGCGGCGTGGAGTGGAACCTGGGCATCATCGGCCACACGCCCTTCACGGTGAGCGATCTGTGCGCGGAGGAGCTGGCGCTTGCCGACGGCACGCCCGTGCTGCGCCTGTTTGAGTATGAGCGCGTGCGCGGCCTTTTCTACCGCGTCGAAGCCTTTTTGCCGGACGATTCCAGGGAGCTGTATGTGCGCGTGCGCATCGACAACGCCATGGCGCGTGATACCGCCGTCTACTGGTGGAGCAACATGGCGGTCAATCAGGGCGAGGACGTGCGCGTGCTGGTGCCCGCGGAGAGGGCTTTCCGCCTCGGCTACGGCGGCAGGGTGAGCAAGATCCCCATCCCCATGATGCGCATTGAAACCAAGGAAGGGGCGCGGGAGATCGACATCAGCCGCTCCACGCAGATACCGCAGGCGATGGACTTTTTCTTCGATGTGGACAGGGACGCGCGTCCCTTCCTGGCGGCGCTGGACGGGAGCGGCTACGGCATGTGCCAGACCTCCACGGCGGGCCTGCGCGGGCGCAAGCTCTTTGTCTGGGGCATGGGCGCGGGCGGCCGCCACTGGCAGCGCTTCCTGTCGGACGGCAGGGGCAGCTACATCGAGCTGCAGAGCGGCCTGGCCAAGACCCAGCTGGAGCATCTGCCCATGAAGGGCGGCGAGAGCATCAGCTGGCTGGAAAGCTACGGCCCCCTGCAGGCGGAGCCGGAGCGCGTGTTCTCGCAGGATTGGCGCGGCGCCGTGCGCGCGGCGGAGGAAGCCCTGCTGGAGCAGCGGGGCGGGGCCGCGCTGACGGAAGAAATGCATCAGCGCGCCGCGCGCGAGCTGGACGGAAAAACAGGCCGGGTGCTGCACCGCGGCATGGGCTTTGCCCGCGCGGAAAAGCAGCTGCGCGGCAAGGCCTTTGATACGGCCGGGCTGAGCCTCTCGGCCATGCGCCTTGGCAGGGAGGAGGCGCCGTGGATGCGGCTGGCGAAAGACGGCTCCTTCCCCAGGCCCGATCCCAAGGAGCCGCCCGCCAGCTACATGCTGGGCGATGTCTGGGAAGACGCGCTTGAGCGCGCCTGCGCCGGGGGAGAACAGGATAACTGGTATGCCTTCTACCAGCTGGGTGTGATGAGGGCGGCCGCCCTCAGGGACGCGGAGGCCGAGAAGGCCCTGCGCCGCTCGCTGGCGCTTGAACACAATGCCTGGGCCCTGCGCTGCCTGGCCGTGCTCACAAAGCGCGCGGGCCGTGAGGGCGAAGCCGCGGAGCTTCTGTGCGAGGCGGCCGGCATGGTGAGCTGCCGCCAGCTTTACATCGAGGCGCTGGAGGCGCTGCGCGTGACGGAGCAGTACGAGCGCCTGCTTGACCTTGCCGACAGCCTGCCCGCGCCACTGCGCCGGCTGGGCCGGGTGCAGACCTGCCGCGCCGCCGCGCTGATGCGCCTTGGCCGCTATGAGGAGGCCGAAAAAGTGCTGGAGGGCCGCATCGTGCTCACCGACGTGCGCGAGGGCGACGTGCTGCTCAGCGAGCTATGGTTTGAGCTGAAGGCCCGCAAAAAGTTCGGCCGCGCGGACGAGGAAGCCCTCGCCTGGGCGAAGGAGCACCTGGAGCCGCCGGAAGCGCTTGATTTCAGGATGAAGTAAGGCGATCGTGACATCATCCTGCGACGGGGGAGGCGGCTTTGCCCAGGTGGAGGAGGCCGCGCGCCGGGACGCCGCGCGGACAGCCCCAGCGAGAGTGGGCATGGATAAGGCACGGTGCGCTCACAGACAAGGCAGGAGAGCCGCGGCTCTCCTGCTTTTGATTGCTTCAGCGGTAGAATGACCGTGATCTTTGCCCGACATTTTGAAGAAACGCACTTTTTCGGGATGAATCATTTTGAAAAAACGCACAATCGCCTTTATGTTCAGCGCCAACTGGCGCTCGGCTCCCATACTCAATTCAGCATAGTCGCCGCAGCGCGGCTCCTTGCTTCATTGGGACTTCGCCTCGCTCTATCCGCCGCAGGCGGCGCTCGGCTTCGTCCCATCCGCCCGGAGAGCGAAGCGAAAAAGCGGATGGCCGGTCTCCTTCCCCGCTAAAGAACTTATACCATTTCAAACCATTAAGGACCCGCTGATTAACACGTCCTTTTAAGTCCTAATCATGAGTCGCTTTCGTTATTTTGCCAGCTTTTCGGCAGTATTGCGAAGAGATTTCCGTTCGTAGCCCCGAAGCCAATCTTATCGGTCTTTGTTCGTGCTTCTGTGCGCCCAGCTGGCTTGAAACCTCCGCTTCCATCATCTGTGCGCATAACCACTCCAGCATGCCGAGCATCGGGTCTGCAAGTCCCATCCATTGGAATAGCAAGCCTGTCAATTCTGTGGTATCCTTGTGTTGAGCCATTGGTTCTCCTCCTCATGAATGCCTTGGCAACATCCATTGTAGCGGAATCCCAGTGGCTTGCCCATTTTACTTCGGGCTTTCTCACAAGTTGCGAACTTCAGTGTACTCTATCCCCGTTCTCGACCCGATCTCAACTTTGTGTCTTTGCTGCTCTCGTTCAGGCTGATTGAACTTTCCGTACGAAGACGAACCTGGCCAGAAAAGGAACTTCCATAACGGAACGTCTGGATTAGTAACATCAAATCCCGCGTTTGGTCATTTCACTGATGATTTCAATACCATTTTAATTCACTTTCCAGCGTTTTGCCAAGAGAATCCATACTATACTCTTCCACATGCTTAACCTCGCTATTTCGAGCAAGAATCTCTACCTTGTAGTATACTTTATTTAATGGGTCATTAAGCCCTCCTTCAAGCTTGGGCCAATCCAGAGACCATCCATTAAAGACAAACTTCCACAAGGGCTGTTCAGCATCTGTAACGTCATAGTAGACAATATAATCCAGATAGAGAGGAAACACTTTGTCATCAACATCAAACTTGTTATGAACCGCCTTTTTTGCAATCTCGTAAGCTTCGGCTTCAGATACGGCTTTTTTATCCGGTAAGCCATAAGTGTATTCTGCGCGTGCCAAAGTTTCAATATCAAGTTTACCATTTAGTGTAAGTTGCTCCATATCACCACTGGCGACAATCCTTTCGACCAGAGGATTAACCATTTGAGAATATTTTGCCTTTAGTTCAAGAGGCCACCGGCGAAAAGGAATATATTTTGCACCCTGTGAAATCGATTCAATTGTTCGATATATCTCATTGTCAGGCCGCGTTGGAGAGTTTGTCCTTCTCTCAAGCATTTCATTGACGGAAATCATCAAATCCCCAGTTTCAGGATGCACATATACCGGGAACAGGATGAACAAACGCTCATCTTCAGGCATATCATCAGGCGCTGCGAATTTTACATGCCAGTAAGCTTGACGATCATTAGGTTCAGCGGCCTCAGGGATTTCAAAATCGACGCTTACCTGATAAGAGTCCAGTTTGCTTTCGTCAACCTTGTAGCCCGCGGCGACCTCCCGTCTGGCTATCCTGATTGCTTCTTCCTCGCTGATTTTGCCGCTTGGCTCGACAAACTGGGTGATGCCGTCCCCTTCAAGGCCCACATCGCGCATGAGTTTGGAATACCAGGCTTTTTCCTCATACGTCCATTTGTCTACTGACCCCATCGGGACTTGCATAATAGTAAGGAAGTTGATCTCATCAATGTTTCGGTTGGTATATTTTTCCATGAGACGATTTGCCGTTTCGCTTGCTTCCTGGTCGCTTTGGATACCGTTTAACAGCGCACCGGCCTCTTCTGATTCATCCATGTACTTAAGCTCAATTAAGCTGCCGATCAATTTCTTCTTCTGCTCAAGTGTCCAGTTGATATAGTATCCCTGTTTCTTTTCATTCTCAGCAACCTGCCGCCCAACTTCTCTGATAGTAATCACTGCAAGTGCAGTCAGTGAAAGTGTGACGAAAATCATCATCAACACAAACGCCACCGATAACTTCTTTTTCACTTTTTTCCCTCCTTTTGCCTGCGCCAGCAGCATGCCGGCTTCCGTGTCGCTTACATGCAGGCTGGAAAGAGCGGTGTTCAGGGCTTGCTGAATCTCGTTATTATTTTTCATCTTCTTCCCCTCCTGTCAGCGATATTTTCAACATCTTTTCCGCTTGCTTCAACCGGCGGTGTACGGTGGATGGCGCCACCTTCACCACGTCCGCCACTTCCCTGAGCGTCAGTTCCTGATAGTAATGAAGAAGTACCGCCTGCTTCAGTTTTTCCGGCAGGCGCATCACATCCATGGTCAACGAAACGTCCTTGCTTTCCACCGATATATAGCGGGCGGGCAGGTCCTCCAGTGATTTTTGCAGATCGACCTTGCGGAACCATTTTGCCCTGCGATAATCCCGGCAGACGTTGATGGCAATGCTCATCAGCCAGGCTTTTTCGCTGGCTCCGTTTCGCTTCTCAAACTGTTCCATCGCCTTCCACGCCTTCAGGAAGGTATCCTGCATGGCGTCCTCGGCGTCCTGAACGTTCATCAGATACACAAAACAGGTGCGAAGGATGGCGTCGCCATAGGTTCTGACCCATTGCATAAAGCGCTGTTCTTTGACCGTTTCTGCAGCAACGGTGTAGCTCATCAGATCACCTCCTCACCTCTATAGACGGGATTTTTGCATGGTTTGTTCGATGCTGTTGCAGGAGAATTTCATTAAATTTTATTAAGCGCATTTTTGCCTAAAAGAATATCAGCCTCAGTGCCTCCATTATTACATCGTTCGCCAGATTTAGCACGACCGTCCGAATCAATTAGACGCTGAAGCCGGACATCAGCGAGAGCCGATCAGAAATTGGGCTGAAAAATTGGAAATGTGCTAATGAGAGCAATCCTCTGTTTGCAAGTTTGTCCTGTTCTGTGGCGTCTTGAAAAAGAAAAACCTACCAGCTTGCACAACTGCCTTTTTGGGGCAAATCTGTCAAATCTGGTAGGCAAAATGGCGATCCCGGCGCGATTCGAACGCGCGGCGTTCCGCTTAGGAGGCGGACCCTCTATCCTGCTGAGGTACGGGATCACGTGCTCGCAAGCCCTTATTTTTCAAGGCTTCCGAGGATTTAGCGGTTGCTCACCGCGAGGGCTTGGGAGGTTTCCGCTAATCAGTAAAGTCGATTTCTAATCAGCTTTGCCAACTTTGGCGGCAGGACATCCTTCCACCGGCTGATTTCGGCCTTAAGAGTCAGGGACATCGGGGTGATTCCGTTTCCGGGTCAATCCCGAGCACCCCCCCTTTCGGCTTCCGGAAAAGCGGCAGTTCGACTTCTTATTAGGAGACGAACGCTCTATCCAC
>DBQV01000047.1 GCA_002305755.1 Christensenella sp. UBA1385 | reverse complement strand
ACGGCGTTGCCGTGCACGGAGAGCGCCGCCAGCTCAAGCCCGCTGTTTGCGATCGTCGATTTGAACTCTTCCAGCTTCTGAGCGTCCGCCAGAAGCTGCGCAGGGTCGCAGTGGGCCTTGCCGGGATAACCGCCGCAGCCGATTTCAACAGCCTGCACGCCCTGAGATTTCAGAAAAGCCAGTGCATCCTTGAGCGGCTGATCGCCCAGCAGCACGGCAAACACGGAAAGTTTCATATCCTGTCTCCTCCAATCCTCTCATCGCCTGCCTGAGCAGGCCTTTTTGTACATTGCTTATTATGGCAAAAAGAGCGCCCCAATGCAACGCGGCTGGCGTGGGAAAACGAAAAACATCGCAAAAGCGGCCCGGCGAATCCGCCGGGCCGCTTGGATATCGGGGCCGGTCAAGCCCCCGCAGGGCAACCGCCCGGCTTGCTTATTCCATCATCTGCAGGATGGAGGCCTTCGGGCGGGCGCCGACGGCAGTCTTGTAAATGCTGCCGTTCTTGAAAACGATCAGCGTGGGGATGCTGCGCACGCCATACTGCTGCGCAAGCGCCTGCTGGTCATCCACGTTGACCTTGCCCACCTTGAAAGCGGTGTTCTCATTGGCGATCTCCTCCACAATGGGGGATACCATGCGGCAGGGGCCGCACCATTCCGCCCAGAAGTCGACCAGCACGGGGGTCTGCGATTGTAAAACTTCCTGATTGAAATTCTGCTGCGTGAGGGTGATAACTGACATCTGACTTCCACCTTTCTGACACTTTGCGTGTTCCGACAATAATATACCCCACCAGCGTATGTATAATCACACCCTCCAAAACACTTTTCGCCTTCCGGCCTTCCGGACCGCCAGTTGGACTTTGACCCGGTTTGCTGTATAATGCTATGGAATGTGAGCCCACTTGAGGAGGAAAGCATGTTGTCTTTAGCCCTTTTAACAGAGCAGGTCACGCTGGACAAGCAAAGCATCGCCAGCAACTGGTGGAGCAGCCAGTTCGCCAGCTTCTCCTGGCAGGATGTGGTGCAGGTGCTTCTGTTCGCGCTGATCACCAGCCTGATCATACTCACCGTGTACCGCCGCACCTTCAAGGGTGTGATCTACAACCCCAGCTTCGGCACCACGCTGATCCTGCTGACGCTGGTCACCGGCCCGGTAGTGCTGGCCATAGGCTCCAATGTGGCGCTCTCCATGGGCATGGTCGGCGCGCTGTCCATCGTGCGCTTCCGCACAGCGGTCAAAGAGCCGCTTGACACCGCCTACATGTTCTGGGCCATTACCATGGGCATCATCATCGGCACCAAATCCTATGTGATCGCCATGATCGTGGTGGTGGGCATTTCCATCATCATGATCGCGCTCTCCATGGCGCGCACACGCGCCAGCGAAAACTTCCTGCTGGTGCTGCACTACGATCCCGCGGCCGAGCAGGAGATCGATGCCGAGCTGCACCGCGGCGTGCGCGCCTACCGCGTCCGCTCCAAGACCATCACGCGCTCCGGAGCGGAGATGACGGTGGACCTGCGGCTGCACCAGCGCACGGATATCGTCAGCCACATGCTGGATATCTCCGGCGTGCATGACGCCACGCTGGTCTCCTGCCAGAGCGAGTCCGCCGTCTGACCATGGCTCTCACCGCCCGACACGAACTGAAATACTTCATCTCTCAGGAGCAGTATCAGATACTCTCCCGCCTGCTCGAGCAGGTGCTTTGGCACGATGAGCACGCAAACGAGCAGAACGAGTACCACATCCGTTCCCTTTATTTCGATACCCTGGGGGATGCCGCGCTGCGCGAAAAAGTGTCCGGCTCGGCGGACCGCAACAAGTATCGCATCCGTTTTTACAATTTTTCCGACCGTTTCATCCGCATGGAGTGCAAGACCAAGATCGACAGCTATATCTCCAAGCGCTCCGTGCCCATCGGCCGCGATCTGTGCGAGCAGCTGATCGCGGGCGACCCCGCGGGGCTGGAGCACTCAGCCTCCGGCCTGATGCGCGACGTGTTCCGCGAGATGCGGGTCAACCTGCTGCACCCCGCCGTGGTGGTGGACTATGTGCGCGAGGCCTATGTGCACCCGGCCGAGGAGATCCGCATCACCTTTGACAAGCAGCTGCGCTCCGGCATGGCGGGCACGGATATCTTCAACCCTCATCTGCCCGTCTACCCTCCCTTCAAAAACCCGGACCAGATCATCATGGAGGTCAAGTTCAACCGCCTGCTGCCCCCCTACATTTCCGCGCTGTTGTCGCAGGCCGCGGGTACGGCGCAGCGCAGCGCCATATCCAAATACGTGATCTGCCGCCAGCACGAAGGGCTGGATTACTGAGTGAAACTGCCTGCCCTCGCTTCGCAGGATAAGGAGCCTGTCATTGCAGAAGAATGAGACGCTGACCCTGCGCGTGGACTCCCTCGGCCACAACGCCGAAGGGGTCGCGCGGCATGAGGGTCAGGTTGTTTTTGTGCCCGGCGCGCTGCCGGGCGAAACGGTCCGGGCCTTGGTCGTCAAGGCGCAAAAGGCGCACGCCTTCGCCAAGCTCATCGAAGTGCTGGTCCCCTCCCCCGACCGCGAGGCCCCGCCCTGCCCATGGTACCCGCGCTGCGGCGGCTGCTCCTGCCAGCACATGCGCTATGAGGCAGAGCTTGAGATGAAGCGCCGCCTGATTGAGAACGTGTTCCTGCGTATCGGCGGCATGCAGGTGGATGTGCCGCCTGTGCTGGGCATGGACAGCCCCTGGCATTACCGCAACAAGACCTCGCAGCCCGTGGTGATGCAGGACGGCCGGCCCCGCGCGGGCTTCTACGGGCAGCGCAGCCACCGCGTGATCGCGGCGGACAGCTGCCTGGTGGCCAGGCCCGAGAGCGATGAAGCGGCCCATGCGATAACAGACTGGATGCAGGCCTGCGGCGTGCCCCCCTATGATGAGGAAAGCCACAGCGGCCTGGTTCGCCATGTGATGACCCGTGTGAACCGCGCGGGCGAGTGCATGGTAACGCTCATCATCAACGGCGAATCCCTCCCGCATCAGAATGAACTGATCCTCATGCTGCGCGAGCGCGTAACGGGTCTTGTTTCCCTGTGTGTCTCTCCTAACACAAGGCGCGGCAACACCATCCTGGGCAGCGGCTACCGCACGCTCTATGGCGCACCGCGCCTGAAGGACAGACTATGCGGGTATGAGTTTTTGCTGAGCCCTCTTTCCTTTTTTCAGATCAACCCGCTGCAGGCGGAGCGGCTGTACCAAAAGGCGCTGGATCTGTCCGGCGTGCGGCCGGACGATCTGGTATTTGACCTTTACTGCGGCGCCGGCACCATCAGCTCGCTGTTTGCCGCCCGATGCCGTCAGGTGATCGGCATCGAGATCGTGCCCCAGGCAGTGGAGGACGCCGTCTGCAACGCAAAGATGAACGGCATTGCCAACGCCCGCTTCCTCGCCGGCGCGGCGGAAGAGCTGATGCCGCAGCTGGTGCGGGACGGACAGCGGCCACGCGTGATCGTACTGGACCCGCCCCGCAAGGGCGCGGCCCCGGAGGTCCTTCGTGCCATCGCGCAGGCCGTGCCGGAGAGGATCGTCTACATCAGCTGTGACCCGGCCACCCAGGCCAGGGATGCCAGGGCGCTGTGCGAAAGCGGTTTCAGGATCACCGCGATGCAGAGCGTGGATATGTTCTGCCGCACGCCCGATATCGAGAATATCTGCTTGTTTGAGCGATAACCGTCCGAAAGCCGGGCAGGGAGAGGAGGAAGAGAAAGCGTGCTGAACCTTGCGGATCATCCGGAATATCAGATGTTTCCAAGCGCTAGGCTCAAAAAGCTGATCGTGCCGCTGGTCATCGAGCAGGCAGCGCTGGTGATCGTCAGCATGGTGGACGCCATGATGCTCTCCGCCATCGACCCGGACGCCTATTCAGCCGTCTCTCTGGTCGACATGATCAACAACCTGATCGTGCAGGCCTTCCTCGCCATCGGCGCGGGAGGCGCGATCCTGGCCGCCCAGTGCATCGGCCACAAGGAAAGGGAACGGGCGCTCGACATCGCCACCCAATCCGCCATGCTGGGCATCGCGGTGGCGCTGGCCATCATGCTGGCCGTGCTTGCTTTGGGCAGCCAGGCGCTGCACGCTATCTACCCCAGAGTAAATGAGGGCATCATGGGCTACGCCCGCATCTACTTTGCACTGAGCGCCGTCTCCTTCCCCTTCTACGCCCTGTACAACTGCGGCTGCAACCAGCTCTATGCCCAGAGCAACAGCCGCGCCTCCATGATCGCCAGCTTCACCATGTATCTGTCCAAGGTGCTGATGAACCTGTTGTTTGTCTCCGCCTTCCGCATGGGCGTCTGGGGCATAGGTCTTTCCACCATACTCTCCAGGGCGCTCGGGGCGGCCATGACCACGCAGGTGCTGCTGCACCCGGATTCGCTCATTCACTACCGGCGGCCCTTCAGCCCTCGCATCCTGCTGCATCTGGACAGCAGGATGCTGCGCGTCGCGCTGCCGGCCGGCGCGGAAAACAGCATGTTCCTCCTGGGCAAGCTGATCGTCGGCGTGATGGTGGCGCGCTTTTCGGGCGCGATGATCGCCGCCCATGCAGCAGCGGGCACCATCTGCGCCTTTGTCAGCGTGCCTACCAACGCGCTCAGCCTGGCCACGGTCACCGTGGTGGGTCAGTGCGTCGGCGCCCGCCTGATGAAGGAAGCGCGCTACAATGCCATGCGCCTGCTCAAGGTCACCTACGTCGTGCATACGGCGATGGCGGCGCTGCTCTTTGCGCTGACGGTGCCGCTGGTCAGCCTGCTCAATCTTTCGCCGGAATCCTCCGAGATGGCCATCCGGCTGCTGCGTGTTTATTTCAGTCTTACATTTATTTTCGAGCCCAGCGCCTTTGGCCTTCCCAACAGCCTGCGCGCGGCAGGCGACAACCAATACACGATGAAGGCCTCCATCTTCAGCATGCTCACCTTCCGCGTGGGCTTCACCTACATCTTCACGCAGTTGCTGAACCTGGGCATCGAGGGCGTCTGGTACGCCATGTACCTGGATTGGGCGGTGCGCAGCCTGCTTTTCATCCTCCGCTACCGCGGCAGCCGCTGGGAACGGCACGCGCTGGTTTGATCTCAATCCATCAAAAAGGCGGCCGCGCGGGCCGCCTTTTTGATGGGCACGACCTTTACAGCTGGTCGATGCTGTTGAGGTCGCGGTTGCCGCGGGGATGCACCTCGCCTACCAGGCCCACAAGCAGGCAGGTATCGGTGAGCACATCATCGTGCAGCTGGGGCAGAAAGCGAAAGTTTTCGATCTTGCCGGTAGAGGGTACGTGCATGCGCGGGCCTGTGCAGCGGTGCAGGCTGCCGCCGATCCTGATATGCTCGTTGTCCACAAAGCTGATCTTAAGGTCCTGCTCAATCTGCGACTGCACGTCCCCCGTGAGCCTTTCAATATCGAGCTCGGGCCGCTTTCTGAAGCGCAGCATGAAGCCGTGGCGCACGTCGTCATGCTCGTACTCGCGCTCCGGGATGCCCTGCAGGGCCAGCGCTCTCTCGGTCAGATCCTCCGCGCTGTGGGCCATGCGCCTGTATTTGATGGACCGGTGCACGATACGGGCAATGTCCTCCGGCTCCGGGCCAAAGAGCGTGGGACGGCAGACAATGATCTCGTCTCCGATGCCGATCAGCAGCTGGGCGTTGACGTTGAGCAGCGGGTAGAGCAGTTCAAAGTGCTCCACCACCACGCGGCGGCCCAGAGACAGCGCGCGAAGCACGGCTTCCGCCAGCATGTGCGGCTGGGTGAATGCCTGTTCAAAGCGCACATCCACATGGTAGGTGTGGGGCTGGTAGAAGCCCTCCTCCTTCACCTCCAGCAGCGGCAGGGGGCGCACATTGACACCCCCGTCGTCGTTGGTCAGTTCCAGCCCGGGAAACATGCCGCTCACCAGCAGGCTCTTGCCGGAGCCTGCGTCGCCGATGATGCCGATCAGGCGGTCATAGACATGCAGATGCCGCTGAGCGATCTGCATGCCCATGTGCGTCATGCGCACATAGCCGCGGGGAGCGAAGTAGACGCTGTAAAGCGGGCCGGGCTCCGGCCTGTGGATCAGCATCTCAGCCGCGCACGCCGATGCCCGCGCGGCGCAGAGCCAGCACGCGGCGCATCTCATTGCTGCAGATCATCAGCCCCTCGTCCACGCCCATGCCGGGCTTGGCCAGTATCTGCTCGGGCTGGGTAGCCATGGCGCAGTGCACGCACACCTCCGCGGAGCGGTTGGTTTCATTGCAGGTACCGCCCTGATAGGCTCCTACGCCCCGCTGCTTGCAATACAGCACAGCCTCAATGGTGTTGTGTACGCTGCCCAGATCCGGCGTTTTGATCTGGATCATGTGGCCGGCCTTGTGGTCGGCAAAGTAGATGACATCTTCAAGGGTGTTGCACCACTCGTCAGCCACCAGCTCCACCCGGATGTTTTCCTTGTCAAGCAGCGCAGTCAGGCCCGCCAGGTCGCGCATCTGCGCCTCGCGGCTGCCCGAATCCATGGGGCCCTCGATGCGCAGGTGCAGTGGCTTTGCGGCCTCTTCCAGCGTCTTGAGGTAATCGGCCATGGCGCGGTAATTGTCGTTGCCGAACACCTGGCCGATGGTGCCGTATACGTCGATATGCAGCACGGGCGCGTAGCCCTCAAAGGGCGCCCTGCTGAGGATGCGGTCCCGCAGCCAGACGATGTATTCACGCAGCTTTTCGCCCTTTGTGCCCAGCTTCTCCTCCACGTTGTTGAACAGGCCGTGCGGCAGCACATCGGCCGCCTTCATGATCATCTTATCGGCATTGCTGTAGCGATCGTCGCCCGACTGGGTGAATATCCTGATGGGCTGCTCGCTCACTTTCAGCCCGTATTCCTCGGCCACCACGTCGCACATGTTGAGCTTTCTGGCCTTGGCCACTGCATCCAGGATTGCCTGGGAGACGCCGTAGCGGATGGCGGTGTGCAGACGCCTGCCGCCCACCTCCATGCGGTCGATCTCGCCTGCCAGTTCGCGGAAGCTGCTGAGTTCCCGCCCGACCAGGTGCGCTGCCACGTCCTTTTCGATCAGCGGGATGAAGCTTTCGGCCAGGAAGAGGGGGTCGCGCCCGCCCGCGCCGGAATACTGCACCGCCGCGCAGTCTCCCCAGGCCACCTGGCCGTCCTCCAACACCAGCATCACGCTGATCGCCTCGCCCGCCTGCCGCACGCTGCTGAAGCCGGGCGTTTTCGGCGCGCCCTCATACATGGCCCCGTCGTGCGCGGCGCCGGCCTTGATGGCCGCCTGATCGTCAAAGTAGAAGCCGGTCCTCCCCGGGGCGCAGATAACGCTTGCAATCTTCATGTTCCCTCTCCTGTCTTGTTGTTGCGGTGCAGGCCTCAGTCGCGGGGCCGCCCGACCAGGCGGCTCTTGCTGATGGCGTAAATATCGTCGATGGACATCTGGAAGGAGACCTCGCGGCCCTCATGCCGGGCGCGCTCCTCGATCTTCTGCCGGTGGAAGTCCTTGATCTCCTTCGTGAAGGGCAGGCTGCCGCAGTCCAGCAGGCGCACGGCGCCGAAATGGTCGCGCGCGGGCATGATCCTGCCCGCGTTCATGCGGCTGGGCGCAAAGGGAATGTCGATCACGCCTGCCTGGAAGGCGCGCACGGTGCCTACGGCGATGTCGCCATCACCCAGCTCCAGCGTCTTCTCAATGATGCAGCGCACCTCGCGCTTGATCTGCTCCACCTCGTCGCGCAGCACGCTGTCCTCCACCATCTTCTGATCGGCCAGCATGTGGATGAGCTGTCCGGTGGCGCGCAGGCCCGCGGCGTTGGCCTCCATGGTTGGCACGCCCATGGCCTCGTGAGGCGTCTTGACGATCACCTTGGTGGCCTTGGCAAGGGCTGCCGCCGCGCTGCCCCAGCAGATCACGGCAAAGGCCTTGGCCTCATCCTGCGGGAAGCCGCCCATCCACTGGTGCAGCACCGTGGTGATGCTGCAGTCCTGATAGCCGAACCTGTCCATATATTCGCGGGTCTGCTCGCGCAGGGCATGGATGGCGGCCACATCCTGCACCAGATTGCCACACTGACCATAACCCACGGTCAGGTTGCGCACGCCCTGCTCGGCAGCCACCAGCGCTTCGATGATGGCCACTGCATTGGATACGCAGGGCGGTACCAGCGTGCCTGTCAGGGGGCCGAAGGGCTCCCTGTTGATGCTGATGCCCTGCTCCTCATAGTAGCCCGCCAGCCTGTCCACATACTGCCAGGTGAGCAGCGTATCCTCGATCGGCACATTCTTCGCATAGGGGATGTTGTAGGAAATGCCGCCGCCCTCAAAGCTGGTGAATCCGCCGGCCAGCGTGATCTCGGCCAGCAGCCGCGCGTCCGGCGTGCCGTGGCGCACCTGCACGGGGGCCTGTACGGCGCCGGTCACCCTGCGGCAGCCCGCCACGCCGTGGTTGACGGCGGGAAAGCCGTTGAGCATGGCCTTGCCCTCGGCGATAGATTCCTCGATGCCATGCTGCGCGTCCTCATAGCGGTTGAGGCGGGTATAGGCATCGATGGTGGTGGGCAGCAGGTCAGCCCCCCCCTCGGTCTCCAGATGGCGGAGCAGACGGATGTGATCCTCAATCAGCGGAACGCCTGCGCGCGGCTGGATCAGCGTGACGCCTTTCTTGTCCGCTTCGTTGAGCTTCTCCTGAAATCTGCGCGCGGCGGGGATGCTCTTTTGGTAGGCCACCGCCTCGTCCAGATCCACCTCTTTGCCCGTCGGCCAGCCCGCCAGCACCTGCCTGCGCTGCGAAAAGAATTCTTCTTCGGACCATTTTTTATTGCTTAGCCGCATGTTCGTCTCCTCTTTTAAAGTGTTTGATCATGATATCAAACGCTGCCTCACGGTCATAACCGGACAGCAGTCCCATGGCGGACAGTATATACCGATCGTCCGTCAGCACTTCGAACTTCCTGGGTATCAGCGAGCTGCTGTCGCTGATCCGCACGCTCTCTTCGGCGATGCCCGCAGGATCCTTCGCGTGGATCAGCGCGCCGCCCGTAAGCACCATGCAGCGCACACGGGTCAGGTCCTTCCCCGTCTGGCGCAGCAGCAGGCCGGAGGGCGAGTAGACCTCCTCCAGCGTGCCGGCATGGCGCACCAGCCCGCAGCGCACGGCCAGAACGGCCAGTGCCCGGTCCAGCGCCTCTTCCTCCCCGGTGGCCGGCAGCACGGAAGGATCCTCCCTGATGCGGTCAAGCAGGTTTTTGCAGCTCGCCGCATCAAGCCCGCTCAGCTCACAAAGGGCTTCCATGCCCATGGCGGCAAGCACGCCCTGCGCGCTGTAACGCATGCCGATATCGCCCTCCACGGTCCGCTTCACCCGCGGCTCCCGCAGGCCGTGCAGGCCGGTGGCCGGATCCGCCGGGTCACCCCGCGCGATCGAATAGATGTCCGTCGTCGCTCCGCCCAGATCTGCCGCCACCAGTTCGCCAAGGCCCGGCCTGCCCGGCAGGCCGTCCGCAAGCAGCGTCAGCGCCTCCAGCACCGCCGAGGGGGTGGGCATCAGGATGCCGTCCAGCAGTTCGCTCTGCTCAGAAAGCCCCCTGCCGCGCACGATGCGCTCAAGGAAAATTTCCCGGATGATCTGCTGGGCGGGGGCTACGTCCAGCCTGCCCAGCGCAGGCATCACGTTGGAGGCGGTATATGGCCTGTGCGCGCCGGCGGCCAGCGTTTTGACGCAGGCGGAAGCTGCCGCGCGGTTGCCCGCGTAGACGACGGGAAAGTCGCCCCCTACCGCCGCGATCACCCGCGCGTTATGGCGGACGACCTCGCTGTTTCCTCCGTCCGTACCGCCCACCAGCAGCAGGATGTCGGGCGAGATGGACTCGATCTCCGCGGCGTCCTCCTCCGTCAGCTCAAAGGAATAAGTCTTCATCACTTTCGCACCGGCGCCAAAGGCCGCGAGCTTCGCCGCCTTGGCCGTCAGCGCGGGCACCAGCCCGCAGGCCACCATACGCAGGCCGCCCGCCGCGCTGGAGCAGGCCAGCCTTGCCTGAAAGTCAAGCGGGCCTGTTATGTCCGTCAGAGCGTCCAGCGCGCGGCGGAAGCCGATGGCCACATCCTCCTCCACCGTCGTGTGGCTCTGGGCGGTCGCCAAAACCTCGCGGCTCTCTGTATCCACCGCGGTCAGCTTGGTATAGGTCGAACCGAAATCGATCAGCAGGACCGTATGCATCACTTACGCTCCCAAATCCTCTTTCAGCGCGGCAATGGTCACCTCGGGCGGAGTGCCGGGGCCGAACACGCGGTCGAAACCCATCTCCTTGAAGCGCTTCTCTACCTCTTCAAAGGGCTTCTTGCCCACCACCAGGTTGCCGCCCACATACATCAGAATGCCCTTGAGGCCCGCCTCGTCGCACTTGTCGCGCAGGCCCTGACAGTCCAGCTCCCCATGCCCGTACAGCGAGGAAACGATGATCGCGTCCGCGGCGGATTCGATGGCTGCCTCGATATACTCTTCCTGAGAAACCATCACGCCCAGGTTGACCACGTTGAAGCCTGCCTGCGTGAAGGCGTAGTTCAAGATCTGATTGCCAACCGCGTGCACATCCGCGCCGATGACCCCCAAGACAAGCGTTTTCTTGCCCATAGAATATTCCTCCTTGTGATGAAAGAAGCATACCGCCCTTTACCCATTCTGTCAATGCAAACTCAGGCGGCGATTCTTGCCCGCCTGCGCCCTTTGGGCTATAATATTGTGGGATTTAGTACAAAAGAAAGCGGGGAGAGACGCATGAAGATCGGCCAGTTTACAGATACCTTTCTGCCGATTACGGACGGAGTCGGCCGGGTGGCCCACGCCTACGCGACGGAGCTCTCGGCGGCCGGGCACGAGGTAACGGTGGTGGCCCCGCTGTACGACACGGGCCACAGAGCGGGCTATCCCTTTGAGTTGGTGGATTATCTCAGCCACGCGGTGCCGACCGCTCCGCAGTACAAGATGGGCTCGGCCGCTGCCGACGCGCACTACCGCGCCCGCATCAATATGATCGATTTCGACATCCTTCACGCCCACGGCCCTTTCGGCGCGGGCCGGGAGGCGCTCAGGCTGGCGCGCATGCGCAACATCCCGCTGGTGGCCAGCTTTCACTCCAAATATTATGACGATTTTTACAAGGTCACCAAGAGCGCCTCGATCAGCAAGCTGGTGATCAGCAACCTGGTGCATTTTTACAGCCGCTGCGACGATGTATGGGCCGTGAGCGCCTCCACGGCCGAGGTGCTGCGCGAGTACGGCTTCCGCGGGCGCATCCGCGTCATGCCAAACGGCGTAGCTCCCCGCGTGGCCGACCCGGCGGCCTTCAGCCGCACGCGGCAGCTGCTGGGAATAGGCGGCGACCCAGTTCTGCTGTTCGTTGGCCAGATGAACTGGAAAAAGAACATCCTGCGCGTGCTGGAAGCGGCGGCGATCCTGAAAAACAAAGGCCGCAGCTTCCGCCTCATCCTCGCCGGCAAGGGCCCGGATGAGGAAGCCATCCGCAGCAAGGCGGATGAGTTGGGGCTCTCGCCCTGCTGCTGCCTGGCCGGCCACATCGGCGATACCGCCACGCTGGACGCCCTGTACAGCCTGGCGACGCTGCTTGTCTTTCCCTCTCTGTACGACAACGCGCCCATGGTGGTGCGTGAAGCTGCCGTGATGGGCCTGCCCTCTATCCTGGTGCGGGGCAGCGACGCGGCGGAGGCGGTGAAGGACGGCGTGAACGGCTTCCTGTGCAGCGACAGCTCCGAGGATCTGGCGCGCGTGATCGCTGGGGCGCTGGACAGCCCGGAGGATACTGCCGCCATCGGCCGGCAGGCACGCAAGGATATCCCAGTCAGCTGGGCCAGCCTGGTGCCGCAGATCGTGGCGGCCTATCAGGATGTGCTGGATCACTTTCAGGGGCGCAGGCACCGCCGGCCCGTTCGGCTTGAGGACGCTGAGAGCGGAGAGGCTGAATGAGCGCGGAGCCGCAGGAGCTGCAGGGTATCGTCTCGGGTACCGTCTTCCGCAATGAGGAAAACGGCTGGTCCGTGATCGAGCTGCGCACCCAGGGCGACCTGATCACCGTGGTGGGCACGCTGCCCCAGCTGGCCGAGGGCGAGACCTGCCTGTTTCAGGGCCAATGGGCGGAGCATCCCCAGTACGGCAGACAGTTTCGCGCCACGGGCTGCTCCGTCCAGACCCCGACCACGCTGCGCGGCATCGAGCGCTACCTGGGCAGCGGGATCATCAAGGGCCTGGGCCCCTCTACCGCGCGGCTGATCGTGGAGCATTTCGCGCACGATACGCTGGAGGTGCTCAGCGAGCACCCTGAGCGGCTCACGGAGATTCCAGGCATCGGCAAGAAACGCTGCGAGCAGATTGCCACGGGCTTTCAGGAGCAGCACCTGCTCAGGAAGACCATGATCTTTCTGCAGACCTACGGCCTTTCCATCGGCCTTTCCGAAAAAATCAGCAAGAAGTACAAAGAGCGCGCGGAGGAGATCATCCGCCGAGACCCCTATAAGCTGATCGACGACATCGAGGGCATAGGTTTTCTGACGGCGGACCGTATCGCGCTCTCGCTGGGCTTTCCTGTGTCTGGCGAGGGCCGGCTGCGCGCCGGGCTGAAATACGTGTTGGACGAGGCCGCTGCCTCCGGCGGACACACCTGCCTGCCCAGGCGGATGCTGATCAGCCACGCGGCTGAACTGTTGCGCTGCGAAAAGGAGCCGCTGGAAGCCAGCCTGAGCGCGCTGCTGCTGTACAAAGAGCTCAGCAGTGAGATCATGGACGGGGAAGAAATGATCTTTTCGCCCGATGCCTACCTGTGCGAGTGGTCCATTGCCAGATCGCTGGTGGCGCTCAACGGCTTTTCGCAGCAGATGATACCGCAGCATGTGGCAGAGGAGATCGATCGCTTTGAAAAGCGGGAGGGCATCGCCTTCAGCCCCACGCAGCGTGAGGCGCTGCTTCGCGCCACCCAGAGCGGCGTGCTGGTCATCACCGGCGGGCCCGGCACAGGCAAGACCACGCTGCTCAACTGCATTCTGCATATCCTCGGGCATGACGAAGAGACGCTGCTGGCCGCCCCCACGGGCCGAGCAGCCAAGCGCATGAGCGAGGCCACGGGGCGCGAAGCCAGAACCGTCCACCGGCTGCTGGAATTCAATCCCGAGGGCGGCGGCTTCCTGCGCGACCGCGACAATCCGCTCGACTGCCAGTGCCTGGTGATCGACGAGGTCTCCATGGTAGATATCTACCTGATGCGCAGCCTGCTGCGGGCGGTGAAATCCGGCACCCGCCTGATCCTGGTGGGCGACAAGGATCAGCTGCCCTCGGTGGGGCCGGGCAATGTGCTGGGCGATATCCTGGAAAGCGGGGTCATCCCCCACGCGCGGCTGACCGAAGTGTTCCGGCAGGATGAGCGCAGCATGATCGTCAGCAACGCGCACCGCGTCAATCGCGGGGAGATGCCGGTGCTGAACGCCAAATCAGGCGACTTTTTCTTCGAGCGCAGCCGATCGCCCGAGGCGGCGGCCAAAACCATCGTGGATCTGTGCCTCAGCCGCCTGCCCAGATACCTGGGCGACGGCGGACGGGGCATTCAGGTGCTCTCCCCGACCAAGAAAGGCGAATGCGGCGTCCTCCGCCTGAACGCGCTGCTGCAGCAGGCGCTCAACAGCGGGCACGGCAAGGCGGATGAGATCGTCTTCGGGCAGACGGCCTTCCGGCTGGGCGACAAGGTGATCCATACCAAGAACGATTATTCTCTCCCCTGGCGCGCCCCGGGCGGTCTGCAAGGACAGGGCGTATTCAACGGCGATGTGGGCCTGATCACGGCGCTGGACGCGGAGGAGCGAACTCTGACCGTGCTCTACGATGAGGAGCGCGAGGTGGACTATGACTACGCCCAGCTTGAGGAGCTGGACCTGGCTTATTGCCTGTCGGTACACAAAAGCCAGGGGAGCGAATTTGACGCCGTGGTGATGCCCGCGGTGGGCGGTCACCATCTGCTGCTGAACCGCAATCTGTTTTATACCGCTATTACGCGCGCCAGAAAGCTGCTGGTGCTGGTGGGCTATGAGGACGCGATTGCCGCGATGGTGAACAACAGCCACAGCCGCAGGCGCTACACGGCGCTCAGCGAGCGGCTGGTGGAAACGGCGGGCTCCAGCCATGGATGAGCGGCTGCGCGCGCTGCTCTTCCCTCGGGCCCGGTGTCTGGCCTGCGATGAGCCGCGCGAGATCGATGCGGGGGCAGACCTGTGCGATGGCTGCCTCGCGGAGCTGGATGCCCTGCGCCTAACGGGCGGTCTCTGCTCGCACTGCCTCTCCCCACTGCGGGCGGGGCAGGCCTGCGCCTACTGCGCCGGCGGCGGCATGCTGGGCCTTGACGCGGCCTATGCCCCCTACCGCTACCACGGGGCAAGCCAGCGGCTGATTGCAGGGCTCAAGTTCCGTCGCCTGCGCAGGGCGGCGCTGCCGCTTGCGGAGGCCATGGCGGACAGCCTGCACGGCGCGGGCTTCGACCTGACGGTGCCCGTGCCGCTTCATGCCGACGACTTGCGCGACCGCGGCTTCAACCAATCCGCCCTGCTGTGCGGGCATCTGCAGCGCCTGCTCGGCCTGCCTACGGAGGGGGCGCTGATCAAAGCGAAGAGAACTCATCAGCAATCCTCCCTCAGCCATGAAGAGAGGGAGGACAATGTGAGCAACGCCTATGTCGCCGTCCGGCCGCTGTACGGAAAAAAGGTGCTGCTGGTCGACGATGTGCGCACCACGGGCAGCACGGCCCGCGCCTGCGCGAGGGAGCTGCGGCGGGCGGGCGCCGTTTCTGTCTGCCTGCTCACCGCCGCCGTGGCGGCTCGCTATTCCTCCGCGCCCCAGTCTTCCTCCTCATCATTGCCGCCCGCCTGACTGACGGCGGCCCGGATCACATCCCATCCGAAACCGCGGCGGGCCAGATAGGCCCCGCATCTGCGCGCGGCCTCACGGGGGTCGGGGCTCTTCCCCCGCAGGTATCTGCGGGCGAGCTCCAGCGCGCTGCGCAGCTGGGCGTCATCATCCATGGCGGCCAGCGCTTCCCTGGCCGTCTCTTCCTCGATCCCCTTTTGACGGAGCAGCGCCGCGATCTTCCTCGGCCCGCCTGTCTTCATCCTCTGCCTGACGATATTTTCCGACAGACGCGCGTCGTCCAGATAGCGCCCCTCCTTCAGCCGATCGCAGGCCCGCCACGCGCTCTCCGGCGTGAAGCCCGATCCCGTCAGTTTTTCCCGCAGCTGCCGCTCGCTCATATCCTTTTTTGAAAGCCACCAGACGGCCCGCTCCAGCGCCGCCTTATTCATGGTCGGCTCCGCAGCCTGCAGGTAGCTTTCCGGATCAAAGCTCTGCCCTTCTCGCAGGGGATGCTCGCGCAGCACGGCGCGTGGCAGGCTGAGCGTGCTCCCGTCCTGCAGGCAAAGGCGCACCGTGCTGCCCTTTCTCTCTACACGCTCAATCTTCATGCCACGTCTCCCCGCTGAAGGAGAGCCTCAGCAGATCGCACACGGCGTCCGCCAGAAAGCCCTCCCGTGCCTCTGAAATGCCCGTCGAAAAGAAAACCATGCCTCGCCCTGTCTCCTCGTCAAAAAAGGCCGCATGCACCGCGCCGTAGGCCTTGCCCTGATGACCATAGAGGCGGCCCCTGGCGATACCGGCATCGCTCAGGCCAAAGAGAAACAGCCCCTGATCCAGCACCTGACGGCCGCGCCCGAAGGACGCCAGAGGCCGCCGCATCTCGCAGAGGCTGCCTTCGCTCAGATAGCCGGGCCGCATCAGAGCGATCAGCAGCTTTTGCATCCCGTCCGCGGACAGGCAGCAGTTGCCCTGCGCGAGGGTGTAATGACGGGCAGGGTCGGGGCTGTCGATATCCGTCTGCGGCCTCTGCCGCCGCTCTGCCGCATCAAAGCCCGCTGCCCCCCAGGGGGGCAGCACGCGCCGCGCGTCCGCCAGCTCGCCCCGCACGCGCTGGGGATAGAAGCTGGCTTCCACGCCCAGCGGAACAAAGAGATGCTCCTGCATGATGCGCTCAAAGCTTTCACGGAGCCTCGTTTCCAGATAACTGCCCACCGCGCCCGCGCCCAAATTGGAATAGGCCCAGCGGCCGATCAGCCCATCCTCCATGCTGCTCGCAAGCACAGCGTCGAGCGCCGCGCTCTCCGACAGCCCCCGCCGGTAGGCTGGACCATCCAGTATGCCAGCCGTATGGCTCATCAGCTGCCGGAGCGTAACGGCACGGGGAAACAGCCCCGTGTCCTCCTCCAGTGACAGAATGCCTTCTTCGCGGAGCTTCATCACGCAGATGCCCGTGATCAATTTGGAGAGCGAAGCCGTGCGGAACACCGTTTCATCCCGGGCGGGCAGGCCCGGGCGCGCCTCGCCAAAGTGATAGGCCGCTTCTCTGCCGTTCAGGTCGAACAGGCGCAGCACGCCACCCAGACAGCGGTGCCTGCGCAGCAGACGCAGCAGCTCCTCCTCTCCTTTTGGCGAAAGGCCCTTTCCTTCTATATTCCTGATCCTGGGAGGCAGCAGCGCCAGCCCCGCGCGGTAGAGCGCCTGCTTCATGCGCGCTCCGCCTTTCTTCGCAGCGCGCTGTAGGCACAGGCCGCCGCGCTCGCCAGCACGCCCCAGGCGGCGAGGATGCCCACCCAGCCGGGCAGCAGCAGCGCCAGAGCCGGAGCCGCGCAGGGCAGGGACAAAAAGCCCCTGGGCAGGCGCAGCCTGGTCATCACCGCGATCAGCGCGAATACTGCGAGCAGCAGGCTGAGCAGCTGGGAGACGCGCACGCTTCCCAGCATCAGGCTGTCGGTGCGCAAACCCTCGATCAGCAGGCGGCCGAGGCCGTACCAGATGAGGTACCAGAAAAAGGTCTGGCCGTGCCTCCCAGCCTTTTCAAAGCGTTTTCTGTTCAGCATGAGGAAGACGAAGCCGGTCGCATTCCACAGGGATTCGTAGAAAAAGGTAGCCAGGTGCCACTCTTCCTGCACCAAGACGGCAAAGGGGAAAAACTGCAGCGCAGGCTCGGTCACGGCATAGCCGAAGGCCTCCTGATTGAAGAAGTTGCCCCAGCGCCCGATGGCCTGCCCCAAGATCAGGCTGGGGGCCAGCACATCAGCCAGCTGCAGAAAGGGCAGCTTCCGCCGCTTTGACAGGATAAGGACACCGAGCGCGCCGCCGATCACCGCGCCATAGATAGCCAACCCACCCTCCCATACGCGGATGATGCGCTCGGGGTGTGCGCCGAAATAGTCCCAGCTGAAGGCAACATAATAAAGCCGCGCCGCGACCAGCGCGGGCGGCAGCGCGTAGAGCACGATGTCAAGCCCCGTATCCTTGGGGAGGCCCAGCCGCCTCTCCTCGCGCGTGCAGAGAAAGGCGGCCAGGCCCAGCGACAGGGCGATCAGTATACCGTACAGATGCATAGCTCAGGCCCTGGCGGCCGCGTCCTGCAGCAGCCTGATGATGGGCAGCTGCTGGGGACAGACGCTCTCGCACTGGCCGCAGGCCACACAGCGCGCGGCGTCTCCCTGCTCCTTGACGATCTGGCGGTAGGGATTGCTGAAGCGGCTGTCGTCCTCAAACATAAAGGCCTCGTTGACCGCCGCGAAAATACGCGGGATCAGCACGCCCTGCGGGCAGGGCTGACAGTATTCGCACCTGGTGCAGCCGATGGCGATGCGCTTGAGATAGGCTTCCTTCAGTTCCCTGATAAAGCCCCTATCCCGCTCGCTCAGGCTGCCTACGGCCACGCGGCTGAACACATCCAGATTGTCCTTCACCTGCTCCATGGTGTGCATGCCGCTCAGTATGGTCTTGACCTCCGCAAAGTCGCCCGCGTAGCGGAAGGCCCATTCAACAGGAGAATAGTGCCGCCCGTTCTCCTCCATCATGGCGCGCACGCTCTGCGGCGGATTGGCGAGGGCCCCGCCGCGCAAGGGTTCCATCACCACGATATTGATGCCACGCTCACCCGCGTAGCGCATGCCGCTTTCGCCCGCCTGATACTCGTCATCCAGATAGTTCAGCTGGATCTGGGCCAGCTCCCAGCCATCGTAATCATCCACGATCTCGCGGAAGACCTCGTGTTCATCGTGGAAGGAAAAGCCGATGTGCTTCACGCGGCCATCCGCCTTGGCGCGTTTGATGAAGCTCTTGTAATCCAGCCGCTGCAGCTTATGGAAGGCCTCCCTGTCCAGCGCGTGCAGCAGGTAGAAATCTACATGGGGCACGTCCAGTTTTTTCAGCTGCTCGTCCAGGAACTTGTCCATGTCCGCGTGCTCCTTCACCAGCCACTGGGGCAGCTTGGTGGTCAGCGTCACACGCTCACGGTATCCGTCCTTCAGCGCGAGGCCGGTCACGATCTCGCTCTCACCGCCGTGGTAGGGATAGGCCGTATCCACATAGCTAAGGCCGTGATCAATGGCATAGCGCAGCATGCGGATGGCTTCCGGCCGGTCGATCACCGTCTTGCCCTGCTCATCGCTCACGGTGGGCAGGCGCATCATGCCAAAGCCCAGCCGGCTCACATCAAAGCCCAGATCGCCAAAGGGTACGTAGTTCATGTTTCCCTCCTCATAAATTAAAACATTACCCAGCCCAGCGCCCGCATTCTCTCGTATACGGGTAAATGGATCAAAGCGTCTTTTTGATACACATAGCGCCAGCTCGACTGCACCCTGCGCCCGTCCGGCCAGTCGATCAGGCCGGCCCCCTCCGGGGAAAGGCCGAGGCGGTCTCCCTGCTCCTGCGGCTCGATCATGCTCACACGCATGTGGCAGCGGTTGCCCAGCAGCAGGTCAAAGACGCCAAGCTCAGGGTCAATGGCCAGATGATTGCCCGTATAGCCGGACAGGCCGAAAGCCCTCTCCCCCATCCACGGCGGCACCTCGCTCAGGCGCGGCACAGCGCTTTTTGCAAAGCACAGATACCCAAGGTACTGCCGGTAGCGCCCATGATGGCGGCCGGTACGGTTTTTGCCGATCTCAAGCAGCATGTTTTTGCTGAGCAGTTCCCCCGCCAGCAATCCCTGCGCGAAGCGCACCATGTCCCCCGCCGTGGAAAACAGCCCCGCGTGCCCGCTCAGGCCCCTGCCTTCGCTCAGCAGCAGTCTGGCCTTCGGGTCGTGCGGCAGGCAGGGGAAGGCCTGATCGGACAGCAGATAGCGCCCCTTCAGGATACGGTGCTCATAGTTGTAATTGAGGCAGTCCTCCCGCCTGTTTTCCGGCACGGCGGCGTAGGTGCTGTCCATGCCCAGCGGGGACAGGATGTGCTGGCGCAGATAGTCAAGGAAATCCACACCGCTCGCGCTTTCAACCAGATAGCGGCAGATCAGCGCGTTCATATCGGAATAGAGCTTTTCGGGCTCCGGCCCCTCCACAGGCGCGCAGGCAAAGATCTGCGCCTCGGCGGCTTCGCCGTCCGGCTGCGCGTCCACGCGCTCGGGGCTGCGCAGCGGCACGCTGTAGGTCAGCAGCTGATACACGCTGACACCCCGCAGGCGCTCAAAGCGCGAGTCCACGCGGCCAACGCCGTCTTCAAAACTGAGCCTGCCGCGCTCGATCAGCTGCAGCATGGCGACGCAGGTAAAGAGCTTGGTCAGCGAGGCGAGGTCGAAGAGGCTGTTTTCCGTAATCGGTTTCTCCGCCTGTTCAAATCGTCCGCCTCTCAGCAGAGCCTCCTGCGCCAGGCCCATGCGCAGGGTCTCGCTTCTTTGGGCCGTACCAAAGCTGACGCTCAGGCCGCTGAGCATGCGCAGCTCGCCCGTCAGGCGCCGCAGGCTTTCTTCAAGGGGCAGGGTCACTGAAAGTCCAGCCAGCCGAAGCGTTCCGGCACATGGAAGTTGGCTTTGCCCGTCATCTGCCAGGCCTGCAGCTCCTCCCCCGCCACGCGGAAGGCGCCGAAGCGCCAGGCCTCCCCAGTCTTGGGGCTCCGCGCGAAGGCAGCGTAAGGCAGCCTCCACAGGCTGACCAGGAGGCCTTTATCCTTGTCAAAGGTCGTATCGCTGGTCCAGCCCTCGGCGTCCCAGCTCATGTCGAGGCTGCGGTTCCCCTGCGCGTCAAAGCTGATGCGCCCGTCAAAATGCACGTCCCAGGGGCTGCACTGCAGCTCGCGGTAGCAGTCCGCGCGGCCCTCGTCGCACAGGAAGAGCTCGAACACATCCTGCTTCCACAGCGGCTCGTCATGCAGGCGGAAGCTGGAATGACGCCCGTCCGCCCTACCCTCGAAGCGCAGGTAAAGCAGGCCCTTTTTATCGTCTCGCAGCCACTGGAAGCTGGTGGGATAGATCAGCTCCCCGCCCTGCACTACATCATGCAGAAAGGCTTTGGTGGCCTTCGCCCACTGAGCCTCCGCGGGATATTCCCCGTCAGTGTGCACATTCAGGCAGGTATAACGATTTTCGTCCATCCGCTCTCGTCTCCTTCCGGCTATGAATGGCTTAAAGGTAAGCCCATATCCCTGATCGACTTATTTTATCATACCCGTGAAACCTCGAAAAGGGAAGACAGCCCTTCTTTGATTAAACAGATGTAGGAGTGTCAAACATAGGTAACACATTGGGTAGCAGATGAAGCAGTGCATTGATGTCAAGGGGAGGGTGGAGATTTGCGAAGCAAATACTACCCGACCTTGACATGCCTTCCTTGGTAGAATGGGATGAGGGGGCTGCAGGCCCCCCTGGCTACATCACC
>DBQV01000065.1 GCA_002305755.1 Christensenella sp. UBA1385 | reverse complement strand
TATGTGGGGCTGGTCTATCTGATCTACAATATTTGGAACTTCGTCAACGACCCGCTGATCGGCATCCTGATCGACCGCAAAAAGTATGACCCGAAACGGGGCAAATACCTGCACCTGATGCGCGTGAGCGCGCCTTTTATGGTGCTGTGCCTCGCGGCCATGCTGCTCAGCCGTCCGCAGTGGCCGCAGTTTCTGATTTTTCTGGCACTGCTGGTGGAGCTGTTTATTTACGATACCTTCAGCACCGTGTTTCAGGTGAGCTACAACAGCCTGTATTATCTGGCCGCCCCTACCAAGGAGGAGCGGGTGGACATCAACGTGATCCAGTCCTATGTGTCCAACGTGGTCAGCTTCTTTGCCACCCTGGTGCCCACCTTTCTGATGGTGGGCGATTCCTCCCGGCCGCTGCATGTGATCGTGCTGATCTTGATGGGCGTGATACTGTTCAACGCCCTTTTGTACTATCTGGCCGCCCGGAACATCGAGGATAAGCCCGAGTACTACCGGCTGGGCACGCAGGAGGGCGGGATCAACTACGCCACGCTGAAGCAGGATGTGCTCGGCATCCTCAGGATGCGCAGCTTCCGCGCCTGGGCGGGTTACTCGCTGCTGGCGCTCGCGCCCAACGCCGTGTACTTTACGGCCTTCCTGTACTTTATGGACCATGTGGTCAAGACGAGCGGGCTGGAGGCCACGATCGCCGACACCCTGCCCATGCTGCTCGTCTTTCTGATCCTGCCGCTGCTGGGCCGCGTGGTCAAGCACAGGGGGGCGAAGCGCTCCATCTTCGTCGGCGTGCTGCCCTATATTCTGGGCTATGCCGCGCTGTTTTTCGCGGACAACTGGATCACGGTCACACTCTGCTACATCCCCATCATGGCGGGCAAATACCTGATGACCACCGCCGCCGCGCCGCTATCCGCCGCGCTGATCGATGAAAACGAGCGACTGACGGGTACAAGAAAAACAGGGCTGATCACCTCCCTGCTCACGCTGATCGCCGCACCCACCCTCAGCATCCAGCAGCTTCTGCTGCTGGGCATCATGGAGCGCTTCGGCTACAACGGCACGCTTTTGCAGCAGAGCGCCGAGGCGCTGATGGGCATCCGCATCGGCACGGCCATCGTGCCCATCCTGTTCGCGCTGGCGGGGATGATCCCCCTGTTTTTCCACCCGATCAATCTAAAAGAGGAACAGGAGCTGTCCGAGTTCAGCCGGCAGCGTCGGCAGGGAAACGCAGCGACAGACGGCGAAGCCCGCCCTTAAAGGGCAGCGCCGTAAGGCCCGCCGCAGGGGCAAAGGCCTCCCCATCCAGCTCCGCCGACAGGGGCAGGCTGTGGAGGAAGACAAGGCTCTCCGCGCCCTGCGCGCCCTCCTCCTGCCAGACAAGCTCAAACAGGCCGCTCTCCGCGTCCCAGGCCAGCTTTTCGGCCCTGCCTGAAAGCAGCACGGGGCGCGGCCTTTTCAGCAGCCTGAAGACCGGGAAATCAAACAGGCCGTCCTCGTAGCACCAGTAGGTGTTGCCCCAGAGGCAGCTGTCAAACAGCTTCTGCAGGCTGCGGCCGTGCCGCAGGGCCGCGCCGCTCTGGCCGAAGGCGCCCCACTCGCCCACGATCAGGGGCAGGTTCAGGGACTGCTGCGTTTCCCTGTGCCGGGCGAAGATGCTGCCCGCGCGGCTGTCGCTGGCCACTTCGATGGCAGGGGTGTCCACCGTCAGGTCATAGCCGTGGGGGGCCAGGATCTGCCGCGGGTCGGGCTTGCCCCCCACCGTGATGGGCGGAATGCCCGAGGGGATGCCGATGTTGGACATGTAGTTGTTGCCCCTGAGGATGAAGCTCTGTGTGTCCTCGCTGCGGATAGCCGCGGCCACCTTGGCGTAGAAGGCTGCCAGAGGCCCGCGCTCAAAGGCCATGACGGGCTCCTTGCACAGTTCGCCCAGCTGTCTGTAGCGCTGCGGGTCGTTCAGCACCTCCAGCGCCATCAGCTTCTTTTCAGGGGAGAGAAAGACCTCGACCAGCGCCTCCGCGCTTGGCTCGCTGAGGCCGAGGGCTGCCGTCTCCTCGGCTGTCAGCTGTCCGGCCAGGCTCTCCAGCACAAGCGCGAACATGCCCTGTATTTCGCTGCCCGGCGCGGGCTCGTTCAATATATCATAGCCCAGCAGCGCGGGGTGCCCGCCGAAATACTGCGCGATCTTCCGCCACAGGGCGGCGTAATGATCCTGAAGGCCTGTTTCGGAGCCTTCGGGCTTTTTGTTTTGCCAGAAGCTGTCCCAGCATTCGTGCACGGCGGGGGAAAAGAGGTAGGCGTCGCTCCACAGCTCCGTGGCCTCAAAGGGGTGCTGCGTCAGCACCGCCCAGTCGGGCGCGCCGTCGGAGTAGCGCTGGGCGTAGAGATCCTGATGCATGTCCAGCACCACAGACAGGCCGCAGGCCGCCGCCTTATCCATCTCGCCGCGCACATAGGCAAAATAGTCCATGTCGTATTCGCCGGGCCGCGGCTCCATGGCCGCCCAGAGGATGCCGAAGCGCAGCAGGTTGAAACCCATGCCGGCGAACTTTTCATAGATGCCCTCATCCCACCTGCCGTAAAAATCGAAGCCGCCCCCCTCAAGGCGCTTGCCCTTGTGCACCAGATTGATGCCGCTGAAAAAGACCCTGCGTCCCTTTTTGTCCACGAGATCCATGCCCTGCGCGCGCAGCTCCGCGCCGCCAAGCGGTACCATGCTCTTCATCTGTGTCTCCTTCGGTCGGATTTGATGTTTTCTGAACACAGTGTACCACCTGACATGAAAGCTGTCCATGCAAAAAGGGCCGCCCGAAGGCAGCCACAGAATGTTCGGTTAACCGATGTACCTTTAATAACAGGCGATGTTGGAGTCCGTGCGGCCCTCGGTGCCCCCGATCAGCACGCCGTCCGGCTGCTTGAGGATGATCTGCCCGCGGCCGAAGGACGCGCCCTCCAGCGCGAGCTCCACCTCGTGCCCGCGGGCGGCCAGCTGCCTGGCGATCGCGCCGCTGAAGCCCTGCTCCACGGTGAAGCGCCTGCCGCCCATCCACTGCCAGCGCGGCGCGTCCAGCGCCTGCTGGGGGTTCAGGTGAAAGTCGATCAGATTCTGCACTACCTGCACGTGGCCCTGGGGCTGCATGTAGCCGCCCATCACGCCGAAGGGGCCGAGCGCCTTCCCATCCTTCATCAAAAAGCCCGGGATGATGGTATGGTAGCTTTTTTTGCCGGGGGCGAGGGCGTTGGCGTCCTCGGGGTTCAGCGAGAAGTCGTGCCCGCGGTTCTGCAGGGCGATGCCCGTGCCCCGCACCACCACGCCGGAGCCGAAACCCATATAGTTGCTCTGGATGTAGCTCACCATGTTGCCCTCGCCGTCGGCGCAGCACAGGTACACCGTGCCGGAGCCGGAGGGGCTGCCGAAGCCGGGCAGCGCGGCGCGCCCGTCGATCAGGGCGGCCCGCGCGGCGCCGTAGGCGGGGGAGAGCAGCTCTTGCGCGCTTACTTTCATCCGCGCGGGGTCGGTCACGTAGTGCTTGCCGTCGGCGAAGGCCAGCTTCATGGCTTCCCAGGCCAGGTGGAAGCTGTCCGTGCTCTCCCGCGCGCCGAAATCGAAGTGCTTCAGGATATTGAGCGCCATCAGCGCCACGATGCCCTGCCCGTTGGGCGGTATCTCACACACCTCATAGCCCCGGTAGTCAAGGCGCAGCGGCTCCACCCACTCGGCCTCGTAGCCCGTGAGATCCTCCTCGCAGAAGAAGCCGCCCAGCGCGCGGCTGTCGGCAACGATACGGCGCATCAGCTCGCCCGAGTAGAAGGCCTGGGCCCCGCTCTTTGCAATCTGCGCCAGCGTGCGCGCGTGATCGGGCAGGCGCACCGTCTCCCCGGCCCGCGGCGCTTCGCCTGACGGGAGAAAGGTGTCAAACCATCCCTGAAAGACAGGGTCGCCCTTCATCTGCCCGTATTTGCGGGCCGCCAGCTGCCACATCCGGGCCAGGTGAGGCCCGGCGGGGTAGCCCTCGCTTGCATAGGCGATGGCCGGGGCGAGACTCTTTTCAAGGCTCAGCCGGCCGAAACGCTGCTGCAGCGCCGCCCAGCCCTTGGGCGCGCCTGGCACCATCGTGGGCGCCCAGCCGTAGGTGGGCATCTGCCCGTCCTTCGCGCCAAGGCTCAGCACCCTGTCGATGCTGATGCCGCGCGGCGCGCGCCCGCTGGCGTTGAGGCCGTAGAGCCTCTGATCCTTCTGGATCCACACCAGCGCGAAGGCGTCGCTGCCGATGCCGTTGGCCGTAGGCTCCACCACCGTCAGCGCGGCGGCCGTGGCTACCGCGACGTCCACGGCGTTGCCGCCCAGGCGCAGCGTCTCAAGCCCCGCGGCGGCGGCCTGCGGGCTGCCCGTCGCCACCATGCCGCCACGGGCATAGATGGGGCAGCGCGCGGAGGGATAGGGGGCGTACAGCGGGTCAAAGGGGATCATCATTCTTCTCCTTCCGGGGCTTTCGACGGGGCGGGATAGAGGAAGCAGGCGGTGTGGTGGCCCGGCGAGGTCTCGCACAGCGGCGGTTTTTTGCGGCTGCAGATCTCCATGCTGCGCGGGCAGCGGGTATGGAAGGGGCAGCCCCTGGGGGGGGTGACGGCGCTGGGCACCTCGCCCTCCAGCACCTTCTCGTCCCCATCCCGCTCCTTCACCACGGGGCGGGGCACCGAGGCCAGCAGCGACACCGTGTAGGGATGCTGCGCGCTGTGAAAGATGTCCTCCGTGGTGCCCAGCTCGCACAGGTGGCCGAGGTACATCACTGCCACCCGGTCGCAGAAATACTTGACCACGCCCAGGTCGTGCGTGATGAACAGATAGGTCAGGTGCCGCTGGCGGCTGAGATCGTCCAGCAGCTCCAGCACCTGCGCGCGCACCGAGACATCCAGCGCGGAGACAGATTCATCCAGCACCACCACCTTGGGGCCCAGCGCGATGGCGCGGGCGATGCCCACGCGCTGCTTCTGCCCGCCGGAGAGTGCGTTGGGGTAGCTGTCATAGTGCTCGCGCTTGAGGCCCACCTGCTCCAGCAGCTGCATCGTGCGCTCGCGGCGCACGGCGCGCGGCAGGTCGGTGTTGATGCGGAACACCTCCTCGATGGCCTTGCCCACGGACTGACGCGGGTCCAGGCTCGCGGCAGGGTCCTGGAAGATCATCTGCAGGTCGCGGCGCAGCTTGCGCATCTCCCGCCCCGTCAGCTTGCCCAGGTTCACGCCCGTTTCGTCGTTGCGGTCCAGCTTGTCAAGATAGGCCGGGTCCTGGCAGCGCTCCGTGATGGGCAGCACGTCCTGGTGCTTCCAGGCATAGGCCTTGGCCTTCAGCTCGTCCGCTCTGGCGATGGCCCTGCGCGCCTCCTCCTGAAGGGACTGTATCTCCCGCTGCAGGGCGGGGTCTTCCTCCCGGCCTGAAAGGCGCAGCTTCTCCTGCCGGGCCTCCAGCTTTTCCGAGCGCTTGAGGATCCTGTGCGCCTGCATCAGCCCGCTCAGGGATTTAAAAAACAGCGCCTGCACCTCCGGCAGCCGCGCGCTGGTGATCAGCGAGCCGCAGGTGCGGGAGCCCTCGCGCAGCTGACGCGAGGCATCCTTCTTGTTTTCCTGTGCGAGGAAGCGCAGCTTGGCCACCTTTTTCTCGCTTGCGCGGTCGTCCGCCTGCAGCTGGGAGATCTTCCGCTCCAGCGCGCGCGCCCGGTCGAAGTACTGCTGCGCCCGCCGCTGATAGAGCGGCAGGCGGCTCACCTCGCGCATCAGGTACTTGGGGCCGAGGCGCTCCAGCGAGGTGCCGTAGTAAAGGCTGACGCCGCTGGTCTGCCTGTAAAGCTGCAGCAGCACGCGCCCGAGGGTGGATTTGCCGCAGCCCGATTCGCCCACGATGCCCAGCTTTTCGCCCTCCCAGACCGTCAGACTGACGTCCTCCAGCGCCTTGATGCTGGCCCCGCCCCCCAGAGGGAAGCGCTTTTTGAGCTTTCTCAGCTCGATGATCGCCTTTTGCTCCATCACGCGCGCTCCTTTTCCGCCTTATGGCAGCAAACNNCAGCGGGGGTGGAAGCGGCAGCCCGGTATATCCTCCGTCAGCAGGGGGAAGGATCCGGGGATGGCCTTGATCTGAAAATCATCGTCATCCACGTTGGGCACGGCGGCCAGCAGGCCCTGGGTGTAGGGATGGAGGGGCCTTTCAAAGATGGCCTTCACAGGGCCCTCCTCTACCTTATTGCCGGCGTAGAGCACCGCCACGCGGTCGGCGATCTCGGCCACCACGCCCAGATCGTGCGTGATGAACAGGATGCCGGAGCTGATCTCCTTCTTGAGGTCCTTCAGCAGCAGCAGCACCTGCTTTTGGATGGTCACATCCAGCGCCGTCGTGGGCTCGTCCGCGATCAGAAGGCTGGGCTGCAGCGACAGCACCATCGCGATCATGATGCGCTGGCGCAGACCGCCGCTGAGCTGGAAGGGGTACTGGCGCATGCGCGCCCCGGCATTGGCGATGCCCACGCGCGTGAGGGCCTGCTCGCACAGATCATAGGCCTCTTTTTTGGACAGCCCCCTGTGGTGGCGCAGCCCCTCTGCCATCTGATAACCGATGGTGAGCAGCGGGTTGAGCGCGGTCATGGGCTCCTGAAAGATCATGCCCATCTTGGCCCCGCGCAGGGCGTTTCGCTGCTTTTTGCCAAGATGGGTCAGCTCCTGGCCGTCCAACTTGATGGAGCCGGATACTACCTTGCCATTGAGGGGCAGCAGGTCCATCACCGCCAGCGTGGTGACGGATTTGCCGCAGCCCGATTCGCCCACCATGCACAGCGTTTCGCCGCGCCTGATGTCAAAGGAAACGCCGCGCAGCACCTGATAATCCTTCTGCCCGATGCGGAAGGTGGCCGTCAGATCCTTGACTTCCAATGTCTTTTCCATGAAGCGCTTCCTTTCGGTCGGATACCTCTCCCGCCGAGGGCGCGGCCCGCGGCGGGAGAGGAGGGGAACATGTGATTTACTTAAGGGTGATGTCCTTCAGGTAGAAGGTGCCGCCCACGTCGCGGGTCACGCCCTCGTAGGCGTTGTTGTAGGCAAACAGGTTCTGGCCGTTGTACACAGGCACGACGACCGCCATGTCCAGCAGGTACTTGTTGGCGGCCTCCAGCTTGGCAAGGCGCAGCTCCCGGTCGCTGGTGGTCTTGCTCTCCTTCACCAGCGCGTCAAACTCCTCGCTGTCGATGCGGCTGCGGGAGCTGACCTTGCTGTCCCAGTTGGGCTCCAGCAGCTCGGTGCCGTCGCGCGTTACGTTGGACCAGGCGGCCAGGGAAATGTCAAAGCGGTTGTCCGCCTTGCTCTCTGTCAGCCAGGCCGACCAATCGATGGACTCGATCTGCACGTTGGTGAGGCCGACCTCCTGCAGGTTGGACTGGAAGTATTCGCCCATCGGCGTGTAGGCTGGCGTGCTGGGCACCAGGAACTTGATCTCCTCGTTCTGCCAGCCGTTTTCCTCGATGATGGCGCGGGCAGCCTCCGGGTCGTACTTGTAGCCGAAGCCTTCGGCGGCCTCGGTGTAGCCGAACACGTTGGGGCCGATCACGCTGGCTGAGTGGGAGGCGTAGCCTTCCATGACGAACTCGGTGTAGCCTTCGGTATCAAAGGCCATGGCCAGCGCCTGTCGGAACAGGGGGTTGCCCATCACGGGGTTCACATAGCTGTTGGGCCGCAGCATGATGTAAAAGATCTGCGCCGAGGGCGAGGTGGCGAAGGTAACGCCGGAAATGCCCTGAAGGCGCGGCACCTGCTGCACGGTCACGTTGGGCATGAAGTCCGCCTCGCCCGTTTCCATGCGCGCGATGGCCGTGGACTCCTCAGAGATGATGGTCATGGTCACGTTCTTGATCGCGGGAGCGCCACCCCAGTATTCCTCATTGGCCTTGAGTACGACGTTCGAGCCGGAGACGGAGCTGACGAACAGGTAGGGCCCGGTGCCCACGGGCTGCACCATCAGGTCCTGGTTGGCCTGCGCGGTGGGGGAGACGATGGCGCTGTTGGTGTGTGCCAGCTTGGCCAGCAGCACGCCGTCCTCATACTTGAGGTTGAGCTTGATGGTGTACTCGTCCAGCACCTCCATGGTGTCGATGGAGGCCACGATGGAGGCGCGGCTGGAACCGAAGTTCGGATCCTGGATCAGGCTGAAGGTGTACTTCACCGCCTCGGCGTTGAAGGGCGTGCCGTCATGGAAGCTGATGCCCTCGCGCAGCTTGATGGTGGCGGAGAGGCCGTCATCGGAAAACTCGGGAAGAGATTCCGCCAGCAGCGGGGTGTAGCTGCCATCGGGCGCGATGCGGTAGAGCGTCTCGTAGATCTGCGCGTTGACATAGGTGGAGGCGGCGTCATTGGTGCGCAGAGGGTCGAAGCCCGTAAAGGGCGCGGTGAGAGCGACATTGAACATCTTCTCCCCGTCGGAGGAGGCCAGAGAGGCAGGAGAAAGGACGATCAGCGTCAGCGCGAGCGCGAGCGCCGACAGGCGTTTGAAAAACAGTTGCTTCATGACGGTTCTCCTTTTTTGTTTCTTATCACATCCGGCTTGCGGCCGGCGCAATAGACGATCAGTCCCGCAGGCTGGGGTCGAGTATGTCGCGCAGCTTGTCGCCCAGTACGTTCAGGCAGATGATGGTGATCATCACGGCCAGGCCTGGGATGACGATCAGGCTGGGGCGCTTCCACATGTATTCCTTGGCGGCGGCGATCATGCCGCCCCATTCCGGCGCTGGTGGCGGAACCCCCATGCCCAGGTAGGACAGCGTGGAGATGGAGATGATGGAACTGGCCATGCGCATGGTGGCGATCACGATGATCAGCGGCAGGCAGTTCTTGAGCACGTGCGCCAGCAGGATGCGCGCGTCCGTCGCGCCGGAGGAGCGGATGGCCATCACATAGTCCTCCTCCCTGATCTGCAGCACCCTGCCGCGCACCATGCGCGCGAAGCTGGGCACCGACCAGATGCTGATAGCCAGCGTGGCGTTGAAGGTGCTGGCGCCCAGCATGGCGATGATGAGCATGGCCAGCAGTATGCCGGGGAAGGTGAACAGAAGGTCCATCAGGCGCATGATGGGGTTGTCCAGACGCTTGTAATATCCGGCCAGCATGCCGAAGATCACACCGAAGAACAGGCCCATGGCCGTGGAGATGAAGCCTACCGTCAGCGACACGCGCCCGCCCCACAAAAGGCGCGAGAGCATGTCCCGCCCCAGGTGATCCGTGCCCAGGGGATGCTGGGGGCGATAGGCCTCCCGTTCCTTGGGGTTCTGGCTCCACTGGGCCCAGAAGCCGGGGGCAAGCTTGGCGCGGATGTTGGTGGCCTCCGGGTCAAAGGGCGCGATCAGGGGCGCCAGCAGCAGCACCGCGATCTCCACCGTGAGCACGATGAAGCAGACGGTGGCCAGTTTGTTCTGCCACAGCTTGCGAAAAGCGCCCGCCAGGGGCCTCTCGCGCGTGATGACAGCCTTTCCTGCCTGTGCAGCCTGCATGGGTCTGCCTCCTTTCTGCCTGTCAGCTGTACTGGATGCGGGGGTCGATCACTACGTAGAGCAGATCGACCGCCAGATTGACGATGATGAACAATCCCGCGATGATCAGCACAGTGCTCTGCACCACGGGGTAGTTGCGCGTGTTGATGGCGTTGATCAGGTAGGTGCCTATGCCGTTGACCACGAACACCTGCTCGGTGATGACCGCGCCGCCCAGCAGGCCGCCGAAGCTGGTGCCGAACTGGGTGAACAGCGGGATCAGGGCGTTGCGCAGCGCGTGGATGTAGATCACGCTCCTGCCCGGCAGTCCCTTGGACCTGGCGGTGCGGATGTAATCGGACTGCAGCACCTCCAGCATGGCGGAGCGGCCGATGCGGGTGAAGCTGGCGATGGTGGCGGTGGAGAGGGCCATCGCCGGCAGGATGGCCTGGCGGAAGCCCTCGGCCGTCCAGAATGGCGCGCTCATGCCGCCCGAGGGCAGCCAGCGCAGCACAACGGAGAACAGGTAGATCAGCATCGTGCCCAGCCAGAAGTTGGGGATGGAGATGCCCACCATCGCGCCGGTGGAGATGACGCTGTCCAGCATTCTGTCCTTGTTGAGCGCGGTGATGATGCCCGCCGGCACCCCCACCAGGATGGACAGCAGGATGCTGGCGCAGGCCAGGTTGAGCGTGTGAGGCAGGCGCACGGCGATTTCCTGCACGATGGGCTGCCTGGTGGTGAAGCTGGTGCCCAGGTTGAGGGTGAAGAGGTTTTTCAGGTAGGTGAGGTACTGCAGCAGGAAGGGCTTGTCCAGCCCCAGGCTGACGCGCACACGCTCGATGTCCTCTGGCGTGGCGGTGACCCCGGCCACCATTTCTGCAGGATCGCCGGAAGCAAGGTGCAGACTGGCAAATACGATGAAGGTCATGCCAAGCAGCAGAAAGACCATCATCAACAGCCTTTTGACGATGTACCGGCCCATTTCGTTCCCTCCGTCCTGCCCGACTGACTGTGTAAATATGCACAGCGCGGATAATTAAGTTGCACTATAGCACTAATATGCGGGAAGTTACAGGCCCCGGAGCAATAAGAACAATCGGGATACAAGGCTGCAAGAGAGCCATGGTTGACAAGCGGAGCGGGCAGGCATATGCTGTCATTCAGCGGGTCTTTTTTTATATGGCACGCAGGGGGAGGTTGACACCGCGTGAATATTTATCTGGATATTTTTCTCACATTTGCCCGCGTGGGTGGGCTCACCTTCGGAGGGGGCTACGCCATGCTGCCCATCCTTCAGAAAGAGGTGGTGGAGAAGCGCGGCTGGGTCAGTGAGGCGGACGTGATGGATTACTATGCCATCAGCCAGTGCATGCCCGGCATCATCGCCGTGAATACCTCCCTGTTTGTCGGCCATAAGATCAAGGGCGCGCGCGGCAGCATCATGGCCGCGCTGGGCGTGGTCTTTCCCTCGCTGGTCATCATCATGCTTATCGCGGCTTTCATCAGCAGCTTTTCCCACCTCAATTGGGTGCAGAACGCCTTCGCGGGCATCCGCGTGTGCGTGCTTGTGCTGATCGTCAACGCCATCATCAAGCTGGGCAAGAGCGCCCTGATCGACTGGGTCACCGGGCTTGTCTGCGCGGCGGTGCTGCTGCTGTCGGTGCTGACCGACGTCAGCCCTGTGCTGCTGGTGGTCGCCTCCGGCCTGGTGGGCGTGCTGTACAAGGGCAGAAAGGAGGCGAAGAAGGCATGATCTATCTCAGGCTGTTTTATGAGTTCTTCAAGATAGGCTTTTTCGCCGTCGGCGGGGGGCTGGCTACGCTGCCCTTCCTTGAAAAGCTGTCGGCCTCGACCGGATGGTTCACCGTGGCCGATCTCACCGATATGATCGCCATCTCGGAGTCCACCCCGGGCCCCATCGGCATCAATATGGCGACCTACACGGGCTTCAAGACCGCGGGCGTGCTGGGCAGCATCGTCGCCACGCTGGGCGAGGTGCTTCCCTGCGTGATCATGGTACTGATCATCGCGCGCTTCCTGCGCCGCTTCAGCGACAACCCCATCGTGCAGGCTGTCTTTTACGGCCTGCGCGCCGCCTCCGTGGGCCTGATCGCCGCGGCGGGCCTGAGCGTGCTGCAGATCTCCATCCTCAACCTGCCCCTCTTTGAGCAGACCCACCGTCTGTTCGATCTCATCCAGTGGCGCAGCGTCATCCTGGCCGCGGCGCTCTTCTTCATCATCAAAAAGTGGAAGCCCCACCCCGTGATCACCATCGCCGCCTCCGCCGTGGTGGGCGTGATCTTCCGCTTCGCCGGGCTGGCCTGAGGGAGGCGGGTACCCAGGCCCCGGATGCAGGCCTAAAAGATATGTAAAGGCCGCCGGAGCCCGGATGGACGTATTGCTCTCCTGGACGGAGCGTGTTGAGAAGGCGGACATCGGCGCGGCTCTTTGACCGGGTGTAAGAACCGGGCACATCGTGCGCGTCAAATCCAGATTTAGCTGAAGCAGTTCCCCGGTCAGGAGTAAACCTGATCGGGGTTTTTCTGCGGGATGTACGCTCCGCAGCCTTTTTCACGGAAAAGAACGAGTCCATTAAAGCACTAAGGTTTGAGTTCAGCATGATTCGATTCAGGCAGCGGACGATGGCAGCAAACTGCTCGGATGGACACTTCTATCATTTTGCAAAAAGATAGACGATGGCTGAAAGATGACGATTGATTTTCTTCTGGATCCGACTGTAATATAAATATGGACATGCGTCTAAGAATTTTCTTGAACAAAGGAAGGAATTGTGAACATTGCAGTGATCACCGGCGCGTCATCGGGGCTTGGCGCGGAGTTTACCAGAGCTGTGGCCGAACAGAACGATGTGGATGAAATCTGGGTAGTAGCCAGAAGAAAGGAACGATTGGAGGAGCTGGCAAAAGAGTGCGCGCCAGCTCATGTCCGTCCTGTCCCGATGGATCTCACGGACAGGAAGTCATTTACAGAGCTGAAGAAAATGCTCGAAGAAGAGCGGGCGAACATACAGATCCTGATCAACAACGCGGGGTACTGCAGCTGCGGGTTGTTTGAGGATATGTCCGAAAAGGATATCGACATGATGATTGACCTTGATATTAAGGCAATGACGCTTGTGAACCGGGTCTGTATTCCGTATATGAACAAAGGCAGCTATGCGGTGATCGTCGGTTCTGTATCTTCGTTTGTGCCAGTCGTAGGACAGGCTGTGTACAGTGCGGCAAAAGCCTATGCCAGGTTTCACGGTCAGGCGCTCCGGGCGGAGCTCAAGAAAAAAGGAATCAACGTCATGGTGCTTTCTCCCGGCAACATGGATACGGAAATGAATGTGAGAGGCGGCGATGGAGAAAAGGCCGGACGTCTCCCGTATCTTAGCCTGAAGAAGATTACGCGGACATCGCTGAAACAAGCATCCGCCGGAAAAGGTTTCTACACGCCGGGATGGTTTTACAAGGGATACCGAATTGTCAGCAAGATCGTTCCCCATGCCATGATGATCAAGGCAACAGAAGGAATGTTTTGATGAGGTGATCCGTGAAGCATGATTTCAGCAAAAGGATGACAAGGTTTGCGCAAAGGACCCTTGAGGATTTCTCACGGGTCTTGTTCGAGGCATTGACCGAAACGAGCATTGAAAACATCACGGTGCGTGAACTTTGCGAGAAGGCGAATTATCCGAGGGCTACTTTCTACAATTACTTCGACGATGTTTATGACCTGCTGAATGACTGCTGGCAAAAGATAGCAAGTGACATCGTGATCGATGATTATCCATCCATTCCGGCGGAAGAAAGGACCTCTGCCCTGTTTGAACGGTGCTACACCTATTTGTCCGGCTATCGGGCTGCCATTGAGAAAATCATGAAACACAATCCGATGGACGGGCGCTTTGCAGAATCACTCAGGAAGTATATCCGGGAACAGATCTACAGCATCATTGTAAACAGCCCGTGCTCCGAGAAATATGCGGTTCCCTATGAACTGATGGCAGAGCATTATGGAAACACGATCCAGATGATGCTGGAGTGGTGTTTTATCCGTAGAGAACAAATGCCGAAGGAAGCCGCGCTTGAAGCTCTGCATTATTTACTGGGGGGATTATCATGATTTTCTTTTTTTCTGCAACCGGAAACAGCAAATATG
>DBQV01000037.1 GCA_002305755.1 Christensenella sp. UBA1385 | reverse complement strand
GCCCATCCGCCGCCCGGAGAGCGCAGCGAAAAGGCGGAGGGCCGGTTTCCCCTCCGTTGACAAACTGCGTTTGTCAACGGGCTGAGGTATCGGAACGGGTATGTTCACCAGGTTGACATCATCCCCCTCATGGTGTTTAATAACAGCAAAGAAAGTGAGCGGCGAAGATCCTAAGTGAATTGCGCTCTTATTTCCTATTCCACCGATGACGACCGACGCAGCCTGAATCAGTACGGGAGGTATAGCCATGAATTATAATGAAAAGAGCCTGGAGCTTTGCGCCCGCCACCGGGGCAAGCTGGAAGTGGTTTCCAAGGTGCCCCTCACCAACCGGGAGGAGCTGTCCGCCGCCTATACCCCCGGCGTGGCCGAGCCCTGCCGCAGGATTCACGCGGACAGACATGACGCCTACAAGTACACCATCAAGGGGCGCACCGTGGCCGTGGTGACGGACGGCACCGCCGTGCTGGGCCTGGGCGACATCGGGCCCGAGGCCGCCATGCCGGTGATGGAGGGCAAGGCCGCCCTGTTCAAGGCCTTCGGCGGCGTGGACGCCTTCCCCATCTGCCTGGATACCAAGGATACCGAGGAGATCATCAGGACGGTCAAATACCTGGCCCCCACCTTCGGCGGCATCAACCTGGAGGATATCTCCGCCCCGCGCTGCTTTGAGATCGAGCGGCGGCTGAAGCAGGAGCTGGACATCCCCGTTTTCCATGACGATCAGCACGGCACGGCCATCGTGGTGGTGGCCGGGCTCATCAACGCGCTGAAGGTCGCGGGCAAGAGGTGGGAGGAGATCAGCATCGTGGTCAATGGCGCGGGCGCGGCCGGCATCTCCATCGCCAAGCTTCTGCTCAGGATGCACCCGGGCGACCTGGTGCTGGTGGACAGGCAGGGCGCGCTGGAAGCGCATGAGGAGTGGATGAACCCCGCGCAGACCGAGATGGCGGGGATCACCAACCGGCACGGCCAGAGGGGCCCGCTGAGCGAGATCATCAGGGGCAAGGACGTGTTCATCGGCGTGTCCGCACCGGGCGTGCTGAGCGCGCGGATGGTCTCCGCCATGGCGGAGAAGCCCATCGTGTTCGCCATGGCCAACCCCACGCCGGAGATCATGCCGGACGAGGCCAGGGAGGGCGGGGCCTTCATCGTGGCCACCGGACGCAGCGACTATCCCAACCAGATCAACAACGTGCTGGTCTTCCCCGGCATCTTCAAGGGAGCCCTCATGGTGGAAGCCAGCGACATCACGGAGGAGATGAAGCTCGCGGCCGCCCGGGCCATCGCCGCCCTGTGCGCGGACGGCGAGCTGACGCCGGATTACATCATCCCCGGCGCCTTTGACCCGCGCGTGGCCGACGCCGTGGCGGAGGAGGTGGCGCGGGCCGCCGAAAAGCTGGGCATTGCGCGCAGCCCGAGAGCCTGACGGGAACCGGGCTTTGCCGCGCGCGGCGGGAGAAAAGTGAAAGCCGACGGGGAAGACCCGTTTGCGTATAATCTTTCTTTAGGAAAGGGATTGAGAACATGACGGAAACAAAGACCAAACTCGGCGGATACAAGTTGTACGGCTTGCCCATTGGTTACTTTCTGATCATTGCCGCGGTGGTTATCGTTTCGGCTGCCATGGGCGTGCTGCCCACGGGCATGGCCGGGGCCTTCCTCCTGATGATCGTGCTTGGCGCGGTGCTGCAGGAAATCGGCGACAAGACGCCCATCATCAACACCTACCTGGGCGGCGGCGCCATTGTCATCATCTTCGGCACCGGCCTGATGCAGTACTTTGGGGTGTTTCCCGAAGCGGTCGTCAAGAGCGTCAACGACTTTTTCAAACCGACCGGCGCCTTCCTCGATTTTTATATCGCGGCGCTGATCACAGGCTCTATCCTGGGCATGAACCGCAAGCTCCTGGTCAAGGCCGCGGCCCGTTACTTCCCCGCCATCTTCGGTGCGATCGTCCTGGCCTTCGCGCTGGCGGCGGCCATTGGCGCCATTACCGGCTACGGCGTGGTGAAGACGCTTCTGCTGATCGCGCTGCCCATCATGGGCGGCGGCATGGGCGCGGGCGCGGTGCCTCTGTCCAAGATCTTTGAGAGCGGCAGCGGCATGACCGCTACCGAGGCCCTCTCCATCATGACCCCCGCCGTCGCCATCGGCAACGCGCTCTCCATCGTGATGGGCGGCCTGATGGTCAAGCTGATCCGCGGAAAAATGAACGGCCAGGGCCAGCTGATCGCCAAGGGCGTCGATCCCAAGGAGATGGAGATCAGCCCCGAGATGCAGGCGGCCCGCGACAAGATAGACCTTGCCAAGATGGGCATTGGCCTGCTGGTGTCCTGCGCCTTCTTTGCTTTCGGATTCATCGTGGCGAAACTGTGGACCATGCTGGGCACCGGCATCACCATTCACGCCTATGCCTGGATGATCATCACTGTGGCCGTCTTCAAGATCTTCCGCCTGCTGCCGGAGTACATCGAGATCGCCTGCTATCAGTGGTTCCAGTTCGTGATGAAGAACCTCACGGGCGCGCTGCTGGTCGGCATCGGCCTGTGCTATCTGGACCTGGGCACCGTGATCGAGTCCTTCTCGCTCACCTACCTGGTGCTGTGCCTGGTCACCGTGGTGGGCGGGTTCTTCGGCGCCTTCTTCATCGGCAAGCTGGTGGGCTTCTATCCCGTGGAGGCGGGCATCACCGCGGGCCTGTGCATGTCCAACATGGGCGGCACCGGAGACGTGGCCGTGCTGTCCGCCGCCAACCGTATGGAACTGATGCCCTTCGCGCAGATCTCCTCTCGCCTGGGCGGCGCCATCATCCTGATCATCGGCAGCCTGATGCTGTCCCTGCTGGGCGGCGCGCTCTAAGCCTGTTCAACCCGATCAAAGGAACAACTGGCTCCGCCTCCCGCGGCCTTTGGCCGCGGGGCGGAGCCACCTGATTATTTTCGCTTATCAAAGGAGGGCCTCATGCACGCTCTGGAAAAAATACTGGCCGCCCACGCGGAGCGGGACAGCGTGCGCACGGGCGAGATCGTCAACTGCCGGGTGGACGTGGCCGGGATCAACGACCTCTACCCCCAGGCGATGTATTCCTTCCGGGAGATCGGCGGCGTGCGCGTGAAAGACCCCGAGCGCGTGCTGATCTTTCTGGATCACTACGCCCCTGCCTCCACCGTGCGTCAGGCTGAGAATCAAAAGCAGTTCCGCGCCTTTGCCAGGGAGCAGGGCATTTCCGGCCTGATGGAGATCAACGAAGGAGTTTGCCATCAGGTGATGGCAGACAAGGGCTATTCCCGCCCCGGCCGCCTGATAGTGGTGACGGACAGCCACACCACCACGCACGGAGCCTTCGGAGCCTTTTCCACGGGCGTGGGCGCCACCGACATGGCCTGCATCCTCAAGACCGGGCAGCTGTGGTTCCGCGTGCCGGAGATCATGCGCATCCGCCTGGAGGGCAGCCTGCAAAAGGGCGTCTTCGCCAAGGATCTGATCCTCCATATCATTGGCAGGCTGGGGGCGGATTTCGCCGTGTACCGCGGGGTCTGTTTTGAGGGAAGCCTGATATCGCAGCTGTCGGTCTCGGAGCGCATGGCGCTGTGCAACATGACCACCGAGATGGGGGCCAAGGCCGCTTATATCCAGCCGGACGCCGTGACCATGGCCTTTTTGAAAGATAAGGAGATCGCGGATTTTACGGTCTTTGAGACCGACCCGGGCTATGTCTACGCGGACGACCTGGCCTTTGACGCCTCCTCGGTGCCGCCGCAGCTGGCCTTGCCCTTCAGCGTGGACAATGTGGCGGATCTTCGGGAGCATCTGGGCGTGCCGCTGGACCAGGCCTTTTTGGGAAGCTGCACGGGCGGGCGGCTGGAGGATATCGAAGCCGCGGCACGCATTCTGCGCGGGCGGCACATTGCGCCGGGCATGCGTATGCTGATAGTGCCTGCCTCCAAAAAAGTGCTGCGTGATGCCATCTCGGCGGGCTATATCGGCGAGCTGATCGAGGCCGGCTGCACGCTGGTGAGCACCGGCTGCGCGGCCTGCCTGGGAACGCACGAGGGCCTGCTGGCTGAGGGGGAGAGCTGCATTTCCTCCACCAACCGCAACTTCCCCGGCCGCATGGGTCACAACAAGGCCAGGATCTACCTGGCTTCGCCCGCGGCGGTGGCCGCTTCGGCGCTGGCGGGGTCGATCGCCGACCCCAGGGACTATCTGTGAGGGCAGCAGCATGATCGACAGAGTTTTCAGGGGCCGAGCGCATGTGTTTGGCGACAACATCGACACCGACCAGATCTACCCCGGCAGGTATCTTGACCTGACCGATCATCGGGAGATGGCGGCCCACTGCCTGGAGGGGGCTTCGGAGAGCTTTGCCGCGGCTTTCCGGCCCGGCGATATCGTGGCCGCCGGGCGCAACTTCGGCTGCGGCAGCAGCCGTGAGAACGCAGCCATCGCGCTCAAGGTGCGAGGCGTGGGCTGTGTGGTGGCCAGGGGTTTCGCGCGCATCTTCTACCGCAACGCTATCAATCTGGGCCTGCCGCTGATCGTCTGCCCGAGGCTGCCTGAGGTGGCGGCGCAGGGCGAGGAGCTGGAGGTGGACCTGGAGCGCGCCGAGCTGAGGAACCCGAAAAGCGGCCTCGCCGTGCCCATCGAGCCTGTGGGCGACTACGCCATGCGCATCCTGGACGCGGGCGGCATCAAGCCGCTGATGCTGGCGGAGGGGAGCCGATGAGCTTTTTGCTGGCATTTTCCACGGTATTTCCCATGTTTTTCTACATGGTGGCGGGCTTCGGCCTGCGGCGCGGGGGCAGGCTGTCCGCTGTCACGGTCGCCCAGATGAACAAGATCATTTACAGCTTTTGCTTTCCCTTTGTGCTGTTCAACAACCTCTACTGGGTGGACATCGCCTCGCCCATGAACGGCGGCTTTATCGGCGTGATCCTGGGTGTGGTGATCCTGACCACCGTGCTGTTGTGCCTGTTCATCCCGCGCTATACCGATTCAAAGCCCGTGCAGGGCAGCATGATGCAGGGCGTGATCCGGGGCAATTCCATCCTGTTCGCGCTGCCGGTGATCACGGCTATCGCGGGCCCGGAGCATACGGGCCTGGCCACCCTGAGCATCGCCGTGGTGGTGCCCTTCTACAATGTGATCTGTGTGGTGATCCTGGAAACCCTGCGCGGGGGCCGCGCAAAACCCCTGACGCTGCTGGTGAGCATCCTCAGAAACCCCATCATCATCGGTACCCTGGCGGGCCTTGCGGTGCGCCTGGCGGGGATCCGGCTGCCCGGCTATATCGAGCAGGTGATCTCGGGCGTGGCCTCGCTGGTAACGCCGCTGGCGCTGGTGATGCTGGGCGCGGACATGCATTTCTCGGATACGCTGAAGTATAAGAAGGAGCTGGCTATTGTCTGCCTGCTGAAGCTGATGGCGGTGCCGCTGCTGGCGGTGCTGACGGTGAAGGCGCTCGGCTTTGACAGAGTGGCCGTGGCCACGGCCATGGCGCTGACGGCGGTGCCCACGGCTGTCTCCAGCTATGTGATGGCCAAGGAGATGGGCGCGGACGGCGTGCTGGCAGGTCAGATCGTGACCGTGGGTACGGCCGCTTCCATCCTTACGGTGTTTCTGTGGGTGTTCACACTGTCCTCCGTAGGATGGATATAGAAGGGGAGGGTACTGATGGCGACGTGCAGGGGCTGTGGACGGGACGCCCAGATCGTCATACGGCTGCAGGAGGTACTGACGCTCCGCATCCGGGCGCTGGACGGCGAGCGGCGGGTACAGGCGCTGGGCGCGGTATTGGATGAGGGCCTGTGCCACGGATGCCTGGATGCGTACATCGGCCGCCTGGCAAAGCCCGGCGAACAGATCGGAAAGGCTGTGCTGCTCTTTGGCGGCATCGCTCTTTCGGGGCTGGCTCTCTTGATTGTGCCGCCGCTGCTGATGAATCTTGACCTCAGTCTGCCCGGCGCGGCCGCGGTGCTGATGGGCGCTGCGGGGCTGTATGTACGTCTGCGCGAGATCCGCGGGCGGCGGGAAACCGTGAAGGGGACGGACGCCGAGGAAAACCGCGGCCGCTATGCCTTTGAATACCTCGCCGGGCTGCTGCCGAAAAAGGAAGGGGAAAACGACCTCAGCTACGTGCCGCTGGACGGGAGGACGGCGGCCTTGAACCCCGGCGCGCTGGCGGCCGCCTACGGCCTGCTGCCCCAGATCGCGCAGCAGCTTGCGGAGAAGCTGCGCGGCGGGGAAGAGGAAAAGCAAACACAAGGATGAATGAGGCAAACTGGCAAGGAGGGATGAAGAGATGGTTGTGACAAGACGGGCGATCGCCGGCACGCTGGAATCCAACGATGTGATGGTGTCCGTCTCGCCCGCGGACAAGGGCCTTGAGGTGCGGGTGAAGTCCATCGTGCAAAAGCAGTTCGGCCGCCGCATGGAAGAGGTGGCGCTGGAGACGGCCCGGGCCCTTGGGGCCGAGGGCGCGCTGATCGAGCTGGACGACCGCGGGGCCGTGGATTTCACCATCCGCGCGAGGGTGGAAACGGCGCTGCTTCGCGCCAAGGGGGAGAAGGCATGAGGAGGACGATGCTGTTTGTGCCGGGCAACAACCCCGGCATGCTGCTCAACGCGGACGTATACGGCGCGGACGCGCTGATACTGGACCTGGAGGACGCCGTCGCCCCCGCGGAGAAGGACGCCGCGCGCGTGCTGGTGCGCAACGCCCTGTCCGCCTGCGGCTATCAGGGCTGCGAGATCATCGTGCGCATCAACCCGCTGGGCAGCGGCTATACCGGGGAGGATATCAGCGCCATCGTGCCGCTCAGGCCCGATATGCTGATGCCCACCAAGGTGTCGGACGCCGGGGCGATCCGGGAAGTATCGCGCATGATGGCGGAAGCCGAGCGGGAGAGCGGCCTTGCGGAGGGCACGGTGGGCCTGCTGCCGCTGATCGAGACCGCCGCCGGCGTGGAGCGCGCCTATGAGATCGCCGCGGCGGATCCCAGGGTGAAGGCCATCTTTCTGGGCGCGGAGGATCTGTCCAGCGACCTGCAGGCCATCCGCAGCAAGCCGGGCGGGGAGATCGCCTACGCGCGCGGGCGCATGGTGATGGCCGCCCGCGCCGCGGGCGTGGATGTGTACGATACGCCCTTTACCGACGTCAACGACGAGGAGGGCCTCCGGCAGGACGCGGAGCTGGCGCGCGCGCTGGGCTTCACCGGCAAGGCCGTGATCTCGCCCCGGCACGTGGAGGCTGTCAACCAGGCCTTCACGCCCGGCGAGGGCGAGATCCGCTACGCGCGAGAGGTGATGGACGCCATCGAGGAGGGCAAGCGGCTTGGCCGCGGCGCGGTCAGCCTGCGGGGAAAGATGATCGACAAACCCATCGTGGACAGGGCCCTGCGCGTGCTGGAAACGGCCAGGGCGCTGGGGCTGGGAGGTGCTGAGCATGAGTAAGCTGGTTGAGGGCATCGCAGAGGCCGTGCGGCGCAGCGGCCTGAAGGACGGGATGACCGTATCCTTTCACCACCATCTGCGCAACGGAGACTACGTGCTGAACATGGTGCTGGAGGAGGCCGCCCGCCAGGGCATCCGCGGCCTCACCGTGCAGGCCAGCAGCCTGTTTGACGCGCATCTGCCGCTGATCGACCATATGAAGAGCGGCGTGGTGACCGGGCTGGAGACCGACTACATGTCCGGCGGCATCGGCCGGGAGATCTCAAGGGGCGTCCTTGGGCAGCCCGTTATTTTCCGCAGCCACGGCGGCAGGCCGGAGGCCATCGAATCCGGACGGGTGCATATCGACGTGGCCTTCATCGCCGCCCCGGCGGCCGACCCCTTGGGCAACGCAAACGGCGTGGCCGGCCCCGCGGCCTGCGGGTCTTTGGGCTATGCCATGAGCGATGCCAAATGCGCCGACACCGTGGTGCTGGTAACGGACCATATAGAAGAATATCCCCTGATCCCCGCTTCCATAGGCGAAGAGGATGTGGACATCGTGGCCAGGGTGGATTCCATCGGCGACCCGGGCGGCATCGTCTCCGGCACCACGCGCATCACGCGCGATCCGGTGGGCCTGGCCATCGCGCGCTACGCCGCGCAGGTGATCGAGGCCAGCGGCCTGTGCCGCGAGGGCTTCTCCTTCCAGACGGGCGCGGGCGGCGCTTCGCTGGCCGTGACGCAGTATCTGAAGCCCATCATGAAGCGCCTGGGCGTGACGGGCAGCTTCGGGCTGGGCGGCATCACGGGCTATATGGTGGACATGCTGGAGGAGGGCTATTTCAGGAGCCTGCTGGACGTGCAGTGCTTCGACCTGCGGGCCGTACAGTCCATCCGCGATAATCCCCGGCACTTTGAGGTATCGGCCACGCGCTATGCCGGGCCGCACGCGAAAAGCGCGGCGGTGGATTCGCTGGATGTGGTGGTACTGGGCGCGACCGAGATCGACACCGATTTCAACGTGAACGTGCATACCGATTCAAATGGCTATATCATCGGCGGCTCCGGCGGGCACAGCGATACCGCCGCGGGCGCGAAGCTGGCGATGATCGTGGCCCCGCTCTACCGCGCGCGCCTGCCCATCGTGGTGGACAGGGTGCTGACCCGCTCCACCCCCGGCAAAACGGTGGACGTGCTGGTCACCCAGCGCGGCATCGCCGTCAACCCGCTGCGCGGGGATCTGGAGGAAAAGCTGCGCGCCTTCGGCCTGCCCGTCGTGGATATCCATGAGCTGAAGGAGAGGGCCGAGCGTGTGACCGGGAAGCCGGAGACCGTCAGGCCCGGCGGCCGCGTGGTGGCCAGGGTGGAATACCGCGACGGCAGCATCATCGACGAGATCAGAAGCACGGAAGAATAATACCGACCAGCCGCCTGCGGTCCGCGCGCCGCGGGCGGTTTTTTGACCGGACAGCAGGAGGCTCGGGCATGAAAAAGCAAAGAGCGAAGGAATGCTTGAGGAGGTTTGCCTTAGTCCTTATGCTGCTGAGCCTTGTCTGCCTGCCGGCGCTGGGGGAGGGAAGCGCCCCGCCCTGCGGCCCTGAACGGCTTTACCTGAGCGAAGGGCACATCAGGCGCCATCCGCTGCTGGACAGAGCGCCTTTGAGATGCTGGAGGAGGGCAATGTCTTTGTGGAGCGCTATAACCATCTGGCCGGGGCCCGGGTGGTGGTGCGCTATCAGCTGGGCGTGCCATATTTTTTCGGCGGCAAGGCCGAAAGGCTGCTGCTGGTGCCGCGGGCGGCCTGGCAGGACAGCCAGTTTTTTGTCAGCGGGCGGCTGTACCTCTATGGCTTTGACTGCCACGGCCTGACCCAGTGGGTCTATCAGGCCAACGGCTGGAACCATCCAGAGAAGATCAGCGACATCTTCCGCGAGCGGGGCAACGAAAACAGCCGCATCGATCTGATGGGCCTGCCCTTTGACAGATGGCGCGAGGCGCTGCCCATCGGCGCGCTGATGGCCATCCGCGGCAAAAGCGGCAACCACATCATGATGTATGCCGGCACGCTGCGCGGCTATGGCTATGAGGAGCAGGCGGTGGAGGAGGCCCTGAGGCCCTACCTGGATTACCCGCTGTTTATCCAGTCCGGCTACAGCCCGGCCGCGGTGAGCCGCAACGCGGCCTACATCGCGGGGCTCAACCGCCCCTGGAAGATCTACAATACCGATGGCGGCGTGAATGTGTGCATCGTGGGCGTGCCGCCCCAGGCCGCGCCGCGTGCGGCGCGCTCGGGCAAGGCGGTGATCCCCATTTTTGAGCTGGAGGGGCAGGAACTGGGAGTTCATGACCTGTCAGAGAAGCTGGCCTACTGGGGCTGGTACCCGGATGCTCCGCCCGCGCATCTGCGCGAGCCCAGGGCGGCAAACACAGTCACCATCCCCGCGCCGGTAGCCCCGGAGGCGGGCGCGGCGGCCGCGGCTTCCCTGCCTTCCGTGCCCGTCCTGAGCGCCGAGATGATGCTGCCCGAGGGCCCTGTCAGGGCGCATCCGGTGCTGGACAGCGCTTTTGAAATGTTGGAAAAGGATAATCTCTTTGTCCGCCGCTACAATGAGCTGGCGGGGAGGGATGTCGCGCCGCGCTTTGACTCGGGCGTGCCCTATCTGGCCGGCGGCGATTCGGACAGGTATCTGTTGATGCCAAGAAAAGCCCCCGCCGGCGACGGCTATTTTAAGCAGGGCAAGGTCTATTTGGGCGGCTTTGACAGCATCGGGTTTACCAAATGGGTCTACGGGCGCTGCCTTTGGCGGCACGCAAGCTCCATCCGCGGCATCCTGGGCGGCGAAAAGAGCGCGGGCCTGCGCATTCCGCTGGAGGGGCTGGGCTTTGAAAGCTGGCGCAAGGCGCTGCCCATCGGCGCGCTGCTGGCGGCGGATGAGGGCGGGCGCCTTGAGGTGATGATCTATATCGGCACGCTTGAACATTATGGCCTGACGGGGGAGGTGCTGCCGGAGGGCCTGCGGGGTTATGAGCGCTATCCGCTGTTCATCCGCTGCGGCAAAAGCCCCGCCGCCGCAAGGCGCAGCGGAGAATATATAGAAGAGCTGGCGCGCCCCTGGCCGATTGAAAAGAGCAACGGCGGCGTGCATGTGTGCATCGCGGGTCTGCCCAGGGAGGCTGCGCCCCCGATCGCGGGTGTGCCCGGCGGGGAGCTGCGTGGCTTTGACCTTGCGGGGCAGGAGCTGGTGGCGCTTGAGATTGGACAGGGCGATTCCTTTTGCAGCTGGTATCCGGAAAGGCTGGTTCAGCTCGCCGATCGAAAAAATTGAAAAAAGATTGGGAAAAGTGCTTGACAGTGCATGACATGCGTGGTAATCTACTC
>DBQV01000023.1:12005-12767 GCA_002305755.1 Christensenella sp. UBA1385 | reverse complement strand
CCTGTACAAAATGAGCAAAAACGGGACAATTCCAACTGGTAATTTTTCGCCGGATAGGGTATACTGTATCTATCAAAAGCACACAAAGGGAGGGAAGCCCCATGATTCAGGTAGTACACGGGAAAAAGGGCTCCGGAAAAACCAAGCGTATTATAGATATGGCCAACAATGCCGTGAAGGAACAAAACGGCATTGTTGTGTTTATTGACGATGATAACCGCTACATGTTCGACGTTCAGCAGCCTGTGCGCTTTGTCAACGCGGGCGAATACGGCATGGTCAGCCCCGAGATGTTCTACGGCTTTCTGTGCGGCATGGCCTCTCAGAACTTCGATATCACCTATGTGGTGGTGGATGCCTTCCTCAAGCTGGTCAACGCCAAGCCCGCCGAGACCGAGTGGTTTTTCCGCCAGCTGGAGCAGCTGGCCGACCGCAGCGGCATCACCTTTGTGCTGAGCCTCAGCGCCGATGACAGCGAGGCGCCCGAGTTTATCCGCAAATATTTCATCTGATGAACGGTGAAGAACCCTGCCGCCTGTGCCCCAGGCGTTGCGGCGTTCTCCGTGCCCCTGACAGCGGAATGGGCTTCTGCCATGTTGGCAGCACGGCGCTGGTCGCGCGCGCCGCGCCGCACTACTGGGAGGAGCCCTGCATTTCCGGCGCCAGGGGCACGGGCGCCGTTTTTTTCAGCGGCTGCACGCTGCGCTGCGCCTATTGCCAGAACTGTGAGATCAGCCATGACAACAAGGGAAGGCCGCTTTC
>DBQV01000023.1:0-11928 GCA_002305755.1 Christensenella sp. UBA1385 | reverse complement strand
TGCGGCGGCTACGAGCTGAAGGAAACGGTGAAGGCCCTCGACGGCATCGTGGACGTCTGGCTGCCCGACATCAAGAACCGCAGTCCCCGCCTTTCCGCGCTGCTGCTGGGCTGCCGGGATTATTTTGAACAGGCCTCCGCCGCCGTGCGTCAGATGTGCCTGCAGTCCGGTCCGCCACAGTATGACGGGGAGGGCATCATGACGCGCGGCACGCTGGTGCGCCACCTGATCATCCCCGGCTGTGTCAGCGATACGGTGGATATTCTGCGCTTTATCGCGGAGGAGCTGCCGGCCGGCACGCCCGTGAGCCTGATGCGCCAGTATACTCCAAGCCCCCGCTGCCGCATCGCGGGGATAGACAGGCGCATCACGGACGCTGAGTACAGGCGCGCGCTGGATGCTTTTGAGGCCTTTGGCCTGGAGGGTTTTCTGCAGGAGGCCGAATCCGCGGACAGCGCCTACACCCCACCCTTTGATGGGACGGGGACGGAATAAGCGCCGCCCTGAGGCGGCAGGATGACCGGCCGCTCTTGTTCCGTTTGCGGCGCGCCGTTCGGGCGTTGAGGCAAAGGCTGCCTTTCAGCGAAGGAACCTTCCGAGGGTTCCTTTTTTGTGCGCACGGTGTTGCGATCGCAGGCGCGGTTTCTGAATTTGCCGCTCCGCCTTGACACGGGGAATCGGGTATCTATATAATGTGGCTCTTGAATGCAAATCCGCAGGGCGACCACAATATATAGATGCATCAGAAGGAGACCGATATGTCAAACCCCAGCCACAGGCAGATCATCAAGCGCAGCGGCAGGGCCGAAAACTATGACGGGCAGAAGATCGTGAACGCGCTCAGAAAGGTGTTCGCGGCTACGGATGCCGAGATCACGCCCGAGCAGCTCCGGGCGCTGCTGGCGCGCGTGGAGACGCTGATCGAGCAGGAGGGCCATCCCCTGACTGTTGAATTTGTGCAGGATATGGCGGAGCGCGCCCTGATGGAAGCGGGGCACTTCGCGCAGGCCAAGAGCTATATCCTCTACCGCGATACGCGGCGCAAAAAGCGCGAGGATCGGCAGGCCATCATGGCCCATTTTGCCGATTTTGAAGAGCTGGCGGAGGTGCTCATTCTGGCTGAGAAGGATTTCCCGCAGGATGAGTACGACCTGGGCATCCTCCAGCGCAAGTTCATGAGCTTTTATAAGGAAGAGGCCAGCAGCCTGGATGAGCGCGTCAACCTGCTCATCCGCTCCGCCATTGAGCTGACGGATAAGGAGGCCCCCAGGTGGGAGATGATCGCCGGGCGACTGTTCAACGCCTACTTCCTGCGCGGCGTCAGGCAGCAGTATGAAAAGCTGGGCCTCAGCCGTTACAACGACCGCATGGCCTACCTGACCGAGCAGGGCCTCTGCTCCCCCAAGATGACCCAGGTCTACAGCCCGGACGAGCTGGACGAGGCCTACCGGATGATCGACCCTTCGCGCGACCTGCTTTTCCCTTACGCGGGGCTGGAGCTTCTGACCAAGCGCTATGTGATCTCGGACCGCGCGCACAGGCCGCTGGAGACCGTGCAGGAGATGTACCTGAACATCGCGCTGTTCCTCGCCATTCCCGAGGCGGCGGACAGGCGGCTTTACTGGGCGCGGCGTTTTTACGATATGCTGTCCACGCTCAAGGTCACCATGGCCACGCCCACGCTGGCCAACGCGAGGAAGCCCTATCACCAGCTGTCAAGCTGCTTTATCGATACCGTGCCGGACGATCTGCAGGGCATCTACCGCAGCATCTCGAACTTTGCCAACGTGTCCAAATACGGTGGCGGCATGGGCCTTTACTTTGGCAAGGTGCGCAGCCACGGCTCCGATATCCGGGGCTTTGAGGGCGCGGCGGGCGGCGTGATCCGCTGGATCAGGCTGGCCAACGATACCGCCGTTGCGGTCGATCAGCTGGGCGTGCGCCAGGGCGCCGTGGCCGTGTACCTGGATGTCTGGCACCGGGATCTGCCCGAGTTCCTGCAGCTGCGCACCAATAACGGCGACGACCGCATGAAGGCGCACGACGTCTTCCCCGCCATCTGCTTCCCCGATTATTTCTGGAAGCAGGCAGCCGAAAACATGAACGGCGACTGGTACATGTTTGACCCGCACGAGATACTCGGCATCAAGGGCTACGCGCTGGAGGACAGCTTCGGTGAGGAGTGGGAGAAGAAGTACCTCGACTGCGTGAGCGATCATCGCATCAGCCGCCGCGTGATCCCGATGAAGGATCTGATCCGCCTGATCATCAAGAGCGCGGTGGAGACGGGCACGCCCTTCGCTTTCAACCGGGACGCCGTGAACCGCATGAACCCCAACCCGCACAGGGGCGTTATCTACTGCAGCAACCTCTGCACCGAGATCGCGCAGAACATGAGCGCCGTGGAGAGCGTGGAGGAGCGCGTGGAGGTGGTGGACGGCGAGACCGTGGTGGTCAACGTTACCCGCCCCGGCGACTATGTGGTCTGTAACCTGGCCAGCCTGAACCTTGGCAAGATCGATGTATCCGGCGAGGATCTGCGCGAGGTGATCACCTCCAGCGTGCGCGCGCTGGACAACGTGATCGACCTTAACTTCTTCCCCGTGCCCTACGCCAGGATCAACAACCTGAACTACCGGCCCATAGGCCTCGGCGTGAGCGGCTACCACCACCTGCTGGCGCTGCAGGGCATCCCCTGGGAGAGCGAGCAGCACCTCGATTACGCAGATAAGGTGTTTGAGGATATCAACTATTACAGCATCTCGGCCAGCCTGGACATCGCGGACGAGAAGGGCCGCTACCCCTACTTTGAGGGCAGCGACTGGGATACCGGCGCGTACTTTGACAAGCGCGGCTACACCTCCCCGCGCTGGCGGCGCCTGCGGGAGCAGGTGCATGCCCGGGGCCTGCGCAACGGCTACCTGCTGGCTATCGCGCCTACCAGCTCCACCAGCATCATCGCGGGCACCACGGCGGGCATCGATCCCATCATGAACCGCTTCTACTATGATGAAAAGAAAAACGGCCTCATCCCCAGGGCGGCGCCCGATCTGAGCATGAAGACCTGGTGGTACTACAAGAGCGCCCATCTGATCGACCAGCTGTGGTCGGTGCGCGCGGCGGGCGTGCGCCAGCGGCACATCGATCAGGCGCAGAGCATGAACCTGTACATCACCAACGAGTACAGCTTCCGCCAGGTGCTGGAGCTGTACCTGGAGGCCTGGCGCCGCGGCGTGAAGACCGTGTACTACATCCGCAGCAAGGCCCTTGAGGTGGAGGAGTGCGAGAGCTGCGCCACCTGACGCGGATCCGGCTCCTTTCCGCGCTGCCTGAGGGGCGCGAACAGATGCCGCCCGTGTCCGGCCGGCAGGCGCGGCCTGAGTTCATGCCGCGCTGACTTATGCTATAATGGTTTCAGCAATACGCCATGCGGAGGGAGAATCCATGACCAAACTTGTCAAAAAGCCACTGTTCAACCCCAAGGGAGATACCGGCGTGCTGGATCGCCGCATGATCGGCGGCAACACCACCAATCTGAACGACTTCAACAACATGAAATACGCTTGGGTATCCGGCTGGTACCGGCAGGCGATGAACAATTTCTGGATCCCGGAGGAGATCAACCTGGCTCCCGATAAAAAGCAGTACGGCAGTCTGCCCGCGGCCGATCGCAGGGCCTATGATAAGATCCTCAGCTTCCTGATCTTCCTTGATTCCATCCAGACGGCCAACCTGCCTACGGTCAGCCAGTACATCACGGCCAACGAGGTGAACCTCTGCCTGTCCATCCAGATCTTTCAGGAAGCGCTGCACAGCCAGAGCTACAGCTACATGCTGGATACCATCTGCGAGCCGCAGGAGAGGGACCAGGTGCTTTTCCAGTGGAAGGATGACGAACACCTGCTGCAGCGCAATACCTTCATCGGCGAGCAATATAACCGCTTCCAGCAGGAGCAGACGCTGGAGAACTTCATGCGCGTGATCGTGGCCAACTATGTGCTGGAGGGCGTGTATTTTTACAGCGGCTTCATGTTCTTTTACAATCTGGGCCGCAACAACCGTATGCCCGGCAGCGTACAGGAGATCCGCTACATCAACCGCGACGAGAACACCCACCTGTGGCTTTTCCGCAACATCGTGCAGGAGCTGCAAAAAGAAGAGCCGGAGCTGTTCACGCCCGACAAACGCGACCTCTACCGCGATATGATCCGCGAGGGCTGCGAGCAGGAGATCGCCTGGGGAAAATATGTGATCGGCGATGAGATCGAGGGCCTCAACAGCCAGATGGTGACCGACTATATCCAGTATCTTGGCAACCTGCGCGCCCGCGGCCTTGACCTTGATCCCATCTATGAGGGCCACCAGACCGAGCCGGACAGCATGAAGTGGGTGAGCCAGTACAGCAATGCCAACATGATCAAGACCGATTTCTTTGAGGCCCGCAGCACGGCCTACGCCAAATCCAGCGCGCTGGTGGACGATCTTTGAAAAGAGGGTAGAAAGTGAAAAACGAGCTGGACAGCTCACGCATGACGAGGGCTGTTCACGACCTTCCGGACGATATTGCGCGGCTTCTGCGGCAGAGCGGCCTCTGGGAGGCCTACAAGGCAAGGCCGGCCTATCAGCAGAATGATTACGTCGGCTGGATCGGCCGGGCCAAACGCCCCGAAACCCGCGAGAAGCGGATCGGCATCATGCTGTCGGAGCTGCGGGCAGGCCGCGGCTATATGGGCATGAAATGGGGAGAAAACAGACAGTAGGCAGGACGCTGACTTTGCGCGTTATCCTGCGAAAATTTCTCCTGATCTCTTGCCCTAAAAACAGATACATGAAAAGCCTGGGACGGTCTGCATCGCCCCGGGCTTTCTGCAACATACCGCCCGGATATGCAAACAGCGCGGGAGGAATTTTCTCCCGCGCCGTTTGCATGAAACGAACCACAGCCCGTTCACATACATAATAAAGTTCTTTGGGGTGTGTGGGATTTCTTTTAAGAAATCCCACATAAAATCTGTGTCTTACCTGCTGGCCATTTCCACAGCCACGGCGACGGCCACGGTAGCGCCGACCATGGGGTTGTTGCCCATGCCGATCAGGCCCATCATTTCCACGTGGGCGGGCACGGAGGAGGAGCCGGCGAACTGCGCGTCCGAGTGCATGCGGCCCATGGTGTCAGTCATGCCATAGCTGGCGGGACCGGCGGCCATGTTGTCCGGGTGCAGGGTGCGGCCGGTGCCGCCGCCGGAGGCCACAGAGAAGTACTTTTTGCCGTTTTCGATGGCCCACTTCTTATAGGTGCCGGCCACCGGGTGCTGGAAGCGCGTGGGGTTGGTGGAGTTGCCGGTGATGGAAACATCCACCTTTTCATGGCGCATCACGGCGACGCCCTCGTTGACATCGTCGCAGCCGTAGCAGCGCACCTTGGCGCGCTCGCCGTCGGAGAAGGCCTTCTCGCGCACGATCTTCAGCTCGCCCGTATAGTAATCGTACTGCGTCTCCACCGAGGTGAAGCCGTTGATGCGGCTAATGATGTAGGCCGCATCCTTGCCGAGGCCGTTCAGGATGACGCGCAGGGGCTTTTTGCGCACCTTGTTGGCGGTGTTGGCGATGCCGATGGCGCCCTCCGCGGCGGCGAAGGATTCATGGCCGGCGAGGAAGGCGAAGCAGTCGGTCTCCTCGTTGAGCAGCATGGCGCCGAGGTTGCCGTGGCCGTGACCCACGTCGCGCTGATCGGCTACCGAACCGGGGATGCAGAAGGCCTGCAGGCCGTCGCCGATGGCGCGGGCGGCCTCCGCGGCACCGGTGATGCCGCGCTTCACGGCCAGGCCCGCGCCCAGCGTGTAGGCCCAGACGGCGTTTTCAAAAGCGATGGGCTGAATGCCCCGCACGATCTTCTCCACGTCGATCCCCTTGGAGAGCAGCAGATCGCGCACTTCTTCCAGAGAGGAAAATCCGTTTTCCGCCAAAACTTTTTCGATTTGAGCGATGCGGCGCTCGTATCCTTCAAACTTGGGCATGTCTATCTCCTCCCCTTATTCGCGGCGCGGGTCAACATACTTGGCGGCGTTCGCAAAGCGGCCGTAGCTGCCCACGTTCTTCTCATAGGCTTCCCTGGGGTCAACGCCCTTGCGGATGGCTTCCATCATCTTGCCGATGTGGCAGAACTGATAGCCGCAGATCTCGTCGTTTTCATCCAGGGCGATCTTCATCACATAGCCCTCGGCCATTTCAAGGTATCTGGGGCCCTTTTTCAGGGTGCCGTACATGGTGCCGATCTGGCTGCGCAGGCCTTTGCCCAGATCCTCCAGGCCGGCGCCGATCTGAAGCCCGTCATCGGAGAAGGCGCTCTGCGTGCGGCCGTAGGCAATCTGCAGGAACAGCTCGCGCATAGCGGTGTTGATGGCGTCGCAGACAAGGTCGGTGTTCATGGCCTCCAGCACGGTCTTGCCGGGCAGTATCTCGGCGGCCATGGCGGCGGAGTGCGTCATGCCCGAGCAGCCGATGGTCTCCACCAGCGCCTCCTGAATCACGCCTTCCTTCACGTTCAGCGTCAGCTTGCAGGCGCCCTGCTGCGGCGCGCACCAGCCCACGCCGTGGGTGAGGCCCGAAATGTCCTTGATCTCGCGTGACTGCACCCACTTGCCCTCTTCGGGGATGGGCGCGGGGCCGTGGTTACAGCCCTGCTTCACGCATACCATTTCTTCCACTTCCTTGGAGTATTGCATTTGCGTGTGTTCCTCCTCTTGTTGATTTTTCAATCACCTGCACAGTATAGCATCAAAACGCGGAAGGGAAAAGGGATGGTGAAATAATTGGCTATGTGGCCCTGTGCGCTCAAAAGAACGTACGGCGCATAAGGTAAGAAATTTTGACGGCCCGGTCTTTGCACAGCAGGACGCATTCAAGCGCAGCTGTTTGGATGAATTCTCATTCTCCGCCTTGCGCGCAGGCCATGGCTTATGTAGAATATACGGGTGTTTTGGATGGCGATGGAACCCCATCGCCATCGGCGCGGTTGACGCTACAGGGGAGGGCAGGCATGAAGGTCGGGTTTGATCACCAGAAGTATACGCGCATGCAGTCGGAGCATATCAGGCAGCGCATCAAGGATTTCGGGGGCAAGCTGTACCTGGAGTTTGGCGGCAAGCTGTTTGACGATTACCACGCGGCGCGCGTGCTGCCGGGTTTCCGCCCCGACAGTAAGATCGCCATGCTGCTGGAGCTGAAGGACCAGGTGGAGATGATCGTGGCGATCAACGCCGATGACATCGAGAAGAACAAGGTGAGGGGCGATCTGGGCATCACCTATGACGCCGATGTGCTGCGCCTGATCGATGCCTTCTCCGAGTGCGGGCTGGACAAGTGCTCCGTTGTGATCACGCAGTACAAGTCTCAGCCCCATGCGGCCAAGTTCCGCCGCAGGCTGCGCACCCTGGGCGTGCCGGCCGTGGTGCATTATCCCATCGCCAACTATCCGGGCGACGTCAACCTGATCGTGTCCGACAAGGGCTACGGCAGGAACGAGTTTGTGCAGACCGAGCGGCCGCTCGTGGTGGTCACGGCGCCCGGCCCCGGCTCGGGCAAGATGGCCGTCTGCCTCTCCCAGCTTTATCAGGAGCATCAGCGCGGCGTGCAGGCTGGCTACGCCAAGTTTGAAACTTTCCCCATCTGGAACCTGCCGCTGAACCATCCGGTCAACATCGCCTATGAGGCCGCCACGGTGGACCTGGACGACGTGAACATGATCGATCCCTTCCATCTGGAGGCCTACGGGCAGAGCACGGTCAACTACAACCGCGATATCGAGATTTTCCCCGTGCTCAACGCCATCTTTATGAAGATCTGGGGAGAAAGCCCCTATAAATCGCCCACGGACATGGGCGTCAATATGGCCGGCTACTGCATCAGCGACGATGCCGTGGTGCAGGAGGCGGCCCGGCAGGAGATCATCCGCCGCTATTTCACGGCCCTGTGCGACGCGAGGAAGGGGCACGTGACCGAGGAAACGGTGGACAAACAGCGCCTGTTGATGCAGAAGCTGAACCTGACCGAGGATGAGCGTCCCGTGGTGGCCGCCGTCAGAAAGCGCGCGGAGCAGACCGGCGCGCCCGCCGCCGCGATCAAGCTGGAGGATGGGCAGATCGTCACCGCCAAGACCTCGAGCCTGCTTGGCGCGTCAGCCGCGCTGATCCTCAACTCGCTCAAAAAGCTGGCCGGTATTCCCAAGGAAGTGAAGCTGATCCCGCCGGAAGTGATCGGCCCCGTGCAGAGCCTGAAGCTGGACTATCTGGGCAACCATAACCCGCGCCTGCACTCCGATGAGATCCTGGTGGCGCTGTCCATCACGGCGGCGGGCAGCGAGACGGCCGCGCTGGCGCTCAGCCAGCTGCCCCGGCTGAAGGGGTGCGAGGTGCACACCAGCGTGATCCTGTCGCACGTGGATGAAAATATCTTCAAGCGCCTGGGTGTGAACCTGACCAGCGAGCCCAAGTACCAGACGAGGAAACTGTATCATAAGTGATCCTGAGTCGATCCCGCCCGGCCTGTTTTTCAGGCGGGCGGGATTTGAATAAAATCAGGTCGCATCCGCGACGAAAGGAGCTGGCGATGATGGAGGAGCGGGCGAAGCGCACCGCGTGGTTTCAGCAGGCCCGGTTCGGCCTGTTCGTGCACTGGGGGCTCTACGCTATCCCGGCGCGGGGAGAATGGGTGAGGAGCCGTGAAAGGATCGGCGTAGAGGAATACGAGCGGTATTTCCGCGAGTTTGACCCCGGCGCCTTTGACCCAAGGGACTGGGCGCGCCGCGCCAGGGCGGCGGGCATGGAATACGCCGTGATGACGGCCAAGCACCATGACGGGTTCTGCCTGTTTGATTCCAAGCTGACCGACTATAAGAGCACCAACACGCCCTGCGGGCGCGACCTGGTGCGCGAGTTCGCGGAGGCCATGCGGGCGGAAGGGATCAGGGTGGGGCTCTATTATTCGCTGCTGGACTGGCATCACCCGGACTACCCCAAGTACGCCGATCCCTACCATCCCATGCGCGGCAACCCGGCCTTTGAGAAGGAGAAGATCAATTTTGACCGTTACCTTGCCTATCTGCACGGGCAGGTGGAGGAGCTGGTGACCGGCTACGGACAGCTGGACATCCTGTGGTTCGACTTCTCCTATGACAGCCTGCGCGGCGAGGCGTGGAAGGCTACGGAGCTGATCGATCTGGTGCGCCGCCATCAGCCGGACGTGATCATCGACAACCGGCTGGAGGCCAGCGGGGAGGGCTTCGGCAGCATCGTGAGCGAGACCCCCGCCTACTTTGCGGGGGATTTCGCCAGCCCGGAGCAGATCATACCGCCCGAGGGCATACGCGACGCGCTGGGGCGGCCCGTGCCCTGGGAGCTGTGCGTCACCATGAACAACAACTGGGGCTACTGCGCCGCGGACCGTGATTATAAGCCGGCCTCGCTGCTGGTGCGCAAGCTGACCGAATGCGTCAGCAAGGGCGGAAATATGATACTCAACGTGGGGCCGGACGCGGAAGGCCGCTTCCCCGAGGAGAGCTGCCGCGTTCTTGAGGGAATCGGCCGCTGGATGGAGAAAAACGCGCGCAGCATTCGCGGCTGCGGCTACGCGGAGCTGCCCAAGCCCGAGTGGGGAAGGTATACCAGAAACGGCGGCAGGCTCTACGCTCATGTGCTGGAAGCCCCCATCGGGCCGCTGGCCTTAACTGGCCTCAGAAAGAGCCAGGTCGGCAGTGTGCGCCTGCTCAGCGACGGCAGCGAGGTGCTCTGCGGCGACAGCTGGAATACCGGCGCGTATGGCGACATCCCCTTTGTCTCGCTGGACTCTGTGCGCGGCCTCAGCCGCTCCTGGACCGATTATGACGACATCGTGCTGGAGATCAGACTGAAAGGGGAGGAATGATGCCTGCCTGCACGGCCCGTCCCTGATCTTTTTGGAATCAATATTTGTTTGCGGCATGGCCATGTGCAAAGCGCCGCGCCCTTCCTGAAAGACCTGATCAGGCCGTATGACCAATGATTTTCCATCGTCCCGCCGGCTGGAAACTGCCCGGCGGGATTGTTGTTTGTTGATATTGTCAAGTTTGACGCCATATTGTATAATGCTCTGTGGAAATGCAGGAATTATACAGAAAAGGTGCAGAAGATATAAGGAAGAACGCCTGCTTTCATTGACAGTGCAGGAAATGTGAATATAATAATGCAATCCGGAACAATCAGGGAGGACGGGCATGTCGTCAAGGTTTTGGGTTTATCTGCTCAAGCGGCTGGGGATGGCGGTGCTCACCGTTTTTTTAGTGGTGGCCATCACCTTCTTCATTATGCACGCGATACCGGCCAGCCCCTTTTCATCCGAAAAGGCGCTGACCAACGCGACGATCAAGGCGCTGGAGGCCAAATACGGCTTTGACAAGCCCGTGCCCGTGCAGTTTTTCAATTATCTGAAAAACATCATCCACTTTGATTTCGGTCTGTCCACCGCCTGGGTCGGCAAGACGGTGCAGGAGCTGATCTCAGACAGCTTTGCCTACTCGGCGCGTGTGGGCCTGATGGCCGCCGTGACCGCGCTGACGCTGGGCGTGGTCTTTGGGGCGATCGCCGCCCTGACGCGCGGCAGGTGGCCCGACAAGGTGATCCAGGTGGTCACCACGGCGCTGGTCTCCATGCCTTCCTTCGTGATCGCTACGCTGCTGCTGCTGATCTTCGCGCTGCGTCTCAAGTGGTTCCCCACCATGGGATCGATTCCGGGCGGCCTGGTGCTGCCCACGATTTCGCTGGCGCTCTACCCGCTTGCCTATACCACCAGGCTTGAGCGCAGCGCCATGCTGGACGTGCTGGGGCAGGACTATATCCGTACCGCGCGGGCCAAGGGCCTGCGGCACACGAGGATCATCTTCAAGCACGCGCTCAAGAACGCGCTGGGGCCGGTGGTCACCTATGCGGGGCCGATGATGGCCTATATCCTGACCGGCAGCATGGTGGTGGAGAACATCTTCGCCGTGCCGGGCCTGGGAAGGCTGTTCGTCAACTCCATGATGCGCACGGACTACATGATGATCATGGGCGTCACCATCTTTCTGGCGGTGCTGATCGTCACCATGAACCTGCTGAGCGACGTCGCCTATAAAATACTCGATCCCAGGATCGATCTGAGGTAGTGCAAGTGACACAAGAAACCGCACCACGCAAACACCTGATCAGCTTCCAGCTTCCCCCTGACGCCTTCAAGCCCGCCAGCGAAGAGGAAAGACAGCAGCAGCTGGTGGATAAGCCCGGCGTTTCCTTTCTGCGCGACGCGATGCGCAGGCTGTGGCGCAACAAGCTGGCGATGACCTGCTTTTTCATCATTATCGCCATCGGGCTGGTGGCCTTCATCGTGCCGATCTTCTACCCCTACACCTACACTCAGCAGGACGTGACGGCCCAGTACATGCAGCCCTTTGAATTTTCCAAACGGGAGCAGGCGCGCATCGCGCAGGGCGAGAAGCTGTTTCCCCACATCATGGGCACCGACCATCTGGGGCGCGATTATGCCATCCGCGTGATCTACGGCACCCGCATCTCGCTGCTGGTGGGCCTGATCGCCTCGGTGATCGTGGTGATCATCGGCATCCTCTACGGCTCCGTCTCGGGCTATCTGGGCGGTCGAACGGACATGATCATGATGCGCATCGTGGACATCATCTATTCCCTGCCCGATGTGCTGATCGTGATCCTGCTGTCCGTAGCCATCAAGAATATCGTGTCCACCTCCAAGAGCGATCTGGTGCTCAGGCTGGGCGCGGGCATGATCTCGATCTTCCTGGTGTTCGGCCTGCTCTACTGGGTGGGCATGGCGCGCCAGGTGCGCGGCCAGGTGCTGTCGATCAAGGAGCAGGAGTTTGTGCTGGCGGCCAAGTGCTCGGGCGCG
>DBQV01000013.1:5821-7964 GCA_002305755.1 Christensenella sp. UBA1385 | reverse complement strand
GCCGCGCGCGCCAGCTACGCGGGGCTGTTCGGGCAGATGATCGCCCTGATCGGCCTGGGGCTGCTGCTCTTTTTCGGGCCGGGCGGCACGCAGCGCGTCAACCTGCAGCCCACGCTGACCCTGCCCGCGCTGGTGCTCGTGGCGGCGGCCCTGCTGGCGGCCTTCCGCTTCCCGATGGACAGGCAGATCCGCCAGAAGCTCAGCCGCTTTCTGATGCTGAAAGAGAACGGCGAAACCAACCTGCCGCTGCAAAGGCAGCTGGAGGACCTGATCGTCAAGGTGCACCGCCGCCACTACGGCATCAAGCTGCTGATCATATTGCTGCGTCCCTTTTTCTATGTGCGTCTCGCCGGGCAGGAGCTGGTGAAGCTTGACCGCGACGCGGCCTGCGTGTTCACCTGCAACCACATGGAGATGTACGGGCCCATCGTCACCAACCTCTTCATCCCCTACAGCTTCCGCCCCTGGGTAATCAGCGAAATGACGGACAGCGCCCTGACCCCCGACTATCTGTACAAATACACCTTCAGCCGCCAGCGCTGGCTGCCCAAAAAGCTCAGATACCCCATGAGCCGCTTTGTCACCCCCATTCTCTCCTGGGCCATGGAGAGCCTGGACAGCATCCCCGTCTACCGCAATACGCCCTCCGAGCTGATCAAGACCCTGCGCGAATCGGCCCAGGCCATGGAAGCGGGCGACAACCTGCTGATCTTCCCCGAAAACCCCAACGACCCCGCGCAGGAAAAAAACGGCTACCTGCAGGATGACATCGGCAGCTTTTTCTCCGGCTTTGTCACCGTAGCGCAGCTCTACGAGCGCAGGACGGGCAAGCGCGCCCAGTTTTACCCCATCTACGCCGACAAGAAGCAGCGGGTCATGCGCTTTGGCCCGCCCATCCGCTACAACCCGGACAATCCCCCCAGGGATGAGCAGCAGCGCATCTCCGACTACCTGCGCGGCGAGATGCTGCGCATGAAAGCGCTGCACGAAGGAGACTGAACATGCTGTTTTTCCTCTATGCCGCCCCCTATATTGTCTGCGGCATTCAGATGCTGAGCTGGCTGCTGCCGGGCGAGCGGGCGCTGATCCGCCTGTGGCTGGGCAGCGTGCTGGGCCTGCTGCTGCTTATGTGGCTGCCCGCGCTGACCGCCTTTGTGTTCAGCTTCTCACAAACGGGGCACCTTGCGGCGCTGGCTTTGCTGGCCCTCCTGATGCCGCTTGCCCGGCTTGCGCGCGACAAGGGCAGAAAGCCCCGCGGCTTTGAGGAGGAGGACAGACAAGACGCGAAGGCGCTGCTGTATGTCGCTTTGCCCCTCACGCTGCTGGCGGGCTGGCTGCAGTACACGCACAACCTGCTGCCGCAGGACGGGGCGCTGTACGTCGGGCAGAGCACCTATGGCGACCTTGCCCTGCACACCTCGATCATCACCTCGCTGGAAGGGGCAAAGTTTCCCGCCGATTACAGCATTCTGCCCGGCGCGAGGCTGAGCTATCCCTTCCTTGCGGACAGCCTTTCCACCACGGCGCTGATCATGGGCCTCAATCTGCAGGGGGCGCTCAACCTGCCCTCCGTGCTGATGCTGGCGCTGGTCTTTTCGGGCTATACCCTGCTTGCCCTGCGCATGGCGGGCACAAGGAAGGCCGCCCTCTTAAGCGTGCTGCTGCTGTTCATCAACGGCGGGCTCGGCTTCCTGTATACCTTCGACATGCTGGGGCAGAGCCTCGGCAGCCCCGGCAGCAACGAGATGCAGATGGGCGCCTGGTTTGCGCGCCTAAATAACATGATGAGCGGCTGGTACCAGACGCCCGTCAACCACGCGGAGTTTGGCACCTACAACCTCAGGTGGAGCAACATCATCGCCGACATGCTGACCCCGCAGCGCACCTTTCTGGCGGGCTGGGTCTTTCTCTTCCCCTGCCTGTACCTGCTGTATTCGGGCCTGCAGCAGGAGGAGCGCAATCCCCGCGTCTTTGCGCTGCTGGGCGTTATCGCGGGCGGACTGCCCCTCATCCACACGCACAGTTTTCTCGCCCTGGGGCTTTGCAGCGCGGGCTGGCTGGCGCATGAGATCATCACGCGCAGGAAGATTGGCCCTTTCCTGCTCTACGGCGGCGTCGCCCTGCTGCTCGCCCTGCCGCAGCT
>DBQV01000013.1:5609-5772 GCA_002305755.1 Christensenella sp. UBA1385 | reverse complement strand
GGTTCTACACAAAAAACATCGGTCTGCCCTTCCTGCTCATCCTTTTCAGCCTGTTTGAAAAGAACCATAAGCACCGCTTCCTCTACAGCGGGGCCTTCGTCATTTTTATCGCGGCGGAGCTGATTGTGTTTCAGCCCAACGAGTATGACAACAACAAGCTGTT
>DBQV01000013.1:0-5583 GCA_002305755.1 Christensenella sp. UBA1385 | reverse complement strand
CCTGCTGGTCTGTCTTGTTCTTTTCACCTCGGGCACGCTCTCCATCATCCGGGAGGGCATCGGCCGCTACCGGGCCTATTCCAGAGAGCAGGTAAAGCTTTCGGATTTTGTCAAACGGGAAACGCCCCCGCACAGCCTTTTTATTGCCTCGCCCGAGCAGCACCTGAACCCCATCAGTTCGCTGGCCGGGCGCAGGCTGGTCTGCGGGCCCTCGCTGTGGCTGCACTGGCATGGCTTTGACCTGAGCAAACGGCAGGCGGATATCGCGAACTTTTACAAAAATCCCCGTTTTTCGGGCGACATCCTCACGCAATATGCGGTAGACTATATCCTGCTGGGGCCGGACGAGCGGCGCAGCTACCAGCCCGACGAGGCCCTGTTTGACAGCCTGTTTGAAAAGATCTACGAGGATGCCGAAGCGGGCTGCGCCATCTACCGGGTGCCGCAGTCATGAACGGGCTGCTGGAACGCTTTCTGCGCTATTCGCTCAGCCACCGGCGGCCCATCCGTGTGATGCTGCTGAGGGACGGCCTGCCCGCCAGCGTCAACCTGACGGTGACTGAAATCGACGAGCGCGGCTTTTACTACCTGAGCGTGAAAAACAAACAGCAGGCGAAATACTTAGGCTTTGACCAGGTGCTGGCCGCCGCCTACGCAAGGGGCGACCGTGGCGAGGGAAAGTCTGAAAAGGACAGGAAATGACCGAGAAAATCAAGGCGCTGCTGCGCGATGAAACCAGACGCGAGGTGCTGTATTACCTGATCTTCGGCGTGCTGACCACGCTGGTCAACTGGCTGGTCTATTTCGGGCTGACTGCCATTCTGCATCCCGACAGCTACCCTGCCGGCAGCGCCGAACAGACGCTCATTTACAACGGCAGCCAGTGGACGGCCTGGGTACTCTCGGTCATCTTCGCCTTTCTGACCAACCGGCGCTATGTGTTTGGCAGCGCCGAAAGAAAGGGCGGGGCTTTTTCAGAATTCATCCGTTTCGCCCTCGCCCGCATCACCGGCTATTTTCTGTTTGACCTGATCGGCTTCAACCTGTTTGTGTTCAGCCTCGGCGTCAACCACGCCCTGACCAAGATCCTGATGAACGTACTGGTGGTCATCTACAACTACTTCGCCAGCAAGTACCTGATCTTCAATAAAAAGGCCTGACAGGCGGCAAAGCAAAGCCGTCAAAAAACTATAAATCAAATCCCGCTCCATTGCAAGGAGCGGGCTTTGCTGATTGTTTCTTTGTAGTCTAATCCCTTCTGCGGCTGCCGCCCCGGGACAGCAGGATCAGCCTGGCCATCTGCAGCAGGGCGCCCAGCGCGCCGGCCACATAGGTCATGGCCGCGGCGCGCAACACGGCGCGCACGCCCGCCTCTTCCTCGCGGTCGATATAGCCGCCGGAGGAAAGCATTTCCACCGCCCTGCGGCTCGCGTCAAACTCGACCGGCAGCGTAATCAGCGAAAAAGCCACCACAAAACCGAACATCACGATGCCGATGGTAATCAGCGGACGGATGGACATGAGGAAGCCCAGCAAAATAATGGGCATGCTGAGGTGGGAGCCGAACTGCACCACGGGCACCATGACGCTGCGCAGCGCCAGCGGGCCGTAGCCTTCCTTTTTCTGCATGGCGTGTCCCGCCTCGTGCGCGGCGATGCCGAGGGCGGCCACGCTGGAGGAATTATAAACGCCGTCAGACAGGCTGAGCGTTTCGTCGCGGGGGTCATAGTGGTCGGTCAGCGTGCCGGGTACAGGCCGCACGGTGACCGCGTTGTTGCCATTCTGGCGCAGCAGATCATCCACCACGCGGGAAGCGGGCTGGCCGGCGCGCGTCGGTACCTTGGAATACTTGCTGTAGGCGGATTTCACCATGCCCTGCGCGATCAGCGAAAGCGCCACCGCGACCAGTACAAACAGATAGGTTGAATCGTAGTAATACAATCTTGTTCCCTCCTCCGATTCCCGGCCCTCCGATCCATCGGGCACATATAGATTATACCACAGTTGAAAGGCGGCAATCGAAAGCTGCCCCTCTGCCCGAAGCCGCGGATTCCCCCTTGACTTGGAGCTGACTCCAGATAGTATACTGGGGGTATCAACATGAGGAGGTGCGCTATGAAATACGCGACACTCGGTCACTCTGGCATTCAGGTCTCCAGGCTTTGCCTGGGCTGCATGAGCTTCGGCGACCCCGCCAGCAAGATGCACGCCTGGACGCTGAACCCTTCCGAAACCGAAACCATCGTGAAGCACGCGCTGGATCTGGGCTTCAATTTCTTTGACACCGCCAACGTCTATTCCGCCGGCACCAGCGAGGAGTATCTGGGCCGCGCCATCCGGCGCAACGTGGCAAGGGAAGAGGTGGTGCTGGCCAGCAAGGTATACAACAACGAGGGCAAGCTCTCAAAAAAGGCCATCCTGCGCGAAATCGAGGGCACGCTGAAGCGTCTCGGCACCGACTACCTTGACCTGTATATCATCCATCGTTTTGATTACGATACGCCCATTGAAGAGACCATGGAGGCGCTGAACAGCCTGGTCAAAGCGGGCAAGGTGCGCGCGCTGGGCGCTTCCGCCATGTACGGCTACCAGTTCCACAACATGCAGCTGGCCGCCGAAAAAAATGGCTGGACGCCCTTTGTATCCATGCAGAACCACTACAACCTGCTCTACCGGGAGGACGAGCGGGAGATGATCCCCATCTGCAAACAGTACGGCGTGGCGCTGACCCCCTACAGCCCGCTGGCCGCGGGCAGGCTCTCCCGCCGCGAATGGAAGACGGATACCCTGCGCAGCCAGACCGACCGAACCGCCGTGATGAAGTACGACAGCACCGAGCAGACCGACAAGGCGATTGTGGCCCGCGTAGCGGAAGTAGCCGAGAAATACGGCGTCACCATGACGCAGGTCGCCCTGGCCTGGCAGTACCATCAGGGCGTCACCTCGCCCGTGATCGGCGCCACCAAGGCCGTGTATCTGGATGACGCGGCCGGTGCGCTGGATCTTTCTCTGACGGCGGAAGACGTGGAGCTGCTTTGCGAAAACTATGTGCCGCACAGGATCGTGGGGGCTCTCTGATGCAGGCAGCCGAAAAGGAAAGGGGCCTTTCCATCAAGGAAGTCAGCCAGAAGTTCGGCATCTCGCAGGATACGCTGCGCTACTATGAAAAGGTGGGCATGATTCCGCCCGTGACCAGAACCGCGGGCGGCATCCGCAGCTACGGGCCCGCCGATCAAAGCTGGGTCAGTTTGGCCACCTGCATGCGCGGCGCCGGCCTGCCGGTGGAAGTGATGTGCGAATACGTCAAACTGTACCGGCAGGGCGACGCCACCATCAGGGAGAGGCTGCAGCTGCTGATCGACCAGCGGGACGCGCTGATGAACCGGAAAAAGCAAATTGAAGCCACGCTCAAGCGGCTGAACTTCAAGATCGCCCGCTATGAAATCGCGGCGGAGACGGGCAGCCTGCCGCCGCTGAGCGAGGAAGACCGAAAGCGGTTTGATCCTTAATCGAACCCTGTTCAGCAAAGAGGGCCGGCACGCATGCGCGCCGGCCCCCTGTCTTTAGGTCTTGATACGAATTACTTCAGGGTGACGTAGTTCCAGATGACATCGCCGGTCGGCATGATGATCAGGCCTTCGACGTTGGGCTTTTTCAGGCAGGGGTTGGTGTAGAAGTACATCGGGGCCACGCTGCCGGTCGCCATCAGGATGTTCTCAGCGAGGATGCTGTCCTTCACGCGGACGGCGGGATCGGCGGTGGTCTTGATCTCGGTCACCAGCGCATCATAGGCATCCGCCCATGTCTTGTCGCCTTCAGGGCCCCAGTAGGCGCCCATGCCGGCATCCTTGCTGACCTCGCTGGCGCGGGTGTAGGAGCCGATGCTGCGGCCCAGGCGCGGATAGTTGTTGCCCGAGGCGCTGATGAAGATTTCAAGGAAGTTCAGGGTATCGTTGAAGTCGGCTACCCAGCCCATGCGGGCCGCTTCGGCGTCGCCGTCCTTCAGCTTGGTCTGCAGGGTGGACCAGGCTTCCTGGTTGATGACGGCCTGAATGCCGACACGGTTCCAGGTCTCCTGCACATACTGGATGATGGCGGCGTTGGCGCCGGAGTTGTTGAAGGCAAACTCAACAGCGGGGAAGTCGGTGAACTTGATGTCGCCCGCTTCGATGGTGCCCTCATAGGCATAGCCCAGCTCCATCAGGGTCTTGATGGCAGCCACCTGATCCTTGGTGTAGGCGGGGTTTTCTTCGGAAGGTACGTTGGTGTCAACATACCAGGCGCCATAGCCTTCGGCCGAGCGTACATCGGGGTTGGTGCCGTCAGACAGTCCCTTGGGGTAGAAGCCGGTCGCGGGGGCCTGGCCGCCCTTGGTGACGTACTTGACCAGCTCTTCGCGGTTAATCATCTGACCCAGGGCGAAGCGGGCCTTGGACTGCTCCTGCACCGACAGGCTCTTGCCCGCGGGGCTCATATCCTTGTAGACGTTGAACAGCACATACCAGGTGCCCATCATGTCTTCAAAGGTCAGCTCGCCGGGATAGGTGGCGTTCAGGCGGTCGAACTCGACAGGATCGATGGAGTTGGTGAAGTGCGCCGCGCCGCTCTCATAGGCGGCCAGAATGGCGGCGTTGTCTTCGGCCAGATAGCAGTTGACACCGTCCAGCTTGACATTCTCCGCGTTCCAGTAATGCTCGTTCTTCACAAACGAAATCACATCGTCCACCTGATAGGCGGTCATGCGGAAGGGGCCCATGCCGATGTTGGTCTCGGGGTTGGTGGCCCAGACGCCTTCAGCGTCCGCAGCGGCGGCCTTGACGGGATAAAAGGGCGGGAAGGCAGCCAGATCGATGAAGTAGGGCGCGGGGGCGACCAGCTTCACGGTCAGGGTGCGGGCGGCCTCATCAGCCACAAGGTTCAGCTTGTCCGGATAGCCTTCGATGATGTTGTACAGGAAGCCGTAGTCGGCGCCCAACGCTTCGGAGGCGGCGCGGTTCCAGGAATCAACGATATCCTGCACCATAAAATCGCTGCCGTCTGACCATTTGAGGCCTTCACGCAGGGTGAAGACATAGGTCAGGCCGTCTTCGCTGACAGTGTGGCCGGTGGCCAGTTCAGGGGCGATGGCAGCCTTGCCGTCTACCCACTGAAAGCCGTACAGGCCCGCGTGAGACAGCTTGATGACGTTGCTTCCGCTGGACGCGGAGTTGAGGGCCGGGTCGCCGGATTTGGGGGTGCCGCCGCCGAAAAAGACGTTGGCGACATTGCTCTGAGCCGCCTGAACGGGGACAAGCCCGATCACGAGGCACAGCGCGAGAGCCAGGGCGAACAGTTTCTTCATGGGTTCTCCTCCTTAAGGAATAGCTTATCTAACAGCGCTGACGCGCACATTAGCCGTTGACGTGAATGCAGCTGACGAAGTGGCCCTTGATGTATTCCTTGAGCGTCGGCACCTCGCGCGCGCATTCTGGGGTCGCCTTGGGGCAGCGGGTGCGGAAGGCGCAGCCGCTGGGAATTTTGAGGGGGCTGGGCACATCGCCCGAGAGGATGATGCGCTTTTGCGCCCTCGCCTTTTTAGGATCG
>DBQV01000060.1:7585-13862 GCA_002305755.1 Christensenella sp. UBA1385 | reverse complement strand
TTGCCTTCCGCGTCCAGCCCGTTAAAGGGCTCGTCGAGTATCAGGATGTCCGGGTCCTCCAGGATGGCCTGCGCGATGCCCAGCCGCTGGCGCATGCCCAGGCTGTACTTGCCTACCGGCTTTTTATCGGCAGGGTCCAGCCCCAGGCGGCGGATGACAGTTTCGACGCGGGCCTTATCCGCCTTGCCGGAGATCAGCGCCAGTATACGCAGGTTGCGCGCCGCACTGTAATGGGGCAGAAAGCCCGGCGTTTCGATGATTACGCCGGTGGCGGGGGCAAAGTCGCAATCCCTGCCGATGGTTTTGCCAAGCACCCTCACGCTGCCCCGGTCAGGCCTTGCCAGCCCGCAGATGCAGCGCATCAGCGTGGTCTTGCCGCATCCGTTGGCCCCCACCAGCCCATAGATGTGCCCGCCCTCAAAGCGCAGGCTGATATCCTTCAGCACCTGCTGGCTGCCGTAGGATTTGCTCAGGTTTTCTATCTCTATCATTGTTACTCCCTGTTTTCCTCTCTAAAGGAAAGGTCGGCCCGTTTCACCGTCAGCATCAGCGCCAGCATCAGCGCGGCGCAGGCCGCCGCATAGCCCAGCAGGGCCTCCCGCAGCAGCTGCAGCTCCGAATCGCTCCCCATCGCCCTGGACGAGATCGCCTCCAGCGTGGAAAAGCTGACCGGCGTCTGGATGCCGCCCGGAAACATCTCCACCAGCACCGCCACGTTGAAGAACAGCAGAAAGCCATAGATCATCGGCCCCAGCATCTGCCGCCCCAGCAGCCCCAGCAGCAGGAACAGCAGCACCATGCTCAGCCAGAAGAAGAACATCGGCCCCGCCGCCATCAGGCAGGCGCCCCAGGGCGTGGTGCTCTGGCGGATATACAGCGGTATCAGCGACTCCCACTGCGAATACTGCTCCGCTTCGATCAGCGCCGTCTCGCTGAAGGCGTTGCCAAGGCCGCGCGCCCCGCCCATCCATGAAAACAGCAGGTACAGCGCGGACAGGCAAAGCATCATGCTCAGCACCGTCAGCACGCAATAGGCCGCCTGCCCCAGCAGCCAGCGTATCTTGGAGGAGCGCAGCAGCATATCTTCCTGATAGGCGATGCGGCGGGGCAGCTCGCTCACCATCACCAGAAACAGCAGGCTCGCCATCTCATAAAAACCGTGGTTCAGTTTGATAAACAGCATTTCCGTCAGCGTCAGCGTCACGGGGATGCCGTTCACCTGCAGGCTGCGGGCGTTTCCTTCCGCCTGCAGCAGACAGTAGACCACCACGCACAGCCCCATCACGGCCACGCGCGGCGCGTGGATCCACGCGTCGAAGCTGGCCGCGCACACGGCCCCTATCCCGCGCATCCTTTGAATCGCCTTACGCATACAGCGCCCTCCTTTTCAGGGCCGCGCGGCAGGTCAGCAGCACCAGCGCCAGAAAGACCAGGTTCACCCCCAGCGCTTCGGCGGCGATGCCCCAGGTGAGCTGGTCGTTATACAGGCGTGAGGCCGACGGCAGCCGATAGCCCAGCAGGCCGCTGGCCGGTGAATTCCACAGATAATACAGAAAGGTAGGCAGCGATACGGCCAGCAGCGGGTCGGCCATCCACCAGGCCACCGCCAGCCCCACCGTGGCCCACACCCCGCCCATCACAAAGATGCCCCCCGCCTTCCACAGCAGCACGGGCCAGCCGTGCGCCATCCTCATCAGGGGGTAATAAATGGTATCGGGCCGATAGGGGATCTCGTGCGTGCCATACAGCTCCGGCTGGCTGGGCATGGCGATCAGCGCCCAGATCACCGCGTGGGCCAAAAAGGCCAGCATCACCGACAGCCCACCGCTCACAAAGCCCGCGATGGCCTTGCGCCGCAGATAGGCGTTCAGCCCGCCGCGCATGATCTTCCACCTGGCAAAGCCGGTGCGTATCTCGATGGTCTGCCGGGGCGCGGCCGCAGTGCACGCGCAGAAGGGAAACAGCAGCATCATCCCGCCGAAGTAGATGGGCAGTATGGCCAGCTGCAGCGCCGACATCCGATACTGCTCCTCATCGCCCCGGCTCACGATGCGCTCGGGCAGGCTCATGCTCAGCAGCGTCAGCAGCATCACCAGAAAGGCGGCCAAAAACCAGCGGCTGAACACGCTCTCTCTCAGTTCTTCTTTCAGCATCGTTCTCCCTCAGTGCAGTATCTTCGGCATATCGTAGGAGCGCTTCCTGTCCTCCCGGCGATAGTCGATCAGTTCGCCCGTCTGCGCGTTCACCATGATGTAGCTGTGCTCCGCGTCGCGGATGCCCAGGGTGCTCGGATCCTTCCCACGTTTTTTGGTGGATGGGCGGGTCATGTAGCCCTCCGCCATCCACATGGGCAGCAGCCTCATGGTCTCGCTCTCGCGGCTCTCGTACCAGCCCACATAGCCCAGCTGCAGCCTGTCCACGCGGATCAGCTCCCCTTTTTCGATCAGCCTGCCGTAGGCCGCCAGCACCTTGTCGATGCCGCACACCTTCATATCCTCCACCAGCACGCCGTCTTCCTTCAGCGCCTTGATAACGACGTCAATCTGAACCTCTCCCGCCAGCCCAAAATTATCCAGGGGCCAGTAGTACGCATAAGACTTCCACCAAAAGTGGCTGAACATTTTGCTTTCCGCCTTCCCCGCCAGCGAATCCTTATAGCCTCCCTGGATCGTGTTCAGAAAGGGGATCCCCCGCAGCAGCTGATTGTAAGACACAATCAGGCTCCCCCGGTATTCCGGCCAGCCTGGCCCCAGCTCCTTATCCCTGTTCCAATCGTAGAGGCTGGCACGCACTTCGGCCTCCAGCATATCGAATTCAAAGTGAAGCTCCTCCCCCGGGAAAAAGCGGGCCAGCATCTCATCCCGCAGCCTGCTCATATCCCGCACCGTTGCGGGGTTTTTGAGCGCGTAGGCCACATCCTCCTCCGCCTGCTCCGCGTACAGGACCTGGCTGTAGGTCATGATATCCTCGGGCATGGGGTTTTCCTCTTCCGCCTTCACCCGTCTTTCATAATCCGGACCATAATATTGAAAGTATCCGTCAGAGTTGACTATCCTCGGCTTTTCATCCCCCCAATCGAATACCTGCTCCGTCTTCGTCTGCGGCACCACGCCGGATCTTAAGGCTCTCACCCGCAGCACAGGCAGGCTGTCCACCTTTGGCGTCAGGATGGGGATATCGACCCTTACCTCGCCCGCGGGGCTTTGGTAGCTTTGATGCCAGCCCGCCTCCGCCTGCTTGATCAGCTCCGTAACCGGCATCAGGCTGCCCGCCGCAGCCGGCAGGGGCAGCAGGGGCAGCAACATTATCACGGCCAGCAGCAGGGGCCGAAGGCTCCGCCTGTTTTTCAAAGTCATCTCCTCCGCTCGTGTTTTCTCAGCCGCCGGGGGCGGGCAATGCCGCCCCCGGCAGCCCGTTTTTATTTATTTGTTATAGAAGCAGTTGCCGTTCACCAGTATGGAAGGCGCGCCCATATAGGTATAATAGTCGGTGTTGCCGCGCGCCGTCAATCTCCATTTCACCCCAGTAACAATTGATGAGCTCTGAATGGGCACATTCAGGCCCGGAGTACACCACTTTGATCCGTGGATAGTACCTTCACTATTATCCTTTTTCCCTCTGAACAAATTGGTATAAGTGCCGGGCAATTCCGTCAGATAGTGCCTGACGTACAGCCGGCCCGCACCTCCCTGCTTCAATCCACTATATGTGGTATCCTTCAGCGGATCGGTCGTAGCCGTGCTGTTGATGCGGTAATCGAAGCGGAAACTGGCATTTTCGTCATACGCCTTGGCGCTGACCGCCAGCATGCTGAGCAAAACCAGCGCAAGCAGCGCCGAAACCGATACCTTTTTCATGATTTTCATTTTCTTTCTCCTTTATCCTTTTGTCAGTCTGTTTGTCACATGTCAGCATCGGAACAAAAGATGGGGAAAGGCCGCTTTTACCTGTTCAAGGGTATCTCCTCCTTTTAGCCACCTGCGGGCGCGCGCAGGCCGCGCGGCTAACAGATGACGGTGATCTGTTGAAGTCAGTAGCTGATCTCAGAGCTGTAGTCGCTGGTCGTTTCCAGAACGGTGCCGGCGCTATCCCGAATAGTGCCTATGGCTGCCACGCGGTAGGTGTAGCCGCCGCTCACCGCTTTTGTGCCTTCAACTGAAGCCGTTCTCCCAAAGCCGGATGCCGTTGCGCTCCACAATGCGATCGTCGCCCAGCTCGTACCATTTTTCCGCTGCAAGCACACTACAATGGAGGCTTTCCCCTGATTGGAAAGCGGCCGCACCAAACCTTGGCATGTAGCAACTCCGCTGTTTATAGACAAGGCCGCGCTAATCATGTTGGTATGATCGTACATCGGCACGATCTCGCCGAATTCAGCCATTGAAGCAGCCACCACGCTTAACAAAAGCGCCAGAACGAGAGTAAACACCAATCCCTTTTTCATAGAAAAAACCCCTTTCTTTGTTGCTCTCCATTTATAAAGACAACTTGAAAGAGGAAAGTGTTGCAGCTTTTTGGACGATTTTGAAAATTTATTTTATCCTGACCACGGATTCCGCCATTTCCAGCACCGTTTCAGAGGAAAGATCATCCGCAAAGATACTGAAATATCTGTCGTTTTCCGACCAGACAACCGATATTCGGCTCTCCTTCACAGTCAGCATACCGGGTCTCCCGGCCACCATGATAAAGCTGGTCTGCGCGTTTTCCGTATCCACCCGGGATGAAACAAAAGAACCAAGCTCCGTAAAAAACAATCTGCTTCCATCCTCCCGCAAATACAGCACATCATGCATGTCAGCAGTGCTACGAACCTCTTCCATCTCATACCCCTGCGGCACAAAGCCGGGGTAATACAGGCCCTGCCACCCCTCCGGCACCTCCGCCGCCCCGCCCGCCTTTTCGCGCAGGGTGACGCGGGTATACTGCCGCTCCATCTCAAACATCAGCTCCATCACCCTGGCGCGCACGGGCGGCACGGTGGCGATGGCCACGGGCATCCCCACGGCAAAGACCATCAGCAGCACGGCCGCCGCGCGGGCCAGGATGGGCAGCGCCCGCCCCGCCGCCCGCCGCGCATCGCGCAGGGCGCCGCCCCTTGACAGCGCGCGCAGCACGCGGGGGCGCAGGGCCTGCTTCTCCTCCGGCCGGGGAGGGTGGGCCGCCAGCAGCGCATCGGTGTCACGCTCCTGCCGGGCCATCAGGGCGTAGCGCAGCATGGCCTGCTCGTATTCCCGCCGGGCCGCTTCAAGCGTCAGCGGGCGTTTACTCGGTTTCATTGTCCTCTCCTTTCAGCAGCTCTCTGAGGGCTGCCCTCGCGCGGCTGAGCCTGCTGCGCACGCCCGCCGGGCTGATACCCAGCAGCGCGGCCATCTCCCTGTCGCTCAGGCCCTCCACGGCGCTGAGGCGCAGCACCTCCGCCTGGTCCCGCGGCAGGCGGCCGATGGCCCCGATCAGCCGCTCCGCCGTGACGGCGGCCAGCGCCAGATCCTCCGTCGGCTCGCCGGGATGAACCAGCGTATCCTCCATGGCCTCATCCAGCGCGGCGACCCGTCCGCGCTCCCTCTGCCGCCTGCGCAGCATGGTGAGCGAGACGTTTCTAACAGTACTGACAACGTAGGGGCGCAGTTTGTTGCAGGGTACGCGGCGAATTTTATCAATATGCCGGTGCAGCTGTATAAAAGACTGGCTGACGGCGTCCTCCGCCTCCTGCTGATTGTGCAGCACGTCGGCAGCCACGGCCAGCATGGCATCCGCATGGGCCTCATAAAGATCCGTGAGCAGGCGCAGGTTTTCGCCCCTATCCAGCAGCAGAAGCACGGCGGGAAAAAGCAGCGGATCCATCACTCCTCCTCCCGCGCTTCAAACTCGGCGCTGTGGCGCCGGTAAAATTCATAGCCCGCGCGCACGCCGGCCAGCTGCGTCCAGCGCTTGATATCGGCGGGGCGGGCGTCCAGATCGTAGATCTTGGCGCCCTTCATGGCCAGCAGGTAGGGCGAGTGGGTGGAGATGACCAGCTGGCAGCCCATGTAGCGCACCGTCTCCTCCAAATAGTCGGCCAGCTCCATCTGCCCCTGCGGCGAAAGGCTGTTTTCCGGCTCATCCAGCAGGTAGAGGGCATCCTCCCCGATGCGCTGGCGGAAGTAAAAGCCCGCGCTCTCGCCGTTGGACCGCTCGGGCAGGCTGTCCATCACGCGGCTGCGCACAAAGGCGGACTGGGTCATGCGGCGGGCGTCCGTGCGCTTTTTCAGCTCCTCATAGTCGCTGAGCGTGCGCA
>DBQV01000060.1:1101-7549 GCA_002305755.1 Christensenella sp. UBA1385 | reverse complement strand
GATGCGGCTGGCGGCAGGGATATCCTCCTCGATGGTCACACGGCAGAGCCGCACATAATCATCAAAAAAGGGGCTGCGGTTAAAAGGGGCGCTGCGCGAAAGCGAAAGCTTCTCCGCGATGATATTGAGCGCGGTGGTCTTGCCCGAGCCGTTGCCGCCATGCAGGATGGTGAGGGGCTCAAAATCGATGCGCTCAAGCCCGCAGCGCGAAAGCGTGTAAAAGGGATAGAGGCTGCTGTGGCAGGTGCGCTTGACGGACAGGCGAAAATCCCAGCACTGATCCTCATCCGGAAAGACGATGCTATCGAGAAAAATCATCTTCAGCCCCCCCTATCCGATGCTTGCGGACATATTTTACCTGAAACCGCTATCTTTTTACAGCGGCGCGATTTATAATGACGCAAGCAAAGCATACAGCCCGAGGGCGCAGGAGGCATCTATGGCAAAAGACAAAACATCCCGCTTTACGCTGAAGGAAAAAAGCTGGATACTGTACGACTGGGCCAATTCCGTGTACGCCACCAACATCATGGCGGCCATCTTCCCCACCATCTTCGTCAGCGTGGCCGGCTCAAGCGGCGACCACTGGTGGAGCATCGGCACCTCCATCACCACGCTGATCATCGCCGTGCTCTCCCCCATCCTGGGCGCGCTGGCCGATTTCAAGGGCATGAAGAAAAAGCTGTTCACGCTGTTCATGCTGCTGGGCGTCGTCTGCACGGCCTCGCTGGCGCTGATGAGCGACTGGCGCATGATGCTGGTGGGCTATATCGTCAGCCATATCGGCTTCTCGGGCGCGAACCTGTTTTACGACAGCTTTCTGACCGACGTTACCACCAACGAACGGATGGACAGGGTGAGCAGCTGGGGCTACGCCATGGGCTACATCGGCGGCAGCACCATCCCCTTTGTGATGTCCATCGGTATGCTGCTGTGGCTGGGCTATTCAAACCCCGTGGCGCAGAAATTTTCCATCCTGATCACCTCGCTGTGGTGGCTGGGCTTCACCATCCCCTTCCTGAAAAACGTGCAGCAGACCCATTACATTGAGCGCGGGCAGGGCGGCGCGGTGAGCCAGACCTTTAAGAACGTATGGCTGACGGCCAAAGAGATCGGGCGCAACCGCGGGCTGCTGCTGTTCATCATCGCGTATTTCTTCTATATCGACGGCGTGGGCACGGTGATCAGCATCTCCACCGCCTACGGCGCGGCGCTGGGCCTGGGCGCGATGGGCATGATCCTGGCCCTGCTGGTCACGCAGATCGTGGCGATGCCCTGCTCCATCCTCTTCGGCAAGCTGACGCAGCGCTTTTCCACCCGCAGGATGCTGCTGGCCGCCATCGCGGTCTACATGGTGATCTGCGCGGTGGGCTTCTACATGGGCTTCTCGCTGGAGCCCTCGCAGGATGCCTTTGACGGCGCTTTCGCGGGCATCACCGCCGAGGCCAGGGCCCTGCCCGGCAGCGAGCTGCCCGGCGCGCAGGAGGCCATCGACCGCTACCTTGACAAGGCCCGCGCGCTGATGCTGGAAGGCAGGCAGGCGGAGCTGGGCGGGCTCGCCTTCGCCCTGGAGGGCGCGGAAGAAGGGCAGTCCGCCGCGCTGCAGCAGGCGCTGCAGCAGCTGGTTTCGGGCTTCGCGGCCTCCGGCGCGCAGCTGGCGGAGGATTACCGCGCCTCCATCGCCCGCAGCACGGTGCTCTTCTGGGCCATGGCCACGCTGGTGGGCACGGTGCAGGGCGGCATACAGGCCGTGAGCCGCAGCTACTTCGGCAAGCTGGTGCCCAAGAACCGCTCCAACGAGTACTTCGGCTTCTTCGATATCTTCGGCAAGTTCGCCACCTTTGTGGGCCCGCTGCTCTACGCGCAGATCGGCATGTCCACCGGCAGATCTTCCCTCGGCACGCTGGCGCTGATCGCGCTGTTCCTGATCGGCTTTGTGATCCTGCTGACCTCCAGAAAGCATCTGGAGGCCACCGAGCGGGAAGCGGCCGGAACGTGAGCAAGCACCGGAGATGCTGACGGAGGCGATCCGTCCGCGCTAAGAAAAAATCAACAGGCGCCCCGCCTTGACGGCGGGGCGCCTGTTTTGTGCAGGTCTACCGGCTTTCGATCTCCGTGATCCCGTTGACAAAGAGCAGCGGGTAGCTGATGCCTCCCTCCTCCAGCATGCTCATCATGCCGGTCAGCTCGATGGGGGCGTCCTGCGCGGGGAAGGCAAGGCCGCCCGTATCCCCTGTGAGTGCAAATTCCATCGCCAGCTCGCAGCAGGCGGCCTCATCGCGGATGAGGATCAGCCGATAAGGGGCATCTGCCCCCTTCGGCTTCACTTCAAAGTAGCGGCCGCGCAGGCGGACGGTGTGCCCAACATAGCTTTCCGGGCTCATCAGCATATCGTAGACCTGCGCGTAGGCCATGCTGCCGCCAAGGCGCGTCACATCGTGCTGCACGGGGCCCGAGAGATCCACCGGTGGCAGCGCTTCGCCCAGCGCGAGGGCGGGCAGCAGCAGCGCCAAGAAGAGAGCAGAGAACAGCTTTTTCATCCTTATCTCCTTCAGGTATGTTTTTTGACCGCCCCTATGGCAGCCGTCAGCAGGAAACCCGTCAGATGCGTCACCACGATCACCGCCCCCACGGGCGTGCCCGCCAGCACCGCGGCAAGCAGCCCGGCCAGCGTGCACACCGCCGAAAACGCAACGGAGCAGAGCGTGACCGCCCTGAAGCTGCGGCACAGCTGCATGGCTGAAAGCGCGGGCAGCACGATGAGCGCGGTGATCAGCAGCGAGCCCACCAGATGCATGGACAGCACCACCACCGCGGCGACGATCACGGCCAGCAGCAGGTTGAGCGCGCCGGCGTTCAGCCCGCCCGCGCGGGCAAAATCCTCATCAAAGGTGAGCGCGAACAGGCGGGGGTAAAGCAGCGCAAAGCTCAGCAGCACCAGCGCGCACAGCAGCAGGCTGAGCCATACGTCCTGCGGGCTGAGGGTGAGGATGGAGGTGGAGCCGAACAGCGCTGTGCATACGTCCGCCGAGACGTTGCCGCCGGGAGGCGCGAGATTGAGCAGCAGATAGCCCGCCGCCAGCGCGCTCACCGAGAGCATGGCCAGCAGGGCATCGCCGCGGATGCGGGAGCGCGCCCCGCGCCTGAGCATCAGCACGGCGGCCAGCGCCGTCAGCGGCAGGGCCAGCGCCATGCGGCTGTCGAGCCGCAGCACGGCCGCCAGGGCCATCGCGCCGAAGGCCACGCCGGAGAGGCCCGAACCGATGCTTGAGAAGCGCCGCAGCACCAGCACGGGGCCCAGCAGCGAGGCGCACAGCGCCACCGCCATGCCCACCAGGACGGCCCTCTGCACAAAGGGGAAGGCCAGGTAGAAGCGAAGCGTTTCAAGCGTCTGCATCACAGCGCCTCCTCCTGCAGGGCGTAGAGCCTGCCCGCGGGGCTTTGCCGGTAATCCTCCGCCGCGCCAAAAAACAGCGGCGCTCTGGCCAGATGGAGGACGTGGCTTGCCAGGCGAAGGGAGGCCCTGAGATCGTGTGAGATCATGACGGCCGCCATGCCCTCGTCCCGCAGGGCCTCCAGCTGGCGGTAAAGATCCTCCGCCGCCAGAGGGTCAAGCCCCGCGGCGGGCTCATCGAGCATCAGCAGCCGGTCGGCCGCGCACAGCGCCCGCGCCAGCAGCACGCGCTGCTGCTGACCGCCCGACAGGCGGCTGAAGCTGCGCCGTCTGAGATCCTCTATGTTCAGGCGGCACAGCGCGGCCTCCGCCCGCCGCCGGTGCTCCTTTTGATAAAAGGGCCTCCCGCCCAGCCGGTTCAGGCAGCCGCTGAGCACGATCTCGAAGACGGAGGCGGGAAAATCCTTCTGCGCGCGCGTCTGCTGCGGCAGATAGCCAATATCCTGCGGGCGCAGCCCCTCCCCGAAGGCCACCCGGCCCGCCGCCGGAGGCAGCAGGCCGAGCATGGTCTTCATCAGGGTGGACTTGCCCGCGCCGTTATCGCCGACCACGCAGAGGAACTGGCCCTCATCCACGGTCAGGCTGATGTTTTCGGCAATTTTTCGCCCTTCATAGCCGAGGGCGAGGGATTCACAGCGCAGCAAGGCCATGGCGGGGCCTCAAAGCGCCTGCGTTAGCACGTCCAGGTTGTGCTGCATGATGCTCAGGTATTCCGCGCCCGCCTCGATATCCTGGCGGGTAATGGTCTGCATGGAGTGCAGCGTGAGCAGCGAAAGCTGTCTGCCGCTGTTCTCGATCACGGTGCGGGCCACCTTCTGGTCGGAGCCGTCGATGGTGAGCACGGCGGGCAGGGAGAGATCGTTCACCTTGCCCGCGAGGAAGGCGACGGTGGCAAAGCTGGCTTCCGTTTCCGCCGCGCAGCCGGAGAAGGCTGCGTAGTAGGCGATGCCGTAGTCGTCCATCAGATAGCGAAAGGGGAAGCGGTCGGCAAACAGCACCGTGGGCGCCTTCTTTTCGCCGATCGCGGCGGCATAATCCTCGTCCAGCGCGCGCAGCACGGCCAGGTACTTTTCGGCGTTCTCTGCGTACAGCGGGGCGTTTTCCCGATCCAGCTCGCCCAGCATATCGGACAGGAAGCTCACCGCCGTCTGGGCGTTGCGCAGCGAGAGCCAGATATGCTCATCCGGCTCGCCGTGCTCATGTTCATGCTCATGGTCATGGTCGGCTTCTTCCTCTTCTTCATGCTCGTGGGCGTGCTCATCCTCCTGCATACCCTCCACCACTTTTTCATTTTTCACCGTCATGCCGGGCACCTCCATCAGGCTGACCGAGACCAGGCGGCGGTTCTGCGCGGCCCTGATGGCGTCGGCCACCCAGGCGTCCGATCGGCCGCCAATGTAGACGAAGAGATCCGCCTCCGCCAGCGCGGCCAGATCCTTGGAGCCGGGCTGATAGTTGTGCAGGTCCACGCCCTCGTCCTGCAGCAGGGTCAGCTTCACCTGAGCCTCGCGCTCGCCCAGCACATTGCGCACCCAGTCATAGATGGGAAAGGTGCTCACCACGATATTGAGCCGGGCCTCCTCCGCCCCGGCGGAAGCGGGGACGGCGGAAAACATCAGCACAAGGGCCGTCAACAGGGATAAAAAACGGTACATAAACAAAACCTCCGATACTATTCAATCAGTTTGCCGCCAGTGCCGCAGGATCAGGCATACCTCCCGCAGGGAAGAGCGCGGAACGGCCGTCAAACCGCCGCGTCCGCCCTTCGGATGGCGCGTGAACAAAGCCCGCGGGCACCGTTCCCGAAAAGGGAATATCAAATTGTCAGCTTGATTTTATCCTGAACAGGGGTCGAAAGGGACAGGCAGGGCCACGGCCTTTGGCCGAAGCGGCCAAAGCGGCAGCGCCCCGAATGGACCGTGAGGGCCAGCAGCGCGCACACAGGCAGCGCCTCAAAAGAGGAACGGACCAGCGCGGACAGGCAAAGGCAGACGGGGCATTCGTGGCAGGGCGTCCGCTCGCCAAGGTGGCTCGCGGCATGGCCAGCGGCCGCCAGCAGCGGCAGGGCAAGCAGCAGCACGGTCAGCAGCGCCGTCAGGCGCGTGAGCCGCTTCATGTTGCTGCCGCCGTGTACGGGCATCCCTCTGTCCTTCCTTTCCGCGGGGCTCTCCCCCGACGGCCGGAGTGTATCATGCCCCGCGGGAAGGGGTCAAGCGGGCCGGGGAGCGCGCGCCGGGAGGCTGATGCCCGTCTCTCCCGCCAGGACGGGAAAAGCGCGGCGACTTTGGCCCGCCTTGCTTTTCAGCCGCAAATCGGGGGATGGAGAAGCGGCCCGCTGGCCCCTCCCCATCCCCCGATCCGGCTCAAAAGGCGCCGATTGTTTACAATTGTGCCGCGGCCCTTTACGCGGCATCAGGCCAGCAGGCCGCTCAGCGCTTCCAGCAGGGCCTCGATCTCGCTTTCTTCCGTCGCCCAGCCGGTGCACAGGCGGATGGCGGTGCGCCCGCCGGGAAGCGACTCGATCACATTGAAGGCCACCAGATCGCGAAGCCTTTCCACCACCGGATCGTCCAGGATGGGGAACTGCTGGTTGCTGGGCGAATCGATCAGGAACTCGATCCCCAGCCTTTTCAGCCCCTCGCGCATCCTGAGCGCCAGGCCCACGGCGCGCTTTGAAAGCGCCAGATACAGCCCGTCCTCCATCAGCGCCTCAAACTGCAGGCCCATCAGCCAGCCCTTGGCCATCAGCGCGCCGCGCTGCTTGACCAGCGATACCAGATCGCGCTGCAGCGCCGGATTCACGATGACCGCCGCCTCGCCAAATAGCGCGCCCTGCTTGGTGAGCCCGATGGTGAACACGTCGCAGGCCCCGGCGACCTGCGCAAGGCTCAGCCCCTCTCCGGCGCTGGCCATGGCAAAGCCCAGGCGCGCCCCATCCAGGTACAGCGGCAGGCCCTTCTCGCGGCAGACGGCGGACAGGGCCATGAGCTCCGC
>DBQV01000060.1:0-1032 GCA_002305755.1 Christensenella sp. UBA1385 | reverse complement strand
GGGATGGTCAGCACCTTGTGCCCGGTCGCCTCGATGGCGCCCGCCTCGTGCACATTGATATGGCCCGTATCCGCCGCCACCACGCCCTGATGGGGCCTCAGGATGGAGGCGATCACCGTCAGGTTGGCCTGCGTGCCGCCGGGGATGAAGACCAGCCTGGCCTCCCCCTTGCCCGTCATCTCCCGCACGCGCCGCTCGGCCGCCCGGCAGACTTCATCCATGCCATAGCCGGGGAAAGGCGTTCTGTTGAAGTCAGACAGTTTTTGCAGCACGCGCTCGTGCGCGCCCACCGAATAATCGTTTCTCAATTCAATCATGGCTGTTCTCGCCTTCCTTGCTTGCTGAGGGAGATTGGTCGGGGGCCGCCGCCTCGGGGCCGGCCTCCCCGCCCTCCTCCGTCTCCTGCAGATCCTCCGCGCGGATCTCCATCAGCTGTTCGCGGCTCAGGCTGCCCGTCTGCTTTGCCAGGCGGTTCGCCTGCCGGGCGATGGCCTGCTCAAACAGGTTGCGCACGCCGCGCGCGTTGCCAAAGCCGATGCTGTCTTTGGATCTCTCGGTCAGGATGGCGGTGAGCTCGTCCTCCGCGTCCTCCGCCAGCACGTAGCCCGCCTTGCCGCAGCGCATACGGAAGATGCCCGCCATCTCTTCCACCGTGTAATCGGGGAAGTGGATGAAGCGGTTGAAGCGGCTCTCCAGGCCGGGGTTGGACTGCACAAACTCCTCCATCAGCTCGATGTAGCCCGCCACGATGACGATCAGGTCGTCCCTGTGATCCTCCATGGCCTTCAGCAGCGTCTCCACCGCCTCCTGCCCGTAATCCTGCGGGCCGCGCGTGGTCAGGGCGTAGGCCTCGTCGATAAACAGCACGCCGCCCAGCGCCTTCTGCACGGCTTCCTGCGTTTTGATGGCCGTCTGGCCCACGTAGCCCGCCACCAGCCCGCTGCGGTCCACCTCCACCAGATGGCCCTTGGAGAGGATATCCAGGCTGTGGTAGATGCGGCTCATGATGCGGGCCACGGTCGTCTTGCCCGT
>DBQV01000068.1 GCA_002305755.1 Christensenella sp. UBA1385 | reverse complement strand
CTACTTCCGCACGACGGACGTGACCGGCAGCATCAAGATGCCCGAAGGCGTAGAGATGGTGATGCCCGGTGACAACGTGCAGATGGAAGTGAACCTGATCACCCCGATCGCGATCGAGCAGGGTCTGCGTTTCGCCATCCGTGAGGGCGGCCACACGGTCGGTTCCGGCGCCGTCGCCAGAGTGATCGAAGACTGAGTTATACCGTCAAAGAGGCCGGGCAGTATTGTCCGGTCTCTTTTTGTAGGAGCGCTCTTGAAAACATTAGCAGCAAAAATCGGCCGTGCTTTCCTGGTGTTTGCCTTCTGGCTGCTTGTCTGGGCGGCCGCGGCAAGGCTGGTTGATCTGCCTTTTTTGCTGCCCGGCCCCAAGAGTACCATGCTCAGCCTGCTTAGGCTGTGGAGAGAACCGGCTTTCTGGGAAAGCCTGCTCGGGAGCTTCGTCCGTGTACTGATCGGCTTTTCTCTGGCCGTCCTCATCGGGACGGGGCTTGCGGTGCTGTGTGTGCGGTTCAAAGCGGCCGACGTATTGCTGGCACCGGTGAGGAGCGTTATCCGATCGACCCCGATCTCATCTTTTGTTATATTGGTGCTTTTATGGCTGACGGTAGATGTGACGCCGCTCTTCATCAGCTTTCTGGCGGTGATGCCGCTCATCTGGCAGGACGTACAGCAGGGGATTCGGCAGACGTCTTCCGATCTGCTCGAAATGGCGGTCAGCTATCGCCTTTCGGCGTTAAAACGCTTCTTTCACATCTACGTTCCCTCAGTCAGCCCGTATTTTTACGCTGCCTGCGCCAACGGAATTGGTATCGCCTGGAAGGCCTGCGTGGCAGCGGAGGTCATCGCGCGGCCGCTGCGCTCGGTAGGAAAGAACCTGCAGGACGCCAAGGTGTATCTGATGACAGATGAGCTTTTTGCCTGGACGGTAACGGTGATTGCGCTCAGCATGATGCTTGAATGGACTATCAGGAAGCTGGTCCGCGCAAAAGGCAGAGCGATCGGGGGCAGATCATGATAAGGCTGAAAGGCATCACGCAGATTTTTGACGGCGTGCCGATATTGGATCACCTTGACTGTGAGCTGCCCGAGCGGGGCTCAGTGGCACTGATGGGCAGCTCTGGGGCGGGCAAGACCAGCCTGCTGAGAATCCTGGCAGGGATTTCCTCACCGGAAGAGGGCGCCGTGGAAGGACTCTCCGGCAAGCGGATTTGCCTGATGTTTCAGGAGGACCGGCTGCTGGAGTGGTATAGCGCGCTCAAGAACGTGATGCTGGTCATGCCGCAGCCAAGCGAAGCCGAGGCCCGCCGGATACTCTCGCAGATGCGCCTGGACAACGCGGATGCCATGCCCGGGGAAATGAGCGGGGGAATGAGACGCCGCGTTGCGCTGGCCCGTGCCATCGCTTTTGCGCCAGAGGTGCTCCTGATGGATGAACCCTTCTCAGGGCTGGACGAGGAAACCAAACAGGCCATCGCGCCCTTTGTACGAAAGTCCGCTTCCTTGATAGTCTTCGCCACGCACGATATCCGAGAAACGGAGCTGCTGGGAGCGGATCGGGTGCTGCTCATTCAGAACGGCCGCGTGAGGGAAGCCAAGTAGATCGTTGACGATGAGGCGGTCTTTCCTTTTTTGTGAGAAATGCTGTATAATCAAAGACAAGAAACAATGGAGGAAATAAGATGAAGATTTTAGTGGTAAACGCCGGATCGTCCTCACTGAAGTATCAGTTGATCAACATGGAGGACGAATCGACCATCGCTCAGGGCCTGGTGGAGAGGATCGGCATCGAGGGCGGCAAGCTGACGCAGAAGGTGAAGGGTGAGAAGCGTGTCCTCCAAAAAGACCTGAAAGATCATCTTGAGGCCGTCGGCATGATGATCGCGGCGCTGACCGACAAAGAGTTCGGCGTTATTTCGTCCATGGATGAGATTGGCGCAGTCGGCCATCGTGTTCTTCACGGCGGTGAGAAATTTACCGAATCGGTCGTCATCAATGATACGGTTATGGACGCAATCAGAGAGAATATCCCGCTTGGCCCGCTCCACAACCCAGCCAACCTGATGGGTATTAAGGCCTGCCAGGAAGTGATGCCGAACACGCCGATGGTCGCCGTGTTTGACACCGCCTTCCATCAGACCATGCCGCCCAAGTCTTTCCTGTACGGTGTGCCGATTGATTACTATAAGCGCCTGCACGTGCGTCGCTACGGTTTCCACGGCACCAGCCACCGTTACGTCAGCAAACGCGCCGCAGAGCTGCTTGGCCGTCCGATCGAAGAACTGCGACTGGTTACCTGTCATCTGGGAAACGGTTCTTCGATGGCAGCGGTCCAGTATGGCAAGTGCGTAGATACCTCCATGGGCCTGACGCCTCTTGAGGGCGTATTGATGGGCACCCGCAGCGGCAGCCTTGACCCGGCGGTGCTTCAGTTCATCATGAATCATGACCACCTGGACATCAATCAGATGCTTGACATACTCAACAAGAAGAGCGGTTTCCTCGGCATCAGCGGCATCAGCAGCGACATGCGCGATGTGGAGGAGGCGGCTGCCGAGGGGCATGAATACTCCCAGATCGCCATTGACATGCTCTATCAGGGCATTAAGAAGTATATTGCCGCCTACGCGGCCGTTATGGGCGGCGTGGATGCCGTGATCTTTACCGCCGGTATTGGTGAAAACGGCTACGAGCTGAGGGAAGGCGTGCTGGAAGGCATGGAATTCCTTGGCATCAAGCTGGACAGGGAAAAGAACAAGGTACGCGGCAAGGAAGCGGAGATCTCCGCGCCCGACAGCAAGGTGAAGGTGCTGGTGGTGCCCACGAACGAAGAGATCGTTATCGCCCGCGATACGCTGGAATTGGTAGGTCAGGCATAATTTGACAGTTGCAGAGAAGAAGCTGGTCCGCCTTTATACGGATGGAGCCTGCTCCGGCAATCCCGGGCCCGGCGGATGGGCCGCCATACTGAAATTCGGACCGCATGAAAAAGAGCTGAGCGGCGGCATGAGCTATACCACCAACAACCGCATGGAGCTTTTTGCCGTGATCAGCGGCCTTGGCGCCCTGAAGCAGAGCTGCAGGGTAGAGGTGTATTCCGATTCCGCCTATGTCGTAAACGCCTTCAATCAGAACTGGGTGGAGAACTGGCAGAAGAGGAACTGGAAAACGGCTGACAATAAGCCGGTTGAAAACCAGGATCTGTGGCGGCTCCTGCTGATTACCATGCGCAAGCATGAGGTCAGCTACCATAAGGTGCCCGGCCATCAGGATCATCCCGAAAACAACCGCTGTGACGAGTTGGCGAGAGCCGAGGTGCAGAAGATCCTGCAGCAGAACGCGGCTTTGGAGCCGCGGAATGCTCAATAGGGGATTGTCGGAGGCTCTGACAATACTATTCGCAAAAGGCATCTTTTACGAATAGTATTGTCTTTTTTGGAAGCAGGTGTTATAGTGGCCCTGCAATGCCGGACTGTGGATCCGGATTCTGCTTAAGCGTGTCAGTGTGTGTGGCTAAGGCATTCTTGTTTGTTTGGCCGCCAGCCCGTACCATTGCGCAGGATCGATTGCGAATGAAAGGAGATACGATACTATGGCCAAGAGAATCTCTTATCAGACGGAACGGTCGCAGCAGATGAACGACCGCCTGAGAGAAATCCAAAGGGAGCTTCCCGTTTCCTGTACGGATTATTTCAGATCCATCTCACAGACCACCAGCCCGCTGACCCGTCTTGCATATGCCTATGATCTTCGGCTCTTCTTCCAGTATCTGAGCTTGGAAAATATGTATTTTGCGAATAGTTCGACCGTAATGCTGACGGGAGAGGATCTCTCCCGTATCACGGCGCGCGATATCTTCGGCTTTCAGGAGTATCTGCAGCAGTATGTGAAGGTGACCGGAAATGACGATGGTGACGACAACTCCCCCACGCTGGTGCAGAATTACGAGCAGGGCATCATGAGAAAGCTCAGCAGCATACGGTCCTACTTTGAATTTCTGTTCAAAAATGAACTCATCCCCGCTAACGTGGCCAGCATAGTCACACTGCCCAAGAGGCATGAAAAACCTATCCTTTTCCTGGAGCCTGACGAGGTGCAGAGCCTGATGGATGCCGTCGTGTCCGGCGAAGGCCTGAGCGGCCGGCAGCAAAAGTATCTTTCCATCACTCAGAAGCGCGATATCGCGATTCTCATGATGTTTTTGGGCACGGGCATCCGCGTGAGCGAGCTTGTTGGGCTTGATATCGACCATCTGGATCTCAGCCAGAACGCCTTCATGGTGACCAGAAAAGGAGGCAGTCAGGTCATCCTGTATTACCCGGATGCAGTGAAAGAGGTGCTGGAGAGCTATCTGTCAGAGCGCGAATTGATCGAAACACTGCCGGGACATGAATTTGCGCTCTTCCTCTCGCTGCAAAAACGCCGCATCACGGCGAGAGCCGTGGAGAATCTGGTGAAAAAATACGCCCAGATCGCAGCGCCGCTCAAGAAACGCATCAGCCCGCACAAGCTGAGAAGCACTTTCGGAACCACGCTCTATCAGCAGACGGGCGATATCTATCTGGTCTCGGACGCGCTGGGACACGCGGATGTGAACACGACCAAGCGGCATTACGCGGCGATGAAGGATTCGAAGCGGCGGGAAGCGGCGCAAAAAATCAGCTTGCCTGATGTTTAAGACTATGCAAACATCTGTTTGCATGTTATAATGAGTCTCAATGAAACGATGGGAGGATTTCACCATGAGCAACATCCCCGAGAAAAAAAAGCGCGCGCGCGGAGATACTCAGGGAAAGATCCTTGAATTTATCAGACAGGAGGTAGCCGCCAAAGGCTATCCCCCGTCAGTGCGTGAGATCGGCGAGGCCGTAGGGCTAAAGTCCACCTCCACAGTGCACGGGCATCTCAGGCGGCTTGAAAGCAAAGGCCTGCTGGTGCGCGATGCCATGAAGCCGCGCGCCATGGGCCTGGTCGAAGACGAGACAAGCGAAGACGAAGCAATCCGGCTGATCCCGATGCTGGGGCCCGTGGCCGCCGGCACCCCGATCCTGGCTGAAGAAGGCGGTTCCGATCTGGTGCCCGTCCCCTCCTCTCTGCTGGGCGACGGCCAGTACTTCGCGCTGACTGTGCGTGGAGACAGCATGATCCAGGCGGGCATTCTGCATGGAGATTATATCATTGTCAAGCAGCAGCCAGAAGCCAACAATGGCGACATTGTGGTCGCCCTTGTGTCGGATGACGCTACTGTCAAGCGCTTCTACCGCGAAAAGGGGCGCATCCGCCTTCAGCCGGAGAACCCGGCGATGAAGCCCATGTATTTTCAGGATGTCAGAATACTTGGTAAAGTGGTTTCTGTGTATCGGCAGCTCTGATCGATCGCCCTTGCCGCTTACCCTGATACAAGAACTGCCGCCCGCTTGGTCAAACGGGCGGCAGTTCATTACTAAACCAGTTTACAAAGATTTCACGGCATCAATAAGGCTCTGCGCCGTCAGGCCGAACTCCCGATAGAGCACTTCCTGCGGGGCTGACGCGCCATAACGGTCAAGCCCGATCACCTTGCCATCCAGACCGACAAAACGATACCATGGCATGGTCGCGCCGGCTTCCACAGCAACCCTTCGGCGGTTATCAGCCGGCATAACTTCGTTTTGATAGTCACTGCTCTGCCTGAGGAAGACTTCCATCGAGGGCACGGAAATAACGCTGGTCTCGATGCCCTCCTCCCGCAACTGCTTCTGCGCTTCCATGGCGATCGACACCTCGCTGCCCGAGGCCATCAAAAGGGCTTTTGCCTCTCCCCTGGAGGCGCTGAGCACATAGGCGCCTCTTTCAATATCCTCCACCTTGCTCTGATATTGAGGAAGATTTTGCCGCGTCAGCACGAGGCTGGAAGGCGCGTGCGAGGTCAGCGCCGTAATCCAGGCCCATGCGGTCTCCGTGTAGTCGCAGGGACGGAACACCTGCATGCCGGGCGTCGCGCGCAGCGCAGCCAAGTGCTCGATGGGCTGATGCGTGGCGCCATCCTCCCCCACGCCGATGGAATCATGGGTCAGCACATAAACAACGGGCAGCTGCATGATGGCCGACAGACGCATCGCGGCCTTCATATAGTCTGAAAACACAAAGAATGTGGCGCAGAACACCCTCAGCCCGCCATGAAGCGCCATGCCGTTGGCAATAGCGCCCATGGCATGTTCGCGCACACCAAAGTGCATATTGCGGCCGCTGCGGTTCTCTGCGCTGTAGTCACCGCCGCCGGAAATGTTGGTCTTGTTTGAAGGCGCCAGGTCAGCCGAACCGCCGACCAGATTGGGGATGATCTTTGCCAGCCGATTCAGCACAGTACCGGAGCTGGAGCGCGTAGCCTCACTCTTACCGGCGGTTTCCCACAGAGAGGCTTCCTTCATCAGCTTTTGCAGATCCAGCTCGCTGTGCCACTCGTCCCACTCCGCTGCAAGCTCGGGATAATCTTTGCGATAGTCTTCAAACAGCTTCTGCCAGCGACGAGCCTTCTCGGAGCGAGCCTTCACCTGTTCCGCCGCGTGCAGATAAACATCATCATCCACAGCAAAGGATCCGTCGCCCAGGCCCAGGGCTTTCTTGGCTTCCAGCAGATTGTCGGCCCCCAGCGGTTCACCGTGCGCTGCTGAGGTGCCCTGCTTGGCGGCGCTGCCATAGCCGATGATGGTCGGACAGATGATCAAAACGGGGCGGTCAGATTCCTGCGCGCTCCGAAGCGCCTGCGCCTCCTGTTCGTACTGGTTTCCGTCTTCCACGCGGATGACCCGCCATCCGTAGCTTTCAAAGCGCTGTCCAACGTTCTCTTTGAAGGCGATATCGGTGTTGCCTTCGATGGAAATCTCATTGTCATCGTACAGTACCACCAGCTTATTCAGCTTCAGCGTGCCGGCCAGCGAGGCGGCCTCCGCGCTGATGCCCTCCATCAGGCATCCGTCGCCTGCAAAGGCATAGGTATGATGATCCACTATTTCATAACCGGGTCTGTTGAAGTGAGCTGCCAACATAGTCTCCGCGATAGCAAGACCGACCGCGTTGGAGAAGCCCTGACCCAAGGGACCCGTCGTAGTCTCGACGCCGGGCGTGTGCCTGTATTCCGGGTGACCGGGCGTCATGGACTGCCACTGACGGAACTGCCTGAGCTGATCCATGGGCAGGTCATAGCCGGTCAGATGCAGCATGCTGTACAGCAGCGCGCTGGCATGACCGTTTGAAAGTACGAAACGATCCCTGTCCGCCCACTGCGGTTGCTTGGGATCATAGTTCATCGTTTGCATCCACAGCGCATAGGCCATGGGCGCCATGCCCATCGGCGCACCCGGATGGCCGCTGTTGGCTTTCTGCACCATATCTGCTGCGAGGGCGCGGACGGTGTTAATGGTCTTTTGTTCGATATTCATGCTGATTCCTTTCCGATGCAGTGTCTTGTCTTAGTTTTGCTGCGTATTCAGCGATGTTCCAAGGCGCGGTTCAACGGCTCCAGATCCACCAAATCGCTCAAGTGGCTGATGGCCATGCTGAGTTCCTCAAGCACCTCACGCACGCCGCCCGCAACGTCGCTTTCCACATTGAGCGCCAGCACAGGGTCGTGCACGGACATCCTGAGCAGGAACCAGGCGTTATTGAGCTGCTGCTGCAGATCAAAACTGATGCGCACGCCTTCACGGTTGTCGGGCGCCACATTCCAGCCCTCGGCCTCGGAAGCATAGTCCATCACGGTCTCGATCACACGGATACCGGCGGAGCGAAAATCCTCCTGCTTAATGCGCAGGCGCAGCTCCAAGCTCTCCACAGGCTCTTTCAGCCCTTCCAGCATGCTGGCCAGGGTCTTCCCCTCCCTCTTCAGCCGCATACACTCGCAGACCAGCAGCGTGCTCAGGTACATACCGTCGTCAAGGAACTGATTGTCGCGGAAAGCAGCGTGCCCGCTGGTTTCAATGGCCAAAGGGCAATTGATGCCGATCTCATTCAGCCGCTTCGCCTCATCGATCACATTGCGGTAGCCTCGCTTGTAGCGGTAGTGCTCGCCGCCCCACTCGCCGATGAATTCCGAAAGACCGGATGAGGTGACCGAATCGGTCACGATAGTCAGCCCGCTCTCCTCATTCAGCAGCATGGCGGAAACCAGCGCGATCAGCCTGTTGCGGTTGATGGCCAACCCGCTCTGATCGACGATAGCGGCCCGATCGCAATCCGCATCCAGTATCACGCCAAGATCCGCCGAATACCTGGTCACGGCCTCGCTCAAAGAGCCGATGGCCTTATCATCCTCGGGGTTCGGCGCATGATTGGGAAAGCGGCCGTCAGGCTCAAGAAACTGGCTGCCCTCGGTCCACGCGCCCAGGTCTTCGAGCATCTGCGCGTAAAAACCGCCCGCGCCGTTCCCGGCGTCCACGATCACGTGCAGACCAAGCAACGGACGGCTGACCGGGTCATCCAGCCTTTGCCGTACCATCTGCTTGAGATGTTCCGTATAATCATTCAGATAGCGGTAATGCTCGACCGTGCCCAGTCGAAGCGAAGGCCTGATCTCCGTATCCATGGCAGCGATGATCTCAGCCAGCTCGGTTGCGTTGATACCGCCCGAGGGAAGGAAAAACTTGAAGCCGTTTCGGTCCTTCGGGTGATGGCTGGCCGTGATCATGACCGAGGCCTGTGCGAGAGGCTCTTCCTCCGTCAGACACTTGAACATGGCTGGCGTCGTGCAGAGGCCGCAATCGACAACGTTGATCCCCTGTCGCACGACACCCTGAGTAAAGCCCGCGAGAAGCCGTTCGCCGCTCAGGCGGGAATCCCTGCCTACTGCAATGCTGAGCCTTTGATTTTCGGGCAAACGCACCCTGCGGCTGACCCAATGAGCAAAAGACCTGCCGACGCGTTCCGCAAGTTCGGCCGTCAGTACGGCATCTTCGCCAAGAGCTTTCCCCCGGATATCCGTTCCGCTGATCAGAGCGCTGAAAGTACTCATGATATCCCCTCTAACTGTGAAAGTTCATAATATCCGCGCAGAAGGCGATAAAAGGGCGCCATTCTTTGATAATCCTGCGCAATCAGCCCGACCAGGCCGGGCGTAAAGATGGCGTCATACGGTGCGTCATGGCGAACGATGTAGAGGCTTTTCATCGCGTAATAGCCGTCAAGCGGCGGGGACAGCGGTACGGGCGCCTGCATACGCCTGAACCGCTCTCCCTCCACCTCAAGTCCGGTCCCCTCAAGGCTATTGATCAGTCCCAGCCAGTCATCCGGATGGCTGATCAGCCGGCGCCTGAAGATGTCCATTGCCGGGCGGTTCTCTCCCCAATAACCAAGTCCCCAACTCATGCTCTCTATTCTGATTTCAAACCAGAGCATGACAGCTGTTTCCTTGGATTCACCCGCGTGGCGGAAGGCCAGCCAGTGATGATCCCGATAGGGAGACTTGTCCTTTGAAAACCTTGTGTCCCTGAATATCCTGGAAAGCACCTTGCCCTGGCGCACTTCCATGTCGGGATCGATTCGCTGCACAGTCGGCGTCAGCGCCTCGATCAGCTGATAATAGGGCTGTTTCATCAGCCTTTCATATTCACTGCGGTGCGTGGTCATGAACTCTTTGTTGTTGTTCAGGCGGATTTGCAGCATGAATTCGATCATTTCTTTTGGAAAACCTTCAAACACGCAAATCACGCTCCTTTTCCTGCAATATTATACCTGTAACCTGCAGGCGGTTCAAGACAATGCGGCTCTCACTTTCCGCTGAGGTACCTGAACAATTCCCGCGCGATGGGCGCGGCCGCGCCACCGCCGCTTCCGCCGTCCTCGATGGCCACACATATCGCGTAGGGATAGCGGCTGTCATCGATAAAGCCTATGAACCAGGCGTTGGTTTCCGTCTGACCGTCGATCTGCGCGGAGCCTGTCTTGCCCGCAATATCCAGCCCGGGAACAGCGGCAGCGCTCGCGGTGCCGCTGCGCACAGCCTCGCGCATATAGTCTGCGATGACATCCGCCGTGACTTTCTCCATGACGTGCCTGTATTCCTTCGCAAAGAAGCTGTACTTGCTTTGCCCAGCGCCGTTGACCACATCCAGCAGCAGCCGGGGCTCCATCATCATGCCGTCGTTGGCGATGGAAGAAGCGATCATGGCCATATGCAGCGGCGTGATCTGAAGGCGGCTTTGGCCGGGGCCGGTCCAGGCAATTTCTTTTTCACTTCTATCGTCTGCCGGGTAAACGGAATTCTGTACCACCAGATCGCTGAACAGAAAGTAATCGCCGATTCCAAAGTCGGACGCTGTCTTTTTCAGGCTGGCGTCACCGAGTTCAAGAGCGACCTTGGCAAACACGTTGTTGCAGCTTACGGCGAGGGCCTTTTTGAGTGTGATGATCCCGTGAACGGCATGCTGAGCGTCCGTAACGCTGGTATCGCCCACTTCGAGCGATCCTGTACACTCATAGGTCTTGTCCATGGCGTCCGGGATATTCCTCAGAGCGGCCGCCAGCGTAACCACCTTGAAAACGGAACCAGGCGCGCTGCTCCACATCGTTGCGCGATTCCAAAATGGCTTGAGCGGGTTTTCCTGGTCGGCCTGGCTGAGGTTCACGGGATCGTATCCTGGAAAACTCTGCAGCGCCAGTACCTCACCGGTTTTATAGTTCATCACCACTATGGCGCCGCTCTTTCCGGCCGGAAAAAGCGAGGCCGCCTTCTTGCACAGCGCGCTGTCGATCAGCAGTCTGATGTCATTACCTCTGCGCTTTTCTCCGCGCAGCGCCTGTGCCAGCCTCTCCGGGTAGGATTCATTGTAGGCAAACAGGTAATTGGCCATGAAGCTCTCCGCGCCGTAGGCAATGTTGCCCCTGTCGTCGCCTACGGCGTGCACCACGGCCTTCCTGATCGCCGGATCGGAGCTGTAGATGCGCTTCCCCTGTTCGTCGGTTTTCGCCAGCAGTACATTGTGGCGGTCCACAATGCTTCCGGGCGTTACGTTGCTTTTCGTGCGCCGCAGGTAGGTATTGGCACTGGATGAAAACCAGCGCTGGCCCTGCGTGCTGATGCTGAATGCGGCAAAGGCCATCAGGGAGACAAAAAGTGCGCAGACAATCAGCGTGATCACGCGGATGTTACTTTTGATCATCTTCATATGTTTCCTCCCTGAGCCATCGCCAGCTCCCTGTCCTCTTCCATCTCGTTTTCATTGAGGCTGGCCACGCCCTGCAGGATGCCCATGATGGAAAGGCTGGAGAGCATGCTGGTGCCGCCGTAGCTGATGAAGGGCAGCGTAACGCCGGTGAGCGGGATCATGTTGATATTGCCGCCCAGAATGATGAAGGCCTGCAGCGCGATCAACACGGAAGAGCCCATGGCCAGCATCGCGTTGAAGCGGGAGGCTGAGCGCAGCGCGATACCGATACCCCTCAGAAACAGCAACAGATACAGCAAAATCACGCAGATGCCGAAAAGCCAGCCAAATTCATTGAGTATGATCGAAAACACAAAATCCGTCGTGTTGGCCGGGATCACATAGGCATTGCCAAGACCGAGGCCCGTGCCCCAGAAGCCTCCATTCACAATCGCGATCAGCGACTGAACGATCTGGTATCCCGCGCCTTCGTAGTCTGTCCACGGATTGATCCAAATGGCCACGCGCCGCTTCACATGGCTGAACATCTGATAGCCGACGACGGCGCCGCCCGCTGCCCCCAGAAAGCCAAGCCCGAGATACAGCCCGCTGCGCGTTGCCACCCAAAGCATGACCAGGATCACGCTGTAATAAATCAAAGCTGTTCCAAGGTCCTTTTGCAGCATCAGCGCCAGCAGGCAAAAGCCAGCGTAGGCCGCCGCGGCGACCACCTTGCGCCGTGTCAGCAAGTAGGCTTCCACGATCAGCATCAGCACCTTGACCAACTCACTGGGCTGAAAGCTGAAGCCCATGAGGCTCACCCAGGCGCGGGCGCCGTTTCTCTCGGTGCCGAATATCAGGGGAAGTACCATCAGCCCGGCGGATGCCAAAACAAGAAATACGACCAGCGGCCGTCTGCGCTGAGTCAGCCGGATAAAATAAATGAAGAACAGCATCGCGCCGATACCAACGGCATAGTTGATCATCTGCCCTTTGGCAAGCTTCGGGTCCATGCGGTAAAGCACCAGGATGCCAAGCGTGCAGAGAAAATTGACAACGGTCAGCAGCAGCCTGTCCGCAGGAAAGACGCGCGGCACCAGCACTGTGACCAGATAAAAGGAGAGCGGCACGCCGAGCGCCATGGCAAAGGTGACGGGGTTCAGATCCTTAAGGCCCAGCAATAGAAAAGCAGAAGCCAGAAAGCTGATGATGGAGGCCGCCATCAGCCTGCCCGGTGTTCTGCGCCGTTTAGCTTTCATGGCGTTGACTCCTCCTTCTGCGCGGATGCTGCGTCCTGTCTTGCTCCTGTTCCCATACAGGCTGCGCGGGCTGAGAGACGCTTTGCTGCGTGCCGTTCCCTTGGAATGCCTCAGGCGGCGGAACGGCATACTGCCACGTCATATCCGGGTTCCAGGCTTGATGAGGAACCGGTATCCGGGCGGCATGGGACGCGTATCCGTTCTGCTGCGCTTGGGCATATTGCCCGTCAAGCTCCGGTAGGGCCCGATTCTCTCCGGCCATAGGCGCATTTCCCATCTGATAATCGCTCTGGGGAAGTATCATAGCAGGCATATCAAGGCCTGGCATCTGATCCGGCATCGGCATCCCTTCATCCGCCAACTCCGCTCCGAACTGATCTCCCGAGAAAATAGCGGGGTGTGCTTCTTGAGAATACACTTCACGCGATCTGACAGGAACATTCAGGCCGGCAAACAAACGAAATCTCAGCGAATAACCCGGCAGTTCCAGACGTGATCCGTGCGCTGCAAAAGCTCTTCCCTGCACGGGATCGCCGTCGAGCACCAACTCATGACTGCGCCGAGCAGGGATCAGCTCAATGCCTTTGCCATCGACGAAGGCGTATTCACACTCACGGCTGCGTATGCCGGAAAGACGGATATCGCAGCCCTTCCCCGAGCCGATCACGCCCTCGCGCGGGAGAGCCTGGCTGGCACCCGTGGCAAGGTCCACCACTTCGCCTACAAGTCCGGCATCGGGCAGGGCTCTCAGCATCTTGCGATAGGCACGCCTATCCTGCATGAACCACGAAAAAGCTCGCCACAATATTGCAAAGCCAAGCAGCACGAACCAATAGCGCAATCCCTGAGAAATCAGCTCATAAATATCGCTGCGCAACGTTCCCCCTCCATTGTTACGGTTTGCAGACATTATATCATAAAGGCAGGTCACGGGCTTCGGGCGGCTTGTAAAACATAAACAAAGACCGTTACCAAAAGATAACGGTCTTCTCACGTGGAGGCGCCATCCAGACTCGAACTGGAGAATAAAGGTTTTGCAGACCTTCGCCTTACCACTTGGCTATGGCGCCGGAAAATGGAGCGGTAGACGAGGCTCGGACTCGCGACCTCAACCTTGGCAAGGTTGCGCTCTACCAACTGAGCTACTACCGCAGATGGTGCCTTGGGCCGGAATCGAACCAGCGACACGTAGATTTTCAGTCTACTGCTCTACCGACTGAGCTACCAAGGCATAATGGCGACCCGGAAGGGGCTCGAACCCTCGACCTCCAGCGTGACAGGCTGGCATTCTAAACCAACTGAACTACCGGGCCACGAATTGGTGGGCCTTCAGGGACTTGAACCCCGGACCAACCGGTTATGAGCCGGCCGCTCTGACCAACTGAGCTAAAGGCCCATACAGCCCTACTGGAAACACACACATGGCGGAGAAACAAAGTGGTGACCCCGAGGGGACTCGAACCCCTGTTACCGCCGTGAAAGGGCGATGTCTTAACCGCTTGACCACGGGGCCACGAACTTGCCTTCCCCCGGGAAATGGTCGGGGTGAAGGGATTTGAACCCCCGGCCCCATGCTCCCAAAGCACGTGCGCTACCAGGCTGCGCTACACCCCGAAGGTACTGCCGCTCACAAGCGACGGATAGTATAATAACAATTCCGCTTTTCTTTGTCAATAAGATTTTCCCTATATTTTCACTCTCGCTGCAATTTCCCGATTTGTAATATCAAG
>DBQV01000015.1:104790-134264 GCA_002305755.1 Christensenella sp. UBA1385 | reverse complement strand
CACTTGATATTACAAATCGGGAATGACAAGCGCACAAGAGCGGCCCTTGCCTGCGGGCTTGTGCAAGCCAGCTGTCCCATGCTATAATTTTTATGAGGTATCAAGGCAATGGCCGCATCTGAAAAGGAGAAGGATATTATGATGAAGCTTATCATAGCCATCGTGCAGGATGAGGATGCCTCTCATTTGATCAGCGAGCTGATGAATGAAGGCTTCAGTGTGACCAAACTGGCAACTACAGGGGGGTTTTTGCGTGCCGGCAACACCACCTTGCTTGTCGGTGTGGATGATGAAAAGTTTGACGCCTGCATGGATATTATCAAGAAAGTCTGCAAGAGCCGCAAGCAAATAGCGACTTCCCCGGTCACCATCGGCGGAGCGACAGGCATGTATGCCCCCTATCCCATCGAAGTCACGGTGGGCGGCGCCACGGTGTTTGTGCTGTCTGTTGATCAGTTTCTGAAGATGTAAGGCGGCTTGCAGGGTTCTGTGGTGCAGGGCATTGACTTTCAGGGATTCAGCGGAGCGCATGACCGTCTGATCGCGGAGTACCGAAGTGGGCGTGCTTCACATGCGCTCCTTTTGTGCGGTTCAACCGGCAGGATGAAGGATGCTTTTGCAGGTTACCTGGCCAACCTGCTGCTGTGCCGCGCGGCAGAGGCAGAGCGCCCCTGCGGGTCCTGCCCTTCCTGTCTGAGATTCCGTGCGGGCAAGCACGGAAACCTGATGCGGCTCGGCCTTACGCAAGGCTCCAAAACCATCAGGATTGAGCAGCTTCGCAGCTTGCTGAGCGCTCTGTCGCTTCATCCGCTGGAATCCGGTCCCCGCGTCATCCTCATCACCGACCTGCAGGCCATGACCGTACAGGCGCAGAATGCACTGTTGAAGTCGCTCGAAGAGCCGCTTGAACAAGATCACTATCTGCTTACCTGCGAGAACGAGCGGGCAGTACTCCCCACCATCGTTTCAAGGTGCAGTTTTGTCAGGCTGCCGGATGCGGATGATGAAAAAGCTGCCGTTCTGCTGAAACAGTTTGCTTTTGAAATTGCCAAATCGCCTCAACATTCGGACTTTACCTTGGGACCTGAGGGAAGCAATGCCATGAAGGAAGCCCGGAGTTTGGCAGAACGCAGCTTTTTTCAGGTGAAGAGGTTCAGCGATATACCTGCCGCTTCCTTTCTACTGAAGGATGCAAAGGATGCCGGCGATCTGCTTTTGGATATACTGGAGCAGGAGACCCGTCAGGCTCTTGAAGCCAATCAGCTTGGACAGGCCGACAGTACGAAGGCCTCACCATGGCAAGGGGCTTCTGCCCTCGCCCTTGCGCATGTGCTCGAGTCGATTTTTGAGGCCAGAAAGTACAAGGCCAGCAACGTTTCCTGGCAGTCCGTCGCTGATCGGCTGCTATTTTCCATTACAAAGGAGATCTTTCAATGTCAATGGTCATAGGCGTTCGCTTCAAGAACGCCGGTAAGCTTTATTATTTTGATCCGGGCAAGCTTTGGCCCGCCGCCGGAGATGCCGTGATTGTGGAAACCGCGCGCGGCATAGAATACGCCCAGTGCGTGATGGGCGTCCACGAAGTCAGCGATGACAGCATCACCGCCCCTCTCAAGAAAGTGATCCGGATAGCCGGTGAGGAAGACGCCGAAAAGCACCGAGCCAATATCGAGAGCGAGTGGGAGGTTTACAAGCTTTGTCAGCAAAAAATCGCCGACCACAAGCTGGATATGAAGCTTGTCAAAGTGGAGTATACGTTTGACCGCAGCAAGTTGATCGCCTATTTCACCTCAGGAGGACGTGTTGATTTCAGAGCCTTGGTCAAGGACCTGGCCGCGGCCTTCAAAACACGTATCGAACTCAAGCAAATCGGTGTGCGCGACGAGGCAAAAATGTTGGGAGGGCTCGGTTCCTGCGGGCGGCCTCTGTGCTGCTCCAGCTTTCTGGGTGATTTTCAGCCGGTTTCCATCAAGATGGCCAAAGAGCAAAGTCTTTCCCTGAATCCGACCAAGATTTCCGGCGTATGCGGCCGCCTGATGTGCTGCCTGAAATACGAGCAGGATCTATATGAGCGGGCCCGCAAGACGCTGCCCCATGTCGGCAAAGATGTCATGACGCCTGACGGCCGCGGCACGGTGGTGGAGCTTAACCCGCTGCAGGAATTGGTAAAGGTCCGTATCCCCAAGGGACAAGACAGCTTTGAAATTCACGTATACGCCGGCAGCGAGGTACAGCGGATTGTTTCTCCTCAGCCGCAGAAGACAGCGGATAGAAAAAAGGAGCAGCGCTCCGTGCCAAAAAGGGATGAAGCGGGAGAAGTTTCGCCTGAAGACCTCTCTGAGGATGAACTGGACAGCGTCGCCGATCCGGAAGAGTAACGAATAATACTGAACTCAAACTTTAATGCTTTCGTAGGCTCGTTCCTTTCCGCTATTAAGTTGTCTCGTTCCGTCGGCGTAGCGCCGCTACGCCTCCTTCGTTCAACTCAGCAAAAACGAAAAAGTCCTTCGCCTATCTGTGCACTAACGTTTTTGTTCAGTATGAACCACATCAATAGGCTCTAACAAGAGCTCAGCAAAGATCAAGGACTCTTGCATCGATTGGGAGCAAGAGTCCTTGATCTTTAACTTTTTCACAGTCCCTTGCAAGCTATGTGCCGCTCTGTTCAGATCGCGGTGCAGAGTAGCCCGTCTTTTCAAGGAAGGCGGCCTCATCCAGCAGGGGGATGCCAAGCTGCAGAGCCTTTTCCAGCTTGCTGCCCGCCTTCTCCCCGCAGACCAGAAAGGAGGTCTTGCGGCTGACGGAGGACGAGACCATGCCGCCATGCCGGCGGATCAGTGCCTCGGCCTCATCACGGCCCATAGCGCTCAGCGTGCCGGTCACCACCAGCGTCTGTCCGCGGAAGGTGTCCAGGCCATCCTCTTTTCCCCCAAGTTCCCGCGGCCGCACGCCAAGCGCCAGCAGGCTGTCCAACAGGCGAATATTCTGCTCATCCCGGAAAAAGGCCACGATCCCCTGCGCCAGAACATCCCCAACGCCGTCTATGGCGGAAAGCTCCTCCGACTTGGCATTGCGCACAACGTCCAGGCTGCCCAGGCGCGCCGCGATCTCCCGGGCGGTAGCCCTGCCTATGCTCGGGATGCCGATCGCAAACAGAAAGGCATCCAGCTGACACTCCCGGCTGGACCGGATGGCCTCGATAAGCGCGTCCGCCTTTTTGTCAAGGAAGCCGGGCAGATCAAGCAGCCGCTCCCTGGTCAGGGTATAGAGGGCGTCAGGCTCCTGTACGCCCAGCCTGTCAAAAAACAGGGCAGCCGTCTTTTCGGAGAAACCGGCGATATCCATGGCATCTCGGCCCGCATAGTGAGACAGGCGGGCAACCACCTGCGGTCTGCAGCCATCACGGTTGGGACAGAAGAGATGGGCGCCCGTTTCCACCAGCTTGCTTCCGCAGGCAGGGCAGACGGAAGGCTTCTCGATTGGCTCGCCGCCTGCCTCCTCATCCACCACGCCCATGATCTCGGGGATCACGTCATTGCTGCGCCTGATCCAGACGCGGGCGCCGAGAAAGAGTTTCTTTCTTTGAATATCGCCCCAGTTATTCAGCGTAGCCTTGCGCACGGTTACGCCCGCGAACTCAACGGGGCTCACGTGCCCCAGCGGCGTCAGTTTGCCCGTGCGTCCGGGCTCCCAGGTGACGGAGAGCAGCGTGGCGGTATTCTCTTCCGCCTCAAACTTGTATGCAACAGCCCAGCGGGGAAACTTATCCGTATAGCCCATGGCCTGACGAAGGCGCTTGTCAGTCAGCTTGACGACTGCACCGTCGATGAGAAAGTCAAGGCCGTCCCGTGATGCCTCGATGTTCCTGATGCAAGAGACGATCTCCTCACTATCTGTCGAAACGCACAGCAGCGGTGAAACGGGAAAGCCGTTATCTGCCATGAAGCGCAGCATACCCTGCTGATCCTCATACGGTGGATTTTCGATGGTGCCTATCTCATAGAAAAAGGCGCTGAGACGGCGCGAAGCTGTGACGCGAGGATCCAGGTTGCGCAGCGCGCCCGCGGCGGCGTTGCGCGCATTTTTAAGCGGCTCCTGCGCCGTTGCGTTGTAGCGGTTGAAATCACTCAGGCGCATTACGCATTCGCCGTGAATCTCAAGCAGGCCCTGATAGGGGATGGACAGCGGAATGCCCCGCACCGTCCTGGCCTGCGGCAGTATTTCCTCTCCCACTTCACCGTTGCCGCGAGTGGCGGCATGTACCAGAAGCCCCTGCTGATAGGTAAGATTGATGGTGAGGCCGTCGTATTTGTATTCCAAAGCAAAGACAGGCTCCCGTGAGCCGTCCGTCAGCTTCTGTGCCGCCTGCCTTGTCTTGTGAAGCCACTGGCGCAGCGCGTTTTCGGACTGTACCTTATCAAGGCTCCACAGTCTGCTGACGTGCCGGTGCTGCTTGAAGGCAGCCAGCGGCTCTCCGCCCACACGATGTGAAGGAGAGTCCGGCAGCACAACGCCCGTCTGTCGTTCAAGATCCAGCAGTTCATCGTACAGTTTATCCCATTCCGCATCCGACATGATGGGCGCGGATTCCGAGTAGTACCTGCGTGAAGCCTCGTTCAGGCGGTCCGCCAGCTCACGCATGCGTTCATGATGGCTCATCTCACTTACCCCAGCTTCACGATCGGGGCGACATGCAGCGCGAACTGCTTATCGCCATAAGCGGTGAAGTGAATGCTGATACGGGTGTCGGTGCCGCTGCCCGTGAGCTCCAGCACGCGGCCCTCGCCGAACTTCTTGTGCAGCACCCGATCGCCCGGGCTGAACACAGTGCCCTCTGCCTCGCCCTGCGCTGCCGAGGGCACGAAGCCTTTGCGCACACCTGGGATCTGGGCAGGATCCTGCCCCATGCCAGGGATGCCGAAGCCCATCCTGCTCTGCCGAGGCTGCGCGGGCCTGCGGGTGACAAACTCGCTCTGGCTCTGTGTCTGCACGCCAAAGTGCTTGCGCATGGCCTTCCCCCAGTCGTCCGCCAGCAGCTCCTTGGGGATCTCCGAAATAAAGGGGCTGGGCGGGTTGAAGCTGATCTGGTTGAACAGCGTGCGCTGCCGTGCATAGGAAAGGAACAGGGATTTGCGCGCGCGGGTGATGCCGACGTAGCACAGCCTTCGTTCCTCCTCCATGCGCCCCTCCTCCATCAGGGCGCGCCCTGAAGGGAAGAGCCCCTCCTCCATGCCGATCATGAAGACCGCATCATACTCAAGGCCCTTGGCGGAGTGCAGCGTCATCAGCGTGACAAACTGCGGAGCCTCCGCCTGCATATCCAGATCGCTCACAAGCGCCACGTTTTCTAGGAAGGCTTCGAGCGACTTGTCGTCGGACAGGTTTTCAAACTCCTGTACCGCGCTCATAAACTCCAGCACGTTTTCGCGCTTGGAGATCAACTCCTCATCGTTGGTATCCTCATACTGCCTGATGAGCCCGGATTCATCCATCACCAGCTGCACAAACTCAGTCAGCGACAGCTGCTCCTTCATGGCATTCAGCTTGTTCATCATGGAAACAAAGTCGCTCACGCACTTGCGCGGGCGGGATGAAAGCTGCTCGGGCAGATCGGTCAGCGCGGAATACAGCGGCAGGCCACGGGCATAGGCATGCTCCTCCAGCAGCGCCACGGTCGCATCGCCGATCGAGCGTTTGGGCACGTTGATGATGCGTTTGAGAGAGACCTCGTCCAGCGGGTTGACCAGCAGGCGCAGGTAAGCCACGATATCCCTGATTTCCCGTCTGTCATAGAATCGGGTGCCGCCATAGATGCGGTAGGGAATGCCTGCGCGCATCAGCATCTCCTCCGGCACACGGCTCTGGGCGTGCATACGGTAGAGCACGGCTATCTGCCCGAAGGGCATACCCTTCTGGTGCAGCACACGAATGCGCTCGCACACCCAGGCGCTCTCCTCATGCTCATCCCCCGCGTTGCACAGCTTGATCTTTTCCCCTTCACCCAGATCGGTCCACAGCGTTTTCTGCATACGACCCTGGTTGTGCGCGATCACCGCGTTGGCGGCGTCCAGAATGCTGGAGGTAGATCTGTAGTTCTGCTCCAGCTTGATGACCTGTGCGCCAGGAAAATCCTTTTGAAATTCCAAAATGTTCCGGATATCAGCTCCGCGCCAGCCGTAAATGGATTGGTCATCGTCGCCCACCACACACAGGTTGCCGCTTTCCTGGGTCAGCAGCCGCACCAATTGATACTGGGCGTAGTTGGTATCCTGATATTCGTCCACATGCACATACTGAAAACGACGCTGATAATAGGTCAGCACCGGCGGATGGTCAACCAGCAGCTGAAGCGTTTTGGCGATCAGATCATCAAAATCAAGGGCGTTGGCCTGTTTCAGCGCCTGGTCATACATCCTGAAGATGTCGTGGATCTTTTGTGAGCGGAAGTCCTTATGGCTCTGAGCAAACCACTCATCCGCTGAAAGCAGGCGGTTCTTCCCGTCTGAAACGGCGGCTCTCACTTCGCGCAGTGGCAAAAGCTTGTCGTCTATATCCAGACGCTTATAGACATCTTTCAGCACGCGTGTCTGATCGTCGTCATCATAAATGACAAAGGAGCGCTGATACCCTATCTTTTCGATATCGCGCCGCAGTATCCGCACGCAGATGGAATGGAAGGTGCCGATCCATGCTTCGGAGGCTGTACTGCCGGTCAGCCTGTCCACTCGCGTCAGCATCTCCTTCGCGGCCTTGTTGGTAAAGGTCAGCGCCATAATGGAAGAAGCCGGAACCCCTTTGGACAGCAGGTACGCGATGCGGTAGGTCATGGTGCGCGTCTTGCCGCTGCCCGCCCCCGCGATGATCAGCAGCGGCCCTTCCGTGGTCTGGGCCGCCTGGCGCTGCATAGGGTTAAGCTCTTGTAGATCCATGTCATTCCTCACTGCTTGATTTCCATAAAAATAATGCAGGACCGTCCGAAGCCAACTCTGCATATAAAGGATATGGCCTATTTGATTATAGCATAAAATCGGGCGGTAAGAAACCGCTCAAGACGTGTGCCAGGGCAGATCGACAGGCAGATCGGTTTCCGAGAAAGGATCGTCCGAAATATAGGCGCTCAGGCTCACGCGCTCGGTATCCTCAGGCTTGGCGCTTCTGCCAAGCACCTTTCGCTCGCTGAGCGAATCGCGCACCACGGGGGGATTGACCGTGAAGTCGATCAGCGCGGTTTGCCGGGGGCGTACCAGGGCATGGACCGTCGTGTAGGAAGTATGCATACGCCTTGCGTAGTCCTGAGCGATCTCGCTGCGCGCGCCCCAATGCATGGGAAAAAACAGCCGGGGCTTCTTGGCCATGATGAAGTGGTTGGCCCCCGCGTCATAAAATCCGCCCTGGTTGGGATCGACAGGAAACATACAGATGTCTATCCTGTCCTCATCGATCTGGGAGACAATGCGGTAAAACTCATCCTCCGAGCGGGTGATCTCGCGCAGGGTGCTCTGCTCTCGCCAGTGCCACAGGTTGAGATCTCCGGCGTGGAAAATGTGCACGCCGGAGATCTTCACCATAAAGGCCAGACCCGTGTCCGTGGTCGGATAGGCCCTGATCTCCACCCCCGATACCCTGACGCTTTCTCCTTTGCGAATGAGGCGCAGGCCGGGATGCTCGCCCAGCGCCTCCGCCGCCTCCTTCGGTGCCACCCAGGTGATGGGAAAGCCTCGCCCGAAGCGCCAGATAGCGGGATCGTAATGCTCGGCTGAGGCGTTGGGAATAAAGACGACGATGTTGGCAAAGCCGCGCAGGTCCTTATCGTTCAGCCGCAGTTCCTCCGGCACATGTTCCTGCCAATAGCTGAAAATCAGCAGCGTCTTGCCGACCGCCACCGTAAAGCCTGATTGATGGAAAAAAGTCACCGCCGCCTGTGTCGCCACTGATTACTCCTTTGCAGTCTGCTCAAAGGCCTCATACAACACCCTTCCCTGAGCCTCCGGCAGCTCAAGCCGCAGCGCGTAGGCCAGCGTGGGGGCGATATCCACGACATGGGCGCTGTGCAGTCGCGCCCCCTTCAGGAAAGGAGGGCCGCTCAGCCACAGCAGGCACTGCGCCGCGGGATGATCCGGACCGAAGCCATGGTTTCCACGGTGCTGCTCCTGCCCGAAGTCGTCCACATACTCAACGCCCTCTTCGGGCTCCACCGCCAGCACGATGCCCTGTGGGGCATGCATGGCGCGGAGCTGCTGGCGTGTATAGACCGTCTCGATATGCAGCTCTTTCCGGTTTTTCTCCAGCACGTCCAGAACGGCATGATAATCTCCCCGCTCACAGTGTATGTATGCGCCAAAGCCCAGTGTCTGTGCACGGGCGGGCACACCGGCCGCTTTCAGCCAGGCATCCAAAGCAAACTCGCGCGAAACGTCCGCCTGCCCGTGGTCGCTCACCACGGCCACAATGGTCTCTTCCATCACCCCAGCTGCTTCGAGCGCCTTGAGCATCGCGCCCACATTGGCATCCAGACGAAACAGAGCCGCCCGAGCCTCCTCCGAGTGGGTACCGGTTCTGTGCCTGGTCGCGTCCAGATCTACCAGATGAACGGTGATCACATCCGGCATATGCTGTCTTTTCTTTCTCGGCCCCGGATCGACGCTGCCGGGCGATTTCGGATTGTACTGCCGCCGGATCAGCTTCTCCGTCAGAAGCGCCGCGAAGCGATCCAGATGCGGCTGCTCGTTGCTGACACGCTGCCTGCCGTATTTCAGCTCGCTCTGCAACAGCCACCAGAAGCTGCCGAAGCGCAGCACCTTGGCTACCTGGTTTTCACCAGGCAGCGCATGCACCTCTGGGAAATTAAAGCGTATGGATTTGTTATGCCCGCTGACCGGCCAGAGGATCGAGGCAACCTCCCGCCCTGCGCGGGCAGCCGCCTGATGCAGCGTGGACACCCGGATCTCTCCCGCATCCCAGTACCAGGGGCGTTTTGCGGCGGGAAGCTCAGGGGCGTAGTGTTCGTTGTGGGGGATACCGTGTTTGTCCGGATAACAGCCGGTGAGGATGCTTGCATGCACCGGGTAGGTCAGGCTGGGATAGATCGTCTGCACTTTCTGACAGAAAACTCCCCTGTCCGCCAGCGCTCCCAGGTTTGGCATCGAGAGCAGCGTCTGCGCATCCGCCTGAAAAGCGGCATCAAGGCTGATCAGCAGCAACCGCATGGTCAGCGCCTCCATCCGAAGAGCCTGGACGCTCCGAACACACCAAGAATCCAGCCCAGCGGGCCGCATCCGCAGCCCCTTCTGCTCTCTCTTCGCTTTTTCCCGCCAAACACGCTGGAAAGGACAAGCCCGATCAATATGATGCTGCCAAGGCCCAGCCCCTTGTCCTGCCGCTCTGCTTTTTCTCGGCGCGCGGCAGCTTCCGCCTCGTTCTGCGCAACGGGCTCGCCCAGAAGGACATCCAGCAGGTTGATACCATCCGTCCGCTGCGTTGTCGCGGCAGAGGAAACCGGCACATAGCCAAATAGACCGGTCAGATCCAGGCTGCTGCCCCGGGCCTTTCCAAGCTCCTGCGCCAGGCTGAGCAGAAAATCGCCGACCGCCTGATCATACCGTCTCTCAAGGAAGGGACCACGAAAGGCCTTTGACAGCAGCGTATCGCGGGTTTCTTTGCCAAGCAGCGCCGAGACCTGCTGTCCAGCAGCCAGCGCGTAGCTTTCCTCGCCCACGACCACAAGCAGCAGCATGCTCGACTCGGGCTCAGGAAGTTCATCCAGCAGCCGCTTTGCATAGGCCTGCGCTTCAGCCCCGCCCAGGAAGTGGCGGATATCCACCACGATCCGGATATCGATCTCATCCGCCACCAGATCGCTCAGCGCCCCGGCGTCACGCTGCGTCGCAGGGGCCAGCACGGCGGCTCCGTCGCGTATGTAAGCGGTCTGAGAGGCTTTCACCGGCAGCGCGCCCAGACACAGCGCAAGACAGACTATCAGCCACAGCTTTTTCACTGTGCATCCTCCTGCGTAATGAACTGCTGGGCTTTCTCAACGCCCAGCCAGGCAGCTATTCTTCCGGAAAATCGTCGATCCATGTTTTGATTGAAATCTTCAGCTTCCCTATTGTATTCCGCCTGCTCGGTCAGGCGGGCGCTCTCTTCCAGCGCCTGCGGCAGCATGGCCTGTGCGTACATCAGATCGCGCTCATCCGCCTGCACCGATGCCAGCGCACACAGACGGCTCAGCAGCGCCTGCGCATCCTTTTCAAAATCCGCATTTACGGCCGCCAGTCTGCCGAAGCCCTCTTCCTCAGCCAGCTGCGTGATATCAGCCGACAGCGCAGTCAGCAAGGGATCCTGCGCCGGGAGGTGCCGCCGCGCCACCGTGAGTATGTTGTTGCCGATCTCCCGCCTCGCGCCCAGCATTTCCTGCAGGCTGCCCATGCTGCTCTCCACCCGGCTGCGCTCCTGCGACCAGCCCTTGTAGGCCCCCCACAGCACAGCACCGCCCAGCAGGATCAGCATAGCCAAAAAGGCCAGCACGGCATTGAGTTTTCTGTTCATGGCCTCTGCTTTGTCAGCGTCCGCTGATCAGGCGCCGCTTCAGCTCGTCTTCCATGCGGCTGAGCGTCTTTTCTGCCTCGCGGCGCTGCTGTCGTCCTTCCTCCTGGATGCGCACCACTTCGTTCATGGTGTCGATCAGGCTTTGGTTGGTTTCAACCAGCGTCTGGATGTCGATAATGCCGCGCTCCGCTTCCTTGGCGGTCTCGACGGTGCCCATCTTGAGCGACTCGGCGTTCTTCTTGAGCAGCTCATTGGTCATGTTGGTTACAGAGCGCTGGGCCTGCATGGCATCGCGGCTGTGTTCAAGGCCGATGGCCAGCACCATCTGGTTCTTCCAAAGCGGCAAAGTGTTCACCAGCGTGGACTGTATGCGCTCGATCAGCAGCGCGTTGTTGTTTTGCAGCAGGCGGATCTGCGGCGCCATCTGCATGGATATCTGTCTTGTGAGCTTGAGATCGTGCAGTTTTTTTTCAAAACGGTCTGCTGCGGCGGCCAGGTCACTGGCCCTCTGCGCGTCCATGGCGTCGCCCGTCTGCTCGGCGTGAGCGCGCGCCTCGGCCACCTCCTTCTCACGGAAGGCAGCCAACCTCTGCTCGCCCGCCACGATGTACATGGTAAGCTCCTTGAAGTACTGGATATTCATATCATACAAATGATTCAGCATGGCCACGTCTTTGAGCAGCTGTACCTGATGGCCCTCAAGCGCGCCGGCGATGGTCTCCACATTTTTGGAAACGGTATCAAAGCGGGAGCGCACCTGCGCGATATATTTTTCGGGTGAGCTGAACCAGGCGCGGATGCCCTTGGGCTTCTCCGTAGCGCTTTCAAAGTTCTGCAGCTCTCCGATGAGCTTGCTCATCATGTCGCCGACGGCGCCGGCATCCTTGTTCTTGATGTCGGCCAGTATGCTGTCTGCAAAGTCCGAAACCTTTTTCTGCGCGTCCGCGCCATAGAGCATCACATGCTCGGAATTGCTGATATCGATCTGGCGGGAGAACTCTTCCACCGTTTTCTTTTCTTCTTCCGTCAGGCCGCTGTCCAGCTGTCTGGCGATTTCCGCCTGCACATCGGGGGCCGCCGGCTCCTGCTCGGCCGCCTTTTCCAGCTGATCCATCACCTTTTCCATCTGGAGCTTGTTTCCCGCCTGCGGGTTCAGCGTCAGCACCGGCACCTGGGCCGCGGCCTGTTCGGTTTCAGTTTCGATGCTCATTTTTTCTTCAGACATGGTCTAATCCTCCTTTTTCTGCTGCGCCGCTGCGCCAGCCCCGCCAAACATGGACATGGTTTTGCCGCTCAGGCCATCCTGCCTGAGCATGGTCTCCAATACGTCGATATCCGTAGAAATATCCAGCAAATCATTTTGGTACAGCGTGTTCAGCTGCTTTTTGAACGCGCCGATCACCACATCCATCGCCGAAACGATCTTGCCCCGGACATTGTCCGCCTCCTGCCCGCTTACGCTGCGCTCGTCCATCTTGCGGTAGCCTCGCAGCATCTTCAGCGTAGTCGGCAGGTAGTAATCCATAAAGCGCCTGATCTGCGGCGCCTTATCCGGCTGCTCGATCACGGTACGGAAGATCTTGTTGCTGATGCTCTCCAGCTCATCCATCTGCCTGGATAGAGCAGGGTCGGGAATCAGCCTGTTTTCTTCCACGATCTGGGCCAGTATCTCCTGCCCGCGGTCGATCAGCTGGTCCACCTGCTCGTTGCCTGACTTGGGCAGATCATCCATCGCAGGCATGCGTTTGGAAGTATCCAGCCCCGACCCCATGATCTGAGCGACGCGCCCTACCACCAGCACCGCAGCGGCCATCAAAAGATAATGCGGCCACTTATAGAGCGGAAATACGGCAGAATAGATCGCGCCGGTGAATCCCGCAGCCAGAAAGCCCCAGATCCATCCCTTGACGGGCGATTTTGATTGGTTGATCTTTGCCAATTCCCGGCCTCCCCATGCCAGCGTTTTCTGACAATTAAACCTGAAAAATCGTCAAATGAAGTATATCATAATCACCACGCTCTCACAAATTAGATTTCACTCATTTTTATCGTCCTGTTTCTATGCTATAATCCGTTCAGAATATTCATGAAACGCGAGGAACGGTATGGTCACGATCGGCATCACGCCCAACTGGAACACCACGAACAAGCGCATCGATATCCCCAATGACTACGTCACCGCTGTGCTTCGAGCGGGCGGGCTGCCCCTGCTCTTCCCACTGACGGACAGCGAAGAAGCGTGGAAAGCCATGGCCGATAAGGTGGATGGCGTCATATTTTCAGGCGGCGAGGACATCAGCCCCGCGTATTTCGGAGAAGAAACCAAGCCATACTGCGGCAGCATCATCCCGGAGAGGGACGCGCAGGAGTTGTACCTCTATCGCTATCTCAAAACGCTTGGCAAGCCCTTTCTGGCCATCTGCCGCGGAGTGCAGCTGATGAATGTCGCAGAGGGGGGCACGCTGTATCAGGATATCTATGTGCAGGTGCCGGCGCTTCTCATCAGGCACGAGCGCTCGGACGCGCAAGACGATGCGCACAAGGTGTTGCTGAAAGAGGGATCTCTGCTGCGCAGTCTGATCGGCGCAGACCGCGTCCCCGTGAACAGCCGGCACCACCAAACGGTGAAGGATGTCGCGGCAGGCCTGACCGTTTCCGCCACGTCTGAGGACGGTTTGATCGAAGGGCTGGAGTTTGCAAACGGCTATCCCGGCATCGGCACCCAGTGGCACCCCGAGAACCTGTCCAGGAAACGGGCAGACATGCAGTCCCTGTTCGACTGGCTGATCGCCAAGAGCGCAGGACACGCATGACCATCGCCCTGATCGCCGATCTGCATGGCAACATGACGGCTGTCAGCGCGCTGGAGCGCGATCTTGGCCGCCGAGGCGTGAACGCTGTCTGGTGCCTCGGAGACCTGGTGGGCAAGGGCCCCAGCAGCGACCGCACTTTTGACTGGGCGGTAGCCAACTGCAGTCTGATCCTTCGCGGCAATTGGGACGAGGGTATCGGGAAAAAGCTTTTCCCCGGCGACGCCTTCTTTTATAGGCAGCTTGGCCTTCAGAGAATGGAAAAGCTGCTGAGCTTTCCCCTGGAGCACCACCTGCGCCTCAGCGGGCGCGACATCCGCCTGTTTCACGGCAGACCGGTGATGAAAGAGCTGTTGAGCCCGCACATCAGCCCGACTGAGGAGTTGGACGCCTTATTTCAGGATCGCTTTCAGGTGGTGGGCTATGCAGATACGCACAGGCAAGCCTTGAGGGTGCTTTTCCCCGGCGTGCTGTTCAATACCGGCTCGGTGGGCAACGGTCTTGGCCGCAACATGGTGCAGTACGCCATCATGGAAGGCAGTCCAAAAGAAGACGACGCTCCCTTTGACCTGCGGATGGTCACCCTGCCCTACGATGTCGAGACGGCCGTGCAGGAAGCCGAGCAACATCCCGACCTGCCCAACAAAGATTTGTTCATCAGAGAGCTGCGTACGGGCCGCTATGCCCGCGGTCAAAAGAAGGACGCCGAAGCGTCCTCAGCCTTTTGACAATATCAGCGCTTGGCGGGCTGAACCTCTTTTCAAGAAATTCCGTGGTGCGCATACAGGTCTTGAGGCCGCTTAACTTTGACCGTTCCGACCAATGATTCCCGAACAGGGCGGCTTGCATTATTTTAGTCACTCATCAGCCAAAGGCTTAGAACGGCGCGTCGTCCTCAAACAGCTGCTGATATTCCTCTCTGGTGATCAGCGTCTTTCGCGGTTTGGTGCCCTCGTTGCCGCTGATGATGTTGCGACGGGCCATCTCGTCGATCAGCCTGCCAGCGCGGCCGTAGCCGACGCGCAGCACCCTCTGCAGCATGGAGATAGACATCTGGCCTGCCTCGACTGCCATCTCGATGGCCTTGGGCAGCAGCTCATCGAAGGAATCCTCTTCCTCCTCCCCCGAGCCGGAGGGAGCGCTGCCTGAGGTTTCCTTCTTTTCTTCCTTCTCGAGATGTTCCATGATATCCGTGTTGTACTCCGTGGTGTTATTGTTCTTCACATAATCGGCCACGGCGGCCACATCGCTGTCGCTGATATAGCAGCCCTGCACGCGTTTAGGCGCCTTGAGCGTGCGCGGGAAGTAGAGCATATCGCCGTATCCGAGCAGCTTTTCCGCACCCTGAGAATCCAGGATCGTACGGCTGTCTATCTGCGAAGATACCTGGAAGGCGATCCGGCTGGGGATATTGGCCTTGATAATGCCGGTGATCACGTCCACGGAGGGACGCTGCGTCGCAAGGATCAGGCAGATGCCGGCCGCGCGGGCCTTGGCCGTGATGCGCTTGATGTGTTCATCGATGGCCTTGCCCGCCGTGAGCATCAGGTCGGCCATCTCATCCACGATGACCACGATGCGCGGCATGGGTTCTTCATCCGGCTCCAGCTTGGCATTGTAGGCGTCGATGTTGCGCACGCGCCGCTGCTCCAGGCGTTTATAGCGCTCATCCATCTCCTGACAGACCCACTCCAGCGCCATCACCGCCTTTTTAGGGTCAACCAGCACAGGCAGCAGCAGATGTGGGCCATCGTTGTAGGGCTGAAGCTCGACAAACTTGGGATCGATCAGGATCAGCCGCACATCCCTCGGCGAGGATCGGTACAGCAGGCTCGTAATGATGCTGTTGATGCAGACGGACTTACCGCTGCCCGTCGCGCCCGCTATCAACAGATGTGGCATGTCCATCAGCTCGCAAATCACAGGCGAGCCGTAAATATCCTTGCCCAGCGCCACGGCGGTGGGCGATTTCATCTCCTTCATCTTGGGCGAATCGAGTATCTCGCTCAGATACACCATGGAGGCCTTCTCGTTGGACACCTCGATGCCGATCAGCGGCGTGCCGGGGATGGGGATCTCCGCGCGGGCCGGGCTCTTGGCCAGCAGCTCCACTGAGATGTTGTCCATCACGTTGCGCAGCTTGTTGATGTTCACGCCCTCCGCCAGGCGGATGCCAAAGCTGGTCACCGCCGGGCCGTGCACCACCTGATTGACCGTAGCCGAAATGTTGAAGCTGGCCAGCGTAGAGATCAGCTTCTCGGCGCGCGCCGCGTCCTCCTCGCGGGTATCCTGGTTGGCGTCAGGCGGCGGGGCGGAGATCAGGCGCAGGCCCGGTCTCCTGTATTCATCGATCTGCATGGCCGTCTGCTTCACCACAGGCGCGGGTGCGGCGGTGCCGTCCAGCCTGCTGCCGCCCGGAGCGGCAGCCGTGGGTTTCACCGCGATGCGCTGGCCGGTCAGGGGCACGGCTGAAGCCACGCCCACCTCATTCACCCTGCCGGAGGAAATGGCGGGCCTGGCCGCAAACGACGGCTTTTCTCTTGCTTCCTCTTTTTCAGGCTCCCACAAGGGCAGGCTGTCAGAGCGTCTCTCTTCTTGCCTGATCCGGGGTTCTTCATCATGCCCAAGCTGGTGCTGGGCAGGATGAGCAGGCTTGGCAGCCTGCATTTCTTCGATTTCCTCTGGTTTGGTTGCGGGCTTTTTCTGCGGCAGAACAGGCTCGGCGCTTATCACAGGCTCCGCTTTGACAGCTTCCTGCCGATCGGGCAGCTGCGCCTCACCCGCCTCCTGCACCGCCGTTTCATGTTGCGCGCGTTGCCTGACCTGCTCACTCCAAGGAGCAACCGGCTGCGTGTGGCTGGCTGTCTGTGCGCCGACACCGTATTGCCCTGATGCTTCCCTCTGCTCGCGGCGCGCGCTTCTGCGCGGCTTCAAAGGCGGCTGAACGGACGGCTCCACCCTTTCATAGAAATCCTTTTCAACCGGTGTAAATCCCTGATCCTCGGGCCGCTCCTCATAGTTCGCCGGCTGCCGCCCGACCGACTGCGCATATACGGCGTCCGGCGAAGAAAAGCTCCCGGCCTCCGACACAGCGAAAGGATCGGTCTGCGGCTCCACATAATAAGGCGCTTGCTGCGGCTGATAGGCAGCTTCGGCCGGCGTGGCGTAGGATGCGGTCTGCACCTGCGCAAGCCCGGCCTGCTGCTCAGGCTGGGCGGCTGCCTGCTGCGCGCCCGGATCTGCTCCCAGCGTGCCGGCAGCGCCGCCCTGCAGCCTTGCCTCGATCCTCTGATACAGCAGCACGGGGTTGACTCTGAACAGCGCGAACAGCAGCACAATCATCGTTATGATCAGGAAGATGACGCCGCCCACCTGTCCCAGTATCTTCCACACTGGGAAAGCCACCAGCATACCGATCGCCCCGCCGCCGGGAAGAGGATTCAGCTGATTATTGTACCGTTGATAGGCCCGTACCAGATACTCGCCATAGCTGTCCGGCTGGCTGACCTGTCTGATGTTCAGATTGACCGTGCGGATATACTGCATCAGCGTGCCAAAGCCCGTCACCGTGGTCAGCATCGTCAGCAGCGCCAGCAGCGCCGCATACAATCCCAAAACGATCAAAAATCGCCGGAACGAGACATAATGCCTAGCGCTGACGCAGAGCAGCCAGCCCATCCAAAGAAAGATGTACGGTATCAAAAATGACAGTGCACCGGCCAGGCCGAGCGCCATCTCTTTGAATATGACCACGGTGTGAGCCGTGCTCTGCAGGCTGTTGCCGATCAGCAGGCCAAAACCTATGCTCAGGGTGAGCACCCCGGCCACCAGCGTAACGGGCCCTCCCCTGTCTGTTGATCTGATGTTGACAGATGATCTATTCGACGGCAAAGCGGCTTATCCTCATCTCCTGCCGTGGGCCTGCCCCAGCATGACCCCGGTCAGTGTGTCATCGTTCCGATAGTAAAGGCGCAGCTCATGCTCGCCCCATATGTAGCTGTCCGCGTTGCTGAAGGAAAGCTCGGAATCCTCTGAGGCGCTCTCGTCGCTCAGCAGCGTTTCCCGCGGCTGGCCGAGCGCTGCGCGTACGTCGTCTTTTTTTGAAACGCCGGTCAGAATGCCCCAGAGGTTCGTGCGATGGCTGAGTATCGCGGCAACAGCTCCGTCCTCCGACAGCACATCCGTGCCTCGGAAGCGCGCGTCCTCCAGCTGGTACCTGTCAAATCCGGCCAGCGTCTCCGCATCGTGCAGTTCTGGATATCGTGCTAGCACTTCCTCCAGAACCTCTCCCAGCTTTAGGGGCAGACCGGGCAGGCTGCCTGAAGCCACACAGCCCTGAATGCGCGCGGCCGATCCCTCGGACTCATCAGCCAATTCAAGGCCCGCCAGCACAGAGCCCTCCTCCCTTTTCAGCAGCCCCTCCAGCTCGTCGAAATGAAAATTAACTGCGCCGCTCGCGCCTGAGAGCGTTTCATAGTCTTCCAGCGGATAAAAGAAGGTAATACCGCTCTCATCGATCATGAGATGCTCGGTAGGCACGGGATACAGCCCGCCCGGGCTCAGATAGTCGCTGATAGAGGGTTCGATTTCTTCCGCCGTCAGGGTATCCAAAGCCGTTTGCGTTTCTTCTCCCCGGATCAGCACATCTTCAGGCGTTATCCTTCTACCGGTATCCAGATCGTACATCAGCGGGATGTACCGATGCCCCGGCCTGCCCGGCCCGATCTTGCCGGAAGCAGAGAACAGGATCGACAGCAGGCCAAGACCATCCTTCCCTTTGATGATCTGCGCCTCGGCGCGCAGCCTGAGCCCCGTGCCGCTCCCGCCTAAGGAAGCAAGCGTCTTCTCAAAGCTTTCAAGCTCTCCGTCAGCGTAGATCGAAGCGTTCAGCTTCTCCTGGATGGCGGCATCCGGGTGCACCGTCACGCTGGGGATCTCTATCCAGGAAGCGCCGGCTTCCTTTCTGTCGATCGTAATCTGCACGGGGGCCTCCTGCGCCGCGGCAGTCATCAGCCAGAGCATGGCCCATGCAAGCACAATCGAAAATGCCCTCTTTTTCATCGGATTTGTCTGCATACACGGTCTCCTTCCGATGATTATTGTATAACAGGCCACCCCAGCGCGCAAGGCAAGCCCCCTCGGGTGGCAGAGCCCTATACCAGCCTGGACGCGCCCCTGCCGACAGCCGCCAGGCATGGAGTCTGCCCCGCGACGGCGCCGGCCAGCGTCAGCACCGCCTTTTCGGTGACCTGCTCAATCCCCCGAAGCGTCCTCGCCGGGCTGATGACAGGCTGGTTCATCAGGTGCTGGGAGCCAAGATAGCTCATCCGAGAATAGGCGCTTTCCTGCGAAAGCACGAAGGAAGTGCGCAGCTGCGCCTTCGCCTGCTCAAGTTCCCCGGGCGCGACGCCGCGGTGAATCAAAAGCTCGAGTTCCAGCCTGATCAGGCGGAGCACGCGCGGACTGTTCTTGGGCGTGGCGGCATAGTAAATAGTGAAATCACCGCTGCCGGGATAGGAGGTGGGCGATGAATAAATGCTGTACACCAGCCCCTGTTCTTCGCGCACCTTCTGGAACAGGCGGGAAGACACGCCGCCGCCGAGGATAGCGCTCAGCACCATCATTGCATAACGTCGGGAGTCTCCCTGAGCGAGACCCTCATATCCGAGGCAGACATGGGTCTGCTCAGATTTCTTCTCCTTATAAAGCCTCTGTGGCGCAGCATTGGCACGGGAATCCGGATACTGCACTTCATCCTGCCCCGGCCGCCAGCTGCCGAAGGCCTTCTCCAGCATCGGTGCCAGCTCATCCCGTCTGAAACCGCCCGCCACGGAGATGACGGCATTGGCGGCGTTATAGTGGGCTGCTCGATAGTCGATCACCTGCTGTCTGGTATAGCTCTGCACGCCCTCGCGGGTACCGATGATGGGCATGGCCAGAGACTGTCCGCTGTACAGAGCCTCGTGCAGCAAGTCGAATACATTGTCCTCCGGATAATCGTCCACCATCGCGATTTCTTCGACGATGACCCGCTTTTCATTCTCCAGGTCCTTCTCCGCGATCAAAGGATGGCAGACGATATCACTGAGCAGGTCAACGGCCCGCTCGAGATCCGCGCTGCACACTTTGGCATAGTAGGTGGTGTACAGCTTGCTGGTGGCGGCGTTCATCTGCCCGCCGATCGCATCCATCTGGATGGCAAGCTCCTTGGCCGTGCGGCTCTCCGTGCCCTTGAAGGCCATGTGCTCCATCAGATGGGATAGGCCGTTTTGTTCTGGCAGCTCCAGCATGGAACCAGCCTTGATCCAAACGCCGATAGAGGCCGAGCGCAGGTGGGGCATGCGTTCCGTGATCACGCGCAGCCCGTTGGAAAGAGTGAATCTATCGATCATGATGTCTCCTGATTGAAAGGGGAACCTGCATGTAAATCACACAGGTTCCCCGCTGTTATCCGATATTGGCTGTCAGTTGCGGCCGTCGCGGCGAGGCGGTCTGCCGCCCGCCCTGTGACTGCCCTCGCCCTGGGGACGGGGCGTGAAGGCCTTGCGCTCATACACGATGTCATTCCTGATCAGATTGACGCGCCCCTGCGAATCGATCTCCTGCACCTTGACCTCGACCTCATCGCCGATATTCAGCACATCTTCCACCTTCTCCACACGCTCGTTAGCCAACTTGGAAATGTGCAGCAGGCCGTCCTTGCCGGGCAGCAGCTCGATAAAGGCGCCAAGATTGCTCATGATGCGCACCACGCGGCCCAGGTACACCTCGCCCGCTTCCACATCCTTGGCGATGCCCTCGATGATCTTGCGCGCCTTGGCCGCAGCCTCATCATCAGGCGTGGCGATCGCCACACGGCCGTCGTCCTCAATGTCGATCTTCACGCCGGTATCGGCGATGATCTTATTGATCATCTTGCCGCCGGGGCCGATCACCTCGCGGATCTTATCAGGGTTGATCATGAAGGTGACGATCTTGGGCGCATACTTGCTCAGCGCTTCTCTCGGCTGCGGCAGCGTATCCAGCATGATCTTGAGGATGTGCAGCCTGCCGTCCAGCGCCTGTTTGAGCGCCTGACGGAGGATGGGCTCATCGATGCCCTTGATCTTGATGTCCATCTGGATGGCGGTGATGCCGTTCATGGTGCCGGCCACTTTGAAATCCATGTCGCCCAGGAAGTCTTCAAGGCCCTGGATGTCCGTCAGCACGACCACCTTGTCGGATTGATCGTCCTTGATCAGGCCCATTGCCACGCCGGCTACCGGCGCCTTGATCTTGACGCCCGCATCCATCAGCGACAGCGTGCTGCCGCAGACGGAGGCCATCGAAGAGGAGCCGTTGGAGCTCAGCACCTCGCTCACCAGGCGCAGCGCATACGGAAAATCCGCCTCGCTGGGGATCATGGGCTCAAGGGCGCGCTCAGCCAGCGCGCCGTGGCCGATCTCGCGACGGCCGGGGGCGCGCATGCGGCCCGCTTCGCCCGTTGCATAAGGCGGCATGTTGTAGTGATGGATATAGCGCTTGGAATCCTCATTGGAAAGGCCGTCAAGTATCTGCACCTCGCGCAGAGAGCCCAGCGTAGTTACGGTCAATACCTGGGTCTGGCCTCGGGTGAACACAGCGCTGCCATGCGTGCGGGGCAGCACGCCCGTCTCACACCAGATGGGGCGCACCTCGGTGGTGGTGCGTCCGTCGGGGCGAACGCCAAAGTCCAGTATCTTGCGGCGCATAACCTCTTTGTTGAGGCCATAGATGGCATCGCCCAGCTCGGCCTCACGGCCCGCAAAGGTTTCGGCAAAGTGCGCCAGAACGTCCTTCTTGACCTCGTCCTCGCGCTGCTGGCGCTCCTCGCGGTCTGTGGTATCGAAGCTCCACTTGATCCTGTCAAAGGCATACTCGCGCACGGCGGCCTTGATGTCGTCCCCAGTCAGGAAGAGAGGAAATTCGCGCTTGGGCTTGCCGATCTCGGCGATGATGCGCTCCTGGAAGGCCACCAGCTCCTTGATCACTTCATGGGCCTTCATGATGCCTTCCAGCATAACTTCTTCGGAAACCTCGTTGGCGCCGGCTTCAACCATCATGATGGCGTCCTTGGTGCCGGAAACCGTCAGGTGAAGATCGCTAACCGCGCGCTCCTTCTCATCGGGGTTCATGATGAACTTGCCGTTCACACGGCCGACCGTGACGGAGCCGGTGGGGCCGCCCCAGGGAATATCGCTGACACAAAGCGCGATAGAGGAGCCGATCATGGCGGGCACATCCGGAGGATTGTCCACGTCAACGCTCAGTACGGTCGCAACCACCTGCACATCGTTGCGCAGGCCCTTGGGGAACAGCGGGCGGATGGGCCGGTCGATCAGGCGGGCCGTCAGGGTCGCCTTTTCGGTGGGGCGGGTCTCGCGCTTGATGAAACCGCCGGGTATCTTGCCGGCCGCGTAGAGCTTTTCTTCAAAATCCACGCTCAGCGGGAAGAAATCCTGCCCCTCGCGCGGCGTTTCGGAATAGGTCACGTTGACCATCACAACGGTATCGCCATACCGCAGCAGCACAGAGCCCGCGGCCTGCTCAGCATAGCGGCCGAACTCAAAGGTGAGCGGCCGTCCCGCGTAATCCATCGTGTACTTTCTTGCTTCCATACTTCTTGCTACTCCTTCTTCCTCCATCTCCGGCTCCCCCGCCGGAGACGATACAAAAGGGCCGGGGCCATACATGGTCCCGGGCCCTGGCTTGCCTTATTTGCGCAGGTTCAACTGGCCAATCAGTGTGCGGTAACGCTCAATGTCGGTCTTCATCAGATAGTCCAGCAGGCCGCGGCGATGACCAACCATCAGCAGCAGACCGCGGCGGCTGTGGTGATCCTTCTTGTTGGTCTGCAGATGCTCGTTCAGGTGGTTGATGCGCTCGGTGAGAAGCGCGATCTGCACCTCGGGTGAACCGGTATCGCCCTCGGTACGGCCATAGGTCTTGATGATCTCCTGCTTGCGCTGTTTGTCCATGGTATCCTCCTTGCGGGGCGTGGCCCTCCCCTCTTCAATTGCCATACGCACAGGAAGGCGTGGAGAATCGCCAACCCGAGCATAAGGTTCCAAACCACAATGTTTATCATAGCATAGGGAGATCTTTCTGTAAATCCCTTGCGCAATCGAAAAATGCCCTTACGGGGCCTTCAAATCCCATAAGGACACTTATACTGGTAGCGGCGATCGGATTTGAACCAATGACACTCCGGGTATGAACCGAATGCTCTAGCCAACTGAGCTACGCCGCCAAATGGTTGCGGGGGAGGGACTTGAACCCTCGACCTCCGGGTTATGAGCCCGACGAGCTACCAAACTGCTCTACCCCGCGTCATGCGCACATTCCGTGACGCAAAAAGTATTATATTTCAGTCTTCTCCTGTTGTCAACACTTTTTTCCGACAGGTCGATTCCGGTTGTGCAGGAGTGTCAAACATAGGTAACACGCAAGGCATGTCGCGCCTTGACAAGCACGGTGGATTTGCTTATCGTTCCAAAGGATAAAGGAGGGGGCAACATGCTGTTTATCGGTATCTGCGGTGCCAGCGGTTCGGGCAAGACCACGCTGTCCTACGAGCTGGTCAGGGCTTTGGACAACGTGAAATGTCTTGTGATCAATCAGGACGCATATTATCTCGACCACCCGGACCTGACGCTTGAAGAGCGCAGCCGCCTCAACTATGACGAACCCTCCATCTTTGATCATGACCTGCTGCTCAATGATTATCTTGAGCTGGCGGCGGGCCGCCCCATCAAAAGAAGAGCCTACGACTTTACGCAGCACCGCCGCAGCGATTCGGAAGACCTGCTGTATCCCCCTGATGTGCTGATCGTAGAAGGCATCCATGCCTTCTACGATGTGCGTCTGCTAAAGCATATGTATCTGAAGCTTTATATGAACGTGGAGGCGGACATCTGCCTGCTGCGCCGCATCAACCGCGACTACAAGGAGCGCGGCCGCACCATCGACAGCATCAGCGAGCAATACCTTGCCACCGTAAAACCGATGTATGATAAATATATCAGAAACTATTTCAATGATGCCGACGTGATCGTGATGCGCGGAGGCAAAAACACACGCATCGTGGTGATCCTGGCAGGCTATCTGCGCGACGCGCTGGAGGGGCGCAGGCAGCCGGTCTGACCTCAGGCGCTCAGGTGCTCCACCAAGATCTTGAGGCCGATGACGCACAGCACGACACCGCCGATGATCTGCGCCTTTGTTTGATACTGCTTGCCAAAGCGGCTGCCGATGACCACACCGATGAAGGAAAGCAGAGCGGTTACAAGACCGATCACCAGCACAGGCACGGCGATCCCGGTATTGAGCACCGCCAGCGCGATGCCGGCAGCGAGCGCATCGATGCTGGTGGCTATGGAGAGCGCCAAAAGCTCTTTCAGGTCGAGCGGCGTACAGGCCAGCTCATCCTCCTCGTGGACAGCTTCCCAGATCATGCGAAGGCCGAGGGCTGCCAGCAACAGCATGGCGATCCAGTGATCCAGCGTCTGGATATACAGGCTGAATTGCGTGCCCAGATACCAACCGATCAGCGGCATGACCGCCTGAAATACGCCAAAAAAAAGCGCGATCAAACCCGCTTCCTTCGCATTGAACCTGCGCATGCAGGCTCCCTTGCAAATAGCTGCCGCGCCGGCATCCATGGCCAGGCCTACGGACATGATGATGAGCTCCAAAGCCGTCAACTGCGCTTCCCCCTTACATAATTAGTGCATTATAGGCATTTGTATGCTATGATGCAAGCATTTCAGAAGGAAAGCGGGCAAGGCTGTGAAACAGGTATATCTGAAGCCGGGAAAAGAAAAACGGGTCTATCACGGGCATCCGTGGATATTCCTCAGCGACATTGATCACGCGGACAATTCCGTTGAGGCGGGCGATACAGTGAGCGTCTGCAGCAAGCAGGGCAAATTCATTGCCAGGGCTGTGTACAACCCGGCCTCTCAAATCGCGCTCAGGGTGCTGAGCCTTGAGGATGAGCCGATCGACGAAGCCTTCATCCGACGGCGTGTGCGCCGCGCAATCGACTACAGGCGTAAGTTCGCCGATCTTCACTCCTGCCGGCTGATCCATGCGGAAGCGGACGGTCTGCCTGCCGTGATCGCGGACAGCTTTGGCCCCGTGATATCGCTGCAGTGTCTTTCTTTGGGCATGAGCCGATACCAGCAGATGATCGTCAGCGCGCTGGCGGATGAGCTATCACCGATGGGCATCTATGAGCGCAACGACGTGCCCATCCGCCGGCTGGAGGGGATGGAGCAGTCCACGGGCGTCCTGTACGGCGAAGTCCCGGACAGGGTGGAAATCCTTGAAAACGATGTGCGTTTCTATGTGGATGTACGGCAGGGGCAGAAAACCGGTTATTTTCTTGATCAAAAAGAAAACAGAGCAGCCATCGCCCCCTTTGTCAGCAGCGCCGAAGTGCTGGACTGCTTTACGCATACGGGCAGCTTTGCGCTGCATGCCGCCCACTACGGCGCAAAAGAGGTCATCGGTGTAGATATCTCTGAGTTTGCCTGCCGGACCGCGGCTGAAAACGCCGCGCTCAACGGATTTCAGAATCTGCGCTTTAAGGCGGCCAACGCGTTTGATCTGCTGAGCGAGGAGTCGCAGGCCGGCAGACGCTACGATGTCATCATACTCGATCCGCCAGCCTTCGCCAAATCCAAGGCCAAAGTGGAGTCCGCCAGCAAAGGATATAAAGAGATCAACCTGCGCGCCATGAAAATGCTGAAGGACGGCGGATATCTGATCACCTGCTCCTGCTCACAGCACATGCTGCCCGCGATGTTCAGAGACATCGTGCTGCAGGCGGCCATCGATGCGCGCGTCAGCCTGATGCAGGTGGAGTTCCGCAGCCAGGGCCGTGATCACCCCGTGCTGCCCGCCGCGCCGGAGACCCAATATCTCAAATGCGGCATTTACCGCGTTGGGCGGTAGCTAATCCATCAAGGTTATGTTGAATATATACCGCTGGACACGCCAGTAGTACTTTTTGTACAGGCCTTCCTCGGTATATATTTTTTTCAGCGCCTGATAGATCATCTTCTTGATTCGAACGCCCTTGTGCAGCTCAAAAAACGAATTCCAGGAAAGCCCCGTCACCTTGCGATTGTATCGATAGACCGCTTTATTGATACAGGCAGCGCTGCGGACATGCCTGTCATACTCCATGTTGAACAGACAATCCTCGCCCCAGATGACATCTGTTCTGAACGCGATCCCGTGGCGCTGCACGAGCTCCCGGCGGTAGAGCTTGTTCCACATTGCGCTGTAATAGTAGGCCCCCGGCCAGCGGCTAAGCCGCTCCAGAAAGTCTGCCCGATCGAGCCTCACATTCTCCCGGACCCGCCCTCGCAGGCTGACGGTCATGCCGTCCGGGCATATCTCAAACAGGCCGATCGCCAGATCCTGTCCTTCCCCCATGGCGGCCACCAGCTTTTCAAGGCCCTCTGGCATTACGGCATCATCGCTGTCCACAAAATACAGGTACTCGCCTGCGGCGCTTGCCATGCCCAGGTTCCGCGCCGCGCCCGGCCCGGCATTCTCCTGCGACAGCACCCTGATGCGCGGATCGCGCTTCGCCCACGCTTCACACAGCTCCAGGCTGTTGTCCCGGCTGCCGTCGTTGACCAGGATGATTTCTATCTCGCGGTAGTTTTGCCCGGTCAGGCTCTCCAGGCAGGCGTCGAGATATCGGCGCGCGTTATAGACCGGGACGATGACACTGACAAGCGCTTGCGGCATCAAAAAGCCCCCCTGATGAATTGGCTGCATCATATCACAGCCGCCGCGCAGCGTCAAAGATTGCCCCGGATACGCAAATATAGTAAAATGAACAGGGATTTATCCTCAGTTTAAGGAGATGATTCGTCTTTTGTCCTCGGGCATGAAGAATCTGGATGTTTATCAGGCGCTCTTTGGGATGAATGACCAGTTTGTCCGTCTGATCGAGCGGGAGTTTTCTGTCAGTATCGTCCTTCGCGATAATGGCTTTCACATTCAGGGGGAGGCGGCGCAGTGCGATCTCGCCCGTCAGGTAATCGATAAGCTGACGCGGCTTTTGTATGAAGGCCAGTCCATCGATATCGGCACGGTACGCTACCTCTGCTCTTTGGTCAGGCGTGGTCATGCCGAACGAGCGGAAGAGATCTTCAGCGATATCATCGCCTACACCTACCGCGGCCAGCGCATCCGCTGCAAAACGGCCGGCCAGCGCGACTATGTGGACTCCATGCGGAACAACAGCCTGACGCTGGCCATCGGTCCCGCAGGCACGGGCAAGACCTATCTCGCCATCGCGATGGCGGTGCTCGCGCTGCGCAATAAGGAAACGGAGCGCATCATTCTGACGCGGCCCGCCGTAGAAGCCGGAGAGAAGCTTGGTTTTCTGCCCGGCGACATGGCCCAGAAGATAGACCCCTATCTGCGCCCACTCTATGACGCGCTCTACGATCTGATGGGTCAGGACGCCTATCAGAGCCTGATCGACAAGGGCATCATCGAAATAGCCCCCCTCGCCTTCATGCGCGGGCGCACATTGAACAATGCCTTCATCATTCTGGACGAAGCCCAGAACACAACGGGCGAGCAGATGAAGATGTTTCTCACGCGCATGGGCAGAAACGCCAGATGCGTGGTCGTGGGCGACCTGACGCAGATCGACCTGCCCGCGGGAAAGCCATCCGGGCTGAGGATTGCTCAGGAAGTGCTGCAAAACATACCTGAAATAGGCATCGTCACGCTGAGCCAGATAGACGTGGTGCGAAACGACCTGGTTCAGCGCATCGTACAGGCCTACGAAGAACACGGGAGCAAGCATGATTAAGCTGCGCCGCAGCGCAAAAACAGAATCCCCGGTCAGACCGCAGCAGGCGGAAGCGCAGCCCGTCTCCCGCAGGCGCCTGCTTCGCGCTGCGCTGTTGGCAGCGGGCATGGTGATCATTCTGATGACCACGCTGCTATCCATCTCGCCCAAGCGCTACAGGCTGAGCGTCGGCATGGTTCCGACTGCCACCATCTTTGCCACCAAGGATGTTGTGGATGAGATCAGCACTCAATCGGCCCGCGCCCTGGCTGCGGCGGCCGTGACGCCCACCTATAAGTTCGACGCAAGCGTTACCGACCAGGTGCTGGAGGATCTGGATGCCCTGCTCGCTCAGCTTTCCGCCGTGCGGCAGTATGCCCAGACCCTCACCGATTACGGCCCCAACCGCCAATACAGCCAGGAGGAGCTCGAATACGCTGCCGAGATGCTGACCATGCTGAGCCTTCGGGATTTTCAGCTGACCACGCTGATGAACACGGGCCAGGAACAGTTTGACGAGCTGAGCGTATCTCTGCGCAGCGCGGTACGCAACACCATGCAGGGCCACGTAAGTCAGGGGCAGGAAAACGTCGCTATAAACAGCATCATGCAGATCCTTGGATATAAGACCACAGTGGGGCTGCTGCAGAACGTGGTGAACCCGGCACTCAAGGCCGTGATCGCGCCCAACATGATCATCGACCAGGAGCAGACGAATGCGGCCAAGGCGGCCGCCATGGAAGCCGTGGAGCCGATCGTCTACAAGCAGGGGCAGAGCATCGTGGTTCGCGGTGAGGGCCGCATCAGGCAAAATCAGCTTGACATGCTGCGCACCCTGGGGCTGTTGAACGACAACGAGATCGACTATCAGCTGTATCTGGGCGCCTTCCTTCTGACCTCGTGCGCTCTGGCGGTCACGGCCGCTCTCCTGTGGTTCTGTTTTCCCAAGGTGATCGAGGATAGACGGTATCTGACGGTCGTCTTCCTGTCGCTGATGCTGTCGGTGCTGCTTGGACTGATCGGAAAAAGCTTGCAGATGATCTATCTGGCCCCCCTGCTGACTGGCACAATGCTGGCTGCCCTTAGCCTTGGCGCACTTCCATCCCTGCCCGTCAGTTTTTGCGGCAGCCTGATCGGTACTTTGATATTGTCGAGCTCCACCACGGCCACCTCGCTTGATTTTGTCGCCCTGCTCACCGCCACCGTGCTGGCCTCCGGCACATCCGCGCTGATGCTGAGCCCCAGCAAGACCCAGCGTGCCCCCCTGCTCCAGGCGGGCGCGCTGTCCGCCGTCATCTGCTTTACGGTGGTTCTTGGCTTCGGTCTTTTGAACAGCAACAATACTTCGGGCTTCGTTGAAAAGGCGCTGTTCATGGGCGGATCCGCCGTTATCTCCACCGTGCTCTGCCTGGCCCTGCAGGCCCTCATGGAGCCGCTGCTCAACCTGCCCACCAATGACAGGCTGCTGTCGCTGAGCAATCCCAACCATCCCCTGCTTCGCCGGCTTCTGCTGGAGGCGCCGGGCACATACCACCATAGCATACTGATCGCCAATATGGCGGAGGCCTGCGCGGAGGCTGTCGGGGCGAATCCGCTGCTGGCGAGGCTGGGCGGATATTACCACGATATCGGCAAGCTGAAGCGCCCGCATTATTTTAAGGAAAACCAGATAGGTATGGGCAATCTGCACGATCAGACCGATCCGGCCGTTTCGGCGGCCATCATCACGTCCCACATCCGCGACGGCATTGTGCTGGGAAAGCAGTATCACCTTCCCAAAGAGATCCTGCAGATCGTGGAGCAGCACCACGGCAATTCACTGGTCGCCTACTTCTACGCCAAGGCAGGTGAGCCCAACGACGATTCCGCCTTCCGATATGACAGCGTGCCGCCCGAAACGGCTGAGGCCGCCATCGTGATGCTGTGCGATACGGTTGAGGCTGCCATTCGCAGCCTGAATTCCCCCACCCCTGACGAAATCAGGGACTTTATCTGGAAACTGATCAAGGCAAAGCTGGACAGCGGCATGCTGACCGGCGCACCGCTGAGCATGCGCGATCTGTACGGCATCCGCGACACCTGCTCCATGGTGGTACACGGTATTTTTCATGAGCGCATCGGTTATCCGAATCTTGCAAAGCCCCATCCTCTGGCCAGGGTACGCTCCACCTTCAGCCCCGCGCGGCTGGGCCAGACGCTTGCCCCCGCGCCCGACAAAAGCGACAAAAACGGAAAGCAGGATCAGCCATGAAGCTTCTGATCGACAGCCCCAAGGA
>DBQV01000015.1:1796-104638 GCA_002305755.1 Christensenella sp. UBA1385 | reverse complement strand
ATCATGTACGCGCGCAGGCGCAGGAATATGGCCACCCGGAAAAGCGAGAGATCTGCTACCTCTTGGTGCACGGCCTGTTCCATCTGTTCGGCTATGACCATATGAAGGAGGACGAAAAAGCTATCATGCGTGAGAAAGAAGAAGCAGCGCTTCAGGGCGCGGGGCTTTCAAGAGACGACAGGTTCGCGCCAATGCTCATCAAGGCGCGTGAGGCCATGGAGGCCGCCTATAGCCCCTATTCTCACTATCGGGTTGGAGCTTGCCTGTTATGTGATGACGGCAGCATGTATACAGGCTGCAATGTTGAAAACGCATCGTATGGGCTGACCAACTGCGCGGAGCGAACGGCCATCTTTAAGGCAGTCAGCGATGGCCACCGCAGTTTCAAGGCCATCGCGATCGCTGCCAAAGCCATGCCGCCCTGGCCCTGTGGGGCCTGCCGGCAGGTGCTGAGTGAGTTTTGTGAGGATCTGCCCATTTTGATCACCTGGGGTGAGGGTGAAGTGCTGGAATCTTCTCTGAACGAGCTCCTCCCCCACAGTTTTTCCCCCGCCGGCGGCGTACAGGACCATCTTGGAAAGGAACAGCATGGATAACAGCACGCAATCGTTTCACTCCGGCTTCGTGGCCATGGTGGGCAGGCCCAACGTTGGCAAGTCCACGCTGATCAACCGTTTGGTGGGAGAAAAAGTATCGATCGTTTCACCAAAGCCTCAGACAACACGAAACAGAATACTCGGAATCGTCAGCGATGAAAGCTCTCAGATCGTCTTCGTGGACACGCCCGGGATTCACAGGCCAAGGACCAAACTGGGCGAATACATGGAAAAAACGGTGCAGGACTCCGTACAGGGCATCGATATCCTGTGCGTACTGATCGACGCTGCCAGGCCCCGCCCCGAGGATCATGATATTTTGCCGGGCTTTGAGGGACTGAAGCTGCCCAAATTCCTTCTGCTCAACAAAACCGATCTGGTCAGCCCCAAGGATCTGCTGCCCATCATCGCTTCCTTTGCGGATGCCGGCTTTGATATGGTGCTCCCGATCAGCGCGCGCTCGGGCGAAGGCATCGACACGCTGATGAGTGAGATCAGAAGAAGTCTTCCGCAGGGCCCCAAGTATTATCCCGATGAACTTTGGACGGATCAGAACGAGCGTCAGATGATCGCCGAGATCATCCGAGAGAAAGCGCTGCTCAACCTGCGGGACGAGGTGCCGCACGGAATCGGCGTGGAAGTGCTCGGCGTCAAGGAAGTCAGGGAAGGCCTGACTGAGATACATGCCGACCTCTACTGCGAACGCGCCTCGCACAAAACCATCATCGTGGGCCGCAGGGGCGAAATGCTGAAAAGTATTGGTTCCCAGGCCAGGGCGGACATTGAAGCACTTCTTGATGCGCAGGTCAACCTACAGCTTTGGGTGAAGGTGCGGCCCGGCTGGATGGATAACAACAGCGATCTGAAATCACTCGGATATTGGGAGAACTGAGCTTTCCATGACGCATTTTATGAAATTTCCCCTGAAACGTATCATCGCCGCGCTCTTGCTGCCGGCTCTCTGTTTCGGTCTTTCTGCCTGCGCTGCAAGCCAGCCGGAGACCCTGGATAAATTCACCAAAACTTTTTTCGGCGCGTTTGACACGGTGATCACCATACAGGGCTTCGCCAGAGACCAGGCGACGTTTGATCAGGTGGCCGATCAGGCCGAGAACAGATTTCTTGAGCTCCACAGGCTGTATGACAATTTCCACCCCTATGAGGGGCTCAACAATCTGTTTACGCTCAATGCAAAAGCTGCTGAAGCCCCGGTAACGGTGGACAAGGATCTGTTCAATCTGATCAAGTTTGCCAAGGACGAATACAGCCTGACCAGCGGCAAAACCAACATAGCGCTTGGCGCTGTCCTGAGCCTGTGGCACGACGCGCGCACAGCCTCCATTGAGGATCCGGAAAACGCTTATCTGCCCGATATGGAGCTTTTGCTCAAGGCCAGTCAGCACACGGATATCAATGACGTGGTGCTGGATGAAGAGAACATGAGCGTGTACTACAGCGACCCGGAGCTATCCATCGACCTGGGCGCAGTTGCCAAGGGCTATGCCACGGAGCTTGTGGCGCAGGAGATGCTGAGGAGCGAAGTGACCTCCTTTTACATCAACGCGGGCGGCAACGTGCGCCTCGGAAACGGCCCTATGGACGGGCGTGAGAACTGGGGCGTGGCCATTCAGGACCCTGACGGCTCCGTGATGGGAGACCCAAACACCGATCTGATGGATGTACTGTTTCTGAGCAACACATCCACCGTCACCAGCGGAGACTATCAGCGTTACTTTGAATACGAGGGCAAGCGCTATCATCACCTGATCTCCCCCGAAACACTGATGCCTACCGACTATATGCGCTCCGTCACCATCATTACCGAGGATTCCGGCTGGGCAGACCTTCTGTCCACCGCCGTCTTTCTGATGCCTTACGAGGAAGGCAGAGCCCTGGTGGACAGCCTGGAAGGCGTGGAGGCCGTTTGGGTGCTCAATGACAGAAGCGTACAGATGACTGACGGCATCAAAAAGGCGGCCCGCTCCCAAGGGGCCACCAATCCTGCCGAATAATGCTGCAGAGGAGCCTAAGCCCTTGATCCTCCTCTCAGGATGATCAAGGGCACGTTCATCTCCTGCTCCGTCAGACCCGCATGCATGCCGATCAGATTGCAGTGTTCTCTCTTCAAATACAGGGCATGCGGCCCGGTTGAAGCGGCAAAATAGTCCCCGATCAGCGCAGGCAGCTCCGCACGGCGCGGATGTACGCCAAAAAGCCCGCTTTCGAGGGCTTCTTTTTGTGTGTACAGCAAGTAGTGGTCGCCAAAGGCCTCCCTGAACGCCCGGGGAAAGGCCGCCAGACATTCGCTTTTCACATACAGCGCGGCAGCCCTTGGCTCAACCGAAGGCGCGATGCGCAGCATGGCTTCAAGCTCAGGGTGATCCTCAAAAAACTCGGGCTCTCCGTCCACCAGCCCATGATCGGCTGTCACGATCACCAATTCGTCCTCGGCCAGTGCGGAGGAAAAGGCGCTCAATCTCTCATCAATTTCCTCGATCCGCCTGCGCACCTCAGCGTGACCGATGCCGTGCAGGTGCATGGTAGAGTCCGGATCGGGCCAGTATGCATAGAGATAGTGCCTGCCCTGTTCACGCATCAGCTTCTTGGTTTCATCAAAGAGGCCGTCCAGCGTATTGACGATGACACCGTGATACGGCGAGACGGACTCACCCCTGGCCTTGCCTGAGAGAGTGATCAGCTCAGTGATCGCAGTGTATGGGAAATGATCCAGAGCGACGGAAGTCTCTCCAGCAGGCTCTTTGGTAAACTGCACGCGGTTCAGGAAGATATCAACGCTCTTGCCGATGTCTTCAAAATGTACCGTCCAGCCGATCCATCCATGCTCCCCCGGCTCCTGTCCGCTGATCAGACTGGTGGTAGCGGCCGTTGTGGTGGACGGAAAGACGGCGGAGATCACCTCTCCGCGCTGCCGTTTCAAAAAGCCGCCTTCAGGCGCATGCCTGCGGAGAGCGTCTGCGCTCATGCCGTCAAAGAGCATCACGACGACATTGCGCCACGCGCGCTCGTTCAGCACCGCATCAAGTTCGGGCAGGCTCTGATGGCTTGCCTGCACGCCAAAATACCGCAGGATGGATGCCGCCAGATTGACGCCGCATCTTGTGTAATCAGGAAACTGCATATACGCCTCTCTATCTCTGCCCCAGCGCCGCCACCAGCTCGATCTGTTCGCTGATCAGCCTGATCATGCCCTCAGCGGTGATCGGCTGCCGGCCGCTCTCAGCCGCGAGGTCCGACGTTCGCCACCCGGCGTGCAGCACATTATCGCAGCAAGTTGACAGGAACTCCGCTTCCTTCGCCAGCCCAAGCCCGGTTTTCAGCAGCTCGCAAACAGCAAACAGCGCGCCCAAGGGGCTGGTCTCGTCCGCGGACGCGCGATCCGGCACCCGCACGGAATACAGTCGCACCCGCCTTTTCTCGGGGTACAGGCTGTAGCATAAGCCCGCGGCCTGACCGCACAGCGCCTCGGCGACAGCCCGCGTTCCAGCGCAGGCGGAAGGCGTCGCCAGAAGCACGCCCATGCTCGCGGGATCTTCTATCGTTTTTCTGATAAAATCGGGCGCATTTGTTACCGATCGATTCAAGGGATACCCTCTCTCGGCGGCCGTGCGCACAGCCCGCTGCCAGCGCTCTCCCCTCTCGCCCGCGTAAGGAATTTCGGAAAAAGCAAGCCCTCTGTCTCCGGCCATCGCGTGCAAACGGTCCATCGAGCGTCTGAGGTCTTCCTCGCCGTCAGACAGCGGGCTGGCCAGAATGCCGCGCGCAAGGACGCCCGACTTCAGCAGTGAAAGCCCGCGAAGCTCTTCCGGCAACCAAAACACATGGCAGGCCAGAATGCAGCGCAGGCCATCGCAAAGCTCAGCCAGTCCGCTCTCATCAGGCGCAAGCCAGAGCGCCGCATCACAGGCGTCGGCCGCCTCGACGGTCTCCTCCGTCATGGGCGAACCGTACTCTTTCCGCGACAGCGCCGAGCCCCTCTCTTCCGTAATCACAAAGGAATGGCCAAAGGCGACCGCCAGGTCGGTCAGCACCTGCTGCACAAACAGCGAGAGGCCAAGGGCCGTCTCGCTGCCGCTGATGAGCATGATTTTGGCGCGCACCTGTTTCCAGCTCCTAAGACGGTTACTCCCAGTCCACGGGGTAGGATGTCACCGCGTAGGGCAGATTCTTGCTGTTGGACAGAAGCGTGTTGATCACGGTGTCGATCTGCCGCTGCTCGGTGTAGGGCGTGGGGATAAAATCGTTTTCACTCTTTTTTGAGGAGATCCGAATCGGCACGATGCGGAAACCCTTTTGAGAAACCTGACCGTCCTTCACGCTGAAGCGTACCTGCAGGATGAAGGAGGACATATCGCTGGGCTTTTTGTTGCCCGAGAAACAGAAGTTTCCCAAAGAATAGGCGATGTACCTGCCGTTATACTCCTCTATCGGATTGATGCGGTGGCTGTGATGACCGAATACCAGGTCGGCCCCGGCGTCGATGGTCAGGCGACCGATCTCCTGCTGCACGTCGTTGGGCACGTAGTCAAGCTCGTTGCCCCAGTGAATGCTAACGATCACGATGTCGCAGCGTTGACGTATCATCGCGATGTCCTGCGGGATCTTATCCCTCAGCTCGCGGTAATGATAGTCAAATGTCTGGTAGGCCAGGATACCGATGCTGACACCCTTGGTCTCATACACCGCGGGGCTGGCCTCGGTGCTCCAGGCAATGCCGGCCTCGGTCAGCGTGTTCTGCGTTTCCTCCATGCCGGCCGTGCCGTGATCCATGGCGTGGTTGTTCTCATAGCTGACAGCTTCGATGCCCAGATGCTTGATGATCTCCACATAGGAGGGCGGAGCAGAGAAAACAAAGCTGTTGTTCTTTTTGTAAACGGGGGCCGTGGTCAGCGAAGTTTCCAGATTGACGATGCTCAGATCATCCTGATCGAATACCTCGCGCACGTTCCTCGCCACAAAGCTCAGGTCGCCCTTCTGGCGCTTCAGCTCGTCTTCAAAGATCTTGGTGCCCTTGCGCACGTCATCCCCAAAGGTCAGATCGCCCGCCATGCTGACGGTGATCATCACACTGCCATCGGGCTGGGTCGGCACAGCGGTCGGGGCTGGCTCCTCCTCGTCTGCCTGATCATCCTCTGCCGCCTGCTGGAGATCCTGCACGGCAGGTTGATCTGTCGTCGCCGGCCGCGCGAACAAGGATACTTCCTCATCCGCAAACGCCGCGGCCGACGACAAAACCAGAGAAACAACCAGTAGCCAAGTCAGAAACCTGCCGCGGCTGGTATTAACAAGAAACCGTTTAGAAAATCCCTTCAATCTTACCCTCTCTGTCCACATCCACCTGAAGAGCGGCCGGCTGTTTGGGCAGTCCGGGCATGGCGATGATATCGCCTGCGAAGGCGACCACAAAGCCCGCGCCCGAAGACAGACGCACATCGCGGATGGTCAGCTCATATCCCTCCGGCGCTCCCAGCAGCTTCGGATTGTCGCTGAACGAATACTGCGTTTTGGCAATACAGACGGGGGCCTTGCCCCATCCGTCCTCTTCAAGCTGTTTGATGGTATTCCTGCTCTTGGCGGAGAATGTCACGCTGCCGGCGTGATAAATACGTTTGGCCACGGCCTCGATCTTCTCGGCAAGGCCGAGATCGTCGCCATAGGTATAAGATGGAAGCGTCTGCTCTCCGCCATCCAGCAGATCGGATACGCACTGGGCCAGCTCCGCTGCGCCCTTGCCCCCCTGTGCCCAGCCATCGCTGAACCTGCAGGGTACGCCCATCTCTTCCGCCGCTCGCAGCACGGTGTCGATCTCCGCCTGTGTGTCGCTGGAGAAGTGGTTCAGAGCCACTACCACGGGCAACTTCCACACTTCTCTGATATTTTTCACATGCTGGCGCAGGTTATCAAGGCCCTTTTCGAGGGCCGGAACGTTTTCATTTCCAAGGTCGGCCTTGGCCACGCCGCCGTGATGCTTCAGCGCGCGGATGGTCGCTACCAGCACCACGCAGTCGGGCCACAGCCCGCTCTGGCGGCACTTGATATCCAGGAACTTCTCAGCGCCCAGATCCGCGCCGAAGCCCGCCTCCGTAATCACATAATCAGCCAGCTTCAGGGCCAGCCTGGTCGCGATGACGCTGTTGCAGCCGTGCGCGATGTTGGCAAAGGGACCTCCATGGATCAGGCAGGGAGTGTGTTCGATGGTCTGCACCAGATTGGGCATCGCGGCATCGCGCAGCAGAGCCGTCATGGCGCCCTGTGCGCCGATCTGCCCGCAGGTAACGGGCTTGCCTTCGTAATCGCGCGCCACTACGATGCGGGCAAGCCGCTCTTTGAGATCCTCCAGGCTTTGCGCCATGCAGAAGGTAGCCATCACCTCGCTGGCAGCCGTGATATCAAAGCCGTCCTCCCGAGGCGTGCCGTTGGCGCTTCCGCCGAGGCCGCTGACGATGCTGCGCAGCTGTCGGTCATTCAGATCCATGCAGCGGCGGAAAGTAATGCGGCGAGGATCGATATTCAGGCTGTTGCCCTGCTGAATATGGTTATCCACCATGGAGGCAAGCAGATTGTTGGCGGTGGTGATGGCGTGAAGATCTCCTGTGAAATGCAGATTGATGTTCTCCATCGGCAACACCTGCACATAGCCGCCGCCGGTTGCTCCGCCCTTCATTCCGAAAACGGGCCCCAGGGAAGGCTCGCGCAGCGCCAGCATGGCCGATTTTCCGTTGTAATGCAGTCCGTCCGCCAGGCTGATGCTGATGGTGGTCTTTCCTTCACCGGCAGGCGTTGGGGTGATAGCGGTCACCAGAACCAGCTTGGCCCGCCGGGGCAGATCCCGGTAATATGCCGGATCAACTTTAGCAATATAGCGGCCATAGGGTGAGAGCGAGTCGGCCTTGAGCCCAATGCTCTCCGCCAGGTTCTCAATGGGCATCATCTGTGCTGCCTGAGCAATCTGAATGTCGGTCATAGCTTCCTCCTGTTTATTGATATCAACAATTCATCCCTGACGGGACAGTTCATCAATATTTATGAAGGATCCCTGTCCACGTTGCCAACGTGTCCTTCGACCGCCTTGAGGCAGACATTCTTGCTTTCCTCCAGATGCCTCTGCATCAGGTCCACAAGCTTCTGCTGATCCCGCGCTTTCAGATAATCCAACATCAGGTGATGTTCCTGGTGCGCGCTGGTACGGCGGACGACGCTGGCAATCGCGAGCGCCGAAAAACGCATGATATATTCTTCCTGGCTGTCAATGACGCGCAGGATTCTCTTTTTGTTTGAAATCTGCTCGATCTTTCTGTGAAACTGCCTGTTCTGTACGGCCAGCGCGGCGCTGTCCGCCTCCCGTTCGCTGATATCCATATTGGCCAGGATTCCTTCCAGCTCACGGTAATCGTCGTCGGTCACATTCCGAATGATGGAGGGCATAAGCAGCATCATCAGCGCGTTGCGGATGCCATAGATTTCCTCTATATCCTCTATTGTAAAAGCGCGCACGATCACGCCTCGTCGCACTTCGCAGGAAACCAGGCCATCCAGCTCCAGCTTGCGGAAGGCTTCCCGAAGCGGGGTCCTGCTGATGTGAAGCTTGTTGGCAAACACCGTTTCAACAATGCGGTATCCCGCAGGCAGCTCTCCTGTGATAATGGCCTGCTTCAGCGTCTCATAGGCGATATCACGAATCGGCTTGCTTACATCCTGCGTATTAACAACTTGCATCATTACAGCCCCTCCACACGCCAATTATAGTACAGTTAAAGCCAGGGCCTGTCAAGAAAACACCCTGTCAGCGACCCGGAGAATGCCGGCACGCTCTGCCTTGACAGACATCAATTACTGATTTGATACAGCATGGTCCTGAGCTTCAGCCTGTCGCCCTGCTTTTCAAAAAGCCCGATCAGCGCGCTGCGGCAGTAGAGCGCAGCGATCTGGCCATGCCGAAGTTCCGCGCCGCCCCGCGCCTCATTCGCGTCAAGCGGTGCGCCGTTCACACAGGGTTTCCACAGTGTATCTTTCAGCGTCAGCTGCGGCAGATGGCTTACGGCCTGCTCCATGCTCATCAACCAGCGCCCGGCATGAATCCCGTTCTTTACAGCGGTCTCGAATTCCTCCATGGTAATGGCGTCTTCGATGCGGAAAGGGCCGGTCTGTTCCCTGATCAAAAGATGCATGTGCGCGGGGCAGCCCACCAATCGCCCCAGGTCGTGGCAAAGCGTGCGGATGTAAGTGCCCTTTCCGCATCTGACCCGGATCAGGAATCGGTGTTCCGGCATTTCCTCGAGCAGGGTGACGGATTCCACCTGTACCGGCCGCGGCTCAGTCTCAGTCAGGCTGCCTCCCCTGGCAAGCTCATACAGAGGTCTTCCCTCCCTTTTGATGGCGGAAAAAGCTGGCGGAGCCTGCATCACAGTCCCCCGAAAATGTGTAAAGGCGTCATTCAGCCGCCCGGCATCCGGATAGTCGGTGCCTCTTTCAACAATGCGTCCTGTGGCATCCTGCGTATCCGTGGCAGTACCAAAGGCAATTTCCGCCACATACACTTTCTGATGCTCGGCGATATAATCAAACAATGCGGTTGCCTTGCCGCACATCATCGGCAGCACGCCGCAGGCCTCCGGGTCCAGCGTACCCGCGTGGCCGGTCTTTTGTCCCGTCAGCCGTTTAACAAAAGAAACCGCCTGTGCCGATGACAGGCAGGGCGGTTTTAGCAGATTGATGATTCCGTTCATGTATTCAGTTCTCTCTCCGTTGCCTCGCGCACCATTTCCATTGCCTGATCGAGCGGCGCCTGGATGCTGCAGCCCGCAGCCTGCGCATGACCGCCGCCGCCGAAAGCGAGCGCGATGCCCGATACCTCGCGCGGGGCGATGCTGCGCAGGCTGAATTTGACGCCATCTTCCCGCTCATGGGCCAGGCAGGCGATCTGAACACCCGGCATATAGAGGCCATAGTTCACGATCTTATCCGTGTGGCTGATATCCGCGCCGCACTCCTCATAATCCCTTCGGGTCAGCCTCATCATGGTCAGCCTGCCCCCGCAGTAAAAGCGAAGCGACTGCAGCGCCCTGCCCAGCATGAGCACCTGCTCCTTTTCGCGCATCAGATGGAGCTGTCTGGCAGTGTCCGTCAGCGGCAGCCCGGCCCGCATCAGCGAGGCCAGCTGCTCAAAGGTCTCGTCGCTGACGTTCCCAAAGCAGAGGTTGCCTGTATCGGTCGTGATGGCGGTATACAGGCAGACGGCTTCGTCCTGCGTCAGCTCAAAGCCCGCCGCATCCATCATGCGGCACATCAGGCTGCCGGATGCGGGCAGATCGTCCAGCACGAGGTTTACATCCGCGAAGCGGGTATTGGTCCTGTGATGATCCATCTGCGCGCGTACGGGCGCAGACAGGAAGGCTGCCCCGGCTGTGCCCAGCCGTTGGAAATCGGACGCATCGATGGAAAGCGCCAGATCAAAGCTCTCCCCCGTGATTTCGGCAGGCAGCCTGATATCGNNACAGCCCGCACGCCCAGACGGCTCACCAGCGAAGTCAGCGCCAGCATGGAGCCCAAAGCATCCCCGTCCGGCGAAAGGTGCGTGCATATCACCGCTCTCCTGGCCTGCCCGATCAGGCCCAGGATCTGCGCGAACTGTGCCTTATTCTTCGCCCTGTCCACGCTCCTGTCCCTCCCCTGCTCCAACCTGCTTAAGCAGTTCATTGATATGAATGCCGTAGGCGATATTGTTGTCTTCCAGGAACTGGAGCTCGGGGGTATAGCGCAGGTTCATGCCGCGCATCAACTCACGGCGGATGAATCCGGCAGCCGATTTCAGCGCCTTGAGCACATCGTCCTTCAATTCGTCTTCGAGCACGCTGACATGGATCTTGGCGTAGCTTAAATCGCGCGTCACATCGACATGTGTGATCGAATAAGTGCCTTTCTTGAGGCGCGGGTCGGACAGCTCATCGCGGATGACGCGGTCCACCTCGCGCTTCATCTCCTCCTGTATCCGATCGTTGCGGAAACTAGGCATCGGCTCCCTCCACCTCTTCCATCACAAAGCATTCGATAATATCGCGCTCCTTGACATCGTTGTAGCCTTCCAGCCCGGCGCCGCATTCATAGCCTGCGGCCACTTCTCTGACATCGTCCTTGAAGCGTTTGAGAGAGGATAGCTTGCCTTCGAACACCACCACGTTGTCACGCAGAAGGCGGACCGAGGCATTGCGCTGCAGCTTGCCGTCGGTCACATAGCAGCCGGCGACAGTGCCGGCGCCGGTGATGCGGAACACATTGCGCACCTCGGCGTGGCCCAGCAGGTTCTCCTTGAAGACCGGCTCCAGCAGGCCCTTCATGGCTTTCTCGATATCCTCAATGGCCTGATAGATGACTCTGTACAGGCGAATATCCACTTCTTCACGCTCGGCGATTTCCCTGGCGTTGCTGTCCGGACGAATGTTGAAGCCGATAATGATCGCTCCGAAAGCGGCGGCCAAGTTCACATCGTCCTTGGAAATCGCGCCGACACCCGCGTGCAGCACGCGGATCTTGACCTTGTCGCTGGAGAGCTTCTCAAGCGCCTGACGCACTGCCTCCACAGAGCCCTGCACGTCCGCCTTCACGATCAGGTTCAGTGTCTCCACCTTACCCTCGGAGATATTGTCAAACAGGTTGTCCAGCGTGACCTTTGAGGAGGCCATCACGCGCTGCTCGCGCTCCTTGTCCCTGCGCTCTTCGGCCACCTGACGGGTAAGCTTCTCATCATCAACCGCCACCATCTCATCGCCGGCGGATGGCACATCGTTGAAGCCGGAAATCTCGACCGGCATAGAGGGGCCGGCGGAGGTGACGCGCTCCCCTTTGTCATTCTGCATGGCACGCACGCGGCCGGAAGCCATGCCGGCGACGATGCTGTCGCCGATGTGCAGCGTACCGTTTTGCAGCAGCACGGTAGCCAGAGGGCCGCGGCTCTTGTCGAGCTTGGCCTCGATGATCACGCCCTGCGCCTTGCGGTTCGGGTTCGCCCGCAGCTGCATCACCTCTGCCTGAAGCAGTATCATATCCAGCAGCTTATCCACGCCTTCGCCTGTGAGAGCGCTGACGGGTACCATGATCACATCGCCGCCCCACTCCTCCGCCACCAGGTTATAGCTGGTCAGATCCTGCATGATCCGGGCGGGGTTGGCCGTATCCTTATCCATCTTGTTGATGGCCACGATGATGGGCACGTTAGCTGCCTTGGCGTGGTTGATGGCTTCCACAGTCTGCGGCATGACGCCGTCATCAGCCGCCACGACCAGCACAGCGATATCCGTCGCCTGCGCGCCGCGGGCGCGCATGGCCGTAAAGGCCTCGTGGCCGGGCGTATCGAGGAAGGTAATCGTCTCGCCCTTCACGCTCACAGAGTAGGCGCCGATGTGCTGCGTGATGCCGCCCGCCTCGGACTTGGTCACGTGTGTATTACGAATATAGTCGAGCAGAGAGGTCTTGCCGTGGTCCACGTGCCCCATGATGGTGATCACGGGTGGGCGCGGCTGCAGATCCTGCTCATCGTCCTCGACAGCAGCCGATTCACTCAGCACATCTTCGGCCGTCTTGTCGAGCTTGAGCTCAAGCTCGACGCCAAACTCGGCGCTGACCAGCGAAGCCGTGTCGAAATCCATCTCGCTGTTGATATTGGCCAGGTTGCCAAGCAGCAGTAGCTTCTTGAGTATCTCACCCGCGGGGCGGCCAATGCGCTCGGTCAGATCCTTCACGGTGATCGTTTCGGCGGTCATATAGGCCTTTTCGATCTTGATCGGGGCCATCATCTGCTGGGCGGAGGGCTTTTTCGCCCGCGCGCGTTTGCCGCCACGCACCGTATCGTCATCGCTGAGCAGAATGCTGTTGCGCGCCTGCTGCCGCTTATTGCGGCTCACACGCTCCGGATCGTGCTGGCGATTGTAATTCTTCTTATTTGGGTCATAGTTGCTGACGCGCTCCTTGCCAAGCGGCAGCTGGACGTCTTCCAACACCGGCTTTGCGGCGGCACCGCGGCCTGCGGACCTGGCCCCGCCCGGGGCCGGGCGGCCATACTGCTGCGCGCCGGAGGCCGGACGGCCATACTGCTGCGCGCCCGGGGCCGGACGGCCATACTGCTGCGCGCCCGGGGCCGGACGACCATATTGCTGCGCGCCCGGGGCCGGGCGGCCGTACTGCTGCGCGCCCGGGGCCGGACGACCATATTGCTGCGCACCCGGGGCAGGGCGGCCGTACTGCTGCGCACCAGGGGCAGGGGCAGGGCGACCGTACTGCTGCGCGCCCGGGGCAGGGCGGCCATACTGCTGCGCGCCCGGGGCCGGGCGGCCGTATCTGGGCGCAGGCTGCGCGGCAGGTTTGGCCTGCTGCGCAGCGGGGGCTGAAGGGGTGGCGGGCTGAGCGGGTTCTTCAGCAGGTTTCGCTGGCGCAGGCGCTTCCACCTGCGGCTCTGCCTTCTGCTCGGGCTCTTTTTCGGCTGCAGCGGGAGCAGATTCCGGCAGGCCGGTCGCCTCGTCCGCTGGCGCAGCTTCCTGGACGTCAGGCTGCTGCATTTCGGCGGCGGGGGCCGGGGCAGGCTCTTGATTTTCGGGCTCAAAATCATCATCAGGCATGGTCCAGGCCTTGGTCTGCTGCTGGATCAGCTGCTGCTGCTGCTCCAGGCGCGCGCGCTGGCGCTCCTCTTCCTCCTGACGGAGGAACTGGCTCTCCTGCTGGCGCAGCACCTGAATGATCATATCCGTGTTGCGCTTCAGGCGCTCCGTTTCGGATAAGATGACACCCGCCGTCTGATTAAGTTCCTTGGTGACTTCTTTGAGTCTGACCTTTGTCATTAAGCCCTCGTCCTCCGCAATGCATCATTCGTTTATCATTATATCGCTCCGGCACAGCCCGAGCAATGTTTCGGCCATGCCGCCTTTGAGCAGCGCAGCCGCCATGGCATTCCCCCGCCCTGTGCAGCGGCCGATCATGCCAGCCGGCAGCACGCACAGCGGTACCTGATGAAACCGGCAGGCATCCCGGAAGCGCTTTCCGGCGTTTTCAGAAGCGTCTTCATCCAGCAGGATCAACCCCGCCCTGTCCGCCCGCAGCGTATCCAGCGCAGGCCCCGCCCCAAGCTTTGTCTGGCCCGCGCGGACCGCCAGGCCCAGTAGACCGCCAAACTTCTTTTCATCCATGCGCTGGCTCCGGCTTCGGAAGGCTGTTCAGCGCTTCCGTCAGCTGCCGGGTCAATTCCGGTCCGATGCTGACCTCCAGCGCCCTGTCCAGCTGCCGTTGCCTGATGGCCCGCGTCAGGCAGGCCTCTTGGTGGCAGACATAGGCCCCACGGCCCGATTTCTTGCCGCCGGGATCGATGGACACTTCTCCATCAGGAGAGCGCACCACGCGCAGCAGCTCCTTTTTGGGTTTCATCTCCCTGCAGCCCACGCACATACGCATGGGGATTTTCTTCGGCATGTGCTACCCCTTGTCAGTCGATATTCCCCGGCATCTGGGCATCGTAGCCCGAATAGTCCATACCGGCCGAGGATTCTTCAGGCGCGATGTCATCCATGCTGATGCCCTGTTCGCGCATCAGCTCCGCCACCTGGGTCTCGGACTTGATGTCGATCTTCCAGCCGGTCAGCTTGGCGGCCAGGCGGGCGTTCTGCCCCTCTTTGCCGATAGCCAGTGAAAGCTGGGCATCCGGCACCACCACGCGGCAGATCTTCTCGCTCTCGGAGATAAACACGCTGACCACATGCGCCGGGTTCAGCGCGTTGGCCACAAATTCTGCCGGGTCGGCCGACCACTTGATGATGTCGATCTTTTCATTCTTGAGTTCCTTGACGACGCTCTCCACGCGGGATCCGCGCGGCCCCACGCAGGCACCCACAGGATCGATCATGGGATCGACGGAATACACCGCGATCTTGGTGCGGCTGCCCGCCTCGCGCGCGATGGACTTGATCTGAACAATGCCCGTGGCGATCTCGGGCACTTCCATCTCAAACAGACGCTTGACCAGGCCGGGATGAATGCGGCTTACATAGACCTGCGGATTGCGGCTGGACTCGTGCCCGGAGCGGTGCACCTTGAGCACATAGACCTTGATGTGGTCGTCATCGCGATATTCTTCGCCCGGCATGAACTCGCTGGCTTCCATCACGCCCTCGGTGCGGCCCAGCTCTACGTACACGGCCTTAGGCTCCACGCGCTGCACGATCGCTGTCAGGATCTCGTTTTCCTTTTCGATGTACTCGTCATAGATCTTGCCCCGCTCGGCCTCACGGATACGTTGCACGAGCATCTGCTTGGCGGTCTGCGCGGCAACACGGCCGAAATCGGAGGGCGTGACATCGATCTCCACGATATCGCCGATCTGGTAGTCGTTTCTGATCTTCAGCGCGTCTTCAAGGCTGATTTGCAGATCCGGCTCCTCCACCACCTCAGCCACGGTCTTTCTGGCATAGAGCTTCGCGCCGTCCTTTTTGCTGAGCTGAGCGGTCAGGTTCAGGTTGGCGTTGCTGACCTTGTTGTTGCGGCGATAGGCCACCTTCAGCGCTTCTTCGATGGTATCGACCAGCACAGCCTCATTGATATCCTTTTCGCGCGCCAGCATGGAGATGGCATCCATTAAATCCAGTTTTTCACTGTTCATCTGTTTCCTCCTGTGTTTGCTCAGGCTCGTCCGCCATGGCGAGCTCTTGTTCAACGTCTATGACGCGTCTGGCCAGCGCCACATCCTTGATGGGAAAGGAAAGCTCCCTCTGCCCTGTCACGATGGAGTAAGCCTTGTCATCCATGCCGAGGAAGGTGCCGGTGAACACCTTCTGTCCTTCCAGCGGCCTGTACAGTTTGATCTCAACCGTTTGGCCGACAGCCTTGGCCGCATAGGCCGGTGTTCTGATCGGGCGATCCACGCCGGGAGACGAGACCTCCAGAAAATCATAATCAACATCCTCCACAAGAGGCTGTATCCTCTTGTGAAATGCCTCGCAGTCATCCAGGCTGATGCCTGATACACTGTCCAGATAAAAACGCAGATACTGGCCCGCGCCTTCCTTCTCGATGCCGGCTTCGACCAGTTCGTAGCCCATCTGCTGCGCCAATTCTCTGGCGATCCGCCTGTAGTCTGTCTTGCTTGCCTTGGACATTTACTCTCCCAATACAAAAAGTGGGCAAACGCTGGGTTGCAAAAGAATCCGTGCAGCGCACCGATCCCCGCCCAACGCGACTCCCACTCTTGGCTAAACCCTTCTTTCCCGGACAATTACACAGAGACTATAACATAAGCCGCCTCGCTTTACAAGCAATTTCGCCGCAAAACAGTATTTTCCTCACCGATCTTAAGTTAAAACATGCTGAAGAAATCCACCTGATTAGTGTCGGAGAGATCCTTCATCGCTCCGGCCTCTCTCAGCATGTCGATGCCGCTGCTGGTGATCCTGGTTCGTTTCCTGAGGTCCTCAATCGAAAGGAAGCGCTCGTGCCTGGCCTCCACGATGCTCTGTGCCGCTTCCTCGCCGAACCCGCCGAGCGAGGCAAAGGGCACCCGAAGGCTGTTTCCCTCGATAAGGAACTCTGCGGCAGCGCTCCTGTACAGATCCGGCCCGAGGAAGGTAAAGCCTCTTGCCAGCATTTCATTCACCATTTCCAGCGCAACGATCTCATCCTTCTGGGTGGCGCTCAGCTCCTTGCTGTCCGTTGCCTGATATTCCTCCAGCATCTGACGGATGTAGGGGCGCGGCCGCGTCATGCTGCGGGCGTCGAATCCCTTGGAGCGGATCGTAAAATAGGCCGCATAATAGGAAAGCGGCTGATGCACCTTGTACCAGGCCACCCGCAGAGCCATGGTCACATAGGCTACGGCGTGACCCTTGGGAAACATGTAGGCGATCTTGTTGCAGCTGTCGATGTACCATTGCTCCACACCGTTTTCCCGCATGGCGGCCTCCATCTCCGGCTTAAGGCCCTTGCCCTTGCGGACGCTCTCCATGGTATCAAAGGATATCTTTTCCGGCACGCCACGCGCGATCAGCGTATTCATGATATCGTCGCGCGTGCAGATGCAGCTTCTAAGCGTAGCGGTCTTGGAATCGATCAGGTCTTTCGCGTTGCCAAGCCACACGTCCGTGCCGTGCGACAGGCCCGATATGCGGATCAGCTCCTCCATCGTCGTCGGCTGCGTATCCATCAGCATCTGGCGCACAAAGGCCGTGCCGAACTCAGGCACCCCCAACGTGCCGGTATCGCTGTAAATATCCTCCGGCCTGACGCCAAGCGCCTTGGTCGAAGTGAACAGCGACATGACTTCCGGATCGTCCAGCGGAATCTCATGATAAGAAACGCCGCTCAGCCTTTCCATGGTGTGGATCATCGTCGGATCATCGTGCCCGAGTATATCCAGCTTGACCAATATGTCATGCATGGAGGCAAAATCGTAGTGTGTGGTGACCACTCCCTTGGAGGAATCGTCCGAGGGGTGCTGCACCGCCGTGAACTGAGTGATGTCATAGGCCTTGGGCAGCACCACGATACCGCCCGGATGCTGACCTGTGGTGCGTTTCACGCCCACACAGCCAAGCGCCAGGCGCGTCTTTTCCGCATCCGAAAACTGCTTGCCCTTGTCCTCCATATATTTGAGGACGAGACCGTAGGCCGTTTTTTCCTGCAGGGTGCCGATCGTTCCGGCCCGGAAAACAAAGCCCTTACCAAACAGCTCTTCCACATAGGCGTGGGCCTTGGTCTGGTACTCACCCGAAAAGTTCAGGTCAATATCCGGCACCTTGTCACCCTTGAAGCCAAGAAAGACCTCAAAGGGAATATCGTATCCATCCTTGATGTATTTGCCGCCGCAGACCGGACAATCCCTGTCCGGAAGGTCGACGCCCACCGTAAAGCCCTTGGGCACGTCAAAATCGGCTCTCCCGCAGTGGGCGCAGCGATAATGCGGCGGCAGCGGGTTCACCTCGGTAATGTTGCACATGGTCGCCACCAGGGAGGAGCCCACAGACCCCCGGCTCCCCACCAGATAGCCGTCGCTCATGGACTTGGTGACCAGCTTGTTGGCGATGCTGTACAGCGTCGCGTAGCCATAGCCGATAATGGACTTGAGCTCCTTATTGAGACGGTTTTCCACGATCTCCGGCAAGGGATCGCCGTACATCTTATGGGCGTTTTCCAGCGCCATGCTTCGGATATCGTCATTGGCCGTCTCCCAGACCGGCGAGAAGGTGGTCAGGCCTTGCGGATGCTTGGGATACAGGGAGATTTCACCGATCCGTTCGAGTATTTTATGCGGATTGTCTATGACGATCTCTCTGGCCTTTTCCTCGCCGAGATAGCTGAAGCAGTTAAGCATCTCCTCCGTGGTGCGGAAGTACTGCTTGGGCAGCTCGTCCGCGTATTCGTCCCGTTGGCTGTGATGCAGGATGGTACGGAAAATGCTGTCCTCGGGATCCAGATAATGGCTGTCGCCCGTTGCCACGACAGGGATGCCGAGGCGCTCGCCAAGCGACACGATGCGCCGGTTGATGTTTCTCAGCGTGTCGAGGCTGTCAACCAGCCCCCGCACCAGCAGAAGGCGATGGTTCTCCTCCGGCTGTACCTCCAGATAATCGTAAAAGGCGGCGATCTCTTCAAGCCTTCGGTCATCCTTTCCCTCCAGAGCCGCCTGGAAGACCTCGCCGTTTGAGCAGGCGGAGCCGATCAGCAATCCTTCTCTCAGCTCTTCGATCCTGTCGCGCGGCATCTTGGGCACATAATGAAAGTAGTCAAGATGCGACATGGTGACCAGCCTGTTGATGTTCTGCAGGCCCTGTTGGGAGGCCGCCAGCAGCACCACATGCTTATCGATGCCCTTGGTATAGCCCACGACGATCCTGTCGATTTCTTCGAGGGTCCTGGCGCCCTTCCCGGCCGCCTCATCCAGCATGATGGCCAGTATTTCGGCCGTGGCGGTGGCGTCATGTACGGCGCGGTGCGCGTTCTTCAGCGATACGCCCAGCTGTTTGCAAACGCTCTTCAGGTTGAATCGGTTGTATTCAGGGTGCAGTTTCTGCGCGAAAAACAGCGTGTCGATCACCGTCCACTTGCGCTTGATGCCGAGGCGCTGCAGCTCGCTGTCCAGCACAGCGCAGTCAAAGCCCGCGTTATGCGCGGCCAGCGGCGCGTCCCCGATAAAATCAAGCAGCCTGGGCAGCGCCGATTCAGCCCTCGGGGCATCGGCCAGCATATAGTCCTCTATGCCGGTGATCTCCGTAATTTTCGCCGGCAGCGGTATGCCGGGGTTCACCATCTCAGAGAGGGTATCCACCACGCGTCCGTTCTGCAGCTTCACCGCGCCGATCTCGATGATGCGGTCGCTGCGCGTGTTGAGGCCCGTGGTCTCAAAGTCCAGCACCACGATGGGCGCGCCAAGCTCCGCCTGGGTGGCGCGCTTCACGATGGGGGTGCTGTCCATCATGTAGCCCTCCACGCCGGGGATCAGCTTGATCTTGTTTTTCGCGGCGGCCGAAAAGGCTTCGGGATAGGCCTGCACCACGCCGTGATCGGTGATGGCGATGGCCTCGTGTCCCCACTTGGCGGCCCGGGCGATCAGATCCGAAGCCGAGACGGTCGCGTCCATCACGCTCATCTGCGTGTGCGCATGCAGCTCGATCCGCTTGCGTTCGGCCTTGTCGCTGCGCTTCACCAGCTCGTGTTCGGAAATATCCTGTACCATCAGCACCAGCCCGCGGCTGAAGGTATCCACCTGACAGGTGCCGCGCACCTTCAGGCCCGCGTTCACCTTGACCTGGGCGATGACATCCTCTACCTTTTTGATTTCTTCCGGCGTCGGGCTGCCTTCCTGCTTGAACCGGCCGTCGCGATAGCGCAGGAAAATCTTGCAGACAATCGAGCCTTCAAAGTCAGTCAGCGTAAAGGTGAGCAGCACCATCTCCTTGCCGGGAATGTCGCGCCGCTCCGCCTGCACCACCTTGCCGGCCACCGTCACCCTGCCCGAAAGCTCCGTCAGAGTGCCCATGGGCACGGGGGGATCGGAAATGCTTGTCCCTTTGATGCGCTGCGGCTTCGCTTTCCTAGCCGGCTTTTCCTTCTCCCGCTGCTGCAGCTCCGCTTCCTGCGCCAGCCTGCGCAGCTTCTCGGCCTCCTCAGCTTCGCGCTCCTGTCTCAGCCGCTCCACCCGTTTATCGGAATCGGCCCGCAGGCGCAGCGCGATAGAAGGCTTCAGCCTGAAAATATCGAAAACAGCGGTCTGCACGAGCTTGCCGACATTCTGCTTTTTGAAATAGTCCAGCGAGAACTCATCCGGCATTTCAAGCACCAGTCCGCTGTCCTCCCACACGAAGCGGATTTCATCGCTCCAGGGAAGAGCGGAGGGGTGCGCCCTTCCGATCACTGCCAGCAGCACGGGCGCATACTGCGCGGGCTCCTGCATAAACTGTTCCGCAAGAGCGGGAGAAGCCACCCGCAGCGAGATCAGAATACCGGGAAAAGCCTTCCCGAGCAGCTTTTTCAGCGTCAAAAACATGCCGGCGTCTACCAGCACATCGGATGTAAAGCTCAGCTGCGCGCGGCCGTTTTCCGCGTTATAGCTGGCCTTTTCAAAATGAAGTTTATTATCAAGCGCAGGGATGTTGGCGCTGATCAGGGCTGTCAGTTCTTGAAAGGTCAATGTTTGTCTCCGCTTTTCAGGTTCTGTTGCCGATAAAGGCATCGATGGCAGCCATGATCTCATCGGCGGTGTTGTCTTCCACCTTTTTGACAAAGCGGCCCTGCACATAGAGCGCGCCCGTGCCTTTGCCGCCGCCGCAGTAGGCGATGTCCGCCCCCTGTGCCTCACCGGGCCCGTTCACGATGCAGCCCATGATGGCCACCGTAACGCTCTCCTTGATATCCGCCGTCCTTCTTTCGATCTCTCTGGCAATATCTTCAAGGTTCACCTGCGTTCTGCCGCAGGTAGGGCAGGAAATCAGCTGTACGCCGCCGATCAGGCCGATGGCCTTGAGAATATCCCGGGCAGCCTTGGGCTCCGCCAAGGGCGAACCCGTCAGCGATACGCGGATGGTGCTGCCGATGCCGTCAAGCAGCAGCGCGCCGATGCCGATCGCGGATTTGATGGTCCCCTGTCCGGGCAGCCCCGCCTCCGTCACCCCCACGTGCAAGGGATAACCGAACACCCTGTCAGCCAGGCGGTAGGATTCCACTGTGAGCCGCACATCGCTGGCTTTCAGTGAAATCACGATATCCTCAAAATGTGCCTTTTCAAGCATCTGTACATGCCTGCGGGCAGCTTCCACCATCGCCTCGGGCGTGATGCCGCCATAGGCGGCGAGGATATCCTTGGGCAGCGAGCCGGTGTTGACGCCGATGCGGATGGGAATGCCGTGGCTCTTGGCGCAGTCGGCCAGCATCCTTACCTTGTCCTCTCCGCCGATGTTGCCCGGGTTGATGCGCAGCTTGCTGATCCCCTGCTCGATCGCGCCGATCGCCAGCCGGTAATCGAAGTGGATGTCCGCGACCAGCGGCACAGGGCTCGCGTCCACCAAAGCGCGTACCGCCCTGACGCAGTCCTCGTTATAGACGGATACGCGCACCAGCTCCGCCCCGGCGCTCGCCAGCTGCAAAATCTGCTCGCCGGTGGCGACCGCATCCTCCGTGGGCGTGTTCGTCATGGACTGTATCCTGACGGGCTGACTGCCGCCAAGCCCAAGGCGCCCGACGAGCACTTCTTTCTTCACGCTCATTGGAACAGCCTCAGCACATCGCGCAGGTTGACCCAGATCATCAGGGCAAAGAGCAGAATCATGCCGAAGGCGTGTACATAGCCTTCTTTTTTGAAGGGCTTGCCGCGCACAGCTTCTATCAGCAGGAACACGATCCGGCTGCCATCCAGCCCGGGGATCGGGATCAGGTTGAACAGGCCCAGGTTGATGGAGATCATGCACATCAGATACAGATAGCCCGGCAGCCGGCTGCTCTGCGTGGTCCTCACGATCGTCTCGGTGACGCCGACAAATCCCGTCAGATCATTGACGCCCCGCCCCTTGAAAATAAGGTCGCCAAGCACCCGCATGATGCCGGTCGCCGTCTCCGCGCACATATCGGCGGCGGAGCTCAGCATTTCGCCGAGCGTACCCTGCCGCCACTCCTGCGGCACGCTGGTCATCAGGCTGACCCCCATCATGTAGCGCCGCTCGTTCCGATCGTAAAGCGGGCTCACGGAGAGCGTCATCTCCCCCTTGCCGGGCCGTTCGATCCTGATCTCGATGGCTTCCGCGCCGCCTTCCATAGCCTCGTTGATCAGCTGCGAAACATTGTCGGATACCTCCGAGCCGTTGATGGAGATGATCTTGTCCAGTACCTCGATGCCTGCAACCGCTGCGGGACCGTCGGCGTTGACAGCCTGCACCGTGGTGCTGGCAGGACCGGTCACGGTGGGAATGCCGCTGATGGCGAAGAACAGTACAGCCACAAGAAAGGCCAGCACGATGTTCATCAAAGGCCCGGCCAATATCGTCGCCAGCCGTTTGAAAACCCCGTAGCGTCCGAAATACCGCGGGTCCTCCTTTGCTTCGTCGCTGCCGTCATCCTCGCCGTAAAAGGCGCAGAAGCCGCCCATCGGGATGACGCGCAGTGAAAAATCGGTCTCATATTTGCGGCTCTTCCAGCCGAAAATCTTGGGGCCGAAGCCGATCGCAAACTCCTTGACCGGGATCTTGCTGAGGCGCGCCGCCCAAAAATGACCGGCCTCATGGATGGTGATCAGAATACCGAACATCAGTATGGCAGCCAGTATATATAAGAAAGACATATTCCCTCCGATCAGAATGTGTGAATCAGCTGAGCGGCCGCGTGCCTGGCGCTCTCATCCGCCGCGAGCACCGCTTCCAGGCTGTCCGCCGCAGGAGAGCCGATCCGCTGCACCGTCTCCTGCACAACGCGGGAGATATCCCCAAACCGTATTTTACCCTGTATGAAGGCGTCCGCCGCCACCTCATTGGCGGCATTCAGCACGCAGGCCGCCGCGCCGCCCGCACGCAGCGCATCATAGGCCAGGCCTACCGCCGGAAATTTTTTCTCATCCACGCTTTCAAACGTGAGCTGGCCGACCTTGTGAAGGTCAAGGCGCGGCGTCTGCATGGGCAACCGTCTTGGCCAGCTCATCGCGTAAAGTATAGGCAGCTTCATGTCCGGCAGGCCAAGCTGGGCAAGCACGGCATGATCTTCAAACTCGACCATCGAATGCACGATGCTCTGAGGGTGAATCAGTACCTCGATCTGCTCCGGCGCTGCGCTAAACAGCCATTTGGCCTCGATCACCTCAAGCGCCTTGTTGAACATGCTGGCGGAATCGATCGTGATCTTGGCGCCCATCGACCAGTTCGGATGCCTGAGCGCTTCTTCCACGGTCGCGTCGCTGATCCTCTCCCTGCTCCATGTGCGGAAAGGGCCTCCCGAGGCGGTGAGGATGATCTTGCTGTAACGGTTCTTCTCAGCCGCGTTCAGACACTGAAAAACGGCGCTGTGCTCGCTGTCCACCGGCAGCAGCGTAGCATCCCTGCCGCCCACGGTGCATACGTCCATCACCAGCGCGCCGCCTGCTACCAGCGCCTCCTTATTGGCCAGCAGCACGCGCCGGTTTGCTTTCCGCGCAGCCAGCACAGCCTTCAGACCCACCATGCCGCTGACAGCGACCAGCACATCATCCGCAGGCGCCAAACCGGCCGTCTTTTCAAGAGCCGTCCCGCCGAAGAGCCACTCGCATCCCTGCCGGACATCCTCCGGGATCTCCACTTCACCGGCAGTCAGCGCCGCAAGGCGCGGCCGAAACTTTCTTACCTGCTCAAACAGCAGTTCGGCGTTTTTGTGGGCGCACAGCGCCGCCACGGAAAATTCATCGGGATAAGCCTCAACCAGCTCCAAAGCCTGACGGCCGATGGAACCGGTGGAGCCCAGGATTGTGATGGAACGCATGTCAGCCTTTCAGAGCCCACACCGGGGCTTACAGCATGGTCAGATAGTACAGATAGACAAACACCGTGACGAAGAGTATGGAATCCAGCCTGTCCATCATGCCGCCATGGCCGGGGAAAATAGAGCCGAAATCCTTGACACCGCAGTGCCTCTTGACCATCGATGCAAACAGATCGCCGATCTGACCTGCGATGGCTCCAACAAAGCCGATCAGCACGAAGTGCAGAAAGCCGAACTGCGACAGGCCGAGCATCCCTGCCGCAAAGTAGAGCACCATCGCGGTCAGCATACTGCCCGCGATGCCGCCGACAGCCCCTTCCACAGTCTTTTTCGGGCTGATCAAGGGATTGAGCTTCACGCGCCCAAACCGCACGCCCACGAAATAGGCCGCCATATCCCCCATCGTCGGCACAAAAAAGCTGATCAGCAGCAGCACGCGTTGCATCGGAACCGGCTGGCGGTTCATGGCCAGCATGCACATGCCGGGAAGCGCCACCGTGAGCAGCGGGATCAGCGAAAACATCATGTCATCCAAACGCGGGTTGCTTCTGAACAGCACGATGACACACACCACAAAAAACGTGACGGTGACGACAGCCAGCAGGATACTGATGGCCTCAACATGATCCAGCATCAGAAAGCAGGGGATACTGACGATCAGGGCCGCCCAGGTGGGCCAGGCCACAGGCCTGTGTCCCGCCTTGGTGAGCACACTGAACTCTTCCGCCACCGCGATCAGCACGGCAGCGATCCAGGCGACAGAAAAGAACCAGCCGCCCAAATACAGCACGGCAAGCAGGAATATCAAAAGACCGGCGCCGGTAATGATCCGCGTAGTCATGCGTTTCTGCCTCCAAAACGTCGGTCGCGTTTGCCGAAAGACGCCAGGGCCGCCCTGAACTGCTCCACACTGAAATCAGGCCAGAGCGCCTCCGGGAACATCATTTCGGCATAGGCGTTCTGATAGAGCAGGAAGTTGCTCAGCCGCAGTTCCCCGCTGGTGCGGATCAGGAGATCGACATCCGGCTGGCCGGCCGTATAAAGCTTCGACGCGAACAGACTTTGGTCTATTTGCTCCGGCTCGAGCCTGCCTTCCTTGACCAGGCTGGCAAGGTCTCTTGCCGCCTTCACGATCTCATCCCGGCTGCCGTAGTTGAGCGCAATGTTAAGCTGCAGCCCCGTGTTGCCCGCCGTGATCTCTTGCGCGCCGCGCACGGCCTCGCGCTGCGGCCCGGGAAGCGCATCGGTATCGCCCAGGATCCTGATCTTCACACGGCGTTCGTTCAGCTCATCGATATCGGAATGAAAAAAATCAAGCACCAGGCCCATCAGCGCGGCCACCTCCGCCTGCGAGCGCTTCCAGTTCTCCGTGGAAAAAGCATACAGCGTCAGCACCTCAAGCCCCAGGTCGCTGGAGCAGCGCACGATTTCCCGCAGCGTTTCCACGCCGCGCCGATGCCCCATGGCGATCTCAAACTTGTGCTGTTTGGCCCAGCGCCCGTTGCCATCCATGATGATGGCCACATGGCGCGGCAGCGGCTGCATATTCTCAGGCATGCTCAGGCTCCTTTGGGCCCTCTTCGCTGAAAAAGGCCACCACAAACTGAAGCTCTTCCCCGCAGCTTCTTACGGCGGCCACGCGGGCGGATCGCCGTTCCTCCGGTCGCTCGCGCGGTGAGCGCGTTTCCACGATCAGCGGCCTGATGCCCCGCTGCGCACAAAGCGCCAGCGCCTCGTCAAGCGGCAGGCCGATAAACTCTTCTGTCAAACCGAAAGAATCTCTTTTTCCTTATCGGCGGCCATCTTGTCGATGTCCTTAACGGCGGCGTCGGTGACTTTCTGAAGCTCGTCCTCAGCCTTGCGCTGTTCATCCTCGGAAATGAGAGAATCCTTCTTCATTTTCTTGAACTGCTCCATGGCATCCCTGCGGATGGATCGCAGCGCCACCTTGGATTCCTCCGCCGCGCGGCTGACCTTCTTGCTCAGCTCCTTGCGGCGCTCGGCGTTCAGCTCCGGCACGATGAGGCGGATGATCTTGCCGTCGTTGGCCGGGTTCATGCCCAGGTCGCTCATCTGAATGGCTTTTTCAATCAGCGGAATAGCCTTGGCATCCCACGGGGAAATCACCAGCACGCGCGGTTCCGGCGCGGTGATATTGGCCATCTGATTGAGCGGCGTGGCGCTGCCGTAGTAATCGACCGTGATGCGGTCCAGAATCTGCGGATTGGCACGGCCCGCCCGAAGGGACTGCATGTCGCGCTTATATACATCCTTGGTCTTCTCCATTTTCTCCTGAGCGGCCTTAATCACATCTTGGTACATGGTGATAACCTCCTTACATTGCGTTCATTGTACCGTTTTTAGGGCTGTTTATCAACCTCGGCCGCGCCGGCATCCGATTCAAGAAAATCCGCGATGGCCTTCCTGTTGCGCTTCAGATTGGGTACCAGAAAATAAGCGTCCCTGATCATGCGGGAAGAGAAGGCGCCCTTTACCGGAATGCTCAGCGTTTCGATGCGCAGATCCTCAAGACGCATGATGTCATGCAGTAGGCTCAGGGCATCGCTCATGCTCACATCGGTGCCCACCTTCCCCGCAAACGCTGTCACGGCATCTATCATCTGCTGAGGGTCTGCCTCCTTCATACGTCTGTAAACGGCTTCCAGCACCCTTTGCTGGCGGTGTACGCGCTCAAAATCGCTGTCTATCTTTCGGATACGGGCATAGCTCATGGTCTGCAGGCCTGTCAGAACGCGGGTGCCGGGGGCAGCCAGCGCCCCTTCATCCTCCGGCCGTCCTCTCAGGTAGTTATAGTACCCAAGAATGCCGTTGAGCGGCTTCAGCTCGCGCTCCTCTACCGTCAGTTCCACGCCCCCGATCGCATCCACCAGTTCCGCCATCAGCGAATAGTTGACCGCCAGATAGCCGTCCGCATAAACGCCGAAGGCTTCCTGCAGTGTTTTCCTCAGTTTCTTTTCCCCGCCAAAGGCGTAGGCGGCGTTCAGGCGGTTGTGCCCGCTGCCCGGGATGCTGACATACAGATCGCGCATGAAGCTGATCAGCTTCAAAGAGCTCTGCCGCGTATTCAGCACGGCGAGGATCATGGTGTCGCTGCGCCCCTGCAGGCTGTCGCCCGGCTGATCGATGCCGAGTATCAACAGCCTGTACTGCCCGTCCAGCCCGGACGCCGGCATCACAAAGTCATCCGGCAGCACCACAAAGGCACGCCCTTCTTCATCGCGCTCCGCCAGCAGGTCGATCAGCATCTGCGTTTCCTCATCCGTCAGCCCTGTCTGCACGGCCTGAGCACAGACGGAAAAGGCCAGCAGCAGCGCAAGCAGGATCAATAGGCAGCGTTTCATCGCCTCACCCTTTCAGACTGAAAAAGGCGCAGCAAGTCTCCGTTGCTGCGCCTTTTTGGTATTGGCAGTTTGGCTCAAGCGCTGACCGTGATGCACTTCTTGGGGCAGACAGCCACACAGGCTTCGCAGCGCGTGCACTTGGCCGGATCGATCTCAGCCAGAAAGTTGTTCACATGGATCGCATCATACTCGCAGGCCTTTTCACAGCGTTTGCAGGCAATGCAGGAGTAGGTGCAAACAGGCATGGCCACCTTGGGGGGCTGCGTGTTGCGGCAGCGGACGGTCACGCTGGCGGCTTTCGGCAGCAGCTTGATCAGGCTGTTGGGGCACTGAGCAACGCACATGCCGCAGGCCGTGCACTTTTCGGGATCGATCACGCAGAGTCCGTTTTCAAAGCTGATGGCATCGAATTGGCAGACCTTCTGACAGTCGCCCAGTCCATAGCACGCGCTGGGGCACACCTTGGGACCGCCCGCCAGGCTCGCGGCATGCGCGCAGCTCTTGATGCCGGTGTACTCGTAGCGATCCACAGAGATCCCGCAGCCACCCTGGCAGCGGATGCGCGCCACCGAGGGCTCCATGCTTTCGCTGACAACGCCCATGATGCCGGCCAACGCCTCCGCGGATTTCGCTCCGCCCGGCGTGCAGCCGGTCACGGGGGCTTCTCCCTTGACCACGGCTTCGGAGAAGGCATCGCAGCCGGGATAGCCGCAGGCGCCGCAGTTCGCGCCGGCCACGTTCTCACGCACCTTCGCCACACGCTCATCCACCTGCACGGCAAATACCTTGTCGGTCACGGAAATCAGGGCGCCAAAGACAATACCCAGGCCGCCCAGTACGGCAATCGCCGCGATAATCGCAGTCGTATTCATGCTGCCTCCTTACTTCACCAGGCCGGTGAAGCCCATGAAAGCCACGGACATGAAACCGGCAATGATCAGGCTGATCGGGAATCCCCTGAACGCCTTGGGGATATCGGAACTCTCCAGGCGCTCGCGCACGCCGGCCATCAGCACGATGGCCATCAGAAAACCGATAGCGCCAAACATGCCGTTCAGCGTGGATTCCAGCAGGCCGTAGCCGCTGCGCTGATTGAGCAGCGTCACGCCCAGCACCGCGCAGTTGGTGGTGATCAGGGGCAGATAGATGCCCAGCGCGGTATACAGAGAGGGGAGGCTCTTCTTGATGAACATTTCGATCATCTGTACCAGAGAGGCGATCACCAGAATGAAGGCGATGGTGTTCAGGTAGCTCAGACCCAGCGGAACCAGCAGATACTCGTACACCAGATAGCAGATCAGAGAGGCCAGCGTCATGACGAAGACCACCGCGACGCCCATGCCCGTTGCCGTCTCTATTTTGTTCGAAACACCCAGGAAGGGGCAGCAACCCAGAAAGCGGGAGAAAATGAAGTTGTTGCTGAACGCAGCGTTGATAAAGAACAGGAAGATGCCGATCTCACTCAGTCTCATGCCGCCTTCGCCTCCTTATGCAGTTTTTGAGCCCTGCGCCTGTCCACAATGGCATTGATGATGCCCAGAACAAGGCCGAAGACCAGGAAACCGCCGGGCGACAGGATGAACAGCAGCACGGGCTCAAAGCTCGCGCCCATCACCGGCATGCCGAACAGGGAACCGGTGCCCAGCAGCTCGCGCACGGCGGCGATCAGCGTCAGCGCCAGCGTGAAGCCCAGGCCCATACCCAGACCATCCATGGCGGAAGCCGCCACGGGGTTCTTGCCGGCAAAAGCTTCGGCACGGGCCAGAATGATGCAGTTCACCACGATCAGCGGCAGGAAAATGCCCAGCGCCTCGTAAAGCGACGGCACGAAGGCCTGCATGAACAGCTGGATCATGGTCACAAAGGTGCTGATGACCACAATGTAGGAGGGAATGCGCACCTTGTTGGGAATAAAGTTGCGCAGCATCGAAATCACCACGTTGGACCCCAGCAGCACCAGCGTGGCCGCCAGGCCCATGCCCAGGCCGTTGATCGCGCTGGATGTGACCGCGATGGTGGGGCAGGTGCCCAGCACAAGGCGGAAGGTGGGGTTCTCATTCAGGATACCGTTGACAAAGACCCCTTTGAGATTATTCTTAGCCATGACTTTTCACCGTCCCATACACACGTCTGTTGGTAAAGCGGTCGATCAGAGGCACCAGGCAGTTCATGAACAGAATCGCGTAGGTGACGCCCTCGGGATAGCCGCCGAAGGAGCGGATGATGACCACCATCGCACCGCAGCCCACGCCGAAGATGCACTGGCCCAGCTTTTGCATCGGGTTGGTCACATAATCCGTCGCCATGAACACAGCGCCAAACAGCACGCCGCCCGAAAGGATGGCGACCAGCGGATCCTTGCCCAGCACCCAGCTGAACAGGGCCACAGTGCCCACGAAGAACACAGGAATGTGCCAGGTGATTACTTTCACCGCCACCAGGTATACAAAGCCGATGAGAATGGCGATCTTGCAAACCTCGCCGATCGTGCCGGGGATGTTCCCCAGGAACAGGTCGCTCAACGCAACGTCCGGCGTCAGCCCCAGTTTTTGAGGCACAAGTGGCGTCGCGCCCGAGGCCATATCGGCCCCGAAGGCCGCCTGCGAAGCGCCAAGCAGCCGCTCCGGCAACAGGAACTTGGTCATGCGCGCCGGCCAGGAAGCAAGCAGGAAGGCACGGCCAAACATGGCGGGGTTCATAAAGTTGTGCCCCAGACCGCCGAAGAGCTGCTTGACCAGTACCACGGCCACGGCGCTGCCGATCACGGGCAGCCAGAGCGGAGCGCCGGAAGGCAGGTTCAGGCCAAGAATCAGGCCGGTCACCACAGCGGAAAGATCATTGAGAGTGCTCTTTTTCTTCATCAGTTTTTGCCAGACGAATTCGCTGAGCACGGCGCTGAGCACGGAGGCGCAGAGCACCCACGCCGCTTTCAGGCCAAACAGGTATACGCCTGCCACCGTGGCAGGCGCCAGGGCGATCAGCACGTCCAGCATCAGTGTCTGGGTGCTTTCCCTGGTCAAAACATGGGGGCCCGTCGATATGCGCAAGCTCACTTCTTTGCCCTCCTCGCCGTGATGATATCCTTAGCCGTCTTGAACACCGGCGTCAGCTGCTGATGCGCCGGGCAAATGTAGGAGCAGGCACCGCAGACGATGCAGTCCATCACATGCTGCTTGCTTTCCATATCATCCAGCTTGTTCAGCTTCCAGGCCTGCTTCATGGCCATGGGGTTGAGCGAAATCGGACAGGCATCCACGCAGCGACCGCAGCGGATGCACGGGGTCTCGTCCGCAACTACGGCGTCCTTCACGCCGAAGACCACAATGCCGTTGTTGGCCTTGGTCACGCTCACCGTGTCATTGGGCACGCAGGAACCCGTCATGCTGCCGCCAAAGAAGATCTTGCCCGCTTCTTCCGTGTAGCCACCGCAGGCTTCCACAGCGTCCTGCACGGAAGTACCGATGCGCAGCAGCAGGTTTGCCGGCTCTTTCACGCAGCCTGTCACAGTGGTGACACGGCTGATCAGGGGCTTCCCTTCGGTCACTGCGTCAGCGATCGCGGCCGCAGTCCCCACGTTCAGCACCACCACGCCCGCATCAGCGGGCAGACCGCCGGAAGGCACTTCCCGGCCCGTCAGCACCTGAATCAGCTGCTTCTCACCGCCCTGCGGATACTTGGTTTTCAGCACCAGCACTTCCACGCCTTCGCGCCCTGCGGCAGCCTTTTTTACGGCTTCGACGGCTTCCATCTTATTGTCCTCGATGCCGATCAGGCCGCGGCTCACGCCCATGGCGCGCATGGCGGCGCGCAGGCCGTTCACAATGCGCTCTGGCTGCTCCAGCATCAGGCGATAGTCCGCCGTAAGGAAGGTTTCGCACTCGGCGCCGTTAAGGATAATTGTGTCTACCTTTTTATCGGACGGCGGAGAGAGCTTCACATGCGTCGGGAAACAGGCGCCGCCCATGCCGCAGATGCCCGCTGCCTTGATGGCCGGGATGATCTGCGCGGGATCCGCCTTTTCCACATCGCCAAGAGGTGCTAACTGTGTCCACTCATCCAGACCGTCGTTCTCAATGTCAACGCACATGCTGGCAGCGCGCTTCATCATGGGCTTCTCCGCCACGGCCTTCACGGTACCGGATACACTGGCGTGCACAGGGATCCCGATGCCGCCAACAGGCTCTGCGATCAACTGCCCCATCAGTACCCTGTCCCCCGCCTTGACGATCGGCTTGCTGGGCGCTCCGATGTGCATATCCATGGGAATGGACACCACCTGCGCCACAAAGGGACGGATCGCGCCGGCGCGCGTCTTTTCTTTTCCCTCATGGATATCGTGCAGCGGATGAACGCCGCCGCGGAAAGTAAGTTTCCTCAAAATATATCCCGCCTTTCTGCCTCTATCCCCTGCCGGTCATTTCACAAGCTGCGCCGCGGCCTCGTTGACGGCCTTGATCACGGCACTGCTGCTGACAGTCGCGTTTACGATGGTATCTACATCCCCGTCCTTCAGTGGCACAGCCTTGCCGACAAACTGGGAAAGAAACTCATCATCCAGCACCTTAGAGCCAATGCCTACGGTCTCTTCAAAGCCTTCTTTGCTGACGGCGACCGACTGAATGGTTCCGTCGGTATTCAGCGTCAGGCTGACCGTCACAGGCCCGCGGTATCCATCCGCGGTAGCCGTAGCAGCAAGGCTCTCATCATCCCCTGACGCACCCAGCAGCTTCTCAGCGGCCTTGTTCACCGCCTTGATGACCGCTGTGCTGGTCACGGTCGCTCCGCTCAACGTGTCTACATCGCCCTCGGCCAGCGGTACCTTCTTGCCGATGAAGGTGCTGGTATAGGCCTCCTCACGGGCACGGCTGCCGATGCCGTCGGTCTCCGCAAAGTCTTCATCGCCGACTACCAGAGAGGCAATGGTGTTATCGTCGTTCAGCGTGATGGTCACGGCCACAGGGCCGCCAAATCCCTTGGAAGAGGCGCTCGCGGTCTTTTCCTCCGTCTGCGCAGCCTCAGCCGCGGGCTCTGCCGTCGCCTCGGCAGGCGCCTCAGTGGCTTCAGCGGCAATACCCAGCTTCTCAGCGGCCTTGTTCACCGCCTTGATGACCGCCTTGCTGGTCACGGTCGCTCCGCTCAGCGTGTCTACATCGCCCTCGGCCAGCGGCACCTTCTTGCCGATGAAGGTGCTGGTATAGGCCTCCTCACGGGCACGGCTGCCGATGCCGTCAGTCTCCGCGAAGTCTTCATCGCCGACTGTCAGTGCAGCAATGGTATCGTCGTCATTCAGCCAGATGGTCACGCCCACAGGGCCGCCAAATCCCTTGGAAGATGCGCTCGCCGTGCGAGCCCCTTCTGGAACAGGCGCGGCCGTCGGAGCGGGCGTTTCTTCCTGCACAGCAGCGGTCTGGCCAGCGGATTCGTCCACAAGTTTCTCTTCAAAAGCGCGGTTCAGCGCATTGACAACAGCAGTGGAGGTGATGGTCGCGCCGGAAACGGCATCGATATCGTCCAGCGTTAAGGGCAGCGTTTTGCCGATAAACTGTTCAATGAAGGCAGGATCCTTCGCGCCCATGCCGAAGCCCTCGGTCTCATTGAACTGATCATCGCCGATCTCAAGCGCAGTGATGGTGCCGTCATCCTTCACCGTGACAAAGACAGCCACAGGCCCGGCAAAGCCCTGCTCGATGGCAGTATAGCGCACACCCTCGGGAGCGACCACGTTCTTCTCTTCAAAGGCGCGGTTCAGCGCATTGACAACAGCAGTGGTGGTGATGGTCGCGCCGGAAACGGCATCGATATCGTCCAGCGTTAAGGGCAGCGTTTTGCCGATAAACTGGCTGATAAAAGCCGGGTCCTTCGCGCCCATGCCAAAGCCTTCAGTTTCGTTGAAGCGTTCATCACCGATCTCAAGACCAGTGATGGTTCCATCATCCTTCACCGTGACAAAGACGGCCACGGGCCCTCCAAAACCTTGTTCTTCGGCCGTGTATGTGGTTCCCTCGGCGGGCTTGCCGTCGTCCGGATTCAGGTAGGATTTCACCTTGCTGGCCACGTTGTTCACCGCGCCGGTAACGGCATTGGTGGTAATGGTGGCAGCGGTAATGGCATCAATGGTGTTCTCCGCGCGGTCTTCAGCCGACTTGACCACCTTGATCGGGGTCTTTTTTCCGGCAAACTGCTGCATGAAGGCCGGCTCTTTCGACTTGGCGCCGAGACCGGCGGTTTCGGAAAAATCGCTGCCGCCGACCGAGATGCCGGTCACAGTGCCTTCCTCATCCACGCCGGCAATTACCTGGACGGGCCCGCCATAACCAGTAGCGGTCACCATGCCCACAAAACCGACTACCTCCTCGCCCGCCTTGCCAACATATAGCTCGCTCAGGGGCGCCAGTCCTTCAATTTCAAGGGCTTCGAAGGTTTCGGCGGCGGGAAGCACATCCCTGCGCGCCTGCTCCTGCGCCTCAATCTCCTGGGTCGCAATCTTTTCGCTGGTTACTTCGTTTGTCAGCGCGAGCATGAGCCCGGCAACCAGCGTGATAAGCCCCAGGGCTATCCAGGCCGAGATTTTTTTCTTCATGCGAAACCTTCCTCCACCTTTTCTCTCTCCCCGTTTTCAGATGAGAATCTATCTATCAGCGCCTGCTCTATCGGCCTGCCCAGCATCTGCCGGGCCAGCGGGATATCGCCGCGCGTCAAGGCGCATCGGATGGCGGTGCTTGAGATCACCGAGCCGTCGGGCAGCTTCACCGCGTCCATCACACTGAGACCCACGCCGTGTTGCCGGCACAGCTCCTTCAGCCCGGCCACGTCGGTGCCGCCCTGATAACCAAAGCGGTGGTCGTATCCAACCACCAGATGTCTGGCCTGCAGGCGCCCCAACAGCACATTCGTGAAGAAATGGCTTCCCGACATCCGCATCAGCCTGTCGTCAAACCGGCTGACAGCCACCACATCTACCCCCAGCGCCTCAAGCAGCGCCGCCTTCTCGGGGAGCGGGCTGATCTCCTTCACCGCGATCCCATGTTTAATCAGATTGATCGGGGGTATCTCATATGTGTGGACATACAGAGGCAGGCCGAAGTTTGCTGCGATTGTCTTCCCCTGAGAGACGATGGCCTGGTGGCCCAGGTGAACCCCATCAAAAAAACCAAGGCAAATCACGCCTGGTCCGAGTATCGTCTGGTCAGAATCGATATACCTTAGCACCCAATACCTTCCTCAATAACGTCTGCGCATAGTGCGCGCTTATGTTATCACTTAGCCGAAAAACCGTCAAGAAAATCGGCTTCTTTTTCGTGTATGGGAAGACGCATCTCGCGCAAATCCGTCGTGATAATTTGTTCACTTTTTCAATCGTTTTATGCTGTTTCCCCTCTTGACTGCAGGTTCAAATCATGATAAATTATGACCATAATCTTGAGGAGGTTATAGCGATGAAAAAACTGATTGCTCTGGTTCTCGTGTCTCTGCTGATGGTCAGCCTGTTCTCCGTTGCGCTTGCCGATACCCACGGCCTGGCTCTGCTCACTTCCTATGGCACGGTAAAGAACGCCGAAACCAAAGACGGTGAAGCCTATCCCGGCGAAGCGCCCGTGGACAGCATTGTTTGCTCCGTTGTTTTGGATGACAGCGGCGTGATCAAGTCCGTCCGTTTCGACACCGTGCAGATCCGCACGAAGTTCGATCTCGAAGGCAAGCTGGTCGAGGGCGAGTACGCCGCCATCCCTTCCAAGATCGAAAAGGGCGATGATTATGGCATGCGTAAAGCCAGCAGCATCGGCAAAGAGTGGTTTGAGCAGATCGCCGCTTTCGAAGAATACTGCGTTGGCAAGACCGTTGAAGAAGTTCTGAAGACCCCCACCAAGGTTCGCGACGACAATCACCAGAACGTTCCGGATGTGGCGGATCTGGCCACCAGCGTGACCATGGACATCGGCCACTACATGGAAGCCCTTGAAAAGGCTGCCAGCATGGCGAAGTAATCCAAGACCGAACTCAAAGGGACTGCCGAAAGGCGGTCCCTTTTTTGTGCCTTCATTCCCCTGTTGCCAGCAGACAGAAATCATCTGAAGCTTTCCATACGCGTGATGGACTGAACGATACCGAACCGTTACAAACGTTCACATTTTGGGGATTTATCCGAGCACAGTACCTTACAGCGGAGTGTAGGCTGATCCTGGCCATGTGAAACATGGGGCCGTCGGCTCAAGCGACAGGTGCTTTTTATCAGCGTGGCTGCAAGAGAATCACTGGTCTCCGTTATGCCCGTATGCCGAGAGGCGTCTGACAGCTGCAATCCAAAATGCCAAGAGGCTGGCAGCCTCTTGGCATAGCTGATGATTTATTGAAGCCGATCACTTCATTGAATAAACCGGCTTTGTCAAGGATATGAAGGACACCGAAGCTCCTTAGAAAGCACCAAGCTGATTACTTGTTAAGCGCTTCGATCAGCGCCTGCACATTCCTGCGCATCACCGTCTCATACGCATCCTTGGCGCCGTCGCCTGTGACCACAGGATCAAGCTCATAGATGCCAGCTCCCGTCTCCTGTGCTACCGCTCTGGCGGCCCTGTCTTCATACTGCGGCTCTGTGAACAGGGGCGGCAGGCCCGACGCCCTGACCTTATCCACCAGCGTTTTGAGCATCTGCGGACTCAGCGCCTCATCGGGCTCCAGCGCCAGCACAGCCACTACATTCAGCCCATAGGCCTGGGCAAAATAGGGAAAAGCCTCGTGAAAGGTCACGATATCACGGCGTTTCAGCCCCTTTAAGCTCTCCGCGATTTCCTCATCCAGCGCCTGCAGCCTTGCCGCATAAGCTTCCGCATTGCTCATGATCTCGTCCGCCTGCTCGGGCAGCAGCTCAGCCAGGCCCTTTGCCATGGTTCTCGTCATGCGGATGGCGTTTTGAGGAGCTAACCAGATGTGAGCGTTGTAATCGCCGTGATCGTGGTCGTGCCCGTCCTCATGGCTGTGCCCTTCTGCCAGCATCTCGTCATTAAGCAGCAGATCGATCCCCTGAGAAGCGTCGATCACAGGCAACTCGGGATACTGCGTCTCCAGCATGGGCACAAAACTCTCCATGCCGCCGCCGTTGATGATCAGTGCGTCCGCCCGTGACAGCGTGACCATGTCGCTTGCCAGCAGCTGATAATCATGCAGGCAGCCCGTGGTGGGATGAGTAAGGTTCTTCAGCTCTACCCCCTCCACGCCGTCCAGCACGTTTTCTGCGAATATGTAGATGGGATAGAAGGAGGTGACCACCTGTTTGGCCGCCTCTGCACGTGCGGGCGGCAAGCCCGTGCAGATGATCGTCAGCGTCAGGAGAATGAGCAAAGTTTTTTTCATGGTTCCTTTTCCTTTCGGGTCTTCTGCGGCCTGACGGCCACAATGTCAATATACCCTATCCGTCAAGTGTGCCCCGCACGAAGCAAAATCGTTTCATAACACGCCAAAATAAAGGCGCCGCGCGGGGCGGTGCTCTCCTGAAGATAGAGAATGAACGCTCTTTGAGCTTGAGTTCAATATAAAAAAGCGCCCTGAAAACCTATGAAACGTCCATGACCAACCGTCCTGCGCATCAGCGCGGCAATGCTTCTCTATTCAAACCACACTCCGATATTCAACAGGGTCTCATAGCCCTCACAGTCCCCCAGAAGGTACAATCGACTCGCCCAGCTTCACCGCACATTAAAGGGACTCGCTTAGCTGCGCGGCCGCATACCAATGGACTTCCACAGATTTGTTGGAGCCAACGCCGTTCATATTGCGGTTGTTGGAAAATTGGTTAGCATGCTCCACAGGCGCTTGATGCCAGTAGTATCTATCTATTTTAAAATATAATTCGTGATCTCATCAAGGCGGCGCTCGTCTCCTGCAGATTGACGGCTTCCGATACAAAATCAGCGTCATGAAGGCAGAAATACTCAATACCCAGATCCTGCATGAATTCAACACTCGCTTCTGCCTGGGTGCGCGCATGCTCCATTATGCCGAGAACAGAGCCGAAGCTCTTGCCCGCAGTGCCAGGGGCAAGCACACCCTGCCCGGCGGCGCAGAGGTTATGCTGCCACGCCATCGCAAACCTGAGACGGTCTTCATCTTTTTCGACAGAATAATCTGTTCGGCGTCAAAAAACTTGAAGGGCAGAGAGCTCCTTGACTTTGAGACTTCAAACCTCACTTGAGACAAGGTTCCAAAGGCAAACGTTAGCTGCCCTTCATCTATACGGTTTTTTCCCTAATCTGTCACACAGGCTGAACATTTCGGAATGCCTGTCGAAAGGTTCGCAACACGCTCGCTGAAGCTTTGCCCCCCCATGTGAGCGCGTATTCACCAAGCAACTTTTTGAGATTCACTTTTTATCGCCGACAGCAGACAAGCCGCTTTTGGGCCCGACCCGTCTGAATGCAAACGCGGGGATCTCCTCCTGCGCATCTTCAAGAAGCGTGAACAGCTTTTCCCCGTAAGCGTCCGGCAGCGCGGAAAGCAGCGGCGCGTTCAGAAGGCACAGCTCCACAGGGCCCAGCTCCCACAGGCAGTCTTTCAGCGCGTCAAGGTTTCTCCCATACCATCCGGGCAGGTTCAGAGCTTCTTTCAGCACCTGATGCAGCGCTTGGGGGGTCGGCATATCCTTTGCGTCGATGATGATCCTGCGCATCTATTCCATCTCCCCCAACTTTTCAAAGCTCGCGTAGTGATCCTCGGTATAATAGATCAATCCGTCGCTCGAAAACACCATGCGTTTGGACCCGCGGCTCGGCTGGCCCATGGTGCCGATATCCGCCTCCGTCCACCGCCTGCCGGACTTATTCGGCAACAGGCCCTCATAATTGCCGAAACGGTCGCCGCCGATCATCCTGCCCGGCGCGTAGGGCTCGAGGCTCCCGCCCTTCCAGCCCAGCGCGGAGGCCTCCGCTTTCGTGATGTAATAGTCTGGCAGTCTGTGGTGCTCCTGCAGATAAGCGAGTACCGTTTCTTTTTCGCCGGGTCGATCCACGCTCAGAGCCGTTTCGGACGGCGCCGCGGTCGGCGCCGGAACGGCTTCCGGCTGCAGACGGCCTGCCCCGACATAGAAGGCCACCGCAAGAAGGATCACCAATACCAATGAAGACAGCGAAGTCTTTTTCCTGTTTCTTTGGCTCCTGTTGCTCACATGAAGGCCCTCCCTTTTCCCGGATCTGTCCCCTGAACTGATTATACGCCCTCTGTTGCCAGGCGGGCAAATCTGCTATACTTTCATAGTGGCAGTATATGCCGTATCGATTTATTTTGCTGCGTTATCATACGCTTCACGGAAAGGATACCATGCCCAAAGAATATACTTCCGGCAGCCTGCAGGTATTGGACGGACTGGATGCGGTGCGCATGCGGCCCGGCATGTACATTGGCACCACCAGCGCGCGCGGGCTGCATCATCTGCTGTGGGAAATCGTGGACAATGGCATCGATGAGGCCGCCAACGACTATGCCAGCGAGATCGCCGTCACCCTGCATAAGGACGGCAGCTGCAGCGTATGGGACAACGGCCGCGGCGTGCCGGTCGACCTGCACCCGACGCTTGGCATTTCCGGCGTGGAAGTGATCTACACCAAACTGCACGCCGGCGGTAAATTTGACCATGAAAACTACGGCTATTCGGGCGGCCTGCACGGCGTGGGCGCCTCGGTGGTCAACGCCCTGTCCAAATGGATGACGGTGGACAGCTTCCGCGACTGGGAGCATTGGCAGATCCGCTTTGAGACCGTTTTTGACGCCAAACAAAAGAAGTGGAAGGCCGGGCAGATCGTCGAGCCACTCCACAAGGTAGGGAACACCAGAAAGCACGGCACGCTTGTGCGCTTCTTGCCGGATGACACGATCTTTGAGGATACCCGCTTCAACGCCGAGACCATCGTGCGCAGGCTGCGCGAGCTGGCTTACCTGAATAAGGGTACCGCCATCAGCTTTACCGATGAACGCGCTCAGGCCCCTGCCAATGAGATGCGTGAATTTCACTACGAGGGCGGCATTGCCGATTTCGTGGCCTACCTGAACAAGGATAAAACGCCGCTGCACGAAAAGCCCATCGTGTTTGAGACGCAGAAGGACGACATCCTGCTGTCGCTGGCGATGCAGTACACGGACGCCTATACGGAGTCTACCTATTCCTACGTCAACAACATCCCCACACCCGAGGGCGGTACGCATGAGACGGGCTTCCGCGCGGCGCTGACCAAGGCCATGAACGATTATGCGCGCAAGATCGGCGTGCTCAAGGAGAAGGACATCGGCCTGGCGGGCGAAGACTACCGCGAGGGGCTGACCGCCCTGCTCTCGGTGAAAGTGCGCAACCCGCAGTTTGAGGGGCAGACCAAGGGCCGTCTGGGCAACACAGAGGTTCGCCCCGCCGTGGAAGCCATGGTCAGCCAGAAGCTGCAGGAATTTTTGGAAGACCTCAAGAACGCGGACATCGGCCAGCGCATACTGGACAAGGCCGTCAAGGCTGCCCGTGTGCGCGAAGCCTCTCGCAAGGCGCGCGAGGTGGCCCGTGCCAAGAACGAGCTGGAGGCTGCGCCGCTGGTCGGCAAGCTTTCCAGCTGCACGGGCCGCAGACCCGAGGAGAATGAGCTGTTCATCGTGGAAGGCGATTCCGCCGGCGGCAGCGCCAAGCAGGGCCGCGACCGGCGTTTTCAGGCCATCCTCCCCCTGCGCGGCAAGCCGCTGAACGTGGAAAAAAAGCGCATCGATCAGGTGCTGGCCAACGAGGAGTTCCGCAGCATCATCACAGCCCTCGGCACGAACATTGATGAGGATTTCACGCTTGAAACGCTCAAGTACCACAAGGTCATCATCCTGTCGGACGCCGATCAGGACGGCGCGCATATCCGGGCCATCCTGCTCACCTTCTTCTTCCGCTATATGCGCGATCTGATCTCCACCGGGCACGTCTTCATCGGCATGCCGCCGCTGTATCAGGTAAAAACGGGCAGCGAAGCGCTCTACGCCTACGACGACAAGGAGCTGAAGAAGCTGACTCACGGGCTTAAAAACTATACCGTGCAGCGCTACAAGGGCCTTGGCGAGATGAACCCCGAGCAGCTCTGGGAAACCACCATGAACCCCGAGCGGCGCAAGCTGATGCAGGTTACGCTGGAAGACGGCGCGGAAGCCGACCGCCTGATTACCGTGCTGATGGGCGACAAGGTGGAGCCGCGGCGCGAATATATCAGCACCCACGCCGATTTCAACAAACCCGATACCTTCAGCCCGCAAAATAGACCCAAACCGGAGGCTGCCATCATGCAGGAGGTGCTCCATGCCTAAGAAAACGGAACCGCAGCAGGTGAACACTTCCGAGATCGTGCCGGCGCCGCTCGAGGACGTGCTGCACCGCAGCATGATGCCCTATGCCGAGCACGTCATCATGGAGCGTGCTCTTCCCCGCGTGGAAGACGGTCTGAAGCCCGTGCAGCGGCGCATCCTCTACACCATGCACGAACTGGGCATGACGCCCGATAAGCCCTTCCGCAAGTGCGCTCGCATCGTGGGCGACTGCCTAGGCAAATACCATCCGCACGGCGACAGCAGCGTATACGATGCCCTGGTGCGTATGGCGCAGGACTTCTCCATGCGCGGCATGCTGGTCGAGGGGCACGGCAACTTCGGATCCATTGACGGCGACAGCGCGGCCGCCATGCGCTACACCGAGGCCCGCATGGCCCCCCTGGCCCTCGAGATGCTGGCGGACATCCAAAAGGACACGGTGCCCTTCCGCCTGAATTTTGACGACACCCTGTCCGAGCCTGATCTGCTGCCCTCCCGTTACCCAAACCTTCTGGTCAACGGCGCCTCCGGCATTGCGGTGGGCCTGGCAACCAACATCCCCCCGCACAATCTCAGAGAAGCCGTGGCCGCGACCTGCCTGCTGATCGACAAGCCGGACGCGAGCACCGACGAGCTGATGGCCGTTTTGCCCGCGCCGGATTTTCCCACCGGCGGCGTACTGCTGGATACGCCCGAGCTTCGTGCCGCCTTTGAAACGGGCCGCGGCAAGCTGACGCTGCGCGCGCGGGTGCACATTGAGCCGGGACGGGCCGGGCGCAGCCTGATCTGCATCACCGAGGTCCCCTATCAGGTCAACAAGGCGCAGATGCTGGAAAAGATACTGCGCCTGTCCGAAGAAAGGAAGGTTGCCTTCAGCGGCATTTATGACATCCGCGACGAATCTGACCGAACAGGCCTCCGGGCGGTCATCGAGCTGAAAAAAGAGGCTGACCCCGAGCAGGTGCTCGGCTATCTGTATAAGTATTCCGACATGCAGACCACCTTTGGCGTCAATCTGGTGGCCATTGCCGAAGGCAAGCCCGCGCTGATGGGCATGGCGGATGCCATCAGGCACTATATCAACCACCAGAAAACCGTGGTCACCAGGCGCAGTCAATACGAGCTGGAGCGCGCCAAAGCCCGCGCCCACATTCTGGACGGCCTGATCGTAGCGGTGGACAGCCTGGACGAGATACTGGCGCTGATCCGTTCCTCCAAGAACGGAAAGGAAGCCAAGGAACGACTGATGGCCCGCTTCTCCTTCAGCGATGTGCAGGCACAGGCGATCCTCGACCTGCGTCTGCAGCGGCTGACAGGCCTTGAGATCCTGACCCTGCGCAAGGAGCATGAGGAAGTGCTGGCCTCCATCCGCAGCCTGGAAGCGATCCTCAGCAGCGAAAAGAAGCTGATGGCGCTCATCAAAAAGGAGATGCAGGCCATTGCCGACCGCTATGGAGATGACCGGCGCACAGAGATACTCTCCGAGCGGGAAGCCGTAGCGGCCAGCGCCATTGACGAAACGGCTGAGGCACAGGAGGCCGTGGTCTTCTTCACCCGCGGCGGCCAGCTGCGAAGGATGAGCCCGAAGGCCTACGACAAGCTGGAGCTGCCCGAGGCAGAGAGCGACATGCCGCTGTATACCTTCCGCACGGACAGCGCCCACACGCTGATGTTCTTTACCAACCTGGGCAACTGCTATACGCTGAACGTGGGCAGGCTGGAAGAAAGCAACCGTCCAAAGGACAGGGGGCTCTATCTGAGCGGCGTGCTAAGCGGGCTTGAGGCAGGCGAAACCTGTGTCAGCCTGTTTGACGTCGCGCCCGGCGAGCTGGCCGGCCTGCCCGACTTTCTTTTCTATACCAAGCAGGGGCAGGTCAAGCGAAGCGCGGCGGCCGATTACGACGTACGCCGATCCAAGTTTGCCGCCATAGACCTGAAGAACGACAGCCTGCTGACGGTCTGCCTTGAGGAAGACGGCGCGGACCAGTTCTGTCTAACGCGCGAAGGCATGCTGATCCGCTTTAAGCCGGAAGAAATCCCTTTGATGGGCAGGGCATCACGCGGCGTGCGCGCCATACGCCTCGGCCCGGATGACAGCGTCTGCTGGGCGGGCAATATCAAAAACAGCGATCATCTGCTGCTCTTCAGCGAGCGGGGCTACGCCAAGCGCCTGATGGGGAGCATGTCCGACGCTCAGGGCCGCGGCGGAAAGGGTGTCCATGCCTTTTATTTCAATAAATCAGGCAGCAACGGAAGCTATGTGGCCGCCTTCGCCCGGCTGACCGAGCCCCGCAGCTTCTCCGTGCTGCAAAAGCAGGGCGAGCTGACCAGCCTGACCGCGGCCGAGATCGTGCCCCAGGATCTGACCGACCGAGGCAAGCCCTATGTGATGGCCCTGCTGGATAACGTGGTTGTGGACATCGTGCTCTGAGGGTTTCCTTGACAAAGCAGGGGGCCGTCCCTACAATGAATGAAGCAATTTGAGAGAGGAGCGCCTATGCAAAAGGGCAGGTTGATCTACAGCACGGCCAGCTTCTCTCTGTCGCTCGTGCTGACCGGCCTATTGACGGTCGCGCTCACGGCAAACCCGTTTTCAGGCTTCTACCTGCTGAGTGCGGGTCTGTTTTTGTTGCCCTTTTTCCTGCAGCTGGTGTTCAGGTGCGCGGGGCCCCTTTCGGCCCTTGCCAGCCTTGTCTTGCTCTGCTTTGGTATCAGCCTGAAAAACGGCGCTTCGCCTGCTCTTTTTGCTATTGGCTACCTGGCACCGCCGCTGGTGGCCTACGCCTGCTGTCTGTACCGCGGAGTATCCGCTTACAGGGCCATGGCGATCATCGCCCTTGTTTACGGCGCTTCCGTGCTCTTGCTGTACGCGCTGTCCTTCCGAGTTTTGGGCGAAGCTCCCTTTGATGCGCTCAGCCGCTTGGCCGTCCAAGCGCTTCAGTCCATGCCCGAGCGCGACGGCTTGCTGATCACGGCCACACGCTTTGGCCTGCTGAGCATCCCGGAAAGCCTCTCGGACAGCGCCGTCATACAGTCCCAGCAAGGCGGCGCGACGCTGTCACCCGAGCTGCTTGAGGAGCTTTACAAGCAGGTGCAGGCCCGACTTGGCATTTGGCTTCGTGCGCTTGTTCCCAGCCTGATCAGCAGCTATGCTCCTTGGCTGGCGCTCGGTGGCGTGCATTTGAGCGAGTTTTACGGAAAAAGACAGGCGGAACGCCGGGCCTTCCGTGCGCCGCAGGACAGCCCTGCCCCAAGCTATCCGCGCCTTGAGCCGCTGCCTGTCTTTCACAGATTTCATCTGCCTGCCTCGCTTTCAAAGCCTCTGCTGGCAGCGGGCGGTCTGGCGTTTCTGACCCGTTTCTCTTCTCAACAGGGGCTCGCGCTGGCCGGCGCCATGCTGTATAATATATTTTCGGCCCTGTTCAGCCTGCAGGGGCTGAGCTGTCTCAATCACATGCAAAAAACGCGCGGCGTGCGGCCTTCCGTAAGAGGGCTGAGCATCGCGGCCTTTACCCTGCTTCTCCCGCATGCCTCGCTGATACTCGGCATTTTCGATCAGCTCAGCGATCCCAGAAAGCTGAGGCATGCTGGTGACAGCACGAAAAGCGATCAAGACGATACCGGGAGGGATGGACAATGAAAGTTATACTGCTTCAGGACGTGCCGGGAACCGGCAAGAAGAACCAGGTGCTCAACGTATCGGACGGTTTTGCCCGGAATTACCTCTTGCCTCGCAAGTGGGCCGTGGAAGCGAGCGAGGGCTCAGTCAAGGAGATCGAGCGCCGCCATGCCGCTCAGCGCCAGCGGGAGATGGAAGAACGCGCCGCCGCGGAGACTCAGGCCGCCGCGCTGAAGGGCAAGACCATCCGTCTGCGCGCAAAGTGCGGTGAAAAGGGCCGTCTCTACGGCAGCGTGACCGGTCAGGAGATCGCGGTCGCCCTCAAGGAGCAGCACGGCGTGGAGATCGACAAGCGCAAGATCGAAGTCTCCGAGGCCATCCGCACTGTGGGCGAGTACGAGGTGCAGATCACCGTCTATACAGGCGTCAAGGCACAGATGAAGCTGATCGTCAGCCCTGCCGAATAGACCATGGAGAGTTTCGCCGCCTTTGGCGCGCCCGGCGAGCCGCTGAGAACTCCCCCGCAGAGCGTTGAAGCGGAACGCTCTGTTTTGGGCGCTCTTCTCCAGGACAGCAACGCGCTGATGCTGGCCATGGAGCTGATGAACGAGGATGATTTTTATCAGCCCCAGCACGCCGTCATTTTTCGGGCGATGCGATCGCTTTTTCAACAGCCGCGCGCCGTGGACCTGGTCACCATGGATGATGAGCTGAGCCGAACCGGCATGCTTGCCGGCATCGGCGGCGCCGGCTATCTGGTGGATTTGTTTCAGTCCGTGCACACCACCGTCAATGTGCGGCACTATATCGACATCGTACTGGAAAAATCCACGCTCCGCAAGCTGATCGCCGCCGCCGGCAGCATCAGCGGCAATTGCTACAGCCAGGAGATGGAGCTGGACGAGATATTACGTCACGCCGAAAAATCCATCTTTGACATCGTGATGAAACGCACCGGCGGAGACCAGCTGGAGCCCATCACCACCATCATGCCGCGCACCTACGCGCAGCTGGAAGCGCTTGAAAAAAACCGCGGTCAGATCATGGGCGTGCCGACTGGCTTTTCCAAGCTGGATCGGCTGCTTACCGGCCTGCATGGCGGCGAGCTGGTGCTGGTCGGCGCCCGCCCCAGCATGGGTAAGACCAGCTTTGCCATCAACATCGCAGCCAACGCGGCCCACAAGGGGAAGTCTGTCGCCGTGTTCAGCCTTGAGATGCCGCGAGAGCAGATCGCCATGCGCATTCTCTGCGGAGACGCCAGGGTGAACATGCAGCGGGCCCGCTCAGGTACGCTGAGGCCGGACGATTGGTCCAAGCTGGTCAAGGCGCTCGCCCCCATCTCCCAGATGAGGCTGTACATCGATGATACCTCCAGCGTCACCCCCGCGCAGCTCCGCAGCCGCTGCCGCAGGCTGATGATGGACAAGGGCCTTGACCTGATCGTGATCGACTACATGCAGCTGATGAGCGCGGACGGCAAGACGGAAAATCGCCAGCTGGAGGTCAGCGAGATCTCCAGAAAGCTCAAGGGTATCGCGCTGGAGCTGAAGGTGCCCGTGCTGGCCTGCGCTCAGCTGAGCCGCGCCAACACCCAGCGCGCCAGCAAGAAGCCCATGCTGTCCGACCTGCGCGATTCCGGTTCCATCGAACAGGATGCCGACGTGGTGATGTTCCTGCACAGGGAGAGCTATTACGACGAGGCCAGCGAGGATACGAACACGGCCGAGGTCATCGTGGCCAAGCAGAGAAACGGCCCGCTGGATACCGTGCTGCTGAACTGGCTGGATGAATACACACTGTTTGAAGACAGATATGAAGGAGACTATGATGGAGCAGGCCAAGATCGCTGATTTTGTCAAGGGCCTGGGCTTTGAGGGCTTTCTGCTGGTGCGCATGTCCCAGCAGCGCAAAAGCAACAACGGCGCCAATTATCTGGATATGACGCTGGCCGACAATTCCGGCGAGATCAACGCCAAGGTGTGGGACCCTCTGGCTACGCCGCCCGAGCAGGGCGGCGTGATCAAGGTACGCGGTGCTGTCACCGAGTATAACGGCCGCCTGCAGATGCGGGTGGACAAGTTCCGCCCCCAGGCTCCGGGAGACCCGGTGGAGATGAGTGCGCTCGTTTCCGCGGCTCCCTATCCCCCCGAAGATATGATGGCCGCTATCGACAGGACCATCGCAGGCATGCAGAATACAGTGCTGCAAACGCTTTGCCGAGGCCTCGTCGGCCAGGTACGCGACAGGCTGATGTACTATCCGGCCGCCCAGCGCATGCATCACGCGGAGCGCAGTGGTCTCTTGCATCACGTGACCAGTATGCTGAGCGCCGCAGAGGCCCTTTTGCCCTGCTATCCCTTTCTGGACGGAGATCTGGTGCGCGCCGGCGTGATCGCGCATGATCTGAGCAAAATCACGGAAATGCTGTCGGACACGCTCGGCAACGTGAACGAATACAGCACCGAGGGCCTTCTGCTGGGGCACCTGGTGGTCGGCGTATCCCAGGTGAGGGAGATCGCCCGTCAAAACGGCATCGCTCCGGATGATGAATATGCCCTTCTGCTTCAGCATATGATCATCAGCCATCACGGCGTGGCCGAACACGGCAGCCCCAGGCCGCCCATGTTCCCCGAAGCCGAGATGCTGAGCATCATCGACGAAATGGATGCCCGCATGAACGAGATGGAATCTGTGCAGCGCCGCACGCCCCGCGGCGTATTCTCGGAAAAGATCTGGTCTCTGGACAGGCGGATGTACCACCCCAGATACCAGAGCGAGGAAGCAGACGAGTCTCTTCCTCTGACAGAAAAATCTCCGCAGGACGCTTATGAGGGCCTATTGTAACAATTGCGTTAAGGCTTGACGAAAGAATACGGAATTGTTACAATCCATTAAAGATTTTGAAGCAATCTGGACCCTGCCGCAGGCAGGATGGAGGTTAAGATGAAAAAGAAGCTGTTAGTCCCGGGGCTGCTGCTGGTTGCCGTACTGCTCTCCGCCTGCGCGCCCAAGCAGGAAGTAAGCGTCGATTATCCGACGCTTGGCACAGCCACCCAGCAGCCCGCCATGGCAGTCAGCCAGACAACTGAAACCGCGGCCGATTCCTCAGCCGCGCTGGACAGCACGCTGCCCGAAGGCATCGATCCCTCCGCCGAGGAGGAAACGGGCGACGATGTCGAATACATCGGCACGGCAGCGCAGCAGACCACCACCCAGACATCCGCAGCGCAGAGCTACACAGCGGACACCAGCACGGCCAGCCCCTTCGCGGGCGCCAGCCCCATCCCGCTGGATCCCATTGATCTGCCGACGCCCACGCCGCGCCCGCCGCTCACCTTCACCTATGCGACCTACACCTCTTCCCGGCTGGGCCTGAGCTTTGAGAGCGTGGCTGGTTATGAAGTGGACGAGAGCGAAGCGGATACCTATATCCTGCGCGAGCCCGCCTCCATGCAGAAGGATAACAAAAGCGTCGTGATCACGCTGTCCCAGGTGGCAGTCAGCAGCAGCTACAAGAAGTCCGATCTCAACAAGGACCTGACCGCGCGCCTGAAAGAAATGGGCCAGGTGAATTACACCAAGTGGGAGCCCTCCCATACCGCTGAGCGGGCGCTGATGAAGCAGCCCGGCTATTACGCCAACTATCGCGGCGAGCTGCCGGACGGCACGGTGATCCGCGGCCGCATCCACATGGCCCTGATGCCCGGCAACAAGGTGCTCACGCTGCAGATCGAACACCCCGCGGCCTATAACGAAGAGTATGTCGGCGTGCACAGCCACATCCGCAGCACGCTGAAGGCCATCTGACTCTGATCCTCTTCTGTATTGAAAAAGCTGCTCACATGTTGCCGCGAAATGCGGCCAGCGTGAGCAGCTTTTATCCGTTAGATCCAAGTGCGGCAGCTCTCCTTGCCGCCCCTTTTCTGCGGTCAGTCCTCGGAAAATCCGAAGGATTCTTCCCCCGTTTCCCCTTCCTCCCTCTCCTGCGCCAGGAATCTGTCCGGATCGGGCAGCTCATCCAAGGACCGCAGCCCGAAGTGGGCAAGGAAGGCGTCCGTGGTTCCGTAAAGAATCGGCCTGCCGATGGTTTCCTTGCGGCCGACCTCCTTCACCAGGTTTTTGTTGATCAGCGACTGCAGGGAGTAATCGCACTTGACACCCCTCACGGCCTCCAGATCCAGCCTTGTCACAGGTTGGCGATAGGCAACGATGGCCAGCGTTTCCAGCGCCGCCTGAGAGAGCGACTGCTTCTGCACCGGCTGCAGAAGGCGCTCTATGTAGGGAGCGTATTCCGCGCGCGTAGCCAGCTGAATATGGCTGCCAAAGCGCTTGAGACGCAGTCCGCGCAGGTTCCGATCGTAGTATTCAGCCAGCCTCCCGGCCGCGGCATCCACTTCGGCTTCCTCCTGATCCAGCGCACGCGCCAGGTCCTTCAGCGTGATAGGCTCACCTGACACGTAAAGTATGGCCTCAATGATGTTCTCAAGCTCCATGCGTCTGCTTCCTCTTTGCGGCGTGTATCGAAATCTCCCCGTAGGCTTCATCCTGCGCGATGCCGATGCGGCCAAGGCGCAAAAGCTCCAGCAGGGCCAAAAAGTAGGTAATAATCTCCTCGCGGCTTGAACTTTCCCCGATCAGGGAGCTAAAGCTCAGGCTGCCGTATCGCAGGCGCTTGGATATCTGCAGCATGCAGTCGGGCACGCTGTGCTCTTCCCGCATGATCCGCTTGGCGATATCGGCCGGAGGCTCCTCCTGTCTGGGCGTTCGCGCCATCACGGCGGCAAAGGCGCTCATCAGCCCGGAAAGCGTAAGACCCGATATCTCAAAGCTTGGCGGCGGCAAAGGGTATTCCTCCGGCAGCTTTTCATACATCAGCGCCGCGGCCTTCTCAAAGCCCTGCATATCTCCTGCGATCTGCTTGAAGCGCGCGTATTCCTCCAGCTGCCTGATCAGAAGTGTCTGCGGATCCTCTCCTTCCTCGGCCTCGGGTTCGGGTTTGGGCAGCAGCGAGCGGCTCTTGATCTCAAGCAAAGTGGCCGCCATCTGGATAAAGGAGGAGGCCTCATCCATGTCAAGATCCTCTGCCTCGCTGACCGAACGGATGTACTGATCCGTCACTTCAGAAACAAAGATGTCCCTGATATCGATCTTGGCCTTGCCGATCATGAACAGCAGCATGTCGAGCGGCCCGCTGAAATCCTTCAGTTTAAGCGTCAGCGCCATACCCGCCCTCAGCGCCCAAGCAGGGACAGCACAAGGCCGAGCACAAAGCCCTGAACCCCATTCACGGCCGCGCCCACCAGGCGGCTGACGATGTCCGTCGAAAACATGAGCAGCAGCAGCGCCACATGGGCGATGCGAAAGGCCTTGCCCGAAAGATCTGCTCTGCCCTTCAGCACCAGATCGTTAAATACATGAAAGCCGTCCAGGGGCGGCAGCGGCAGCAGATTAAACAGGCACAGTCCCAGGTTGATCATGCAGAAGTGCAGCAAAAAGCGCTGTACATGCAGCAGCCAGGGCAAGCGCAGCAGGGGCTGAAGCTCCTTCGCGTAGACAGGGAAAAGCTGCGCCGAAAAACCGGTTTCGCTGAAGCCAAGCATGAAGCGCAGGCCCTGCCCGTCCTGCGCAAGTTCCGGCACATAGAGGGAAAAGCCTACCAGCACCGTCAAAACCGTCCCTATCAGAAAGAGTATGAAATTGACGGTGACCCCTGCCAACGAAACCAGCAGATCGTCCCTGCTGCCGCGCCTGAAATTGCGCGGGTTGACGGGCACCGGTTTAGCCCAGCCGAAGCCCAAAAGAAACATGCTGACGGTGCCGACAGGGTCCATGTGCCTGATGGGGTTGAGCGACAGGCGATGCATCATCTGCGCCGTGGGATCTCCGCAGCGCAGCGCCACATAGCCATGCGCGACCTCGTGAAAAGTGAGGGCAAGCAGCACGGCCGGAGCACGGTACAGCATGAACAGCAAAAACCCTGCCGGGTCCTGCCGCAGATAATCAAACAAGCGCCTCTTTCCTCCTTTTGAGCGCACAGACCGCCATAGCCAGCAGCATCCCCGCAGCCGCGCCGCAGGCGTCCAGCGCGACATCGCTGAGGGCCGCTCCGCGCCCGCTGGTCAGCTGCAGCGCTTCATCCGCCGCCGCGATGCAAACGGCAAACAGATACAGCAATCCGGCCTTCAGACAGGCAGCCGGGCGCAGAATCTTCGACAGCGCCAGCAGCTCCGCCCCCAGGGCAAAATACTCCACAAAGTGGCCGAGTTTTCTGGTGATCAGCGTGATCATTCGGTCGCTATGCCAGGCTTCCACCGGAACGATCATCAGGATAGGCCGCGTCAGCCTTTCGGCCAGGCCGCTGCGACGCAGGGATTCCTCAGGGCTTTGCAGCGAATTGTTCCAAATAAAAAAGACGGTGGCGGCGATCAGCGCCAGCAGGAGGATCGCTGCCGCCCGGCGCCCTTCGGGCAGGCGGGCAAGGGCCTTCCTCACGTCTCTGCCCTGAGGCGCTTCAATTCCTGCTCCACCTGCTCGCGGCTGATGTGATTGAGGGGTGAAAACCTGCCCCCCAAAGCGGTTTCCAGCTTTTCGATGGCAGCTTCCGTCTTCCCCTCCTCAAGATCGTAGCGGGAAAGGAACCAGAGCGTGTCGATCTGCCCGGCTTTCAGGGTGTGGGCCTGCTCAAAGTATTCTCTGGCCTTCGCCTTATCATTCAGAAGACGGTAGTAAAGCTGGCCCAGGTTATCCAGCGTGATGCTGTCCTCATCGTCGTACTCATAGGCTTCCGTGTTAAAGCTGAGTGCCTTGTCGGCATCGCCCGTCTCCACATACAGATAGCCGAGCGTTTCGTAGGTCAGCCCGCAGGGATGCTCCCGGTGCGCGCTTTCAAGCAGCTTCACAGCCTTCTCCCTGTTGCCCAGCTTCCAGTCGGCCACCGCGTAGTTCATCAGCAGCTGCGAGCGTTCATCCTTGCTCAGCTCCGGGGCGCGCTGTATTTTTGCCAGCAGGTTCTTCACCTTCTGAAAGTTCTCATCACCGCCCTCGCGCAGCAGCAGCACAGAATAGGGCAGCAGATACGCGGGTTTCAGGTTCCCTTCGGCGATAAGGGCCTCGTAATCCTTTTTCGCGCCTTCAATGTCACCTTTCTGGTGTTTGGCCAGCGCCGCCCTGATTTTGAAGCTGTCCATCAGTCCCATGTGCTTTTCCTCCGCTCCTGTCGATCAGTCTGCGGCTGCGCCGTTCAAGATCCCTGTATTCCCGGGAATCCGGCCCGCCGCCTTCAGCCGACTCCAAACAATATATCATGCCCTGCCTGGCGATTTCAAGCGCGCGGGCCGGATCCCGAAATCGGTGCTCATAGAGCTTTGCGAGTTCGATAAACACCTTCGCTCCGCCGCTTCCCCTGCGGCGCAGCACCTCGTAGCCCTCGGCCGCCTCCGCCGCTCTGCCTTCGCGCCGAGCGAGATCAGACAGTCTCAGCCCGGCAAGATCGCCTACACAGCTCCCTTCGCAAAGGCGGAAGCAGGCCTTGGCCTTCTCCCCTTCACCGCGCTTTTCAAACACACGGCCGAGGCTGTAAAGATCCCTCTTGTCCCGCGCCTCCAACGGCCGCTCATGCAGATTCACCAGGGCGTACAGCAGCCTTGCCATGGATACGATATCCTGCGCGTTATGCTCCAGAATGTCCCCCAGCAAAGCGGGATCACGCGTTTTTAAGTAAGAAAAATAACGGCCCGGCACCTCGCTGCCAGGCAGATCATCCTCCCTGGGCAGACCAAACACTTCTCTCTCCAGCTGAGTGAGCCTGCAGGGCCGCACCCGCATCTTGAACACACGGCGGGCTATGTGCACCAGATCGATATTTTCAGGCGGCTGATAGCCGACGTGCAGACGGTTCATGGTCAGCCGGGAATGGATCAGCGGCATGTCAAAGCTGGCGCCGTTGAAGGTGACCGCGGCTTCGCAGCCGTTCAGCGCCTGCAGCACAGGAGCAAGCACGAAGGGCTCTTCGTCATAATCTCGCATCAGATACTGAGTCACCACAAACTCATCGCCCGAGAAACGGCCCAAACCGATCAAAAAGGCCACCGTACCCGCGCCGCCGCTGAGGCCGGTGGTCTCCGTATCCAGAAAGAGCAAGTCCTCAGGCGCAATGTCCGCGCCCTCCTCCCGACCGGTCATCAGGCGCAGGGTGGAACCGCTCAGCGCGCGTGCCGGAAATTCATGGCAAGGGAAGCGCGCCTCTTTGACAAGACAGCTTTCAGCCGCAGGTCTGTCCTTCCCCTCTCCCTGCGTCTGCTTCCGTGGCTGCGCGGCACGCAGCTTATCAAGGAGTGACGGCATGGCCAGACACGACGGACAGATGGGTCTCTTCATCCTCATCCACCCTCGGCCCCGCGGTCGGCTTGGGGGTAGGATAGATGGCCCAGAGCGCCTTTTCATATGTAAGGTCTTCGGGCAGATAGGGCAACGTAGCGGCGCGAAGCGCCTCTGCCTGCTCCTCCCGCGTATTCGCGTTCAGCAATTGCTCAGGCAGAGGAGATGCCTCACCTGCCAGCCTTGAGCGCGCGATGCCAGCCAGCAACAGATCGGTAGCGCCGCTCAGCACGTACTCCGGCAGATCCGAAATGGCCTCCACGTACTTTTCGTAAGGCACATTCAGCGCATGCACCGCCATCGCGTGCGCCTTTCCGATATAGCGGATGTGCCAGGGCTCATCGGCATAGCCCGTGATCTCGCGCCACTCTTCCTTGTAGCGGATGATGAAGCCGAAGCGGTGCGCGTTTTCCGCTACCCACTTGCCCTCTGGCGTTTCCCCGAAATTCTGGTCAAGGTTCAAAAAGTTGGAGGACTGCACATCCATCGCCAGCCCCAGCTGATGTTCGCTGGTGCCGGGCGGGGCCACGGTGCGCATGGCGCGCTCTTTGCCGACCTCCTTTACCTTGCCGTTAAACAGGATCTGCTGGATACCGTAGCTTCTGTAGCCGCTGACGGCGTACAGCACGTATTTCTTCTCCCTTTTGGCGGCGGCAAACAGCTCTTCCAGCGCCCTGGCCGCCTCAGGGCGAAGAAGGATTCTTTGTTCCATATCCTTCTTGCGGGTCGCCACCTTAGGCACCGTGAGGTCAGCGGGCTGATAGGCCGCCCGCGCCTTGTGCTCCCGGTTCACCAGATAGAGCAGGCCGCCCTCTTCCAGCAGGCCGCCCTGCTGCGCATCGCTTTCGCCGCCGGGCCCCTCGGTTGGCTCCGGCAGCACGGCGTCCTCCGGCAAAAACTCGGCAAACCCGCGGGCAGGCGCCAGCAGGCAAAGCAGCATGATCAGCAGCAACACTTTTTTACACAAAGCAGACACCTCAGGGGTTTCTATTGAAGATGGAGACCTCGCTGTCCCCTTCTTCGTCCGCTTCACCCAGCAGTACAGGCTCAGGCGGCGCGTTCAGCGCGCGGCACAGCGCGGTAAAGTTTCCGCCCTGTTCCTCATACGCGGCAATGGCCTCGCTCACCTCCTGCGTGAACTCTTCCAGCGAGAGGCGATTCTCCATCATGTACTGCGCCACAGGTTTGCCCACATAGCGGAAATGCCAGGGCTCATAAATGATGCCGGTGATCTCCTGCTTCTCAGGCATATAGCGGAGAATAAAGCCGAAGCGCGCGGCGTTCTGCTCCATCCAAGCGGCCTCCGCCGTCTTTCCGAATTCGGGGGTCATACCGTCGCGTCTGGTCCATTCATAGTTCAGAAGATCTACGCCAAGGCCTGTCTGATGGTCGGATGAGCCGGGATAGGCCACCACCCCGTCATCCTTGCCTATCTTCTCAAGCCGGCCCTGATACATGGTGTTCTGCGTCTGATAGCTGCGGTAGGCGCTCTTAACATAGAGCTTCAGCCCCGCTTCCTCCTCCGCAGCCTGAAACATGGCGCTGAGCGCATCGGCCGCCTCGCTGCGCAGCTGAAAGCCTCGGCTCACGGCCCGGACCGTCAGGTTCACCAGGTCATGCGGCTCATAGTCGCTGTCCAGCAGAACGCTTTTGTTGGTCAGCACCAGATAGCCGCCCTTTCCCTCCACCAGGTTGGCCGCCAAAGGGTACTGCCACACCGGCTCGGCGGCGGCAGCCAACTGCAGCAGAAGCAGCAGGATCAGGGCAAGGGGGCTCTTTCGTATCACGTGGGAAGATCCTCCGTCAAATATTCGCCGAAATAGACTTGCTGCAGCTGCTCCACATAGCTTTCAAGAGGGATGTCCAGCTCGAATATTCTCTGTGCGTGCTCCGGCCCAACATACCTCACGTGCCAGGGTTCGTCCTCATAGCCCGTGATCTCCTTCCACTTCGCCTGATAGCGGATGATGAACCCGAACTCATGCGCGTGTTCCCTGACCCACAGCCCTTCCAGGCTGTCGCCAAAGGCGGCATTCAGGTTCGTCTTGCCCTTGCGACCCAGATCCATCGCCAGACCAAGCTGATGCTCGCTGGCACCGGGCGGGGCCACGAGCAGCTTGGCCCTTTCCTTGTCCTTTCTGTCGCCGGATGAGGTCCTCCGGCTATAGATGGCTCGCTGGGTCGCGTAGCTTCGGTAGCCGCTGACAGCCACTAAAGTATACCCCGCATCCCTGGCCGATGCAAACAGCCGGTCAAGCTGATCGGCCGCCTCCCTGCGCATCAGCGTGCCCGCCGCGGCGCCTGCAGAAGCAGGCTGAACCAGATCAGGCGGCACGTAGTCCTCGCTCAAAGTAAAGCTTCGGTTGACAAGATAGAGGTTCCCGCCAAGGTTGGTCTGTCTGACGCCGGCTTCAAGCGCTGCCTGCGAGAGGCTCATCAGGGCCGCCAGCAGGGATAGAATTTTTACAATCACGGCTCACCCTCCGCTGCCCTCAGCATGCTCTCCAGCCTTTTGCCCAGCCTGGCCTCCAGCCTGCCGAAGGCAGCGTGATCCAGCATTACACTGACCAGCGTGCCTTCCTCCAGATGTTCCTCGCCAAGCAGACGCCCCTGCCTGCGAAGCTCGCTCAGCAGGGCGTAGTCGGCAAAGGGAACCAACAATCGGTACATTCTCTCCCGCTCGCGCAGCAGTTTTGCGATGTGCGCAAGCAGTTCATCCAGCCCCGTCCCATCCGCGGCGGATACAGCGATGGCCCCGGGCAGCGCCTGCAGAGCCTCAGGCCTCGCCAGGTCACACTTGTTCAGCACCTCGATGCGCGGCTGGCGGTTCGCGCCAAGCCTGTCAAGCACTTCCTCCACGACGGCGCGCTGCGCCGCCATCTCCGGGGAGGAAGCATCTGAAACGATCAGCAGTATATCCGCCAGCGCGGCTTCCTCCAGCGTTGAGTGAAATGCCTCTACAAGGTCGGTAGGCAGCTTATTGATAAAGCCGACGGTATCGACCAGGATAAAACCGTCTCCGTCCGGCAGTTCCAGCCTGCGGTTCACGGCGTCCAGCGTGGCGAACAGTTGATCCTTGACCAGCACCTCCGCCCCTGTCAGGCGATTGAGCAGGGTGGACTTGCCCACATTGGTGTAGCCCACCAAGGCCACCACGGGTGTGCCCGCGCGCTGTCGGCCCTTGCGCCGGATGCCCCTTTGACGCTCCATCCTTTCCAGCTCTTCCTTCAGCTGGCCGATGCGCTCGCGGATATGGCGCCTGTCCATCTCCAGCTTGCTTTCGCCGGGGCCGCGCACACCGATGCCGCCCAGCAGACGGGACATGGCCTGCCCCTGCCCTTTCAGGTGACTGGCCCGGTAATTGAGCTGTGCCAGCTCCACCTGCAGCTTGCCCTCGCTGGTGACGGCATTCCGGGCGAAGATATCGAGTATCAGCGTGGTCCTGTCCACCACCGGGATGCCGACCAGCTCTTCCAGCCTGGCCGTCTGCGCGGCGGAAAGCTCATCGTCCGCTACCAGGATATCCGCTTCCAGCGCCTGTGCGTCAAGCGACAGCTCGCCGGCCTTGCCACTGCCCACGTAGGTGACAGGATCGGGCTTTGACTTTTGCTGAAGCGACCTGCCGACGACCACAGCGCCCGCGCTGTCGCAAAGAGCGGCCAGCTCATCCAGCGACCGTTCGCTGTCGACGGAGACAAGGAGCGCGCGCTCCTGTCTCTGCGCCGTATCCGACGAGCCGCCGACCGGGGTCAGCCGGTCGCTCTGCGCGATCTCCTCCAGCCACTCCTCCTGAGGCAAGCGGTCAAGGCTCAAGACGGGCGTCAGCTTTGGCTCCATCCCTTCGCCCAGGAAGGCCGCGCTCACGCCAGTCACAGAGCCGTCGCCCCCCACGCCGATGGCGCACATGGCATCCAGCCGAAGGCTCTTGAGCGCGGTCAGATCCACGTCCGACAGCTCCGCGCTTCCGCCCGGATGGGTATGGATACAGCGTACCATGCTGAGCCGCCTGTCGCTGCGCCTCAGGCTCAGCTGATCGAGCTGCACATTGCTGACATAGCCCACGCTGACATTCAGCACCTCGCCGGAACGCGACACATAGACCGCGATCTCTCGGTTGAGCGCCGCGCTGAAGGCAGCCAGCCTGACAGCAAAATCAGGCGGCAAGAATTCACTGCCGCCGATCTCTTCATCATAGAGCGTTTTCAGTTTTTCGATGACGCTTTCGCGCACACCGGAGAGGTTGCCGCTGATATCTGGCATTCGGTCTCCTTATAGCTTGGGGTGCTTCTTGCGATAGTCCTCGATCGCCGCGTGGATGGCCTGCTCTGCCAGCAGGGAACAATGGATCTTCGCCGGGGGCAGCCCGTCCAGCGCCTCCATCACGGCTTTGTTGGTCAGGCTCAGCGCCTCGTCGATCGTTTTGCCCTTGACCATCTCGGTGGCCATGGAGCTGGTGGCGATAGCGGCGCCGCAGCCGAAGGTCTTGAACTTGACATCCTCAATGATATCGTTCTCCACCTTGAGATAGATCTGCATGATGTCGCCGCACTTGGCGTTGCCGACGGTGCCCACGCCGTCCGCGTGTTCGATGGAGCCTACATTGCGGGGATTGGAAAAATGATCCATGACCTTATCAGTATACATGATTATACCTCTTTCTCAGGAAATATGGGGGACATATCGCGCAGGGTCTTCACGATGCCGGGCAGGACCTCGGCTACCGCGTCCACCTCCTGCTTGGTGGTGCTATCGGACAGAGAGAAGCGCAGGCTGCCGTGGGCGATCTCGTGAGGCAGGCCGATGGCCAGCAGCACATGGGAGGGATCAAGCGAGCCCGAGGTGCAGGCAGAGCCGGAGCTGGCGGCGATACCGACGAGATCCAGCCTGAGCAGCAGCGCCTCGCCCTCGATATAGCGTACGGAGATGTTCACATTGCCAGGCAGGCGTTCGGTGGGATGCCCGTTGAGGCGCACGTCTGGAATCTCCCCGAGCAGGCGGCTGATCAGCCGATCGCGCAGGGCCGCCTGACGCTTCGCGTTCTCGGGTTGGTTCTTCGCGGCGATCTCCATAGCCTCGCCGATGCCGACGATCCCGGGCAGGTTCTCGGTACCGGCCCTGCGGCCCCGCTCCTGCGCGCCGCCATGCACCAGAGAATCCAGCTTGACGCCGGTGCGGATGTACAGCACGCCGACCCCCTTGGGCCCGTGGAACTTGTGCCCCGACAGAGAGAGCATATCGACGCCCCAGTCTTCCACGTCAACGGGGATCGCGCCCATGGCCTGCACCGCGTCGGTGTGCATCAGCACGCCGTGCTCTTTCGCCACCCTGGCGATCTGTGCAATAGGCATCAGGGTACCTATCTCATTATTGGCAGCCATGACGCTGACCAGCACCGTCTTGTCCGTGATGGCGGCCTCCACCTGCTCCGCGCTCACACGGCCGAACTCGTCCACAGGCAGATAGGTCACCTCAAAGCCCTGTTCCTCCAGCCACTGACAGGTGTGCAGCACGGCGTGATGCTCGACCGCCGTGGTGATGATGTGGTTGCCCTTCTTTCTTCTGGCGAAAGCGGCGCCCTTGATGGCCCAGTTGTCGCTCTCGGAACCACCTGCCGTAAAATAGATCTCCTGCGGCTTGGCGTTGATGGCGGCGGCCGCCTGCCTGCGAGCGGCATCCACAGCTCTGCGGGCATCGCGCCCCGTGTCATAGATGCTGGAAGCGTTGCCGAAGTGCTGCGTGAAATAGGGCAGCATCTTTTCCAGCACCTGCGGTGAGACCGGGGTGGTCGCCGCGTTATCCAGGTAAATACGGTTCATCAGGCCTATGCTCCTTTGATTTGATAAGGTTTGTTCTCCAGTATGTCCGACAGCGTGACGCCTTCCAGGATGGCGTTGATGCTCTCCGTCAGGTAGCGCCAGGTGCGTCTGGTCTGGCAGTCGCTGCCCTTGCCGCATACGCCCGCGTCCACGGCGCAGTCCGCCAGGCTGACAGGGCCTTCCGTGGCCTCCAGGATGCGTCCCACCGTGATCTCCGACGGATCGCCGCAGAGGCTGTAACCGCCCGCCGCGCCGCGCACGGTAGACACCAGCCCGCTGCGCCTGAGCGTGCCCAGCAGCTGTTCCAGGTACTGCTCCGGCAGGCCGTCCTCCGCGATCGTCCTGAGCGGCTGGGGCCCATCCTGACGGTGTTTGGCCAGAAAAATCATCGCGTGCAGGGCGTATTGCCCGCGCGTTGAAAGCTTCATGCTCCATCCGCTCCCTTCCATGCAAAATCCCGATAAAAATAATCGGGTTTCGCGGTAGAGAATAACACCCTACCGCGCGCATGTCAACATTTGCACGCAGTTAGCGAATGCTAATAATTGACTGGACGCGCCAAACGCGCGCCCGACGGTTATGTATCCCAAAGCCCGGCCTTGCGCCCGGACATCTCGTCCACCCTTTGGATGTACTGCCCGATCTCCTTCACATTCGGCGCGCGGTACACCATCTCGCGATTTCCTGTCACGCGCTTTGAAATGCCGCCGGCGCCCATCGCCAGCACGCTCAGCGTATCCTCCATGGTATCCACGTTATACAGGCATTCCCGCCCTGGCATGGCATAACCCACGTTCTCCAGATTGCCCGCCATATGCTTCTGGCGATAGAGATAATAGGGGTTCATCCCAAGGCTCAGCGCGCAGTCAAGGCCCATGGAAACCATCTCTTCCACCGCTGCCGCGACCGGCAGGCTGTCCTGCCAGCGGTGCATATCGCTGGAGCGCTTGACGCAAAGCGTGTGAACGGTCAGGCTTTCGGGCGCGCAGGCCTTCACCCAATCCAGCGTCTGCGCGAACATGGCCGGCGTCTCCCCGGGCAGACCGGCGATCAGGTCCATGTTGATGCGATCGAAGCCCATCGTCCTGGCCAGTTCATAGGCTTCCTGCGTCTGCTGGTGCGTGTGCCGCCTGCCAATGGTCTCCAGCGTAGCGTCATGGATGGTCTGCGGGTTGATGGAGATGCGGCCGATGCCGTGTTTTTTGAGTACCGACAGCCGCTCGCGCGTCACGCTGTCCGGCCTGCCCGCTTCTACCGTTGTCTCCCGGCAGGCGCATAGCAAAGGCTCTGCGGCTTCCAGCACCTGATCCAGCTGCTCCGCGCTGAGCGCGGTCGGCGTGCCGCCGCCCATATAGAAGGCGCGGGGCTTCAGGCCCTTTTCCGTCACCAGGCCGGTCACGGCCCGGATCTCGCGTTTCAGGGCTTCCACATAAGGCTGCAGCAACGTTCCCTTTCCCACCTGCGCGCTGATAAAGCTGCAGTAGCGGCATCTGCTCTCGCAAAAGGGAATGCCGATATAGAGATCTGTCTCATCCTCCGAAGGCTGAGCCAGGTTTCGCTGAACAGTCACCACGCGGCCCATCAGCGATACCTTCCGCGGCGTCACATCATACTCTTCCCCCACGCGCAGGAGAGCCAGGTCAAGCGTCAGCCCCTCAGACAGCTTTTCATACACCAGGCGTGTGGGGCGAATGCCCGTCAGCGCTCCCCATGGCGGCTGTACGCCAAGATGCTCCTTCAGGAGCCGGTAGAACGCCATTTTCAGCCTGCGCTTGCGCAGCCGCCTGTCAAGGATGGGACCGTCCGTCTGCGTCACCGAAACAGTCAGCCGCGCGGACAGCAGGCCGTCAAGCTCCAGCAGGCCCTCTCCGCCTGTTTCCCGATAGCGCACGCGCAGCTCAGATTCCGCAGGGCTCGCCGTCACCTCGATCTGCGGGTAAAAAATGCCCGCCACATCGTAGATCTCCTTGCCAAGGTCCTCCCCCGGGGCTTCGATCCACAGCCTCATGGGATAAAGAAGCTCCCCCCATGGCCGGGATGGGCATAGAAGCCGTTCATGGCCAGCAGCCGCCTGAGCGACTGGCGCATCAGCTGCATGGATCCACCGGGCAGATCGGTCCGGCCGTAATCGCCGTCAAACAGCGTGTCGCCGGTAAAGACGTCGCTCTCCGTCACATAGCATACGCCGCCCATCGTATGCCCCGGCGTATGCATCACCTGCAGCCGGATGCCTGCCAGCTCCAGCACCTGCCCCTCCAAAACAAAGAAGGAAGGCTCGGGCCTCGGTTCCAGTTCGCGTTCGATGCCCGCGGCGCTGAAACGATTCTGCCGCAGCATCCGCGCGTCCTGCTCGTGCATGTAGATGGGCGCGCCGGGAAAATCCCTGAGTGCGCCGGTATGATCCCAGTGGCCGTGCGTCAGCAGGATGGCCGCCACCTTTTTATCGCCAAGCTCCGCCCGGATTTTCTCCGCCTCGCTTCCGGGGTCGATCAGGAGAGCGTCCTCCCGCCCCGGCACCGTCAGAATATAGCAATTCTCCTGCAGTTCCCCGTTGGGAACGATCTTGATGATCATGTTTGCTCCTAAAAATTCTTTTTGCTGTCCAGCAGCAGCGTGACGGGCCCATCATTGAGCAGCTCCACCTTCATGTGCGTGCGAAAACGCCCGCGCGCCACGCGCAGACCCCACTGCGTTTCCAGCCTGCCGCAGCAGCGCTCATAGAGCGCGTTGGCGCGCTCCGGTTCCTCGGCCTGCGTGAACCCCGGCCGGTTTTGCCCCCTGGCATCGCCCAGCAGCGTAAACTGGCTGACCACCATCACCTCGCCGCCGACATCCTTCACCGAGAGGTTCATCTTTCCCTCTCCGTCCTCAAAGATGCGCAGCTTGGCCAGCTTGTCCGCCAGATAGTCCGCGTCCTTTTCGGTGTCCCCCACCTCGACCCCGAGCAGGGCCATCAGCCCCGCGCCGATCTCGGAAACCGGCTCTTCCGCCACGCTCACGCGGGCATAACTCACCCTTTGTACAACGCTTCGCATAAATATTCCCCGACGCGCGCAGCCTCTCAGCTGACGCTCCTGTATGCCTCCAGCACGTCCGAGCGCTTCTGTATGCGCATGACGGCCTGACGCAGCTGCTCCTTGCTCATCACCTGCAGCACCATGTGGATGGTGACCGTGCCGTTCTTGTTCGCCCTCATGGAAACCGCGCTCACGGGCGCGCCCATATCGGACACAAATACCGTGATCTCGCCCAGCAGGCTCGGATGATCATAGGCCACGATGCGGATGGAAGCGCTGAAGGTGCCCGTACCCTCATCCGCCCAGCTGACGCGCACGGCGCGCTCCGGCTCGGAGTTGATGGCATTGATGCAGTCGGACTTGTGCACCGTGACGCCGCGCCCGCGCGTGATGTACCCGATGATCTCATCGCCCGGCACCGGGTTGCAGCAGTGGGCAAAGCGCACCAGCATGCCGGCGCCGCCCTCCACATAGATGCCGTGCGTGGGTTTGCCCTGCCGCATGACCACATTGGGCTCCGGCAGCGTGGGCGCCTTTTTCTCGTTTCGTTCGGCCTCGCTCTTTTGCTCCTCCAGCAGGCGGGAGATCACGTACAGCGAGGTCAGCCCGCCGAAGCCAACCGTGGCATAGAGCGTTTCCAGATCGTCGATGGCATACTTTTTATAGATGGGCTCCAGGTACTCTGCCCGTGTCAGCTCGCTCAGCTTGACGCCGCGGCGCTTGGCCTCGCGCTCCAGCATGTCCTTGCCCTTGGCCACGTTCTCCCCGTGCAGTTCCTTCTTGAAGTACTGGCGTATCTTAGCCTTGGCCTGCTGGGTCTTGACCACGTTCAGCCAGTCCAGGCTGGGCCCCTTGGAAGCGGAGGATGTCATCACTTCCACGCGGTCGCCGGTATTCAGCTCTGTATCCAGCGGCACGATGCGCCCGTTGACCTTGGCCCCCACGCAGGCATTGCCTACGGCAGAATGGATGCGGTAGGCAAAATCGAGCGGAGTCGCGCCGCGCTGCATATTGATGATATCGCCCTTGGGCGTAAATACGAAAACCTCGCCGCTGAACAGGTCGGTGCGGAGGCCGTCGATAAACTCCTTGCTGTCGCGGGTCTCGGACTGCCAGTCCAATATCTGGCGCAGCCAGTAGAGCTTTTTGTCAAGCCCGCTGTCCGAGACGCCCTCCTTATAGTTCCAATGCGCCGCGATGCCGTATTCCGCCACGCGGTGCATCTCATAGGTGCGCACCTGCACTTCAAAGGGCGTGGGGATGCTGCGCCCGCCGATCAGCGTGGTGTGCAGCGACTGGTACATGTTGTTTTTGGGCACCGAGATGTAGTCCTTAAATCGGCCGGGCACCTGGTTCCACAGCGTATGCACCGCGCCGAGCACCGAATAGCAGTCCGGGATGGTGTTCACCAGCACACGCACAGCGATCAGGTCATAGATCTGGTCAAAGTGCTTGTTCTGGATCACCATTTTGCGGTAGATGCTGTACAGGTGCTTCGGCCGCCCCTCCATCTCAAAGTTTTTGATGCCCATCTCGTTGAGCTTGTCGGTGAGCGTCTCGATGATGTATTTGATCTGCTCCTCACGCTCGGCCCGTTTCACGCCGACCTTGTGCGCCACCTCTCGGTAGCCTTCGGGGTCGATGTAGCGCAGGGCCAGGTCCTCGATCTCCTGCTTGATAGTGTATACGCCCAGGCGGTGCGCGATGGGCGCGTAGATGTCCAGCGTTTCGTTGGCGATGGCCACCTGCCTGTCCACAGGCTGGAAGGCCAGCGTGCGCATATTGTGCAGCCTGTCCGCCAGCTTGATCAGCACCACGCGGATATCCCGTCCCATCGCCAGGATCATCTTGCGCAGGGACTCGGCCTGCTGCTCCTCCCGGTCGGCGAAATTGAGGTGGCCCAGCTTGGTCACGCCGTCCACCAGCTCCGCGATCTCCTTGCCAAACTCATTTTGGATGACCTCGAGCGTAACGCTCTCGACATCCTCCACCGTGTCATGCAGCAGCCCCGCTGCGACCGTCGGCGCGTCCAGCATGATCTCTACAAGGATGCTGGCCACGTGCTGCGGGTGGCTGAAATAGGGCTCGCCGCTCTTGCGCACCTGGCCCTCATGGGCCTTCTGTGCAAAATCAAAGGCTTTTTCGACCACAGCCAAATCAGCACCCGGGTTATACTGGCGCATCCGGGTGAGCATCTCATCCAGGCTGAGACAATCAAATTTGCTGCGTGCCACAAATACTCCTTGCTTTCGTGCTTTGAAACACCAAACTGTCCTTCGGGTCCGCCCTTTTGCCGGGGAACAGCAGGACCCTCTCCTCCTCGAGCCGCGCCAAACCGATTTCCTCGAAGATCAGTGCCGCCGCCAAAGCGGCCTGCCGGCTGCGGCCTGCCTGCATTATACCATGCCCGGCCCTGAATTGAACATAAATCTCCCTCAGCTCGTCCAGGCTGAGCCTGAGACGCGACAAAATGTCTTCCAGGCCCCGCGTTTCTGGAAAATCGAAGAGCGCAGCGTCGGGGAAATGCCGGGCGGCGAGCCTCGCCTCCAGGCTGCCCGTCAGCCCGTCGCAGAAATACAGCGCGTCGCACGGGGCGTGAATCTCCTGGATGGGCACGTTGTAAAGCACGGCGCTCATGCCGCGGGGGTCGGAATAGCGGTGGCTCGCGGCATCAAAATCCGGATACGCGGCGCGCATGCGCAGCGCCGTTTCATAGCTGCGGCAGAGCAGCAGCTTGCCCTGCGCGCCGGCGATCGTCCCCGCCTCGGCCACATCGGGCATGTCTTCCCGCACGGCCAGGGCGGCTTTCAAGTCGGCCAGCAGCGTATCGGCTTCCTTCTCCGGGTCTTGCTCAAAGGGACGGCTGCCCGGCTGAAAGTCCATCAGCTCAAACTGAGGGCTGATCCTTCCCCGAAACTCATTGAGGCTGAGGCGCACGATGGCGTTCATCACAGGCGGCATCCCTTCCATGCGTTCGCCCATGCCAAAGGCGATGCCGTCCCTTCTCTCGGCCGCCTGCTGCAGGCTCAGTTTCAGGTGGCGGGCGTCCGCCCCCACCCTTCTGGCGGCGATCCCCTCTACCTCCTTCAGCAGGAAGGCAGGGCTGGGGTTGCCCATGCCAAAGGGGGCCAGTTTTTCAAGCCTTTCGATGTTTTCACGCGTCACATCGGCCAGCCTCAGTTCGGCATCATAGCAGACCTCGGACAACAGCGGCCTCCCATCCAGTTGCGCCGCCACCTGCTCATCAAAGCGCGCCCTCAGCTCCGGCAGCTTCTCCGCCCTCAGGCTCATGCCCGCCGCGGCCCTGTGCCCACCAAAACGGTCAAACAGATCCCCGCATCCGGCGAGCGCCTGATGCAGGTCGATCCCGCCCCCTGCGCGGCCCGAGCCGGTGGCTTTCCCGCCCTCTACAGAAAGCACGAGCGTTGGCAGGCCGTATTCCTCGGCCAGCTTGCCTGCCGCCAGCCCTACCACACCGCTGTTCCATCCCTCGGCCCAGACCACGATGCTGTGCGCCCGCATCAGGTCGAGTTCCGCCAGCGCCGCGCGCGCGCCGTCGATCACCCGCTGCTCCTCCTGCCTTCTTTTGGTGTTGATCTGGTCGAGCTGCAGCGCAAGCTCGGCCGCCTCCTGCGGGCGTTCGCTGGTCAGCAAGTCCAGGCCCAGCCGGGCCGTTGAGAGCCTGCCGCCGGCATTCAGACGCGGCGCCAGGCCAAAGCCCACGCGGTCGGCCGATACGCTCCGGCCTTCTTCAAGGCCTGTTACCTTCATCAGGGCGCGCAGCCCCGGCCTCACGCTCTCCTTCATCGCCGCCAGCCCGAAGACCGCGATTACCCTGTTTTCGGAAAGCAGGGGCACCATGTCAGCAATGGTCGCCAGCGCTGCCAGATCCAGCCGCTGCCTCGCGAAGGTCTCGCCGTGCAGCGCAAAAGCCAGCTTCCAGGCCACGCCCGCGCCGCAAAGCCCGGGGAAGGGGTAGTCCGCCAGCAGCGGGTTGATGATGGCCTCGGCTTCCGGCAGCTCATCGGGCGGCCTGTGGTGATCGGTGATGATGAGCCGCAGGCCGAGCTGTCTGGCCAGGGCCGCTTCCCTGACAGCCGTGATGCCGCAGTCCACCGTCAGCATCAGTTCCGCCTGGCCCGCCAGCTGGCGTACGGCCTCCTCATTGATGCCGTAGCCCTCCGTGTGGCGGTCGGGAATGTAGACCACCGTTTTGAGCCCTGCGGCCGAAAGGGCCTCCTTGGCCAGCACGCTGGCGCAGATGCCGTCCACATCATAGTCGCCGTAGACCACGGCGCGCGCGCCCCTTCTGCCCGCTTCACGGATGATGCGCACGGCCGTTTCCATGCCGCCCAGCAGCATCGGGTCATGCAGAGATCCAAAATCGGGGTTAAGAAAGGCCTGCGCGGCCTCCGGCGTGTCGATGCCCCTGGCGTGCAGAAGCAGCGCAAGCCAGGGCTCGTAGCCCGGCATCTCAAAAGGCTCGGCGCGGCGGACAAACTGACGCATGAAAACTCCTGAAAAAAGATAAAGGAAGGCGCGGGCACCGGCCCGCGCCTTCGGCAAAAAGATGTTTATCTGCCGCCCTTCACCGCGGCACGGGAGCCCGTCAGCCTCCACACTTTGCCGGTCAGCAGACAGGAAGAAACCAGCGAGACGGCAAGGCCGATCACCAGCGGCAGCAGCGTGGACGCCAGCTTCAGGCCGCCCACGGCACCCGCCGCGATGAAGACGAGGGCCAGCAGCGCGCCGCCCACCCTGAGGGCGCGTGTGGAGGCTGTTGCCTTTTGGGCAGCCTCTTCATCGCTCAGATCACGGGTTGAGCCAGCCGCGCGCAGATCCCTCGCCGCGCGGATCACGGTCAGGCTGCCGGCCAGTGTAAACACAGGCACGAACAGCAGCAAAACAGGCATCACGGCCGTTTGCGGCAGCAGGAAGCTGCACAGAGCGGTCACAGCCAGTGTGACCAAAAGGTCGTTCAGCATCATCAGCCCAAGCGTACAGCCCACAGGCAGGCTGTAACGGATGGCGCCGAAGGCGAAGGCAATCAGCACGGCGATGGCCACGCCCAAATACATCTGGGGAAAGTCGATCATTTCGGCTGCGCCCGCGGAGAACCTGGGCGCGAGGCCCAGCGCGATGATCACCAGGCCAAAGGCCGCAATCAACAGCGAGGGCAGAAAGCTTTTCACAAGAGTGCCTGTCTTTTTCATTTAAGCGGCCTCCTTTTTGGAAGAGATATAGAGCGAGGTGCTGGTCCCAAACAGGGTGATGGCGCAGCTCATCAGCGCGCGCAGGCAGAGGCCGATCAGCACAAGATCGATCAGCAGGCCGACCGTGAAGGGCAGCATGAAAGCGCCGATGGCCTGGCGGTCGCCAATGACCAGCGCGACGGCCAGCAGAAGCAGCGCCGCCAGCACATCGGCCACCAGCTTGCCGCCGGAAGAATAGGCCTGCCTGAGCGACTGGCGGACGGAGCGGCCGTGCGACAGATCCTGCTTCATGCTGCGATAGAGCACGATCAGGCCCCAGCACAGCAGCGCGAAGCTGCCCCAGACCGCCAGAAGGGTGGACAGCGTGAAGCCTGCGCCCATCAAAGCCGCAAAGAAGTAGGCGGCGATCAGCTGGATGACCAGCAGCCAGGCCGCGATCAAACCGCCCAGCCGGTAGGTAAACAGAAGATACAGGCAAATGAGCGCCGCCGCGGCGAACAGGGCGATCATCAGCGTATTGGCCGCGCCCGCGCCATAGAGGGGCTCGCCATCCTCGGTCTGGCTTTCCAGCGTCAGATTCAGCGGCAGGGGGCCATACTGCATCATGGCCGCGTAAGCGACCGCGCTCTCATCGGTGAAGCCGGGCAGAGAGGCCTGGCCTTCCGTCAGGGGCGTATTGATGCCGGGGGAGGCGACGGCTACGCCGTCGATCATCAGGCTGATGCTCTGTCCCATCAGTTCGGTTGTCTTTTCGCCAAACACCCTTTTGCCCTCGCCGTCCAGTACAAAGCTGACAGCGTAGCTGCCATCGGTCCCATAGGGGCCGTAGCTGGCCTGCCTGATGTTCTTATAATCAAGGAAAGCGGTGCCGTCGGGCGAAGCCAGGGCAAACTCTCCCCGCTGGGCCAGCATCTCAAAGGCATGGTCGTGCGTGCCGTCAAGGGGCAGCACGAGCTTGATCTTTCCGTCCGTCACTTCCACTGCGGCATCCGACCATCCGCCGAAATTAAGTCGGCGGCTCAGCACCCGAGCAGTCTCGCGCAGCTGCTCCTCGCTCACCTCGCCGCCTTCCTCCGTGGCCGCCGCCGTATACACCTGTACCATGTTGGTGCCAAAATCGGTACCGGGCACCAGCGCCTCGCGCCAGGTGCTCGACTCGGAGGGGGTGGGGATCCAGGCCAGCAGCTTATACAGGCCCTCCCCATCAAGCTTCATCCCTCTCACGCCGATATATCCCGCGCAGAGGGTCAGCAGCAGCACCACCGCCAGCGTCAGGGCCGCAAGTGCCTTGCTGTCCGCCAGGCTTTTTTTGTTTTGAACAGGCTTCGCCATGTTGTCATTTCCTTTCAAAATTAATCGGTCCGGGCACTCCGCGGCCGATCATCCCGCCTCGTCCGACAAATGGAAGGCGTAATAGACGCGCTGATAGTAGGGCAGGCGCGCCCCGGGCAGGGGATCAGGCAGCGTCTCCCGCTCCGCCCTCACATCCGCCCAATCCGGCATGTGCGGAGCGCTCTCCACGGCAGGCGCCTTCTCCGGCGGCGGCGCGGCGGGCAGAAGCGGCGGCATCGCGGCGCACTGCACATAGCTTTGCTGCGGCTCCGTCTCAGGTGGCATCCCGCCCTCCGCCATCAGGAAAAGGGCCCCAAGCAGGCCAAGGCACAGCAACAGCAGCCCGAAAAGCCTTGTCTTCACGCCCTTCCTCCTCTCTGCCTTGAGCTTTTATCCCTTATGCGGGGCATTATACCAAAAGGCATCCCTTTGGGGCAACCAAGCTTTGGCTAAACCCGCCCAAAGCGGTTAAAATCTTCTTGTCAAGTCAAATCTTCCCGGAGGAAACAAGCATGAAAGAGCATCCCACAGTTCTGTGTTACAACCTGCATGGCGAGCGCGCAGGCCGCATCCGCGTGATCGCCATGCGCCTGGGCATCCGTCTCAGACCGGTAAAAAAGGAAGAATATGCCTGCAGCATCGCCTCTCTGCTCGGGCTGGAGGAGTCCACTGATACCGTTTACGAAGGCGAAGGCTTCGAGCAGGAGATGATGCTGATGGCCTTCTTCCCCCCGGCTCTCCTAAACAGCTTCCTCAATGCCTTCAGGCAGGCCAGGATCCCCTCGGTCAGGCTCAAGAGCGTGCTGACCGATAACAACCGCAAGTGGGATTCCATCTATCTGCACAAAGAGCTGTCGGATGAGGCGGCCTATTTTGACGCAGCAAGAAAAGAGGCGCACAGCCGCAAGGAGATGGCAAGGATCGCCTCCCTGCACCAGGCACAGGAAAGCGCCGCAAGCGCGGGCGAGGCGCAGGAAAGCTGACAGACCAACAAGTTCGAAAAGCTGCGACGTATCGTATCGCCGCAGCCTTTTTCATGCTTCCTACGCCAGGCTTCTCAGGTCCGCCCTCAGCTCACCGTTTTTTTCAACGCTGAGTATCGCGTATCTGTCGTCGCACAGCGCACCGGGGTTGAGCAGAAGGATGCCGCCCTCCCATTCCGCCAGAGGCCGATGCGTGTGGCCGAAGCAGGCCACGGCGGCTTCCACTTCCCGCGCGCGGAAGCACAGGCTCAGCAGGCCTCCTTTTACGCGAAGGGCGTGTCCATGCGTGATGTAGACCCAGAGCCCTTCCGCGCGCTCCGTTCTCTCCGCAGGGATGCCGGGCGGCACGGACAGATCGCAGTTGCCCTGCACGGTCCAAAAGCTCCTGAACATCTGCCGATAGGGCAGCACGTCCGCAAGCCCGTCGCCGCAGCAGATCAGCGCGTCCGGCCTGATGCTGCGCTCCGCCAGCGTCATCAATGCGCGCAGAGAAGAGCCGGCGCCGTGGATATCGCTGATCACAAGCGCTTTCACAGGGGCTTACTCACTTTCCAAGGCCTCCAGCAGCTTGGCCATCGCCCTGGCGCGATGGCTGACGGAGGATTTCTCCTGTTCCGTCATTTCGGCAAAGGTCTTGCCGTTTTCATACTCAAAGTAGGGGTCATAGCCAAAGCCGTTTTCCCCTCGCGGGGCGAAGGTGACGGAGCCCGGGCAAACGCCCTCAAACAGGCGGGTGGGCAGATAGGGATGCGCCAGAGCAAGAGCGCTGACAAAGCTGGCCGTACGGGGGGCAGGAACGTCCTTCAGTTTTTCCATCAGCAGGGCATTGTTCGCCGCATCGTTTCCGTGCTCGCCCGCGAAGCGCGCGCTGTAAACGCCCGGCGCGCCGCCCAGAGCATCCACCATCAGGCCGCTGTCATCGGCCAGTGCGGCATAGCCGGTGGCGTTGCGCACCGTCTCCGCTTTGAGGATGGCGTTTTCCCCGAAGGTGGCCCCCGTCTCCTCCATCTCACCCTCAAAGCCGGCTTCTTTCAGCCCGATCAGGTTAAACCTTTCTCCCAGCATGCCTCGCAATTCCTGTATTTTATGCTGGTTGTTGCTGGCGATCACCAGCGTCTCTTTTTGGCCGACCACGTAGGCCATCTCTCCCAGCGCCTCCAGCTGGAAGCCGAATAGCCGCTCGATGCCGGTCTGCGCCAGGCTGATGAGCTTCGCCAGTTCACCTAGTGAAAAGGCCTGTGTTTCGCCCGTGCCCTGCAGCTCGATGAATCGGAACTGCTCGTTCATCACCACGTTCATGTCCGTGCCCGCGATGCTGTCTTCGCGGTAGCACAGATCCAGCAGCGGCAAACCGCCGATGATGCCGCAGCTGACCGCGGCCACCTGGTGTCGGATGGGCGATTCTCTGAGCTGCCCATTGCGGATCAGCCCGTCGATGGCCTGGCACAGCGCCACAAAGCCGCCTGTAATGGCGGCCGTGCGGGTGCCCCCATCTGCCTCCAGCACATCGCAGTCGATGGTGATGGTGCGCGGTCCCAGGCAGGACATATCCACCGCTTTGCGCAGCGCGCGGCCGATCAGCCGGCCGATCTCAACGCCGCGTCCGTCCTTCTTGACGCCGTCGCGCTGCTTGCGCTGGCCGGTGCTGGCCGGCAGCATGGCATACTCGGCCGTGATCCAGCCCATGCTGCTCCCCTTGAGAAAGGGAGGCTGCTTTTCTTCAACCGACGCGGTGCACAGCACACGCGTACCACCGCAGGCGATCAGGCAGCTGCCAGCCGCCGTCCTGATAAATCCGGGCTGCAGGCTGACCGGCCTGAGCGTTTCCGGGCTTCTTCCGTCTATTCGCTGCATGAAATACTCCTTCTGAGAATGCTCCTTCAAAAAAAGCGCCGCAGCAGCGGCGCATCAGCCTTGTCAGTCGATCAAGCCAGGATCTCTCCCTCGTTTTCCACCGTCACGGCCTCCACATTACGGATGGCCCAGCGGGCCAGCACGATAGGGGTATCCTGAGCGCCAACGGACAGCACTACGCTGTCCTCGCGCAGGCCGGTGATGGTGCCGTAGATGCCGCCGATGGTGCAGATACGGTCGCCCACTTTGAGGTTGGCGAGCATATCCTTCACCTTTTTATCCTTCTTGCGCTGGGGACGGATGAGCATAAAATAGAAGACAGCCACCATAAGCCCCAGGGGGAGCACCAACTGGATCAGCGCCGCACCGGTACTGGGCGTTTCCATCGCTGCATCCGCAGCGGAGGCAGTTGCGCCGGCTTCCGCCAAAGCAGTTTGAATACCAAGCAACCAATCGAACATGTGTACCACCTTTCGGCCAACGCCTTTTTAAAGTCAAGAAGCATTATATCAATTCGCATCCACACGCGCAACAATCGGCCCGCCATTCCCGCTTATGTTTTCTTTGGGCGGTATAATTTGTGGTAATCTTTCAAAACAGGCACAAAATGTGTTGTCTTTTGTAATATCGCCTGCTATAATCCACAACATATAGTAAGAAAGAGGCGTCGGCGCTGTGAAACCTTTGGCTGTTGTACCGGGCATCCTTTGGCTGGCAGCGCTGCTTGCACTCTTTTTTTATACGCTGTGCGAAAAGCGCCGTGAAAGGCAGCTGCTGAGCGCCCTGCGGCGCAGTGAATCATACGCGCGGCTGAGGCGCAAAATCGACTACCTGGCCGCCCACTATGAGATCGATCAGCTGCGCATCGAGCCGCGCGGCGTGACCGTCACCTCCGTCATGCCCGCGCACACGCTGCTCAGCTTCGATTTTAAGCAAAACGGCAACAGCAAGCGCGCCTGCGACGCCTCCCGCCTGTACATGCTGCTGCTATACAGCGATTTTCCCCTGTTTGCCGCGCGGGACATCTATAAAATCTCCCGCTACCGCATTTACCGCAGCAACGGGAAAAAGGAATATGGCTTCAGTTTCACCATGCGCCGCGGCCACAAGGAGCGCTTGCTGCGGGAGAGGATGCTGAGCCGCGCCCGCACGCTGTACTGACTTCGGCAGCCCTACATCCTCGCCCCGTACTCCGGGAGGGGGGGCAGACGCTGCTCGAGCGCCTGTTCCACATAGCGTTTGAGCGCCGGCAGCGGAACCCGATGCAGATCAGGCTCCGTTTTTTCGATACCTGCTTTCAACACGCCGCGAAGCCAGCTGACAGCATCCGCTTCCACAGCCGTTCCATCGCCGTCCGGTCTTTGGCAGCGGCGGCAGACGAGCCCTCCGGCGGTAAAGGAGAGCCGCGCCGGCTCTCCCTCCGGAATGCGCTCGCCGCAGATGGCGCAGTGCTCCAGCCTCGGCTTGTAGCCGGTGAGCGAAGCGAAGTGCAGCAGGAAGGCCGCGGTGACCATGCGGGCGTCCAGCCCGGAATAAGCTAGCCGGCTCAGAGAACGGCTGAGCAGGATCAAAAGATATGGCTGCGGCTCCTCCGGCTGGGCGGCCAGCTCGGCACAGCGCAGCAAAATGGCGGCATAGCTCAGCTTGTCAAAGTCGTTTCTCAGCGGATAAAAGCTGTCCTCCACCTGGCAGGATGTCACCAGCTCATGCCCTTTACCTTTGAAGAGCATATAATCCCCCAGCACAAACAGCTCGCTCGCCGGCATCAGGGGATTATTGGGCCGGCGGCAGCCGCGGGCCAGGGCGTCCACCCGTCCCCGATCACGCGTGAGCAGGGTGAGAATGCGGTCATTCTCCCGCCAATCGGCCCGCCTGAGCACGATGGCCTTCGTGCTGGTATAGGCCACTGTTCAGCGCTCCTCCCCCATAAAAAAGACGGCGACCGTTCCGGGGCCGGAGTGCGCGCCGATCACAGCGCCGATGGGCGAAATGAGAATCTCGCTGACAAAGGGGAGCTCCTCGCGGATGAGCCCTGCCAGGTGCTCGGCATCCTCCGGCACGTCCCCGTGGCTGATGAACACCTTGCTGCCCTGCTCCGGCCTGGCCCTGTCCTTTGCCATATCTGCCAGAGCGCGGATGGAGCGTTTGCGGCCCTGCACCTTTTCAAAGGCCACCAGTCGGCCCTCGGCGTCCACGCGCAGCACAGGCTTGATTCGCAGCACGCTCCCCAGCACGGCAGAGCCCCGGCTGAGACGGCCTCCGCGGTAGAGGTGATTAAGATCATCCACAGTGAACCAGTGGTTGAGCCGCCTGCGGTTGTCTTCCACCCACGCGGCGTTTTCCCGAAGGCTCATGCCCTTTGCGCGGTTTTCAATCGCATGGTCGATCAGCAGCCCGATGCCCAGCGAAGCGCAGAGGCTATCCAGCACCTCGATTTCAGCCTCCGGATGCTTCTCTTTCAGCTGTTTTTGAGCCATCAGGGCGTTCTGGACGGAGCCCGAGATGCCGCCCGAGAGCGGCAGGCAGAGCACGCCCTCGCCCTTCATCACGATGTCCCTGAACACATTATAATAGGTATCGGTGCTGATCTGGGAGGTGGAGGCCTTTTCACCGCCGCGCAGCCTGCCGTAAAAGGCCGCGCTCTTGTCCTCATCGCCCACGCCGTACAGGTATTCCTGCTGGCCGACTGTGTAGCTCATGGGCAGCAGCATCAGCCGATCCTGCTTGGCAGCGTAAGCCCTGGGCAGATCCGCACAGACATCGCCTACAATCCAGTAGTTCATCAGACACCTCCGGCAAAAATCTGCTTTCATTGTATACATTCCCGCTCGAAGGCGTCAAGCGCGACTGAGTGACACTGTCAATATCCAATGACTGTTTCACACTTCATGCCGTTTTATCGTTCCATCGCTCTTTCACCCCCTTGCGTAAGGGCGCTGGTGCTCTTTGACGCTTGCGGCAGGAATTACTTTGTAACAATTTGATTACGGGGTTTGACATGCAAAGGCATTTGTCACTATACTGTCAAATGAATGTGACTGCGAGTGTATGGAGGTAGAGGTTTGCTGAAACGCTTGGGCGTAGTTGTGCTCTGTATCGTTTCCTTGTCGCTGCTGTTTGCACCTAATGTTTATGCGGGTACAGATGATGCCTTGAATATATTGTTGCTTGGTACCGACAATTTCGGCTATGAGTACGCCGGGATTGGCGAAGACGAAGAAATGAGCCGCGCCGATTCCATTTACGTGCTGAGCATACAGCCTAAGGATGGCAGCATACGGCTTCTTGGGATAGAGCGCGATTATTTGGTGGAACTGCCAGATGATATCGGCCCCAACAAGCTTGGCACCAGCACCTACTTTGGGGGCCCGGAGATGGCACTGAGCGCCGTGAACGGTCTGCTTGATCTGGATCTCAAACAGTATATTCACATCGATATCACCAAACTGATTGATGCCATTGACTTATTTGGCGGCGTGGATGTTGAGGTTCTCCCTGAAGAGCTTGCTGGCGTCAACCAGTTCATCGCCGGAATTGTTGTGGAACAGGTCCCCCCGCTCACGGCGGGCATCAACCACCTGAGCGGGCTGCAGGCCTGGGCCTTCATGGGGACGAGAAATCACGAGATGGATCCCATCGCTTCCAATGCGGAACGCAACGTGCGGCAGAAGCGAGTGTTGTCTGCCCTGATACAGCAGGCAAGCGAAAAAGACCTCTCAACGATCCTTGGCTTGGTCTCGGACGTGCTTCCTCTGGTCAAGACCAATATCTCCACCGCGGATCTCATGAAGATGATGAACACGGTACTGGCTCTGCCACTGGATGATATAGAGTATCTCAGGACGCCCATGGGCGGCTATCACATCAAGCGGGTAAATATGCACCGTGTCGTTGTCGCGGACAACATGCAGGATGAGATCAGCGCGGTTCATCAGTACTTAGGAATACAGGAATAGGAAGGGAGCATTTCGGTATGAGAACAAGAGTGATCAAGGCGCTTTCTCTGCTGCTGATCATGATGAGCCTGGTGTCTGGCGCAGAATCCACTTTGGAGAACCTGGCCGGCTTCACACACCCGGAGATCGGCGAATTCATCGTCTTTCTGCGCGAGAACGGGGCTCCTTATTTTACCATCTACGATTTTGTTCAATATAAGCTGATGCCCGCCTCTATCCCCTATCGTGGCATCGACTTGTCCGACAGCAAGAAGGCTCCTAACGTGGAGTCCTCCATGAACAGCTTTTTTGACAGCGTCGAGGGAAAGTCTGCCGAACCGGTTCCGGTCGTATTCGAGTATCAGGGGGTGCTCGCCGACTATTCTTATTATCTCGATTCACTTCCCCGTGAGAGCAAGATCGAGGCCATTCGCCTCATGTCCGGCTTCGACGGCAAGAAGGGCTATGCCGAGCTCAAGAAAATCCCCGGCTTGGAGGATCTGGACACGAGCTATCTTGAAGAGACCTATGAGGATTATACTGTCAGGATTTCTGGCAAGGAGTATCCATACCGCGTTTTGATGTTCTATATCGAGGAGGAAGACTGGCAGGAATCCTATTATGAGCGGTATGCGTATATCAAGGTGGGCAGCAAGTGGAGGCTGGTCCAGATAGCAAAAGAGTATGCAGGAGAATATAGGCAGCGCAATAACTATATCCACGGTCTTGCAGGGCAGCGGCGTTCTGACTATGATCAGATCGTCCACGATGCGTTTCGCGGGCTGACCTGGTATTCTTCCGCGGAGGAAGTCGCTGCCGCCGAGAATGTTGCCACAGACGGCAAAACAGTCTCGGTCGGAAATGCTACTGTTTTCCGTTTGCCCGCGCAGCTGAAGTACACATATGGTAAGAAGGGATGGCTCAGCAGCATCGAGTATACTTTTGATAAGAGTCAGTCCTTCTATTCGGTATTTGTATCGCTGTACATGAGATATTATGATCCCACCGAGACCATGACGGATGGCTACAGCTGGTCACTGCCGGACACACTGATTGAGCTGAGGCAGGCGGATGGCTCTGTTCTCCTGACATTCACACCGCGGTTTGATCAGAGCAAGCAGTCCGCCGGCTAAATCTCCTCTCCCGTTATTGAAAAGAAAGACCGTTGAATCAGAAAGGAAGACATTCATGCGTAAGATGACAGCCCTGTTTCTGCTCATCGTCCTCGTGGCAGGGGTATTCGCAGACGCCAGTGCGGGCACCCTTATTCCCGCCACCTTGAAACGAAACATCAAGATCAACAAGGCGGGCGATAACCCACAAATCCAGGGGGAAAGCCCCACGACCGGCCTGCCGACAAGCAACACCGTCTATCTGCCCATTATGAGTCAGATAGACAACAATCTGGACGCGATCCCTCAATGGGGGATCTCCTATGCCGATATCATGTATGAACTGCCCATACAAGGCCAGGGATGGACGAGGCTGACCGCGCTTTTCTCCGACCAGTATCCGGAGGAAGCCGGACCGGTCCGTTCCGGCCGCGTCATGCATGCTGATCTGAGAGAAGAATGGGATGCCGCTCTGATTCACTATGGTAAGCAGGAAGCTGCCGGCAGCAACATGAAAGAAGCCCTGTCCAAATATGGGGTTACAAAGAAAGGCTTGACGATCGACGGCATCGGCAACCAGTACAAGGACTATTTTGCGCGTGTGCGCTACCATGCCGCGCCCCATAATGTGAGCGCATACGTGGCGAATATTCGGGATATGCTGCTGTCAAAGAATTACCCTTTCCCTGTCAGGCCCTTCAAGTTTACTGATGAAACCAACTACGGCGGGACGCCCGCCCAGCAGTTTTCTATCATCCATAAAAAGAATAAGGATACAAGTTCTACCTTCAGCTATGATCCGTCGCTCAAAGGATATCAAAGGTTCATTCGGACCGGCGCTTACTACGATTATCTGAATCCTGCGCAGGTCCTCGTTTACAGCAACGTCATCATCCAGCGCACGAAGCTGACCTTTAATGGGCACACGATGAATCCCCTTCTGCCCGATGTGGTAGGCGGCGGCGCCGCGGATATATTTGTCGCCGGGCAATACATCGCCGGCGCATGGGCAAGAGAAAAGCTGACCGACAGAACGGTATTCTACGATCAGAACGGCAATGAGCTGGCGCTGCAGCGTGGCAAGACCTGGATCGTGATTTGCGATGTCGATACCGATGTTGTGATCGGCGATGTCGATGCCTCCATGCAGAACACGGTGTTTGCAGCAGTCACGGAAAATGAAGATGGTGTAAAGATCGCGGCGCAGCCCGCCGGTGATTCTTCTCAGGACAGCTTTACCGTTACGGCCGGAGAAACGGCAGCGCCCACAGATGCCGGCGATGAAAACATGGCCACCGTGACAGTCCCCAACAAGGGTGCTCTCAATATGAGAGCCAAGGATTCCGGAAAGAGCAACATTTTGACCACCATCCCCAACGGAAGCAAGGTAGAGGTGCTTAAACGAGACAAGGAATGGACCCAGATCCGCTATGACAACAAAACCGGTTTTGTCATGAGCAAATATCTCGAGTTCCCACAAGAGTAAATCTGGGCCAACTGCCCCTGCGCTTTGTCTCTTCTCCCTTCATGCCGGCTCCCCGGGCCAACATGCATGAAGGGAGTTTTTCATGGTGTCAATGAAAAACGATTCTGCGTCCAGGCGGAAGATACCTTGTTTCGGACCAGTGAAACGCTGCGTACGCATCGCCACTCCAGCAAACCGATCGGTATGCCATATCTCTGCTCAGATCGCGCCGCCGACGAATACAGAGCAAACAAAAATCGGAGCGCAGGCGATGGCGCGAGCATCGCTCCTGCGTTCCGATTTGCAGTGGTCCTCCGGTCGTTCTTTACTCCGCCGCGACCATCGGCCTCAGATAGGCGTAAGCCGCTTCAATGGCGGGCAGACAGTCCTCCATGCCCTCAAATTCATAGGAGACCCAGCCCTGATAGCCGGACTTCTTGACGGTCTCCAGGCACCAGGCGATCGGTACCACCCCGTGTCCCGCCACGGTGCCGCGCAGATGAGACCCGTTTCTGGTATCAAACCAGCCCTGCCCCGGGCTGTTTTCCCAGGCCGGGCGATAGAGGAAGTCCTTTGCGTGCACATGCACGACATAGGGCAGCGCAAGGGGCAGCGCGTGCAGGGCGGGCTCATCCACACAGAGGAAATTACCAAGGTCGATCAGCCAGCCGTAGTTTGGATGGTTCACAGCCCTGATCAGATCCTCTACCCTGGCAGAATCCTGCAGGATGTAGCCGTGGTTTTCGGTACAGGTCCTGACGCCTTTACTTTGGGCGTAGGCCGCGACCTCACGGATAGGCTCCTTCATGCGTTCGATCGCCTCACGCCAGGTCATTCCCTCGGGGAGAGACCAGGCCGCGTCGTGGCGCATCACCGGCGCGCCAAGCAGAGCGGCAATGTCAACCTGTGATTTCACACGGTTCACTTCTTCGGGCCCGCGGTTCAGGAAATCCGCGCCGACAGTATAGGCGGCCACCTGAAGACCGATTTTTTCGCAGTGCGCGCGGATGATCCCGGCAAGAGCGGCCAGGCTCTCGGCCGGCTGCACTTTGAGGCTCAGATCGATAAACTCGATCCCCTCAAAGCCGATGCGTTTCGCGTGATCGCAGACCTGAAGGTAATCCGCGCCTGTTGTCTCCATATATTTGCTGAAGCTGTAGCTGCTGACGCCTAATTTCATGGCCGCCTCCTAAAAATGCTTACGAAGAAACTGCACGGCAGTCTCGATGTCGCGCACGGGCTGGTCGCCTACCTCGCGTTCGATGGTCAGGTAACCTTCGTAGCCTATATCACGCAGAGCCTGCAGGTATTCCTTGAAGGGGACGTCGCCCTCTCCCAGAGGCAGCTCAATGAAGGCGGGGTCGGTTACCTCGGTGTCAAAGGCGATACCATAGATTTTTTCGGGGTCCTTATCATACAGTTTTCGCCCGTCCTTGGCATGGGTATGCACGATGTACTTCTTCAGCGTATGCACGGCCTGCACGGGATCATCCCCGGTGACCATGACCAGATTTGCCGGGTCCAGGTTTACGGCTACGCCTCTGGAGTGCAGAGAATCCAGAAAACCGCAGAGCGTCTTAGCCGTTTCCGGGCCTGTCTCCGCAGCAAAATGCGCGTTGTTGGCGTCAGCGTATTCCGCCAGCTCGCCACAGGCATCCTGCATGATCCTGTAGCGGGGATGAGCAGTATCAGCCGGCACTACGCCGATGTGCGTGGTGACAATGTTCGTGCCCCATTCGAGCGCCAGATCGACGATCCGCTTAGAATCCTCGATCAGCTGCGGGTTCAGCGCGGCGTTGCCAAAGCCCCGGCCCAGATCGCAGCAAAGGGCGGAAATAGCAAGACCTCTGTCCTTTACCATGAGGGGAAAATCTCTTCTCATCTCCGCGCTCAGGTGCTTGGGCGAGAGCTCGCCGCTGGTGGCATACACCTGTACGCCCTGCGCGCCAAGCCTCTGCACCGTGTCGAGCGCCTCTTTCACAGGCAGTTTCAGGGATTCCAGAATGACGCCAATGGGAAATGCCTTCATGGTTCTTCTCCTTTTCGGTTCATAAGCAGAACTGCATCATGCGCAGTACTTCATAAAAATCGGTATGCTCAAAAGCAAGGGTCCGCGGCTCCGTCATCCGCATGCCGGGATAATAGCTGTTTCTTTTGGCCTTTGCGTGCTCGCGGTAGCAGATGCGCACATCAAAGCGATCTGGCAGCGGATAGAGGCTTGTCTGCCCCGGCTGCGAGGCCCCGAGGCGCACTGCCTCACGAATGGCAGAGGCTGCCTCCTGCGGATGCATGGACTGCACAGCGGCGCCCATGCCGCGGTTGACGGCAACGGTCCGCGTACCGGGGCATTTGCTCCTCATCCATTCACAAAGGCCCAGATCGCCGCTGACGGCGTATACGGGCAGCCCTACATAGGCGGCAATCATGCTGTTGATCATCAGCTCGCTGGCAACCTCGCCATTGACGGTCACGCTGAAGGCCGAGGTGGTCATGGTGTGCGAAAGCGGGTTGCTGTCCCGCCCCGCCGCATCGTGATAGCCGGTGAATACCACGCCGTCAAAGCTCTTGTCCAGCCCCGCCATCATGCAAAAGGGCTCCCCCGCCCATCCGCGGATCAGTTCCACGCCCCGGGGCAGATCCATTGGGTTCAGATTGCGGGCAGAATCATGCGCGTCCTTCACCACTACCCGGTCAAATCCGGCATCAAAGGCGCCTTCGCAGGCGGCGGCCACCTCTCTGGTCATCTGGGCGGCAAAGTAGGCCCAATCCGCATGCCCCTTCTCCGTTTCATTCCAGTGTGCAATGCCGCAGGTACCCTCGATATCGGCGCTGATATAAAGCTTTTTCATGCGTTCCTCCTTTCTCTTTACAGCGGCAGGTCGCGCCTGGCAAAGCGCTTCATGCCGATCAGCAGGCAGATGAGCCCGATCAGCGGCAGCGTCAGCACCTCCGCCGCCATCCTGCCCCTGGCCAGATTTTGCGGCTGAAACAGCGAATAGGGGGTCAGGCGGGCCAGCCAGGCGGGCACGCCCGGCACCGCGCTTACCATCGCGATGGCGAAAAAGGCCGCCGGCAAGAGAAGAGAGCGCGGGACCGTTCCCCTCTTCATATTCCTGCCCGAGGCCACCATCATCGCCATGCCGCCGGCGAAAAGCCAGATGCAGAGCTGCCCAAGGCTCAGCGACAGCAGCCAGACGATGCTCATTTCTCCTCGCCGCAGCGCGAAGGCCGCGATCAATGTACCCAGCGTCATGGTCAGGCAGGCAAGCAGAAGGCCGCAGAACAGCGCTGCTCCCTGCCCCAGCACAAAGTTTTCGCGCCGGATAGGCAGGGACAGATAGTAGCTCAGCTCTCCGCTTTCCACCAGCGCAGGCAGGAGCCGCGCGGCCAGACGCGCTGCCAGCCACGATCCCAGAAGCGGAAAGAGAAAGCCGTGCAGCAGAGAAGCGACATGATCCAGCAGCGAGGCGCTGCCGCCCACGCCGAAGGCCGCGAACAGGCCGGGCATCCCGGCTCGCAGCTCGCTGAGCGCGGCGGTGTTGGCGTCGGTATAGCTCAACACGGCTCCCAGCGAAAGCAGCGCCATCAGAAGGCCCATTCTCAGAGCGAGCGGCAGCTGCCTTTTCATCTGAAATGCAAACAGTTCCTTATTCACAGCAGGTCCCCTCCAAAGGCGCGCAGAAAGCTGTCCTCAAGCTCTTCCCTGCCGCCTACCAGGTCGAGCACGGCGTACCCCGCGAGCGTGCGGATCAGTGCCTGCGGACTGGAGGGCACAGCCACGATGGCGCGATTGCCGATCAACTCCACCCCCGCTCCCCATTCCTGCGCGAAGGCGGAGGCCTGGTGAACGCCGTCAAAGGTGATGTGATATACCTTCTGCCTGGTCAGCGCCAGCGCCTGCGTGGGCTGGACGGTGACCAGCCTTCCCCTGCGTATGATGGCCGCCCGGTCGCAGCAGCGCTGCACCTGTTCAAACACATGCGATGAGAGCACGATGGTCTTGCCCTTTTCCCGCTCCTCAGAGAGTATCTCTGCCAGAGCATGCTGGGCCGTCGGGTCCAGCCCTGCGAAGGGATCATCCAGCAAGAGGATATCGGCGCCATGCATCAGCGCAATGACCAGCAGCACCTTCCGCCGGTTTTCCGGGGCCATATAGGCCAGATCGCCCAGCGGGTTCAGATCCAGCCGCTCCGTCAACTCCTGTATTCGGCTGCTGCCCACGCCGCCACGGGCACGGGCCATCAGGCGGATGAACCCTTCCCCGCTGATTCTCGCAGGCAGATCCGCATCCTTGGGCAGGTATCCTATCCTGCTCATCAGCTTGTGGCGTTTTTCAAAGCAGGGCAGGCCTCCGATAGCGGCTTCTCCCTCATCGGGTCGGATGAAGCCCATCAGCAGGCTCAGCGCCGTGGATTTGCCAGCGCCGGAGGGGCCGAGCAGGCCGAAGGATTCTCCCCGCTCAATCCGCAGGGAAAGATCAAACAGACCCGCGTCCTCCTCATATACCTTGCTGACAGAATCAAACACGATCTCAGCCACGCGCGGCCTCCCCCTGCGCCCTTTCGTTGCGGCGCTTCGTATCCTCCGCCAACAGCCGGTAAATGACAGCAAACAGCGGGATCAAGAACAGCATGCCCGCGATGCCCATGATGCCGCCCCCCAGCGTGACCGCCACCAGCACCCAGACGGAGGGCATATCGATAGCGTTGGACAGTATCCTCGGATAGATGAAGCTCGACTCCATCTGCTGCACCACCAGATACATGAGAAGAAAGTACAGCGTCTTGTCAGGCGCGGCGGAAAGGATCATCAGCGCGCTGAGCACCGCAGCGATGTAAGGGCCGAAGATGGGAATGAAGGCGCACAGAAAGGTGATAAGAGCCACGAACATTTCAAAAGGAAAGCGGAACAACTTCATGCACACCCAGATCAGGCTGGCCGAAATGATGGCCTGCAGCACCTGCCCCGTCAGGAAACGGGAGTAGGTGCTGATCAGCAGACCCAATACCTTTTGCACAGTCACGCCGTGCCTGGGAGGCAGGTATGCCGTGATCAGCGCCGTGCCCTGCCCGCGGATGCGCTCCTTGGAATACAAAAGATAAATGGCAAACACGAGGCCGACCAGCGAGTTGATGACCAGCTGAGCGGCGCTGAACACCACGTTGGAAGACTGCGTAAGCCCTGCCAGGAGAAAGCTGCCGGCGCGCTGGGTAAAATCGCGGATGCTGGACTCACTGCTGTCCGCCATGCCCAGCAGTTGGCGCAAGCTGATACTGTAGTCTGCCAGCCACTGATCCAGCCTCTCAAAGGCCTCAGGGATCCTGCGGATCAGCGTATCAAGCACTACCACGGTCTCAGGCACGATGACGACGAAAACAAGGCTGAGAACGGCGATCACCAGCACAACGCTGATGGCCAGACAAACGCCCCGCCGGTATTTCCTGAGGATCGGCGACTTCCACAGCAGCGTGAAGCGCTGCTCCATGCAGCGCATGGGCTGGTTGATGAGCAGCGCCATCAGAAGGCCTATGATAAAGGTCATCATGATGCCGATCAGGCTCTTGAGCAGGTTATAAAACAGATCGATGCGGTACAGGAAAAAGGCCAGCAGCATCAGAAGCACAATGGTTCTGATGTTTTTCCCGCCCCTCTGCTCTTTTCCGTCCATACCCATCACCTCTGCGTCAGAAAGTATAGCAAACCGTCGCCCGAAACACAAGAAAACACGTCTTTTCGGCCTTCCCACTGTTGACAATGCTTGTATAAGGCCCTATAATGATTAAGGTCAAAGATGGTCAGATTATTTGGCCGGATGGAGGAAGGCTATGAATCAAAATCAATTTACACAAAAAAGCATGGAAGCTCTGCAGCGTGCGCAGGCGCTCACCAGTGAGTACAGCCAGCAGACGCTTGAGCAGATCCATCTCTTATATGCCCTGCTGGAGAACCCGCAGGGTCTGATCCCCCAGTTGATGACGAAGATGGGCAAGGATAATTCGGCCCTCAGCGCCGCCGCGATGGAGGAGATCGAGAAGCTGCCCCGCGTCAAGGGGCTGAGCCGCGAGCAGAACAAGGCCTACATTTCTCAGGAAATGGACAAGGCCCTGCAGGAAGCTGCCAAAACGGCGGAACGGATGAAGGATGAATACCTGTCAGTCGAGCATCTCTTCCTGGGTCTCCTGGCGGCGCCGGACAGAACCGTGAAGGCACTGTTCAGCCGTTTCGGTATCGCCGAGCATGATTTCCTGACTGCCCTGAACACGGTGCGTGGCTCCGCGCGCGTGACCGGCGACAACCCCGAGGAAACCTATGACGCGCTCAGCAAATACGCCAGCAACCTGGTGGATCTGGCCCACAAGCAGAAGCTGGACCCGGTCATCGGAAGGGACAACGAGATCCGTGATGTCATCCGCATCCTGAGCCGCAAGACCAAGAACAACCCCGTACTCATCGGTGAACCGGGCGTGGGTAAGACGGCGATCGCGGAGGGTCTCGCACAGCGCATTGTCGCGGGCGACGTGCCCGACAACCTGCGCGACCGCAGCATCTATTCTCTGGATATGGGAGCGCTGATCGCCGGCGCTAAATTCCGGGGTGAGTTTGAGGAGCGGCTCAAGGCAGTGCTCAATGAGGTCAAGAAATCCGAAGGGCAGATTCTGCTGTTCATCGACGAGCTTCACACCATCGTGGGCGCGGGAAAGACCGAGGGCAGCATGGACGCCGGCAACCTGCTCAAGCCCATGCTGGCGCGGGGCGAGCTGCACTGCATCGGCGCGACCACGCTGGACGAATACCGCAAATACATTGAGAAGGACCCGGCACTGGAGCGGCGCTTCCAACCCGTGATGGTCGAAGAGCCCACGGTGGAGGATACCATCTCCATCCTGCGCGGGCTCAGAGAGCGCTACGAGGTTTTCCATGGCGTTAAGATACAGGATACGGCTCTGATCGCCGCCGCCCAGCTGAGCCACCGATACATCAGCGACCGTTTTCTGCCGGACAAGGCCATTGACCTGGTGGACGAGGCCTGCGCCATGATCCGCACGGAAATGGACAGCATGCCGCAGGAGCTGGATGAGAAGCGCAGGCGCATCATGCAGCTGGAGATCGAGGAAGCGGCACTGAAAAAAGAAACGGACAAGATGTCGCAGACCCGCCTTGAGCTGCTGCAGAAGGAGCTATCGGAAGACAGAGCGGCCTTTGCGGAAATGAAAACTCGCTGGGAAAATGAAAAAAACGAGGTAGGCAAGGTGCAGCGTCTGCGCGAGGAGATCGAAAAAGTGGGCGCAGACATCGTGAAAGCGGAGCGCGAGTACGACCTGAACCGGGCGGCCGAGCTCAAGTACGGCCAGCTGCCCAAGCTGCAGCAGCAGCTGCGGGAGCAGGAGGAAAAGGAGAAAAACGCCGACCTTTCCGGCATGGTGCGGGACAAGGTGACCGAAGAGGAGATCGCCCGCATCGTGGGCCGCTGGACAGGCATTCCTGTCAGCAAGCTGATGGAATCCGACCGCGAGAAACTGCTGCGCCTGCCTGAAGAGCTGCACCGCCGTGTGATCGGCCAGGATGAAGCGGTTCAGCTTGTTTCGGACGCTATTCTGCGCTCGCGCGCCGGCATCGCCGACGAGGCACGCCCCATCGGCAGCTTTCTCTTCCTCGGCCCTACGGGCGTTGGCAAGACCGAGCTGGCCAAGGCACTGGCGGAGAACCTGTTTGACGATGAGCGCAGCCTGATTCGCATCGACATGACGGAGTATATGGAGAAGTTCAGCGTGAGCCGCCTGATCGGAGCGCCTCCGGGCTATGTGGGCTATGAGGAAGGCGGCCAGCTGACCGAGGCCGTACGCCGCCGCCCCTACAGCGTGATCCTGTTTGACGAGATGGAAAAAGCTCACCCGGATGTATTCAATGTGTTGCTGCAGATCCTGGACGACGGCCGTGTGACCGACAGCCAGGGCCGGACGGTGGATTTCAAGAACACCATCCTGATCATGACCAGCAATCTTGGCAGCAGCCAGATACTGGAGGGCATCGACAGCGAGGGCAACCTGACCCCGGGCGCGAAGGAACGGGTACAGAGCCTGCTGCGCAGCCACTTCAAGCCGGAGTTCCTCAACCGTGTGGATGATACGGTCTTCTTCACACCGCTGCAGAAGCATCAGGTGCGCGAGATCATCTACCTGCTGCTCAAACGCCTGGAGGGCCGCCTGAAAGATCAGGGCCTGGGCCTCTATCTGACGGACGAAGCGATCGACCGCATGATGGCGCTTGGATACGATCCGGTATACGGCGCGCGCCCCATGAAGCGCCTGCTTCAGGGCAAGATCGAGACTTTGGTCGCCAGAACGTTGGTGGCAGGCAACGTATCCGCTGGCAGTACGCTGGTGATCGACGCGGACGCGCAGGGTGGCTTCAGCATCACGATCTCTGACGCGAAGGAAGACTGAGGATCATTGCCGCAACGCGCTGACGGCAGCCCATCCGAGCTTTGGCTCGGCGGGCTGCCGTTCCTTCACAGATTCAATTTTTACGGAGTTTCAGTCTGATCCTCGCCGGCAGGCGGTTCAGGCTCATCCGTCTCCTCGGTGGCTGCCTTTGTCGCTTCCGCAGTCGTTTCAGGATCCTGTGGCTGTTCTGCGGTCGCGGCAGTTTCCTCCGCTTCTTGCGCAGGCTCTTCCGTTTCTTCGCCCGGCGTCTCCACAGGAGCCGCATCCAACCCAAGATCAATGGAATCCACTACCTCGCCCAGCTCACTCAGCGTATTGGTGAGCACCTGCTTGACCTCGACAAGGTTTTTTGCCACGCGGGCTTTTTCACTCTCCCAGGTCAGTTTTTCCAGACGCAGGGCGTCCAAATCCTGATTAAGGCTCTCCACTTGCTGATCCAGAAGTTTGATCTGACGCTGGTCCCCCACTCTCTCATAGAACAGATAGCCGATCGCGGCAACGCAGATGACAAGAAGGGCGATCAGGGTGTAGCTTGTTTTCTTCATTTGCTTTCTCCCGTTCTTGAACTTAATCCTATTCTATCACCTGTACGCGCCGCTGCCTACCCCCTCAGGGAGCCGCGCCTGCGGACCGGACAAAGGCATTTGCGGATGACCAGAACTCCTCAGGATGACGGCGCTTCTTCATCGCTTGCCTCGGCTCCTTCATCCAGTCTGTACGGCACGTGAAAAGGATGCTATAATCTTCTGGAATCGAAAGGAGAGCCCACGATGCAGGAGAGCAGGAAAACGATCTTGAATGTGCCCAATATCCTGACCATGGTTCGCCTTTTGCTGATCCCTATCTATTGGGTGCTGATGATGGTCCGCAACAACGAGACGGCTGCCCTCATTGTCTTTGTGACCGCTTCCGCCACCGATCTGCTGGACGGTTATATAGCCAGGCGCTTTCATCTGATCACTGACTGGGGCAAGCTGTTTGACCCGCTGGCCGACAAGCTGATGGTGCTCAGCGTGATGGTGACGCTGATGCTCAAGGGCGCGGTCCCGCCGGTCATTCTGGGCATCATCGCGGCCAAGGAGCTCGTCATGATGGTCGGCGCGGCGGTGATGCTGCACCGTAAGATCGTGGCTTATTCCAAGCCCATCGGCAAGGCTGCCCAGTTTACCATGGTGGTCGGTATGGTGCTCACCTTTTTCAGGGCTCATTTTCCGGCCCCGTATCATCTTTATGTGCTATGGCTGGCCACAGGCATGATGCTTGCGGCCCTGGCTTATTACGCGCACGGCGCTGTCAAGGCGCTGCGCGCGCCGCAACAAAACGCCGACTGACAAAGGAGCGAAGATATGCTGTCTAACCCTATCCGTGAAGGCCTGACCTTTGACGACGTGCTGCTGATCCCCCAAAAGAGCAGTATATTGCCCAAAGAAGTGGATGTGACAGTTCAGCTTTCCCGTACCGTCAAGCTGAATATTCCCATTCTTTCCGCCGCGATGGACACCGTGACCGATGCCCGCATGGGCATTGCCATGGCCCGGGAAGGCGGAGTGGGCGTGATCCACAAGAATATGAGCATGGACAGGCAGGCCGCGGAGGTGGACAAGGTCAAGCGCAGCGAGCACGGCGTGATCACCGACCCCTTCTACCTTTCCCCCAGCCATCTCATCGCGGACGCCAAATCCCTGATGGCGCGCTACCACATTTCGGGCGTGCCGATCACCGATGCCCGCGGCATACTGGTGGGTATCCTCACCAACCGCGATCTGCGCTTTGAAGAGGATGACAGCCGCGCCATAGGCGAGGTGATGACCTCCAAGAACCTGGTAACGGCTCTGGAAGGCACCACGCTGGAAGAGGCCAAAAAGCTGCTGGCGGCCCACCGCATCGAGAAGCTGCCGATCGTGGATAAGGATTTTCGCCTGCGCGGCCTGATCACCATCAAGGATATCGAGAAGAGCACCAAATACCCCAATTCCGCCAAGGATAAGAACGGCCGTCTGCTCTGCGCCGCCGCCGTTGGCGTCTCCCGTGACATGATGGACAGAGTGCGCGCCCTGGTCGCCGCCAAGGTGGACATCATCTCCATCGATACCGCCCACGGCCACAGCGCCGCCGTGCTGAACGCGGTGGAAAGCATCCGCAAGGCCTATCCCGATGTGGCGTTGTTCGCAGGCAACGTGGCCACCAAGGCCGCCACCAGGGATTTGATCAGCGCAGGTGCCGAGGTGGTCAAGGTGGGCATCGGCCCCGGCTCCATCTGCACCACGCGTGTGGTGTCCGGCATCGGCGTGCCGCAGATCACCGCCATCTCGGACTGCGCAGAGGAAGCGGACAAGTACGGCGTCAAAGTGATCGCCGACGGCGGCATCAAGTATTCCGGTGATATCGCCAAAGCCATCGGCGCGGGCGCCGGAGCCGTGATGCTGGGCAGCCTGCTGGCCGGCACCGAGGAGAGCCCCGGCCAGACGGAAATCTATCAGGGCCGCAGCTTCAAGGTTTACCGCGGCATGGGCTCCATGGGCGCCATGGAGCAGGCGCACGGAAGCGCAGACCGCTACTTCCAGGAGGACGCCAAGAAGCTGGTGCCCGAAGGGGTGGAAGGCCGCGTACCCTTCAAGGGCCCGCTTTCCGATACCACCTTCCAGCTGATGGGCGGCCTGCGCAGCGCGATGGGCTACTGCGGCACGCGGACCATTGAGGAGCTGCGCCGCAACGCGGAGTTTGTGCGCATCACCTCTGCCGGCCTTACCGAAAGCCACCCCCATGATATCTTCATCACCAAGGAAGCGCCCAACTACTCCAGGATGGACTGATCCCACCCTCTCTTATGAAAAGCTGCCCGGTCTTCAGAGATCGGGCAGCTTTTCATTGGGTCCATATTGAGCCAGGCTGATGATCCTTACAGTCCGCGCGCGTTCTTCACATCAGACCACAGCGTGTTGTAGATGGTCATGAACTGGGGAGGAATGTCGCTGAAGAATTCGCAGTTATCGATAGTTTCCTGCGGGGGGTTCAGGTTCGGGTTGTTCAGATAGTCTTCGCCCAGCAGATCGATGGCGCCCTGCACAGGCGTTGAGTACTGGATATAATCCTGATTCATCCTGGCGATTTCGGGCCTGGTCAGGAACTCGATCAGCAGGTGGGCGTTTTCCGGGTTCTTGGAAGCCTTTGGAACCACCATACCGTCCACCCAGATGTTGGAGCCCTCCTTGGGCACAGCGTAGGCAAGCTTGGGATTGAGGTTGATGGAGTACTGCGCGTCGCCGGACCAGACAACGCCCAGTATGCCTTCGCCGGCGACCATCTTGTCCTTGGTCTCATCCACCTGATAGGCTTTGACGATGCCGTCTTCCTTCTGCTTGATCAAAAGGTCCTTGGCGGCCTTCAACTCTCTGGGATCGCGCGTGTTGAGCGAATATCCCAGGTATTTGAGCGCGAGGCCGAGGCTGTCGCGGATGGAATCCAGCATGAAGACCTCGCCCTTGTAGGCTTCGTCAAACAGCACGGACCAGCTGTCCACCTCGCCCTGCACACGGGTCGTATCATAAAGGATGCCGACCGTCCCCCACATGTAGGGAACGGAATACTTGTCGTCAGGGTCATAGGCGGAGTGCCGCAGCGAGGGAAGGATGCCCTCGGCGCTGGGGATCTTGCTGAAATCCAGCTCCATCAGCAGGTCCTCTGCCACCATGCGCTCGATGATGTAATCGGAAGGGAAGATCACGTCAAAGGCGGAAGGATTGGTGCGCACCTGCACCATCATATCCTCATTGGTGGTAAAGTTCATATAATTAACCGTTACGCCAGTTTCTTCTTCAAACAGCGTCAGCACGGCGGGGTCGATATAATCCTCCCAGTTAAATACGTTGACCACCCCATCCGCCTGCGCGGCAGGCAGCAAGGCCAGCAGCATCATGGCCGCAAGTACCAGGGAAAGCGTCTTTTTCAATCGAGGGCACCTCCTGTGTTTGGTGTTTATTTTGTCTCGGCGGTACGCCGGTTGACAACGAGCAGCAGGATCAGCAGCGCCACGAACATCAGCGCGCTCAGCGCGTTCATGGTGGGCTTGATGCCCTTGCGCGCTTCCGAGTAGATCAGCGTGGACAGGTTCTGCACCAGCGGGCTGGTGGTGAAATAGCTGATGGTAAAATCATCAAGCGACAGCGTGAAAGCGAGGATCGCGCCGGTGATCACACCGGGGCGGATGGCGGGCAGTATCACCTTGCGCAGCGCGTAGCCGGGGGTCGCTCCCAGGTCCAGCGCCGCCTCATAGCTGAAGGTGTTCATTTCTTTCAGCTTGGGCATGACCGAAAGGACCACATAGGGCGTGTTGAAGGTGACATGAGCCAGCAGCATGGTTACATAGCCGCGCTCCACCTTGGAAAAGATGAACAGCAGCATCAGAGAAATGCCCGTCACGATATCCGGCATGGTCATGGGGATATTGGTCAGGGTCATCATCATGCTCTGCGGACGCTTGCGCATGGCGTGAATGCCGATGGCCGCCATGGTGCCCAGCACTGTGGAGATCATCGAGGCCAGCAGCGCGATGCTCACCGTGACATAGAGCGCCTGCATGATGTTGGGGCTCTGGAAAAGCTGAGCGTACCAGCGCAGCGAAAAACCCTCCCACTTGGCGCGGCTCACGCCGGCGTTGAAGGATTGAAAGATCAGCACCGCGATGGGTACATAGAGAAATAGCAGGATGATGCTCAGGTAGGCTCTTTTCAGCAGCTTCATCAGATCAGGCTCCCCCCTTCCCCTTCCGGGTCCACCTTGCGCAGCAGGCCGAGGCTGAGCAGGATCAGCACCATCATCACCAGGCTGAGCGCGCTGCCCACATTCCAATCGTCCGCCGTCAGGAAGGTCCTCTCGATCAGGTCGCCGAACATCTCGGTGTTGCCCCCGCCCAACACGCGCGGGATGAAGAAGGTGGTCACCGAAGGCATGAACACCATGGTGATGCCGGAGACGATGCCCGGCATACTGATGGGAAAGACCACCCGCCAGAAGGTCTTCCACTTGTTGGCCCCAAGGTCCATCGCCGCCTCGGACAGGCGCGCGTCCTGCCTGCTGAGCGAATTGTAGATGGGAAAAACCATAAAGGGCAGATAGTTGTACACCATGCCAAGCAGCACGGCCTGAGAGTTGTACATGAGCCTTGCCTTGCCAAAGCCCAGGCTCTCCAGCAAGGTGTTGATGAGCCCGTTATCCTCCAGCAGGCTCATCCAGGCAATTGTGCGGAGAAGGAAGTTCATCCACATGGGGATGATGAACAGCACCACGATGGTGGAGCCCAGCCTGAACTCCCGATCGGCCATGATGAGGGCGGCGGGATATCCCAGCAGCAGCGAGATGCCCGTGCACAGGAAGGCCATCCACATGGAGTAGGCCAGCGTGTCCACATTCACCGTGCCGCGCGCGCCAAGGCCGAGTTCCTCGGGATTGAAGCCCTGCGCGAGCAGCTCTGTTTTCATGTTGCGGTTGCTGTCCCAGAAATTGGCAAAGTTCTCCAGTGTAAAGCTGCCGCTCTTGTCAGTCAGCGCATAGTAGGCGATCAGGATCAGCGGCACGACGGTGGAAATGATCATCCACAGCGTATAGGGCCAGGCGTAAAAGGAGCGTCTGATGCCCTTGTTTCGGCGCACCATCTGGATGAACATGCCCACAAAGGCGGCCAGCGCCAGGCCCATCACCCAGAAGGACCACTCCGGCACATGCAGGTTATTCATTGGGCGCTTCCTCCGTGGGCTTCATGATATGGATGTTGAAGGGCACGATGGAAAGCCCCACCAGGGAGCCCTCCGGCTGCATGCTGGTAGAGTGCACCTTCCACAGGAAGCCGCCTGCCTCAATCATCATCTCATAGTGCACGCCCTTGAACAGCACGCTCTTCACCGTGCCGGTCAGCTGGCCCACATCCTCGCCCACGATCACAATGTCCTCCGGCCGCACCAGCACGTCGACCGGTGAATCCGGGGCGAAGCCCGAGTCCACACAGGTGAAGTTGCTGCCGCAGAAGTTGACCAGTTCGTCGCGCACCATGCGGCCGCGGATGATATTGCTCTCACCGATAAAGTTGGCAATGAAGGCGGACTTGGGCTCATCATAGATGTGTTTGGGCGTGCCGATCTGAGCAATGCTGCCGTCCTTCATCACCACGATGGTGTCGGACATGGTGAGCGCTTCCTCCTGATCGTGCGTCACAAAGATAAATGTGATGCCAAGGCGCTGCTGCATGCGTTTGAGCTCCAGCTGCATACCCTTGCGCAGCTTCAGGTCCAGCGCGCCCAGCGGCTCATCCAGCAGCAGCACTTCCGGTTCGTTGACCAGAGCGCGCGCGATGGCGATGCGCTGCTGCTGGCCGCCCGACAGCGAATCCACGCGTCGCTTGCCATAGGAGCGCAGGTTGACCAGATCCAGCATGCTGTCCACGCGCCTGGCGATCTCATCCTTGGGGATCTTGGCTACCTTCAGACCGAAGGCGATGTTTTCAAACACGTTGAGATGAGGAAACAGCGCGTACTTCTGAAACACAGTGTTCACCCGGCGCTTGTAAGGCGGCAGCGAGGTGATATCCTGCCCGTCAAAGATCACGCGGCCGGCGGTGGGCTGCTCAAAGCCGCCGATGATGCGCAGCGTGGTGGTCTTGCCGCAGCCCGAAGGGCCCAGCAATGTCAGGAACTCGTTCTTGCGGATGTAGAGATTGATATCTTTCAGCACCGGGGTGCCGTCGTATTCCTTTGAGATATTCTCAAGTCTTATCAGCCTGGTCTGTTCCTGCATGAGAGCCTCCGAATTCAGAATGATGGCGGGGTGGATATCCAGATAAAGCTGGCGTTCCGTTTCCCCGGGTTGACGATGAAATGCGTATCGCCGGGATGCAGGCAGAAGCTCTCACCCGCCGAAACCTTCAGCCTCTTGTGACCGATCACCAGCTGCACGCTGCCGGACAGCACATAGCCGAACTCCTCCCCTTCGTTGGGCGGCAGCTCGTGCGTGGCTCCGCCGGGACCGAGCCGGACAAGGATGGGCTCCAGGCGATTCTTCTGAGCATTGGGGACCAGCCAGGTGATCTCACCCTTGAGCGTTTCCTCATCCGATTTGACAAAGTGATCGTCCGGCGTAAAGACGATCTTGTCGTCCGAGGATTTGGAGAAAAAATCGGACAGACTGCTGCCAAGGCACTCCAGCAGGTCGGTGAGCGTGGCAATGGAAGGCGAAGTCAGATTGCGCTCCACCTGAGAGATAAAGCCCTTGCTCAGCTCCGCCCTGTCCGCCAGCTCCTCCTGCGTCAGGTTGCGCGCGATGCGCAGGCTGCGCAGATCAGCCCCAATGTCCATAATCCCTCCCGCCCGGAAGCCGTGCCGCAGGCCGCGAGTTTAGAAATGCTAAACTTCCAAGCGCCGAATATTAAACCATTTGCTTCTCTGCTTGTCAAGCCGTTTTCATTGTCCGTCAAAATCATCCGGACGTTTGCTTCCCGCGCCGGCGCATGGTAAAATAGATGCATCAAAAAAGCAAAAGGAGCCCTTCATGCACCCGCACCTTATATCAGCCGTCGTGATCGACGGCCATCATCTTGATCTGGATCAGCTGGTCGCGGTCGCGCGCTGCGGAGCGCGCGTCAGCATCGCCCCGGAGGCGGTGGAACGCATGCGCCGCTCGCGCGAGGCCGTGGAGGCCATCTTGAACAGCGGTGTACCGGCCTATGGCATCAACACGGGCTTTGGCGATTTTTCCCGCGTGTCCATAAGCACGGATGACGCGAGCACGCTGCAGAACAATCTGATACTCAGTCACTGCACGGCCATGGGCGACCCCTATCCCGAGGAAACGGTGCGGGGCATGCTGCTGCTGCGCGCCAATGCCCTGTGCGGCGGTTTTTCGGGCATCCGCCCCGAGATCGTGATCGCGATGGCGGATATGCTCAACGCAGGCGTCCATCCTCTGGTGCCTCAGCAGGGCTCACTGGGGGCGTCGGGCGATCTGGCCCCGCTTTCACATCTGGCGCTGGTGCTGCTGGGGCTTGGTGAGGCGCGCCTGCACGGTGAACGGCTGCCAGGCGCGGAGGCCATGGCCCGGGCAGGCCTGCGCACCTTTACCCTGCAGGCAAAGGAAGGGCTGGCGCTGATCAACGGCACGCAAGCCATGTGCGCCCACGGCGCTCTGGCCCTCTATGACGCGCTATGCGCCGCGCGGCTGGCCGATATAACGGCCTCCATGTCCATGGAAGCGCTTCAGGGACAGCTGAGCGCCTTTGAGGACAGGGTGCAGGCCGTCCGCCCGCAGAAGGGGCAGAGCCTCGCGGCGCGCAACATGCGCCTTCTGTGCGAGGGAAGCGAGATCCTGTCTGAATGCCAGCATCTGCGTGTGCAGGACGCCTACACGCTGCGCTGCATCCCGCAGGTGCACGGCGCGGTGCGCTGCGCGCTGCGCCATGTGGAGGAAGTGGTGGCGGACGAGCTGAACGCCGTGACGGACAATCCTCTGATCTTTTCAGAGGATGGCGCTGTCATCTCTGGCGGCAACTTTCACGGCGAGCCGCTGGCGCTGGCCTTTGACTACCTGGGCATCGCGGCGGCGGAGCTTGCTGATATGTCGGAGCGCAGGCTGGAGCGCATGGTAAACCCCCAGCTCAGCGGCCTGCCCGCCTTTCTGGTGCGGCAGGGCGGCCTCAACTCCGGCATGATGATCGTGCAGTACGCGGCCGCCTCCATGGTGTCCGAAAACAAGGTGTACGCGCACCCCGCCAGCGTGGACTCCATCCCCTCCTCCGCCAATCAGGAGGATCACGTCAGCATGGGCGCAACGGCGGCTCGAAAGGCCCGGATGATCGTGGATAACGTGCTGCGTGTCCTGGCGATGGAGCTGATGTGCGCCTGCCAGGCGATGGACCTGCGTGGCGGACAGCCATCTCTCGTTCACGCCGCGCTAAGAGAACGCGTGCGCAGGCAGGTGCCCTTCTATGAAAAGGACAGGGAGATCCGGCTGGATATCGAAGCCATGAACCAGATCATCCGCAGCGGAGACCTGCTGCGGATGGTAAAAGAGTATGTCCCTGAGTTTGAATAATCCGAGACTATGATCAATTGATGCGGAGGGCAAGAAAGGGGATCGATGCCACCGTCCGGAAGAAGCAGGGCAAAGCGAAAAAGCGACAAATATGGCAACGAACTGAGAACGAACCAGTATCAGCTCATCCCGCGGCCACCCGGCCCTCCTTGATGACGGTGCCGGCCAGATTCTCGCCAAAGCGATAGAACAGATGGTCGAGATTATCGCAGTTCCACAGCACCAGATCGGCGCGCTTGCCTCTTTCAAGCGTGCCGATTTCTTTTTCGCGCCCGATGGCTGCCGCTGCGTTGAGCGTGACGGCGGTCAGCACCTCGGCGGGCAGCAGGCGGCAGTACCAGCAGGCCAGGTTCATGGCCAGCTGCAGGCTGCTTCCGGGGCAGCTGCCCGGGTTGAAATCCGTCGCAACGCAAACGGGCACGCCCCTTCGCACCATCTCCCGCGCTCTGGCATAGGGTTTGCCCAGATAAAGGCTGGTGGCGGGCAGCAGGCAGGCGATCACGCCGCCGCGTGCCAGCGCATCGATCCCTCCGTCGGTCGCCGCGATCAAATGCTCCGCCGTTACCGCACCGATCTCCCCCGCCAGCTCGCTGCCGCCGATGGCCTCGATCTCATCGGCATGTATTTTGCTGCGCAGACCAAGGGCCTGAGCGCGCAGCAGTATTCTGCGAGATTCTGCGGCTGTGAACACTCCGCTTTCGCAGAATACATCGCAGAACTCCGCCAGGCCCTCCCGGGCAACGGCGGGCAGTATTTCATCGGTCAGCAGTCGAATATAACCTTCACGGTCGTCCGCATGCTCCTTGGGCAGCGCGTGCGCGCCCATGAAGGTGGAGACCAGCTCCACCTTTTGCCGTTTGGCAAGGCGCCTGACCACGCGGAGCTGCTTGAGCTCCGTCTCCAGGTCCAGGCCATAGCCGCTCTTGGCTTCACAGGTGGTAGTACCGTGCCGCAGCATGGTATCGAGCGCCTTTGCCGCCTTTTCTTCCAGCTCCTCCTCCGAGGCTTCCCTGGTAGCGCGCACGGTGGACAGAATGCCCCCGCCCCGTGCCAGAATCTCCAGATAAGAGACGCCCTGAAGCTTCAGCGAGAGCTCGTGCTCCCGCCAGCCGCCAAACACCAGATGCGTGTGCGCGTCGATCAGGCCGGGCGTCACCAGGCAGCCTCCGGCGTCGATCCGCTCGTCCGCGGTCTCCTCCGGCTCGCCCTGCCCCACGCGCAGGATGGTGCTTCCTTCGATCAGCACATAGGCATCCTCTATCAGCAGGATGTCCCCCTGCCCATCGCCCGATTTGGCGCGGGATCCGGTGGGCGTTGCCAGCAGGCCGATGTGATGGATCAGCAGGCTCATTGCTCCACCCTTTCGACAGCTTCTTTCACAAGCTCCGCATCCGGGGCATAGGGCATCGTGATGCGGTCGCTGCCCGAAAACTGACCGTTGTAGGCTTCCGCCGTCTCCATGGCATGGGGGTTCAGCGCCCAGCTGCGGCGGGAAACGCCCACCATCACGTCCCATGGCACGGCCATGCGCAGGATCTCATCCACGCGCTCGCTGCCATCCAGCACCATGCCGAACCCACCGTTGATGGCTTTGCCAATGCCGACGCCGCCCCCGTTGTGCAGGGCGACCAGCGTCATACCTCGGGCACAGTTGCCCGCAAAACACTGGGTGGCCATATCCGCCATGATATTGGAACCGTCCCGGATGTTGCTGGTCTCCCTGAAGGGGGAATCCGTGCCTCCGGTATCGTGGTGATCGCGCCCCAACATCACAGGGCCGATCTCTCCCCTGCGCACCATGTCGTTAAACCTCAGCGCGATATTCATGCGTCCCAGCGCGTCCTGATACAGTATGCGGCACTGTGTGCCCACGACCAGCCGGTTCTTCTTGGCATCCCTCACCCAGACCCAGTTATCCCTGTCCTGATAGCGGCGGTTCGGATCGATGCATTCCATGGCCGCCCGGTCGGTCCTGTCAAGGTCTTCTTCCTTCCCGCTCAGGCAGCACCAGCGGAAGGGACCGTAGCCATAGTCGAACAGCTCTGGCCCAAGTATATCCTGCACATAAGAAGGAAAGACAAAGCCGTCCAGATCGTCACGGCCGTTTCGGCAGACATCCGTCACCCCGGCGTCATAGACGGCCTTCAGGAAGCTGTTGCCGTAGTCAAAGAAGTAGGTGCCGCGTTCATGCAGCGCGCAGACGAGCTCGTAGTGCCGCCTGAGAGAGACGTCCACCATCTCCCTGAAGTGCGCCGGGTCTTCATCCAGCATGCGGGTGCGCTGCTCAAAGCTGAGCCCCTGCGGGCAATAGCCCCCGTCATAGGGCACATGGCAGGAGGTCTGATCGCTCATCAGATCAACATGGACCTTCCGCTCCAGCAGGTATTCGAGCAGGTCCACCACGTTGCCGTGATAGGCAACGGCGCAGGCCTTTTTCTCGCGCTGCATCTGCAGGGCGGTCCCCACCGCCTCCTCCAGCGAATCGCTTCTGTGGCTGACCCAGCCCTGCCGGAAGCGCGTCTCAATGCGGGATGCATCCACCTCCGCGATGATGGCCGCGGCCCCCGCGATCTCGGCCGCCTTGCCCTGCGCGCCGCTCATGCCGCCAAGACCAGAGGAGACAAACAGCCTGCCCGCCAGATCATCCGACGGCCCAAGCCCCAGCTTCAGCCTGCCAGCGCCCAGCAGCGTATTGAAGGTGCCGTGTACAATGCCCTGCGGGCCAATGTACATCCAACCGCCCGCCGTCATCTGGCCGTAGTTGGCCACCCCCAATGCCGCCGCGCGGTTGAAGCCCTGCTGGCTGTCATAAGCTCCCACCATCAGCCCGTTGGTGGTGATCACGCGGGGCGCGAGCGGGTGTGAGCGGAAAAGCCCGAGCGGGTGTCCGCTCATCATCACCAGCGTCTGCTCCTGCGTGAGCTGTTCGAGATAATGCCTGATCAGGCGGTACTGCATCCAGTTCTGGCATACCTGGCCCGTTTCGCCGTAGGTGACCAGCTCATAGGGATAAAGCGCCACCTCAAAGTCGAGGTTGTTGTCGATCATCACCTGAAGGGCCTTGCCTTCCATGCAGTTGCCCTTGTATTCATCGATGGGAAGGCCCCTGATGCGGCCCTTCGGCCTGAAGCGGTAGCCGTAGATGCGGCCATGCTCCGAAAGCTCCCGCGCGAATTCCTCCGCCATCACGGCGTGATGCTCGGGCGGGATGTAGCGCAGCGCGTTGCGCACTGCCAGCTCCTTCTCCTCACGGCTGAGGGCGGCTTCGCGCCTCGGCGCCCGCCGGATGCCGGGTTCAAACGCGGGCTGATCGGGCAAGGGCCCGTCAAGCCACCTGGACGAGATATCATTGCGCATCGGAAGCCTCCTTCAGCTTGTTCAGGGCAGCCCATTGCAGGCTGCCGGACACAAATGTCATGCATACCCTGCAAAGCAGGGCGCCTCTCCAATCTTCGCCTTGTTCATGCGACAGCCCATGCCGCCACATGCGGCATGGGCTGTCGGGGATCACTGCGCGGCGCGATAGATGGCCAGCACATCCTGCCAGTAGAGCTTCCTGAAGCCCCCGATGGGCTGCTCCGCCCCAAAGGCAAAGCCCGTGCACTTCTTGGCCATCTCCTCCAGCCTGTCCGTGCCGATGCCCAGTTCGCTCAGTGTGGCCGGTAGTCCCATCACGCGGTAAAAGGTTTTCAGGCGGTCGATGCCCTCCCGCACGATGCTTTCCGGCTCACGGAAGCTGCCCTGCACCCCCATCACGTTCACCGCGAACTGCACGAACATGTCGAGGTTCTCTTTGCAGACATACTGCATCCAGGCCGGGGTCAGCACCGCCAGACCAGCGCCGTGCGCCACGTCATAGATGGCGGAGAGCTCATGCTCCATGCCGTGGCAGGCCCAATCCTGCTCGCGTCCCATACCCACCAGGTCGTTGTGCGCCACGGTGCCGCCAAACCCGATCTCACACCAGGCCTCATAATTCTCCGGCTCGTTCAGCGCCTTGGGCGCGTTTTTCATGATGGTATTCAGCACGGTCTCACACAGGCCGTCCGTCAGGTCCGTATGGGTGGTGTTGGTGAAGTAGCGCTCGAACACATGGCTCATCATATCGGCCACGCCGTTGGCCACCTGATTCTTTGGCAAGGTATAGAAAAGCTCCGGGTTGATGATGCTCAGCAGCGGGCGCAGGTGCGGGCTGCCATAACCGTACTTGAGCTGTTTTTCCTCGTTGGTGATCACGGTATCGCCGCTGGATTCACTGCCCGCCGCTGGAATGGTGAGGATGGTGGCCACAGGCAGGGCGCGCTCAATCTCCTTGCCCTGCTCATATACTTCCCATACATCGCCCTCATAATACACACCCATGGCGATGGCCTTGGCCGAATCGATGGCGCTTCCGCCGCCCACGGCCAGGATGAGATCTACCTTTTCTTTCTTGCAAAGCTCAATGCCTTCGTGAACCAGCGATAGACGCGGGTTGGGTTTCACACCGCCCAATTCCACAAACCCGATGCCTGCTTCCCTCAGCGAGGCCGCTACGCGGTCATACAGACCGCTCTTTTTGATGCTGCCGCCGCCGTAGTGCAGCAGCAGTTTTTGGGCATGAGGCTTCAGCAGCCGGCCGATCTCACGCTCTGTACCTTTGCCGAACACGATGCGCGCGGGTGAATAAAAGTCAAAATTCAACATGTATGCCTTCTCCTCCGTGTGCTTGCTGATGACGGTGATCCAAACGCGGTCCGACCGGGACACAGCAATCTATTCTTCACCGTTCGATAGCCCTATTCTATCTGCCGCAGGCTAAAAAAGCAAGAAAACAGGTAAGGCCATAGGTCCGGCAGACCGCGCCGACAATTGAATCTCCGCCCTCGTCGGTGTATCCTATGACACGTCAGGCTGGCAATAGGCCAAGAGAAAAAGCTATCCGAAGGAGAACTACAGCGATGGTTACCAAGAAAAGCCTGAAAGAAGATCTGGCGCGCCTGGGCATCGATCCCGCGGGCACGCTGATGGTGCATCTGTCCTATAAGGCCATCGGCGAGGTAGAGGGCCGCGGTGATGCCGTGCTGGATGCCCTGATGGAGTATATGCAGCCCGGCCTGCTGGTGCTGCCTTCGCACACCTGGGCCAACGTGAACGATCAGAATCCCGTGATGGACGTGCTTTACACCCCCTCCTGTGTGGGCGTGCTGACCAATCTGTTCAGAGCGCGTCCCGGCGTCCTGCGCTCGCTGCACCCGACGCACTCACTGTGCGCCTGTGGCCGGGATGCTGAGAGCTTTCTTGACGGTGAAGAGCACGTCAAAACGCCCTGCGGCAAGGACGGAGCCTATTACAGGCTGTGGGAGCGCGACGCGCAGATACTTCTGATCGGCGTCAACTTCACCCGCAACACCTTTATCCACGGCATTGAGGAATGGGACGGAGCCGTCGGGTCCATCTCCCCCGATATCAAGGACAGATATGTGATCACCGCGGAGGGTCGGCGGCTGCACACACAGGAGTACCCCCATTGTGCTCCACACGGCTCCGAAACCTTCAGCAAGCTGGAGCCGGATGCCCAGCGCCTCGGCATCCTCACGTTGGGCCGTTTTGGTGACGCCGCCGCGCGTCTGATGCGTGCCCGCCCCCTGCGCGCCATGGTGGCCGAGCTGCTGAAGGAGGACCCGCGCTACCTGCTCCGCTACTAAAAATAGCGAATAATTTCTGTATTTTTTCAAAACATCATGCGTACAAATCCGTATGATGTTTTTTGATTTCATATTGACTTTCGGCTATTCGGATGCTAAGATGATCGGCGTCAAGAGTCTCCCTCAGGTCATGTGTGTATCAGCGAGGGGGCTTTATTAATTGCCGAGGAGAGGTACTGATGGAAAGGTTCTTCAAGCTCAAGGAGCACAATACCAAGGTCTCCACTGAAATCATCGCCGGTTTGACCACGTTCTTTGCCATGGCCTACATACTGTTCGTCAATCCTGCCATGCTGTCCCAGGCAGGTACTCCGGATAACCCCTTCCCGGCTGGCGCTATCTTTCTTGCCACCATCTTTGCCTCGTTCGCCGGCACAGCCGTGATGGCGCTGTTTGCCAACGTGCCCTATGCCCAGGCCCCCGGCATGGGCCTTAACGCCTTCTTTACCTATACGGTCGTCTTCTCCCTTGGCTTCAGCTGGCAGCAGGCGCTGGCCATGGTCTTCCTCTGCGGCGTGATCAACATCCTGATCACCATCACCAAGGTGCGCAAGATGATCATCAAAGCCATCCCCGCCAGCCTGCAGAACGCCATCGGCGGCGGCATCGGCATCTTCATCGCCTACATCGGCCTGAAGAACCTTGGCCTGTTCAGCTTCACCGCCGATCCCGGCACCTATGTGGATCTGGGCGGCACCATCGTGGCCAACAGCTCTATCGTGCCTGCTCTGGTTGATTTCAGCAGCCCGGCCGTCATCTTTTCGGTGCTCTCTCTGGTGCTGATGGCTGCGCTGGTCGTGCTCAAGGTGCGCGGCGCCGTGTTCATCAGCATCGTGGCCGCCACGCTGCTGGGCATTCCCTTCGGTGTGACCGATATCAGCCGTCTGGGCATCGAAAGCAACCTTGGCCAGTCCTTCGCGGAATTGGGCACTACCTTCGGCGCGGCCTTCGGCCCCAAGGGGCTTGGCTCCCTGTTCAGCGACCCGGCCAAGATCCCGCTGGTGCTGATGACCATCTTCGCCTTCAGCCTTTCCGATACCTTCGACACCCTGGGCACCTTCATTGGCACCGGCCGCGTCAGCGGTATCTTTGACGAGGAAGACATGCAGTCGCTTGAAAACTCCAGCGGCTTCAAGTCTAAGATGGACAGGGCCCTGTTCGCGGACTCCGTGGCCACGTCCATCGGCGCGCTCTTCGGCACCTCCAACACCACCACCTATGTGGAAAGCGCGGCCGGCATCGGCGCGGGCGGTCGCACCGGCCTGACCTCGCTGACCACTGCCTGCATGTTCCTGATCAGCATGCTGCTGGCCCCCGTTGTGGGCATTGTGCCCGCGCAAGCCACAGCCCCCGCTCTGGTGATCGTCGGCGTGATGATGCTCTCCTCCTTCGCTGAGATCAAGTGGACCGAGATGGAGGACGCGCTGCCCGCCTTCTTCGCCGGTATCTTCATGGGCCTGTGCTACAGCATCTCTTATGGCATCGCCGGCGCCTTTATCTTCTTCTGCCTGGTGAAGGTACTGCGCGGCAAAGCAAAGGAAGTTCACCCCATCATCTGGGTCTCCACCGCCCTGTTCATCCTGAACTTCGTAGCTTTGGCCGTGATGAAGGCCTGAGCCTGAATCGATCGATCATACTTCGTACCCCCGCCCGTCCGGCAATGAACCGCATCCCGTCAAGTAGACACTGAAATAAAAAACAAGACGGGAACAAGAAATCTCTGGTAACCAACAATGGTTGCCAGAGATTTTCTTTGGGAAAAGCACGCCAAATAGCACACTGCTGTCAGCCGGTCAAGAGATTCGCAAGTGGCCTGACGGCCACCCTTGACCAGCTGCCATCAGTGTGCTGAGAGGCAGTCAAGGAGGGTCAGATAAATCTGCCCTCCCAGGCAAATTCTTACTCAAGCAGCAAAGTACATTTCATGCTTTTCCATAGGAGTGAGTACACCAAGATTACGTTGAAGCCGTTCGGTGTTGTAGTACTGAATGAATTCTTCAATCATAGCAACCAGGCTCGCTCTGTCGCTGAAGCGCTTTCCATAATATCGTTCACGCTTTAGGATTCCCCAGAACCCTTCCATAGGACCGTTATCAATGCACTTGGCAACTCTGGACATGATGCCTGCCAAAGAAGGCGGGATGAAAGCCTGCTACAATGTGCAGACGGCGGTGGATGCCGAAAGCCATATGATCGTGGGTTTCGATGTGACGAATAACAGTAGTGACCGGGGAACGCTGAACAGGACAATGGAAAGCTGCAAGCGGGAGCTGGGTCTTTCCAGCGTCAAAGTGATCGCGGATAAGGGGTATGAAAGCCTTGCGGACATAGAAGAATGCCTGCTGCACGGAACGGCGGCGGACGTTGGGTTTATTCAGGATCGGGAAGACCGTGTCATCTCCATGGAGTATGAAGGGGCTGACATCACGGAAGAAGAAAAACAGTCCACGAAGCCGGAGGATATCCGGCGCTGTTTGCATGCTGGCGTTCTGCCCCAGTGTCTGGCGAACGGAAACATCCGTATAGAGGTGCAGGAGCTGAGCACGATCAGCTGCTTTATACGCCATGAGGACGGAACCGTGACCTGCCCGATGGGGAGAGAGCTGTTTAAGCAGAAGAATACGAAATATGGGACAGAATATTCCAGCCGGGAAGCGTGCAGGACCTGTCCGAA
>DBQV01000015.1:0-1706 GCA_002305755.1 Christensenella sp. UBA1385 | reverse complement strand
ATGGTTTTTATCCACAGGGACATTGAAAGCGCGTTCGACGGCATGAACTCGCTTGAAGAAGGTTGAAGGGGCGACAGCATTACGAACAAGCAGGAAACCGCCGAAGCGATCAGAATAGCGCTGAAACTGTTTCAAGCGTTTTACGGACGGGCGTACAAGAAAGATATTCTGCTGCTTGAAACGGGCTTTAACGGCAAGGGTTGTGACTATGTCCTGTTCAGGAACACGTTCACAGGCGCAGACTTTCGCATTACCGGAAACCCTGAAACGGGCAACTATACGATTGACGAAATCACTGAAGATTGAAAAGGGGTTGTTTTTATGAACGAAAACAAGACCGAACCGAAGAAGAACTTTACCGAACAGCTTGCCGAAGAAATTGCGAAGGTTCCTGAAGACAAGAAAGAAGTTGTCGCGGCGCTGCTGCTGGGAACCTGTCAGGGCGTTCAGATTGCGGCGCAGATGCAGCAGCGGGCGACTGCCTGAAGGGGGCTATCAGATGAACGGATTCATTCAAATCGGCGTGACGGCGGCGCGTGACCCTATGACGGGCGATTTTCTGCCCGCTGTGCCGCTGTATATCGAAGCGACCGACGCCGCGCAGAAAAGCGCTGACGGCCTGATTGAAGATATTCAATCGTTGCTTTACGTCTACGACACCGAAAGCGAAGTGTTCCCCTACGGTCACGCACATTACCCTTGAAGGGAAAACGGGCGCTGAAATCAAGCGCCTTGTCGCCGAAGTGAAGCGCGAACGCACAAGGGCCGATCAGGCCGAAGCGGCAAAAATGAGCGCGCAGCAATCCTATAAAGTTCTTGAAAAGTCGAACGACGAACTGCGCGAAATGCTGCGCGCCGAACGTGAAAAGCCCGCGCAAGTTGTCGAACGCGAAGTTGCCGCCTATTCTATGGGTTTTGTTTGCTGTTATGACCCTGGACTATCTGACAGGGATTATTTGCGGCATTATGGGAAAATCCCTGAAGACCGAACACGGCGGCTTGTCGTCTTCAACGGCTTTTTCGGGCTTGCTGAAAAAGCTGCTGATTATCGTGATTGTCGCGCTTGCGTTCCTGCTTGACAGGGCCGTTGCGCTGGGCGTCGGCGTACAGTTTGCCGCCGTCAGCGGCGCTACCTGTCTTTGGTTTATAGCGTCAGAGGGTATCAGCGTCATTGAAAACGCGGCACAGATGGGCGTACCGATTCCGAAAGCGATGAAACAGGCCCTTGAAGTGATGAAGGGGAACGACGACGGAACGGCGAAATATGACAACAACAAAAACGACGTGAAACCCGCAAACCCGGACGATAACGACTTTTAACAGCTCGCATTGTTCGGGTTTTTAACTGCCGGTTGCCCGCGATCCGGACGCGATCAGCTGCGCAGCGGGTATGAAATCAACGAAAAACACGAACAATACCAAAACGAAGAACAGGGCGGTTTTTTAATCGCCCTGTTCTTCTTGTCTGTCAAACACTATTCCGAATACGCCGTTCACGAAGATAAAACGCGGTTCGGATTTGCTTGCGTATGGTGGAGCATAGCGGATTCGAACCGCTGACCCCAACACTGCCAGTGTTGTGCGCTACCAGCTGCGCTAATGCCCCGAACAACAAAAATAATTATAATACACTTGCAAGAACTTGTAAATACCCTAAACAACATTTTTCAGGGCTATTGTGTAGCCCGGATTGAAACGCCAAGCGC
>DBQV01000004.1 GCA_002305755.1 Christensenella sp. UBA1385 | reverse complement strand
GCGCTTGGCGTTTCAATCCGGGTGGGCAATTAAACTTGCAATCTGCAAAATGATTTATTGCCTTCGCGATGATTGACGCGTCACCATGGATGTGCTATCATATTGTTTGCTGATTTATTCGGCATGCCAATGTAGCTCAGCTGGCAGAGCAGCGGTTTCGTAAACCGCAGGTCAAGGGTTCAAGTCCCTTCATTGGCTCCACGAGGTGTAGCGCAGTCTGGTAGCGCGTTTGGTTCGGGACCAAAAGGCCCCGGGTTCGAATCCCGGCACCTCGACCACAAACCGTCCGAAAACCCTTGATTTATCAAGGAAAACGGACGGTTTTTGTATTCCATGGTTGATATCATCAGACAATTTATACAAATAATCGCCGATGCTTTGCGTTTTCAGACAGTCTGACCACAAACCGCCTGGAAACTCTTGATTTATCAAGAAAGTAGGGCGGTTTTTGTATATTGTGGCCGAAACTTACTGCCAATCCGTACATAAAATCGTCGATGCTTTGCGTTTTCAGACAGTCTGACCATGAATTCCCTGAATCTGCAATAGATTCGGTTTTTTTCATTTATACCAGTTTTTGATTATGGGGAAAATAATGGGGAAAACTGGGGAATTCAGGGTTACAGGACAAAAAGTGTGTCTGAGAAGTGCAATAACCTCAATGGAGTCAAGGGGATTTTGCACTTTTAGATTTTGGAATACATGCTTACCGCATGAAACAAATGAAATGCTCCTGATGTGGGGAAGAAATGAAACGCAACGGACACACAAGCGCGGGAACGCAGAGATGGCGTTGCTTATATACGTATAACCGCGTTTGGCTCTTCTATATTTTTGTATGCAACTGCCCTGACCCGGGCGGCGTTTCGTAGCGAAAAACAAGATTTGTACAAGCCGGATATCCACAAGCGAGCAATTGTATGAATTCTATAATATGCGCATTTTTATGCAATTGAAACGCGTGAGTATACGGCATTATTCACCCCTTCTGAGCCGTTTCAACCCCCGAAAGGCTGCTTATGCAGCATGAACGCTTGATAGATATTCAGAGAGTCCAAAATCCTCAGCTATCCCCACTTTCCACAAACTTATCCACAGATTTTTCTTTTCAGGGCGCCAAAAGGCTCGGAAAGAGCGTGATTTTGAAAAAACGGTGTAAATAACGCGGAATTTATCCACAGGCCGTCGAAAGGTTTTTCCCCATTTTTTGTCCACACGAACAGAGATTCTGCCCCTCCCCAAATTATGACAAATCCGTTAAGAAGATGCATCAATTTACAGTTTTTCAGGTGACGACTCAGAGAAAAGCCCGTTTGTCAAGGGAGAAAATGGTATGATTTCCGAGATGCCGCCAGAGAGCCCGAAAACGCTCCTCAACCCTTCTATCCCCACGAGGCTCCGACGGCTCCGCTTCAGCACAGGCGACAGACCGACAGGCCGGAGCTTGACAGGAAAGGATGAGCCCGGCAAAATGCCGGGCTCATCCTCAACAATACATTCAATGACGGTTGGGTTCCGAAAGCGGCCGCACCGGGGTTCTCAGGCGTGCCTCCGGTCTCTGTCCTTTTGCCTCAGCGGCTCAGGATGGTGTTTTCGGTCTCCTTGTCGAAGAAATGCAGACGGCTGGTATCCAGCACAACCTTGGTGTCGTCGCCGTTGCGCGTCGTGGTACGGGGGTCGACCCTCGCGATCACGTTCTCGTTCTTGCCGGAGGTGGAGAAGTACAGGTAGGTCTCAGAGCCCATCAGTTCGGTCACTTCCACGTGCACGGAGATCACGGCCTCGGGGTTGGCAGCTACGGCGGCAGGGTTGTCGGAGATGTTCTCCGGGCGGATGCCCATGGTGACTTCCTTGCCCACATAGCTCTCATCCACCAGCTTCTTGACCTTCTCATCGGGTACAAGGATCTTGTTGTCGCCAAACAGGGCGTACACCTTGCCATTCTCCGCCTTCAGGGTGACATCGAAGAAGTTCATCTGCGGGCTGCCGATGAAGCCGGCCACAAACTTGTTGTTGGGATAGTCGTAATTGTTCTGGGGGGTATCCACCTGCTGGATGAAGCCGTCCTTCATGATGCAGATGCGGGAGCCCATGGTCATGGCCTCGGTCTGATCATGGGTCACGTAGATGAAGGTGGTCTGCAGGCGCTGATGCAGCTTGGTGATCTCGGTGCGCATGGCCACGCGCAGTTTGGCGTCCAGGTTGGAGAGAGGCTCATCCATCAGGAAGACCTTGGGCTCACGCACGATAGCGCGGCCGAGGGCAACGCGCTGGCGCTGGCCGCCGGACAGGGCCTTGGGCTTGCGGTTGAGCAGGTACTCGATGTCCAGGATGCGGGCGGCGGCTTCCACGCGGCGCTTGATCTCATCCTTGGGGGTCTTGCGCAGCTTGAGGCCGAAGGCCATGTTATCGTACACCGTCATGTGCGGATACAGGGCATAGTTCTGGAACACCATCGCGATGTCGCGATCCTTGGGGGCAACGTCGTTGACAAGACGATCGCCGATGTAGAGCTCGCCATCGGAAATCTCCTCAAGGCCGGCAACCATGCGCAGGGTGGTGGACTTGCCGCAGCCGGAGGGGCCGACCAGTACGACAAACTCCTTGTCTTCGATATCCAGCGTGAAATCGCTCACCGCGGTCACGTTTCCGGAATAAACCTTGTAAATGTGCTTCAAGCTTACACTTGCCATGAGCATACCTCCGTCAGTTTGATCGTGAAGGCGCCTCCGCGCCATGTTTCATAAAGATTATAACGAAATACAGGTCCGGCGCATATCCGATAAATCCACCAAAGTTTTGGCGATAAGTTTGTGCAAACCTGTGTTCATCGGCCGTTTTTCCGCCACATTGGAACAAACCGGGCTCACAGGTTCAGCAGCGCCCTCGCGCGGTCAGGGTAATTGGTGATCATCATGTCCACGCCGGCCTCGATCACGCCCTTCATGTCCCGCTCGGTGTTCACCGTCCACACGTTCACTTCGATGCCCGCCTTATGCGCCTTGCGGCAGAAATCGGGCATATAGAGCACGCTGACAAAGGGCGGATGCAGCGCGTTCAGGCCATTGTCCTTGGCGTAGCGCCAGGGACGCAGCAGCGCGGCCTCGTACAGCGCGCCGCAGTACACGTCGTCCTTCAGGGCGCGCAGACGCTCCAGGGTCATGTGGTTAAAGGAGGAATAGATCACCCTGTCCTCCATGCCCATCTCCGCCGCCAGGTCCAGCACCTTTTCCTCGATGCCCGGATAAGGATTGACGCCGGTCTTGAGCTCCACGTTGATCCCGAGCCCCAGAGGCTTGAGCAGCTCGTACACCTCGCGCAGCGTGGGGGCCTTGGCGTTCTCATATTCGGGGTGCAGCTTGTTGAAATTGTATTTTTTCAGCTGCGCCAGTGTCTGCTCGGCGATCAGGCCCGTGCCGTCGGACACGCGGTCGATCTTCTCATCGTGCGCGACCAAAAGCTCGCCGTCGCGCGTCAGGTGCACATCCAGCTCTACCGCATCTGCGCCCTGCTCAGCCGCCAGCTTAAAGGCCTCCAGTGTGTTCTCCGGCGCGTATCCTGACGCGCCGCGGTGCCCGCAAATCTTCATTCTTCCTGCTGTCCTTTCTGCTCCATCAGCCTTTTGGCTGTCAAAATCACGGATTGTGTCTGTCTGTCCAGCACCGTCAGGCTGAAGCGGAAGCTGCGCTGCTTATGCAGATAGAGCCTGTCGCCCTTCAGCGGCTCCGGCCCGCAGCTGTTGCTGCCCAGCGCGCCCATCACGCCATCCACGCAGACCTCCGTCAGCGGGGCTGGCTTCAGCTCATAGGTGTGCTTGGCCTCCGTCAGCGCCTCCTGAGTGTAGTGGTGGGCGCTGAATGAGAAGCGGTCGCCGGCGATCATCAGCGCGCAGCCCGCTTCATCGGAGAGGGCCACATAGCTTGTATCGGCGTGCGAGCCGTTCTCCTGCGGGAACACATAGGGCTCATGCAGCTCGTCCACAGAGGCGCTGTAGACGCCCAACAGCATGCCCAGTTTCTTGTCCGGGTAGCTTTCCTTGGGGCCCCGTCCATACCAATCCACCCTGTCAAAGGTCTCCGGCATGGCAAAGCGCAGGCCCAGGCGCGGCAGGTACATGTCTTCCAGCAGCTTCTCGTTGCCGGGATAGGGCGTGTAATCGGCCGTCAGCTCCACCCTGCCGCAGGGCAGGAAGCGGAAGCGCTGATCCAGCGTGAGCAGCGGCCTGAAGATCTTGGGCGCGTGCACGCTGCTGACCCTGACCATGATCTCCTCACCCTCCTGCTCCGCCTCAAAGGCGGTCACGCGGGCCTGCAGCTTGTCAAGGCCGTACTTGGCCCACCGGGCGGCAATGTCCGCGCCGAAGCCCCGGTCGTTGTCAGTGGGCGCGCGCCACACATTGAGGCTCAGCGGCCTGCACAGCAGGCTCCTGCCCGCATGCTCGATGCTTTCAAGCCCCGCCGCCGCGAAGCTGAAGCGATAGGCGGTCTCGCCGCAGCGCACCGTGATCTGATCTTCTTTCTTATCAAGGACGAGCGGCTTGTGCGGCAGGCGCGCCGCGCTCTCCTCATGACCGAGGCTCAGCTCGGCCTGGTCGCGCGCGACCACGTGTCCGGCCTTCGCCCAAAGGGTGGAGCGCTTCAGCGCCAGTTCCACCGTCAGCACACTGCCGCGGGGATAGTCGCCCAGCTCAAGCTCGAGCGGCATCGTCTCGCCCGCCGGACAACCAAGGGCCACGCTGCCCTCGCGGATCAGCCTGCCCAGATGCTCCAGCCGCCAGCTGCAGGTATATTGATCCAGGTCGGTAAAGTCCAGGCAGTTGCGCAGGGCGAAGCGGCCCTCCGCCTCATTGACCGTCTCCAGGCGCGCCGGGCGGATCACATGCGCGTATTCCAGCATGCCCGTGTGTGGCGTCCTGTCCGGGTAGAGCAGCGCATCCACGCAGAAGTTGGCGTCGTGCGGATACTCGCCAAAGTCGCCGCCGTAGGCCCAGTAGGGTCCGCTGCCGTCGGGCGCTTCTTTGGTGATGCCGTGATCCACAAACTCCCACACGCAGCCGCCCATCAGGCGCGGGCTGTGGTAGATGGCCTGCCAGTAATCCTCCAGGTTGCCGGGGCCCTGCCCCATGGCATGGGCATACTCGCACAGGAAGAAGGGTTTCGGGTCCTCCCGTGCCCCGTACTCGATCACCTTTTCCACGGTGGTATACATCTCGCTGTAGAAATCGGCCGTCTGGGCCTGCCGGTCGCGCTCATAGTGGATGGGGCGGCTCGCGTCCTTGCGGCGCATGGCCTCGCCCATGCTCTGGTGCACCACGCCGTAGCCCGATTCGTTGCCCAGCGACCAGGAGATGATGCTGGGGTGGTTGCGGTCCCTCGCCACCATGCGCAGGCCGCGGTCAACAAACTGCGCCGTCCAAGCAGGATCGCCGGCGATCAGGTCATAGCTGTCAAAGGAGACCACGCCGTGGCACTCGATATCCGCCTCGTCCACCACATAGAGGCCGTACTCGTCGCACAGATCAAGGAAGCGCTGATCAGGCGGATAATGGCTGGTGCGCACGCAGTTCACGTTGAAGCGCTTCATGATCAGCACGTCGCGCAGCATCGTGTCCGTGGTGGAGAAAGAGCCGAGGCTCATGTGGGTATCGTGCCGGTTGACGCCCTTAAGCTTCACAGGCCTGCCGTTCACGCAGAACACGCCGCCGATGATGTCCACCCGCCGCATGCCGATGCGCAGATGCTCGCACTGGCCAGGCACCGAAACGTACAGATCGTAAAGCCTGGGCGTCTCAGCCGTCCACGCCTCCACCCTGGGGAAGGCGTAACGGGCGGAGGCCTTGCCGCCCACTACGGGCACGGCCGCCTCCAGCATCACGCTGTCTCCGTCCATCAGGCGCACCTGCACCTCCTGCGCGCCGCGCGCCTTCACGCGCAACTGCAGCAAGCCGGTGGTGAGATCGCTGTCCAGGCTCGCGTCGGCCTTCACATCGCAGATGGCGGTTTCACCGAAGCTGAGCAGCATCACGTCGCGGAAAATGCCGCTCAGCCGCCACTTATCCTGATCCTCAAGGTAGGTGCCGTCGGACCACTGGAACACCAGCACCTGCAGCACGTTGTCCTTCTCCCGGACAAGGCCGGTGATGTCGAACTCCGCCGGCAGATGCGGCCCCTTGGAAAAGCCCGCCAGACGCCCGTTCACATAGGCATAGTAGCAGCTGTCCACGCCCTCAAAGCGGATGCGCGTGGAGCGGCCCGCAAAACTTCCGGGCAGGTCAAACACCCGGCGGTAGCAGCCCACGGGCGTCTCGTCCGGCACATAGGGCGGGTCATAGGGGATGGGGAAATTCACATTGGTATACTGGGGCGCGCCGAAGCCCTGCATCTGCCAGCAGCCGGGCACCCGGATGCCGCTGTCGCTCAGCCACAGCGCCGGATCGTCGGGGATCTCAAAGGGGCTGCCGTACAGGTGAAAGCCCCAGCGCCCGTTCAGCGAAAGAAAGTAGGGCGAGGCCTCCCTCTCCCCCGCCGCGGCCAGATGCGCGTCAGGATAGGGCACCACGGTGGTTCTGTCGGGCAGGCGGTTGATATGAAGGCAGTTCAAGTCCCGGTATTCATTCAAGCGCATGATGATACTCTCCTGCTCTTTTTTGCTGCGTACATTATAACACAGCCTCCATGGGCGAACAAGCAAGGGCTTCCCGCGCGGCGGGAAGCCCTTCCTGTGCTATACTGGATCCGAAAGATGAGGTGATGGCCGTGAACATCGACCGCTTTGCCGCGATCCTTGAGGAACAGGCCGCCCTGCTGCCGGATGCCGTGATGGAGAGGCTCAACCTTGGCATCGGGGTCACTCCGGACGCAAAGCGCGACAGGCGGGCAGGGCCGGGCCTGCGGCTGTATACGCTGGGCGAATACCATCGTCATCCTGTGATGGGCCGCGGCATTGTGCTGTATTACGGCTCCTTTGAAAGGGTCTTTCCACATCTGATGGAGGATGAAGACCGGCTGCGCCTTGAGATCGACCGCGTGCTGCGCCACGAGCTGACCCACCACCTTGAATCCCAGGCCGGCAGCCGCGATCTGGAGATTGAGGACGCGCGCAGGCTGGCGGAGTGGAACAAGGCCAACGGTTCAAAATAGAAAGGTTGGAGACAGATGGTTTTTGTCTATTCAATGCATAACAAAAAAAGAACTCTCACTGCCGTTGGTTGAAGCCCATGCAGATCACTTAAAGGCGCTTGACCGTCAGGGGCTTCTGGCCTATGCGGGCCCTTTTCCGATTATCCCGGCGGAATGGTCGTCTTCAAAGCGGACAGCCAGGATGAGGCAGAGAAAACCGCAAAAAGCGATCCCTTCATTTTCTCCGGCTGCAAGAGCTATGAGCTCAGGCCCCTGGAAGTCGCCTGCAGGGAGAACGGCTGCCTGCTGTAACCCTGCCTTCCGATGGCTGATCCTCTTCAGAAGCAGCGCCAGGACCCTGCACGGACCGTTCTTCCCGCCAAATCCGGCCGAGGCAGGCAGCGGCGCGGCGCTGGCTGAGCGAGGCAAGAACGGAGCCAAAACGCCTAAAGACGTCGATGCCTTAAGAGAGAAGCAGCATGAGCACGGCAGCGTCAGTACCAGGTCTGACCGAAGCCAACCACATACCACGCTCCGTCCAGATGCGGAACATAGGTGAAGCTTTCAGGGTCTGTCTGCCGTTCCTTGGGCAGGGCGGTCTGGTTGCGCTCGAAGTTCTCCGCAAAGGCGTCGTACACATAGTGATAGCGGCGGATACGCGGTCCCATATTGCCCTCCACCGTCTGGATCTCATATTTGCCGTCGCCCAGCGGAGTCACGGCCGTCACCAGGCCCACGTGCATGGCCGCGTAGCCACCCCGTCTGCCGTAGACCACCTCATAGCCCGGCTGCGGGATATAGCCCCAGCGGTCCATCTTCTTGAAGGCCTCGATGATCTTGGGCACGGCCGCCTCGCGCACGGCATGGGCGGAGCCATCCTCCAGCAGCACGCTGTCCTCGCGCGACTGCATGGGCACGCCGCCCATATCGAGGCTGTAGTTGACAAAGGCCCCGCACCAGCCGAAGCTGCAGTTCTTCCCGCAGCGCCAGGCGGTATACTTGTTGGCCTTGGGGATGGAGCGGCCGCTTTTTAAATACTCCTGCCACTCGTTCAGGGCCACCGCGATGCCTGCGTCCACCTCGTCAGGCATGCTGCCGCCGGGCAATACGGTAACGTCCAGCGTGCTCACTGCGCCATCCTTCTTCGCCGTAAAGGTGATGCGGGCCTCCCCTGCCGCGAGGAAACTGATGTTGCCCCGCCTGTCCACGCGGGCGACGTCCTCATTGCTGCTGGCCCACTCTCCCTTCGCGGCGGGGGCAAAGCTGTAGCTCCGCCCCACGCCGCTCACGATGGCGGCAGGGTAAACGGGCGCCTCTGTCTTCTTGGCGGCCAGGGTCTGCGGGGCGATCATCAGCAGGGCCAGCAGCAGGGCCATCAAACGCTTGTTCAGCATGTTCATCATCCTTTGCATGGCGCGGAACTCGCCGCGCATGATAATACTGTATCGCACAGGCAGTATAGCATAGCGCGCCCGCCCGCGCAAAAAGGGAGGCCGAAGCCTCCCTTATGAGATCTTGCCCGTCAAGCCTTATCCGATCAACGCCAGGATCTTTGACAGGCTCTCCTTGGCGTCCCCGAACATCAGCAGCACATCCGGGCTGGGCTGATAGAGCGGGTTGTCCACGCCCGCGTAGCCGGGCTTGCTGTCAAAGTTGCAGATCACCAGCTTTTTCGCCCTGGCGGCCTCCAGCACCGGCAGGCCGTAAATGGGCGTGCCCTCAGCTGTGTTGGCGGCGGGGTTCACCACATCGTTGGCGCCGATGACGAACACCAGATCGGTGGAAGCCATATCGGGGTTGATGTCGTCCATTTCAAACAGCTTGTCGTAGGGGATGTCGACCTCGGCCAGCAGCACGTTCATGTGGCCGGGCATACGGCCCGCCACAGGATGAATGGCAAACCGCACCCTGCGGCCGCCCTTTTCCAGCGCGTCGTGCAGCGCCTTAACTTGCTCCTGCGCCTGCGAAACGGCCATGCCGTAGCCGGGGATGATGATGACTTCCCTGGCTTCGCCGAGCCATCCGGGCAGATCCTCCGGCTGGGCGGCGCGCACAGGCACATCGGGCAGGACGTCTGCCTCCTCTTTGGATGCGGCAGATGCGGCGGGCGCATCCGGCGCCGTTTCGGGGACGGGCGCCGAGACCTTAGCCGCGGAGCGGGATAACAGGATGGCAGAGAGCCTGCGGTTCATCGCGCGGCACATGATCTGCGTCAGCAGCAGACCGGAAGCGCCCACGATTCCGCCCACCGAGACCAGCAGCACATCACCCAGCGCCATGCCGGTGATGGCCGCGGCCACGCCGGAGGTGGAGTTGAGCAGCGAGATGGTGATGGGCATGTCCGCGCCGCCGACCGGCAGGGCGAACAGCAGCCCGAAGGCCAGGCTGATCAGCGCCAGCAGCCAGGCGTAGGCCATGCCGGGCAACAGGAGCCCCAGCACGATCAGCAGCGCCATCAGGCACAGCGAACCGGCCAGCAGCGCCCTGTGCCGTGGAAGGAAGACGGGCTTCTGGGAGATCAGCCTGTGCAGCTTGCCCACCGCGATCAGGCTACCCGTAAAGGTGAAGGCGCCGACGGCCATGCCCAGCAGCGCCGTGAAGCGCTCAAACAGGCCCAGATCCATCTTATAGCCCAAGGTCAGCAGCGCCGCGCCCGCGGAGGCAAAGCCCCCCAGACCGTTGAGCAGGCCCACCAGCTGGGGCATGGCGATCATTCGGGTGTACCTGGCCAGCGCCAGGCTGATCAGGCTGCCGATGGCCAGGCCGATCCAGATGTCGGCGACGGAGAGCAGATCGTATTTGATGAAGGTGACCAGGATGGCGCACAACATGGCGGCCGCGCTGAGGCGGTTGCCCCGCACGGCGGTCTCCACGCGGCTCATCCAGTGGATGCCCAGCAGCACGGCCAGGCTCAGGCAGGCGGAGAGGATGTAGAACACGGTATCGCTCATGGCTCCTCATCCTCCTTCTTGCTGCCGCGGAACATATTCAGCATTCTATCGGTCACAGAGAAGCCCGCCACCACGTTGACCGTGGCGCAGACGATGCTGATGATGCCCAGCACGCGGCTGGCGGGCGACAGAGCAAAGCCCATCGCCGCCATGCAGCCCAGCACTGTCACGCCGCTGAGGGCGTTCATGCCGCTCATCAGGGGGGTGTGCAGCAGGCTGGGCACGGAGTTGATCAGCTTGTAGCCGATCAGTGTCGCCGCAATGAAGACAAGGATCAGTATGGTTTCTCTGCTCATAGGCCCATGGCCTCCCGGGCGCCTTCATGCACCACCTGACCGTCCCTGGTGGTGAGTATGCTCCTGACGATCTCATCCTCGGGGTTCAGGCTGATCGTTCCGTCCTTCACCAGATACTTCACCAGGTTGTAGATGTTCTGGGAGAACATCCAGGTGGAGGAGGCGGGCAGCATGCCGGGGATGTTCTTGATGCCGACCACGTGCACGCGGTCCACATCCGCCACCTCGCCGGGCACGGTGGCGGCGCAGTTGCCGCCCTGGTCGATGGAGATATCCACGATCACGGAGCCGGGCTTCATCGTCTTCAGCATCTCCCTGGTGATGATCACGGGCGCGAGGCGACCCGGCACCAGCGCGCTCAGGAAGACGATGTCCATCTTGGCCAGCTCTGGCGCGAGGATGGCGCGTTCCTTTTCAAGCAGCTCGGGCGACAGGGCCTTGGCGTAGCCGCCCGCGCCCAGCGTCATCTCATCGGGGATGCCCAGGTCGATCACCTTGGCGCCCAGCGAGGCCGCCTGCTCGCGCGCGGCGGATCGGGTATCCACGGCATAGGTCACCGCGCCCAGGCGCTTGGCCGTGGCCAGGGCCTGCAGGCCGCCCACGCCCACGCCCACGATCATCGCGTTCAGGGGCTTGATCACGCCCACGGCGCTGAAGATCTGCGGCACGAAAGAGGGCAGCAGGTTCGCGGCGATGAGGATGCCCTTGTAGCCGGCACAGGTGCTCATGGAGGTCAGCGCGTCCATGTTCTGGGCCCTGGAAATGCGCGGGATGCCGTCCAGCGTCAGGGAAATCACGCCCTTTTTCGCCATGTTCTTTACCATCTCGTGGTTGGCGGGAGAGGCGGGATGGATGAAGGTGATCAGGTACTGGCCCTGATGCATCAGATCAATCTCGTGAATGCCCAGCTCCTCGTTGAAAAGGGGCTCCTTGACCTTGAGGATGAGCTCGGAGCGCTCGTACACGGCGCGCGCGCCTTCCACCAGCTCCGCGCCGGCCTTCAGGTAAGCGTCGTCATGGCAATAGGCGCCTTCGCCCGCACCCTTTTCGACCAGCACCTTGTGCCCGTCCGCCGCCATCTTGGCGCAGGTTTCGGGCGTCGCCGATACACGGTTCTCACCGTGCATGATCTCCTTAGGAATACCAATAATCATTTCAGGGCCCCCTTTTCAGTTTTGTTGCGCTCATTATAGCGAATTTCGCCTTATATATCAATAGATAAACCAAAATGGCGCCGGGATTCGCGTGACTTTCAAAAGTTGTTTTTACGCGCTCAGCGGCTGAGAAAGCAGGCGCTGTTCCGAAAGGCGGCTCGCGAGAATTTGCAATATCGAGGTTCTTTTCAACCATATTCGCCATCCGGCAGATTTCTCTCGCCTTGACTGCACGGGACGTGCATGCTAAGATACGGCATCGGCTTTGACGAAGGACAACCTTCACGGAGCGCGCCATGAAGAGAGGGCGGCCACGGCTGCAAGCCGCCTATGGCACGGTGGAGCATTCACTTCCGAGCCGCCCGGCTGAAAAAGTAGGCCGGGCCGTGCGCCGCGTTAAGGCGACAATGAGCAGGGGCTTCGGCCCCTGAAAATCGGGTGGTACCGCGCATGACTGCGCCCCTTGTTGTCAAGGGGCGTTTTTCATTGGATGGGAGGAAGAAGCATGGATATTCAGGAACAGATAGCGGGGATCCGAGAGGCCTGTCTCAGGGAACTGGACAAGGTCAGCGCCCTGCAGGATTTGGAGCAGCTGCGCGTCACGGTGCTGGGCAAGAAGGGCAGCCTGACGGGCCTTTTGCGCAGCATGGGCCAGGTGGCCCCGGAGCTGCGTCCCAAGGTAGGCCAGTGGATCAACCAGACGCGCGAGGCGCTGGAGAGCCGGCTGGAGGAGCGCGCGGCCGCCCTGAAGGCGCAGGCGCTTGAAAAGCGCCTGCAGGATGAGGCCATCGACGTAACAGAGCCCCGCCCCCTGCCCCGCGTGGGCGTGCAGCACCCCAACAGCTCGGTGCTCGATCAGGTGATCGACTGCTTTGTGGGCCTCGGCTTTGAGGTGGTGGAAGGTCCACAGATCGAACTGGATCACTTCAATTTTGAGCTGCTGAACATCCCCAAGAACCATCCGGCGCGCGATGCGCAGGATACCTTCTATATCGATGACAACACGGTGCTGCGCACCCATACTTCCCCCGTGCAGGCCCGCGTGATGACCACCAGAAAGCCGCCCATCCGCATTGTCTGCCCCGGCCGCGTATTCCGCGCCGACGAGGTGGACGCGACCCACAGCCCCGTCTTTCATCAGATAGAAGGGCTGGTGATCGACGAGCACATCACCATGGCCGATCTGCGCGGCACGCTGGACGCCTTTGCCAAGCGCCTCTACGGCAAGGACATCGCCACGCGCTTCCGCCCCAGTTTCTTCCCCTTCACCGAGCCCAGCGCGGAGGTGGATCTTACCTGCTTCAACTGCCGTGGCAAGGGCTGCCGCGTGTGCAAGGGCACCGGCTGGATCGAGGTGCTGGGCAGCGGCATGGTGAACCCCAAGGTGCTGGAAATGTGCGGCATCGATCCTTCCAAATACTCGGGCTTTGCCTTCGGCATCGGCCTTGAGCGCATCACCATGCTGCGCTACGGCATCCCCGACATGCGCCTGATGTACGAGGGCGACGAGCGCTTCCTGCGCCAGTTCCGTTGAGGAGGACAGAGAAGATGAAAGCAAGCATCAACTGGCTGAGAGAATATACCGATATCCCCAGGGACAGCGCGCGGGTGCAGCGCGAGCTGATCCTTACCGGCACCGCCGTGGAGAGCGTGGAGAGGCTGGACGGCGGCATGGAAAACGTAGTGGTAGGCCGCGTGCTCAGCTGCCGCGACCATGAAAACAGCGATCACCTGCACGTCTGCACCGTGGACGTGGGCGGCGAAGCACCCCTGCAGATCGTCTGCGGCGCTCCCAATGTGCGCGAGGGCATCCTGGTGCCAACCGCACTGGTGGGGGCCAGGCTCCCGGGCGGCACCGAGATCAGGGCGGGCAAGCTGCGCGGCGTGGAATCCTTCGGCATGCTCTGCTCCGCGACCGAGCTGAACATCCCGCAGGAACTCTATCCCTCCGTGGGCCCGGCGGGTCTCCTGATCCTGAACGAAGACTACGCGCCGGGCACCGACGTGCGGGAGGTCTTCGGTATCATGGATGAGGTGCTGGACGTGGAGGTGCTGGCCAACAGGCCGGACTGTCTGAGCGTCTGGGGCCTGGCACGCGAGGCGGCGGCCGTGTTCGGCCTGCCCTTCCGCCTTCCCGCACTCGATTGCCATGAGGCCGAAGGACAGCGCCTGGAAGACTATGTGAAGATCACCGTGCGCGATGAGGATCTCTGCCCCCGCTATGCCGCGCGCGTGGTGCGGAACGTGACGGTCGGCCCCTCTCCCCTGTGGCTGCGGGCCTATCTGCACGCGGCCGGGATGCGCAGCATCAACAACATCGTGGACATTACCAACTTCGTCATGCTGGAAACCGGCCACCCCATGCACGCCTTCGACCTGGATCGCGTGCGCGGGCGGGAGATCATCGTGCGCCGCGCGGAAGCGGGCGAAAAGCTGACCACGCTGGATAAGAAGGAGCATGTTCTTTCGGGCGGCGAGCTGCTGATCTGCGACGGCGAGGGCCCCACCGGGCTGGCCGGCATCATGGGGGGCCTGGAGAGCGAGATCGAGGAAAGCACCGGAACGCTGTTGTTCGAGTGCGCGGCCTTCGACCGGTCCAGCATCCGCCTCACTGCGAGAGCGCTGGGTATCCGCACGGAATCCAGCGGTCGCTTTGAACGGGGTGTCAACCCTCGCACCGTGATGCAGGCGCTGGACCGCGCCTGCCACCTGGTGGAGGCGCTTCAGGCGGGCGAGGTAACGGGCGGCTGCGCCGATCTCTACCCCAACCCTCTTGCCCCCGTGCAGATTGAGGCCAGCGTGCGCCGTATCGCGGATCGCTGCGGCGTGGACATCCCGGGCGAGGAGATGGCCGGCATCCTCCGCCGCCTGCACTTTGAGGCGGAGCTTTCGGGCGACGAGCTGCGAGTGACGGCCCCCGACTTCCGCCAGGACATCGACCAGGAGGCCGACGTCTGTGAGGAAGTGCTGCGCATGGCGGGCTATGACCGCATCCCCGTCACACTGATGCGCGGCGAGGCCAGGCAGGGCTTTGACAGCGAGCGCCGTCTGCGCCAAAAGGCGCTGGGCGGTCTGCTGAACGCTCTGGGCTACGACGAGATCTACAACTACTCCTTCTTCGGCCGCAAGCAGCTGGAGAGCCTGCGCCTTGCGGATGGCGATGAAAGGCTGGATGCCCTGCGTATCCGCAACCCACTGGGCGAGGATACCGCCCTGATGCGCACCACATTGGTGCCCGATATGCTGAAAACCCTCGCGCTTAACATGACGCGCGGCAGCGAACAGGCCCTGCTGTATGAGTTCGGCACCGTCTTTTCCAAACAGTCCGGCGAGAACACGCCCTATGACGAGCAGCCCTGGCTGTGTCTGGGCCGCTGCGGCCAGGGCAGCGATTTCTATTCGCTGCGCGATACCGTGCTGCTGCTGTGCGAGCGGCAGGGCGTCAAATACTCGATCGGCGCAAAGGCCGAACCCTATCTGCACCCCGGCCGCAGCGCGGCCGTCACCGCGGGCGGCAGGCTGATCGCCCGTCTGGGTGAAGTACACCCCGCCGTGGCCGCGGATTACGGGCTGGACGGACGGGCCTATGTGGCGGAGATCGACCTCGATGCCTTCTGGGCAGCCGCCACCCCCATGCCCGCGGTGAAGGAGCTGCCGCGCATGCCCGCCGTGAACCGCGACATCGCGCTGGTGCTGGACGCAAATCAGGAGCTGCTGCCGGTGATGGAGGCCATCCGCCGCGCTGGCGGTGCGCTGCTGGAGGATGTGCGGCTGTTTGACGTATACCGCGGCAGCCAGCTGCCCGGCGGCAAAAAATCCTGCGCCTTCTCCCTCAGCTTCCGGGCGGCCGACCGCAGCCTGGAAGAAAAAGAGATCACCGCCCTGATGGACAAGGTGCAGCGCTCGGTCAAAGCCCAGTTCGGCGCGGAGATCAGAGCCTGAGCCGGACACCGATACGGGATGGGCCTATAACAAAAACCTAACAAAGATCAAGGACTCTTGCATCGATTTGGAGCAAGAGTCCTTAATCCTGAATGTTTGTTATTCTGATACTAAGGATACTCCGCACAAAGGAAGAGGGAGCAAGCATTACCTAAAGCTGTTATAATACAGGTATGAACAAGCAAATGACACTGATCCTGATCGGCGACCAGCCGGAGCAGGCGGTTGGCACGGCGCCGGAAAATATGTATAATAACGGAACTGTGAATCCAAGCGTGAGGAGCTGATGAGATGGTCAACATGGAGGCCTTTGTGAAGGAGCTGAACCTGACCGTTCTCTCCGGATCCACCCGGGAAACCTGGGATCTAAGCACGCCTGAAATCAACCGTCCCGGCCTTGAGCTGATCGGTTTTTTTGAGCATTTTGCCCACGAACGTCCTCAGGTGATGGGCAACGTGGAGATCAGCTATCTTGAGTCTCTCACGCCGGAGGAGCGCTCCGTCCGGCTGGAAAAGTACTTCTCCTATTCCATCCCTGTGGTGATTGTCTGCCGCGGGCTGATGCCGCACCAGGAGCTTCTGGACATCGCGCGCAGGCACGACGTACCCATCCTTCAGTCGCAGGATTCTACCACCGCCTTCATCGTGGACGCGATCCTCTATCTCAACAAGGCGCTTGCCCCCCGCACCACCCGGCATGCCGTGCTGGTGGATGTGTACGGCACCGGCATCCTGATCACGGGCGAGAGCGGGGTCGGCAAGTCGGAATCCGCGCTGGAGCTGATCAAGCGCGGTCACCAGCTGGTAGCGGACGACACCGTGGATATCATGAAGGTATCCAAGGAGCGGCTGACGGGCGAAGCGCCCGAGACCGTGCGGCACTTCATGGAGATCCGCGGTATCGGCATCATCGATATCCGCGCCATGTATGGCGTTGGCTCGGTGCTGCTCAACAAGCGCATCGACATGGAAATACATCTTGAAAACTGGAAAGAGAAAAAGGAATACGACCGCCTGGGCCTTTCCGAGGAATACACCGAGATCATGGGCGTTCGCATCCCCTATCTGGTCATCCCCGTGCGGCCCGGCCGCAACCTGGCCATCATCATTGAGGTGGCCGCGCGCAACTTCAGCCTGAAAAAAATGGGATATTCGGCAGCGAAGGAACTGGACCGCCGCCTGAATGCCATGATGAATTTTTCGCAGGAAGCCTGAGGAGGAAGCAAAAAGTATGTATTATATCGGGATCGATCTGGGCGGCACGCAGATCAAGGCGGGCATCATCGATGAAGAGGGCAGCATCGTCTCCAAGGCGGAGACGGCCACGCTGGCCGACCGTCCCTACCAGGACGTAGCGCGGGACATGGCCATGTGCAGCCTGCAGGCGCTTGAAAAGAGCGGTCTCACGCTCAATGACATCGGCGGCGTGGGCATCGGCATCCCCGGCCTTGCGGACAATGTCACCGGCCGCGTGATCTTCTGCACCAATCTTGGCTGGTACGATATCCCGCTGCGCGATGAGCTGCAGAAGTATATGCATCTGCCCATCCTGATCGATAATGACGCCACGGTGGCCGGCTTTGCTGAGAGCATGGCGGGTGTCAGCCGCGGGCTGCACTCCAGTGTGTTCCTCACCCTGGGCACAGGCGTGGGCGGCGGCATCGTGATAGACGGCAAGCCCTGGACGGGCGCGCACGGCGTCGCCAGCGAGATCGGCCACCTGACCATGGAAATCGACGGCATCCCATGCACCTGCGGCAAAAAAGGCTGCCTGGAGCGCTACTGTTCCGCCACGGCGCTGATCCATATGGCTGAGGAGGTATGCAGCAACAATCCCGAGTGCGCGCTGATGAAGAAGGCTGGCGGCAACACCAAGAACATCACCGGCCGCATGGTGATCGACCTGGCCAAAGAGGGTGATGAGCACGCGCTGAAAATCTTCCACCGCTACACCAAGTATCTGGCCATTGCCATCAATACCATCATCTCCTTTATGGACCCCGATATGATCGTGCTGGGCGGCGGCATCAGCCACGCGGGCAAGTTCCTGATCGACGCGGTCAATGAAAAGCTGCCCGAGTACCTGATGTTCAAAACTCTGCCTTATTCCAAGATCGCGCTGGCCAGCCTCGGCAACGACGCGGGTCTGATCGGCGCGGCCATGCTGACGAAGGCAGGCCTTGCTTCCAAGAACAGCTGAGCCCCATTTCAACTGAGGAGCGACTTTGATGCAGACCACTTTAATTTCCACACTCTTCAAGCAGACACCGGCGGACGGCGAGCTCATCACCGTGCAGGGCTGGGTCAAAACGCTGCGCGACAGCAAGGCCTTTGCCTTCATAGAGCTCAATGACGGCAGCTATTTTAAAAATCTGCAGATCGTCTGCGATGAGACCCTCGAAAACTTTAAGGATGTCACCCGCATCACCATCGGCAGTTCGCTGACCGTGAGCGGACGTTTGGCGCTGACCCCCGGCATGAAGCAGCCCTTTGAGCTGAAGGCGGAATCTGTCGCCGTGGAGGGGCTCTGCGCCGCGGATTTCCCGCTGCAAAAAAAGCGCCACACCTTTGAATATCTGCGCACCATCAGCCACCTGCGCCCGCGCACCAACACTTTTGCCGCCGTATTCAGGATCCGCTCGCTGGCCGCGCAGTCCATTCACCGTTATTTCCATGACCACGGCTTCGTGTATGTGCACACCCCCATCATCACCACCAGCGATGCCGAAGGCGCGGGCGAGATGTTCCAGGTGACGACGCTCGATCTGGACAGGCTGCCCCGGGATGAAAAGGGCAGGCTGCAGTATAAAGAAGATTTTTTCGGCAAGCACGCCTCGCTGACCGTATCCGGCCAGCTCAACGGCGAAGCCTTCTGCATGGCCTTCCGCAATATCTATACCTTCGGCCCCACCTTCCGCGCCGAAAACAGCAACACCCCGCGCCACGCGGCGGAGTTCTGGATGATAGAGCCCGAGATCGCCTTTGCCGATCTGGAGGACGACATGGCGCTGGAAGAGGACATGATCCGCAGCGTCATCGGCGATATCCTGGCGGAAGCGCCCGAGGAGCTGAACTTCCTCAATCAGTTTGTGGACAAGGGGCTCATCGAGCGCCTTGAGCATGTGCGTGACAGCGAATTTGCGCGCTGTACCTATACCGAGGCCATCCGGCTTCTGGAGGGGGCTGACCGTCAGTTTGAGTATCCTGTCAGGTGGGGCATGGACCTGCAGACCGAGCATGAGCGCTGGCTGACGGAGGAGCACTTCCGCCGCCCCGTGTTCGTGTACGATTATCCGAAAGATATCAAGGCCTTTTACATGCGCCTCAATGATGACGGCAAGACCGTGGCGGCAGTTGACCTGCTGGTGCCCGGCGTGGGCGAGATGGTGGGCGGCAGCCAGCGCGAGGAAAGGCCGGAAGTGCTGGACAGGCGCATGGAAGAGCTGGGCATGGACAGGCAGGCCTATGACTGGTACGCAGACCTGCGGCGCTACGGCAGCGTGAAGCACGCGGGCTTCGGCATCGGTTTTGAGCGGCTGATCATGTACCTCACCGGCATGTCCAACATCCGCGACGTGCTGCCCTTCCCCCGCACGGTGGGCAACGCTGAGTTCTGATTTAGCCCCGTTTACTATTCTGTCCGGACGGCTCCTGCCGTCCGGACGATTTGTATATAAGGATCGCGCAAACTTTCGGCAGCGCGGCCTTTTTGGCCTCTGCTTATGCTATACTGAGCAAGGTAAAATATATAGCGGCGCGTATCATGCGCAAGAAAGTCCAAAACAGGGCGGAGTAAACAGAAATAAGAAGGAGCATGGAAATGGAGCTTCCCTTTCAGATCGATCTTCGGGGCAAAACGGCCCTGGTCACGGGCGGCGGCGGCGTGCTGGGCAGCTGTTTTTCGCGCGCGCTGGCAGCCTGCGGCGCGAAGGTAGCCATCATGAACCGAGGCCTCGAAAAAGGCGAGCACGTGGCCGGGCTGATCAGGGCCGAGGGCGGAGAGGCCATGGCCGCCGCCTGCGACGTGCTGGATAAGGACGCGCTTTTGATCGCCCGGGATGCCGTTCGGACAAAGCTTGGGCCGGTGGACATCCTGGTGAACGCGGCGGGCGGCAACCATCCAGCCGCCACAACGGACGATGAGCAGTTTGGATCCGCGGCAAGGGCGGCCAGGGATTTCTTTTCACTCGCGCAGGATGGCATCCGCCATGCCTTTGACCTGAATTACCTCGGTACGCTGCTGCCTACCCAAGTGTTCGCGCAGGACATGACAGGCAGGCCCGGCTGCTGTGTGGTCAATATCTCCTCCATGGGGGCCTATCTCCCCCTGACCAAGGTGGTGGCGTACAGCGGGGCGAAGGCAGCTGTCACCAATCTGACGCAGTGGCTGGCCACGTATTTTGCCAGGACCGGGCCGCGCGTCAACGCCATCGCCCCCGGCTTTTTTGTGACAGACCAGAACCGCGCGCTGCTGTTCGATCAGGAGGGAAGGCCCACCGCGCGCACGGGCAAGATACTGGCCGCCACGCCCATGGGCCGCTTTGGCCGGCCGGAGGAGCTGCTGGGCGCTCTTCTGTATCTGGTATCTCAGGAAGCCTCAGGCTTTGTGAACGGGATTGTAATCCCTGTGGACGGCGGGTATACTGCTTATTCAGGGGTATAAGGAGATGAGTATGATGTATGACTTGATCACCGCGACCAGCATGGGCGTCAGGATCACGCCCGAGGCGCGCCAGCCTGTGGGGCTGGACAACCGTTTCATCATGCAGGCTACCAGCGCCGAGAGCAACGTGCTGAACGTGTCCGCCTCGCTGGGACTGAAGACCAAGGTGCTGACCGCCTTTGTGAAGGGCAGCCCCATCTCGGCCTTTATCAAGCGCGAGCTCGGCAGGCGCTTCATCGCCTTTGAAGGGCCCGAGATTGCGCCGGACGGCCCCTGGGGCGTGCGCCACCAGTTCAACATCGCGGATGCCGGCTTTGGCCCCCGCGGTCCGCGCGTACACAACGACCGCGCCGGCGAAGTGGGGCGCGAACTGGGGCCCGAGTTTTTCGACCTGGACCGCATCTTCCGGCAGGAAGGGGCGCGCATGATCCATTTTTCCGGCCTGTTTGCCGCCCTTTCCCCAAAAACGGCTGAATTCTGCCTGGCGCTGGCGGAAAAAGCGCATGAAAACGGCTGCCTGATCAGCTTTGACCTCAATTATCGCGCCTCTTTCTGGAAGGGCCGCGAAGCGGAGCTGAGAGACGCCTTCCACAGGATCGCTTCCGTAGCCGACGTGCTGATCGGCAATGAGGAGGATTATCAGCTGGCGCTGGGGCTGAAGGGCCCGGAAGCCGGCGGGCATGATGTGGGCAAGACGGAAGAATTCAAGGCCATGATCAGAAAGGCCCAGGAAAGCTACCCGAACGTACGCGCCTTCGCCACCACGCTGCGCCAGGTGATCAGCGCCAACAGGCACCTGTGGGGCGCGCTGCTGTACCAGGACGGCCAGTGGTATGAAGCGCCTGCCCGTGAGATCGAGGTGCTGGACCGCATCGGCGGCGGCGACGGCTTTGTCTCCGGTCTGCTCTACGGGCTGCTGAAGGATTGGGACGGTGAAAAGTGCGTGCAGTTCGGTTGGGCGTCCGGCGCGCTGGCCGCGACCATGACGGAGGACTATGCCTCCCCCGCCGATGAGGATCAGGTCTGGAGCATCTGGAAAGGAAACGCGCGCGTATCGCGCTGACAGGAGGATATGATGAAAAAAGCGGATATCGGGCTCATCGGCCTGGCCGTCATGGGCGAAAACCTGGTGATGAATATGGAGAGCAAGGGCTTCACCGTGGCCGTTTACAACAGGACCACCGAAAAAGTGAAAAACTTTGTGCAAGGGCGGGCCAAAGGCCGCAGCATCATCCCGGCCTACAGCCTGGGCGAGCTGGTGGATGCCCTTGAAAAGCCCCGCAAAGTCATGATGATGGTGAAGGCCGGCAAGCCTGTGGATGATTTGATCGACCAGCTGCTGCCCTTGCTGGATGAGGGAGACATTCTCATCGATGGCGGCAACAGCCACTTCCCCGACACCATCCGGCGCGTTCAGTATGTGGAATCAAAGGGCCTGCGCTACATCGGCACAGGCGTATCGGGCGGCGAGGAGGGCGCGCTCAAGGGCCCCAGCATGATGCCCGGCGGTTCTCCCGCAGCCTGGCCCTATGTGAAGGACATTTTTCAATCGATCAGCGCCCATGTGGACGGCCAGCCCTGCTGCGACTGGGTGGGCGAGGGCGGCGCGGGCCACTTCGTCAAAATGGTGCATAACGGTATCGAATACGGCGACATGCAGCTGATTGCCGAAAGCTATCTGCTGATGCGCGATGTGCTCGGGATGAAGCCCGAGGAAATGGCCGCGGTGTTCACTGAATGGAACAAGGGCGAGCTGGACAGCTACCTCATCGAGATCACCTCGCACATCCTGGCCGAACGGGATGAGGACGGAAGCCCTCTCGTGGACAAAATACTCGATACCGCCGGGCAAAAGGGCACCGGCAAGTGGACGGCGATCGCCGCGCTGGACGAGGGCATCCCGCTGACCATGATCGCCGAGGCGGTGTTCGCCCGTTCGCTCTCCAGCGATAAGGACGGCCGTGTAAAGGCTGGAGGCCTGCTGGGCGAAAACAAACCGAAGTTCACCGGAAACAGGGAAGCTTTTATCGAAAGCATCCGTCAGGCGCTGTATGCCTCCAAGATCATCTCCTACACGCAGGGCTATCTCCTGATGGCCAGCGCCGCCAGGAGCTATGGCTGGAACCTGAACTTCGGCGGCATCGCCATGATGTGGCGCGGCGGCTGCATCATCCGCAGCGTATTCCTCTCCAAGATCAGGGATGCCTTCCGGGATGATCCGCAGCTTGAAAACCTGCTGTATGCCCCCTATTTCGCCGAGGCAGTCAAACAGGCGCAGCAGGGCTGGCGCGAGGTAGTGTCGCTGGCGGCCAGAGAGGGTGTGGCGCTCCCCGCGATGAGCAGCGCGCTCTCCTATTGGGACGGGCTGCGCAGCCCGCGCAGCGGCGCCAACCTGCTGCAGGCGCAGCGCGATTATTTCGGCGCCCACACCTATGAGCGTGTGGACCGCGCGCGCGGCGAGTTCTTCCACACCAACTGGACGGGCGAAGGCGGGACCACCGCCGCAGGCGTTTACAATGCCTGAAGCTCTCATCAAAGAGCAGTCGCTTCTGGCGGACAGGGAGGATGGTCTCTCAGGCGAGGCCATCCTCCGCGCGCTTGAGGACGCCCTGTCCCCTGTCAAGGGCAGGCTGAAAAAGATATTGCTCGTTCCCCCGGACTTTACACGCCTGCACTCGGGGGCCGGTCAGATCGCGGCTTTGCTGTACGGCATACTGGGCCCAAGCTGTCGGGTGGACGTGCTGCCCGCGCTGGGCACGCATGTGAAGATGAGCCGCGAAGAGTGGGAAACCATGTATTCCCCCATTCCTTTTGAGCGCATGCTTGTGCACAACTGGCGTACAGACGTGGTCACGGTGGGCGAGATCGAAGCCGGCTTCGTAGCGGAGCTGTCGGAAGGGCTCATGAACGAGCCGATCCCGGTGGAGATCAACCGCCACCTGCTGGATCCGGAGTATGACCTGATCCTGTCCATCGGCCAGGTGGTGCCGCACGAGGTCGCAGGCATGGCCAACCACGCCAAGAACATTTTCGTGGGTTGCGGCGGGGCGCGCATGATCAACGCCTCGCATATGCTGGGCGCGCTGTTTGGCATGGAACGCATCATGGGAAGGGAACAGACCCCCGTGCGCGCCCTCTTTGACCGGGCCGCAGAGCGTTTCCTTCAGAAGCTGCCGCTCGGCTACATCCTGACGGTGACCGACGCGCCGCAGGGGCAGGTCCGCATCCACGGCCTGTTCACGGGCAGCGGGCGGCGCTGCTTTGAGGAAGCCGCAAGGCTTTCCGCGCGCGTCAACATGCAGCTGCTGGACAGGCCCATCAGCAAAGCGGTCGTCTATCTGGACGGACAGGAGTTCAAATCCACCTGGCTGGGCAACAAAGCCATCTACCGCACGCGCATGGCGATGGCGGACGGAGGCGAGCTGGTGATCCTTGCCCCGGGAGTGGAAAAGTTCGGCGAGGACGAGGCTGTGGACAGGCTCATCCGTGCTTACGGCTACAGCGGCAGGCAGAGCGTGCTGAAGGCGGTAAAGGAATCCGAGGCGCTCAGACAGAACCTGTCCGCCGCCGCGCACCTGATCCACGGCAGCAGCGAGGGCCGCTTCAAGGTGACCTACTGCGCCGGACACTTGACCAGAGACGAGATCGAAAGGGCCGGTTTTGCCTATCTTGACTACGACCAGGCCATCCGGCGCTACCCGCCGCAGCGGCTGCACGCGGGCTGGAACAGTCTGGAGGGCGGTGAGGAGATCTTCTACATCCCCAACCCCGCGCTCGGGCTCTGGGCGCTGAAGAGCCACTTTGAGCCGGAGCGGCCGGAGGATGGCCGGCGGAGCGAGAACCAGACCGGGCGTCCTAAACCTTCTTCCGAGGCTGAAATGTGAATATTCTCTCATATTTACGCTTGAAACAGCTGGAATAAAGGGGTATAATGTATCCGGGTGCGCGTGTGCCCTGTAATTGAGCGATACTTAAGGAGGAGACCCAATGACTAAGGTTGGTATCAATGGCTTTGGCCGCATCGGGCGTCTCGTGCTGCGCGCGACGCTTGAAAACTTCAATGACGTGGAAGTCGTCGCCATCAACGATCCTTTCATCAGCGTCGATTATATGGCTTACATGCTGCGCTATGACACCGTGCACGGCCAGTACAAGGGCGAGATCAGCTATGACGAGGCCGCCGGCACCCTGATCGTCAACGGCAAGGCCATCAAGGCCTATGCCTTTATGAAGCCTGAGGAGATCCCGTGGAGCGAGTCCGGCGCGGAATACGTGGTCGAATCCACCGGCGTGTTCACCACCACCGAAGGCGCGTCCGCGCACTTCAAGGGCGGTGCCAAGAAGGTCATTATCTCCGCGCCCGCCAAGGATAAGGAGACCCCCATGTTCGTCATGGGCGTCAACCATGAGAAGTATACCAAGGATATGAACGTGGTCTCCAACGCCTCCTGCACCACCAACTGCCTGGCCCCCCTGGCCAAGGTGATCCACGATAAGTACGGCATTACCGATGGCCTGATGACCACCGTTCATGCCACCACCGCCACCCAGAAGACCGTTGACGGCCCCTCCAAGAAGGATTGGCGCGGCGGCCGCGGCGCGGCGTTCAACATCATCCCCTCCTCCACCGGCGCTGCCAAGGCAGTGGGTGTGGTGATCCCCGAACTGAAGGGCAAGCTGACCGGCATGTCCTTCCGTGTACCCACGGCAGACGTTTCCGTGGTCGACCTGACCGTCAACCTGGCCAAGCCCACCACCTATGAGGACATCAAGGCCACCATGAAAGCCGCCAGCGAGAGCCCCGAGTGGAAGGGCATCATCGGCTACACCGAGGACGCAGTGGTCTCCAGCGACTTTGTGCACGATGAGCGTACCTCCATCTTTGACGCCACCGCCGGCATCATGCTGACCGACAAGTTCGTCAAGCTGGTCGCCTGGTACGACAACGAGTGGGGCTATTCCAACAAGGTGGTCGAGCTGATCCGTCACATGGTCACCGTCGACAACAAGTAAGCATAGTCGCTCCATATGAAAGAGGCGGGGGATCTTCCCTCGCCTCTGTTTTTATTGCCATTTTTCTGAAACATGGCTGTCGTCGTGGATGGCCTGTAACAGAAGCTCTTCTGCGCCGCGAATTGATAAGATAAACGAAAAACTACTCACATTTTGCCATAAAACACGGCGAATGTGAGTAGTTTTTATTCACCACATGCAAGAGCGGGGACTTTCGTTACAGCCCCTGACACAGATCCGGCTTTCCGTCACAGCTGATAAAGCGCCACATACTTCTTTTTCAGGTATTCCGTGTAATGCGACGCGTCAAAGGGCTTGCCCGTGGCCGCCAGCATCAGCTCTTTGGGCTTCAGCATGCCCCCATGGCGGTGTATCCTGTCATCCAGCCAGGCGTTGATGGGCGTGAAATCGCCCTCGCGCAGGGCCTCGTCGATCTTCACGTCCTTCGCCATCGCGTCATAGAACTGCGCAGCATAAGCCGATCCGATGGAATAGCTGGGGAAGTATCCAAAGGAGCCGCCCGACCAGTGTACATCCTGCAGCACGCCCTCGCTGTCTTTTTCCGGCCTGACGCCCAGATACTTTCCGTACAGCTCGCTCCACGCGTACGGGAGCTCCGCCACCTTGAGGGAGCCGTCAAACATGGCCTTCTCCAGCTCGTAGCGGACCATGATGTGCATGGAGTAGGTCAGCTCATCCGCCTCGGTGCGGATCAGGCTGGGGATGGACATATTGACAGCCCGATACAGTTGCTGCGGGGTGACGTTCCTGAATCTGCCCGGGAAGCTCTCTTCCAGTACAGGCAGCAGCGCCTCCATAAAGGGCAGGCTGCGCCCCAGCATGTTTTCGCACAGGCGCGACTGGCTCTCATGTACGCCCATGGATACACCGCCGCCAAGGCAGCCGTACTGAAGCTCATCCGCCACGCCCAGCTCGTACAGCGCGTGTCCCCCCTCATGAACCACGCTGTAAAGCGAGGAGAGCAGGTTATCCTCATAGTAGTGCGTGGTGATGCGCACATCCCTGTTATTAAAATTGGTAGTGAAAGGATGCTCGCTGCGGCCGAGCGCGCAGCGGCTCTCGTCCACCCTCATCATAGCCATCACACGCTTTGCCAGCTTCTCCTGCCCGGCAGCCGGGTAGCTGCCCCGCAGCCAGCCCGTGTCCGGCTGAGTTGCGCTGGAGACGGCATGGATCAGCGGCACAAGTTCCTTACGCAGCCTTCCGAAATAATCATCGAGATAACCGCGGTCAAGGCCGGGCTCAAAATCGTCCAGCATCACGTCATAAGGATGCCTTCCGCTGTCCTGATAGCCGGCGAAGCGGGCGGAGGTTTCCACCAGCTCCTCCAGACAGGGCCGGAAGGAAGCAAAGTCATTGTTTTCCTTGGCCTGATGCCACACAGAGGAGGCTCGGTTGACCAGCACGGTATAGGCGACCACCTCCTCCTTGGGGATGCAGACGGTCTTTTTGAAATCGCGGTGCAGCTCCTCCGCTTCCCGCGCGGTCTGCGGGTCCAGAGCCTCGCGCTGAGCAAGCGCGCTCTCCAGCAGCTCACGCGTGCCTTCCGAGGTCAATTCCTCATAGCGCAGCTGCGAGAGCAGCCCCACCGTCTCTCCCCTGCCCGCTTCCGACTGGCGGGGCGCGGCCGTCTCAGCATCATACTCCAGCACACCCATGGCATGACCGAACACATGCAGCCTGCGCTGCAGATCCTTCAATTGTTTGGTAAGGGTCTGTATGTCCATATCTACCTTCCTTTCAGACCGGATTATAGCACAGGCCGGGCGATTCTGATACAATACTCGCAATACAGGGCGAAAGGGTGGAAACATGCCGGGGAAAACGCTTGCCATCTTTGACTTTGACGGAACAATGATCAGCGGGGACAGCATCGTCAGGTACGTCCTTCGCGCGATGAGACTGGGGTACGAGCCATATTGGAAGCTGCCGCTCCGTATGGCGCAGGGCCTGATGGGCCTTTGGGGCCTGATCACACCCGACAGAGGCAAAAGCCTGGCCCTCAGCTTTCTCACCCGCATGGACGCTTCGCGTCAGGAAGAATTCAGCCGGGATTTCTGCCGGCTGGAACTGCTGCCACGCCTCTATCCCGATGGGCTCAATAGGATGGAGCGCTGCAGAAATAGCGGCTGCCTGATCCTGCTGGTCTCCGCCTCGCCCGACCGCTACCTGAAATATCTCGCGGAATTCTTGCCGGTGGATGTCATCCTGGCCTCTCCCACCGACGAGCGCGGGCGTGTGTCAGGCTCGACCAGCGGACAGGAAAAGGTGCGGCGCGTCAAAGCCTGGGCGCAGAACGAGGGGATCGAGATCGACTGGCAGGCCAGTCACGCCTTTGGCAACAGCGCGAGCGACCTGCCCCTGATGCGGCTGTGCGGCCACCCCGTCTGTGTGAACCCGAGCCGTTCGATGCGGCGTCAGGCGGGCAGTCTGCCGCGTGAACAGTGGACAGAATAGCGCTGTGCGATTCTCCCGTCCCGGCCAAACCGGCGAGAAGGGCCCAGCGGCACCGCAGCAGCTGAACGCGGCAAGGCCGGGCGGAAGGCCCGCGAAAGCAGTGATGCTTGCATACATGAGCAGCATGAACAAACAAAGAAAAAAGGCTTCACATCTGATCGGTGAAAGCCTTTTATCTTGCCCGGCCGAATGAGCTTCAGGCGCGGTTTGAAGACTCTTTAATCTTCGCAGCCTTACCCTGCAGATTGCGCAGGTAGTACAGCTTCGCTCTGCGAACCTTACCCTTGCGGACCACTTCGATGCGGTCGACGCGCGGGGAGTGCAGCGGGAAGGTACGCTCGACACCGATGCCATAGGACATGCGGCGGACAGTAAAGGTCTCGCGGCAGGAGCCATTGCGCTTGGCAATCACGGTGCCCTCAAAGGCCTGCAGGCGCTCGCGGCTGCCTTCGACAACCTTCACGAACACGCGCACCGTATCGCCAACGCCAAACTCGGGCCTGTCGGTCCGCAGCTGGGCCTGCTCGATCGAACGGATCAATTCACTCATGGGGTTTCCTCCTTCCATCGCAGACGTTCGTGCAGGGCTCTTGCCTGCAGAGGACCGCCCGTTGTCACAAAGAAGATTTTAACATATTGTTTCAGAGCATGGCAAGCCTTTTCCCGAAAAAAAGCGGCGTTCCCGTGAAAGCTGAAGCCTGGGCAGCGGAATAAGGGTATCAGGCCCCTACGCCCTTCTTCATGCCGTGGCGCTCGATCACATCAAAATGCTTTCTGAGCACCTCCTTGCCTTCCGGCGTGATCCTGTAGCGGCGAATGGTGGTGAACTCCCCCACTTCGTCCTGCGAGAAGTTATCGAGCGCGCGCCGCACCAGTTCGTCCTTCTTTCCCGAGAGCGGCAGGTCCTTCTGCTTCAGGAGCCGTTTGAGCACGCCCGCGTTCAGCAGGGGCAGCGTGTCCAGCGCTCCGCAGTATACGGCGTAGCCCTTGTCAACCAGAAGCCGCTTGGCCTCCTCCGCCTCCACGCCGTAGCGATACTCAAAGTACTGCGGCACGAAGGATTCGTTGGTGATCTCGCTCACGTCGATCAGCCACAGCATGACCACATGGCCGGGCAGCAGCCCCTCCTTGTTGCGGATCATGTTGGCGCGCGGCACGCGGCCATAGGGAAAGCGTTCCGGGGTCTGCACCCAGGCTTCAAGGTCTCTGTCCCCGGAGATATAGGGCTGCTCCGGGTAATCCTGATAGATGGGGTGGGTAATACCTGCCATAAATACCTCCTGAGGGATGGTCTTTCCCTGATTATACCTTGCCTGTTACAATATATGCATCGGGAGGGAAAAAAAGTGGACGAGCAGAGCAGAAACCTGTTGCTGACGCACCTTGAGGACCTGGCCGCGAGGGCGGGAAAGGCCGGCTGCGCCGCCAGCAAGTTCCTGACCCCGGCGGAGGCGGCCGAGGCCGCGCGCGCCTTCGGTAAGCGGCGCGACATCCGTTTTTTTCTGGACGGAGGCTTCCGGGGCGCAGAGCGGCAGTGCGCAGTCTTTACCCAGCCGGATTGGGGCGTTTACGACCGGGACGCTCTGCTTGGCGCCATCGCCTTTCATCACAGAAAGCAGGACGGCGTCCGCCATCAGGATGTGCTGGGCGCAGTGCTGGCGCTGGGCCTGTCGCGCGAGGTGCTGGGCGATATCTCCGCCGGGGAGGACCGGGCGGTGCTGGTCTGCCTGAGCCCGATGGCCGCCTACATCACGGACCGCATAGACAAGCTGGGGCGAGTGGGTGTCAAGGCGGAGCGCATCCCACTGGAAGGGCTGCCCGACCTGAGCGGCGGTCTGCGCGAGCAGCAGGTGACGGTGGCCTCGCTGCGGCTGGATGCGGTCATTGCCGCGGCCTTCCATCTGTCGCGCGCGGAGGCCACTTCCCTGATCGAATCGGGCCTTGTCAAGCTGGATCACGCCCAATGCCTGAGCCCATCCAAAGCGCCTGCGGAGGGAGCCATCCTTTCCGTGCAGGGCAAGGGGCGCATCAAACTGTCAGCTGTGCTGCAGGAGACCAAAAAGGGCCGTCTGCGGCTAAGCATCGGTTATTACTGATACTAAAGCTCTTCCCCGCCGCCAAAGCTTTCGGGAAAGCTCATCCGTCCCGCAAAGGGGCGGTTGTTCTCCCGGATCAGGCCACGCATTCTTTCTTCGCTGCGCTCCACCTCCTCCAGCAGCATCGCGGGCGAGATGCGCAGCGCGCCGTGCCCGAGCGCGATCAACTGGATCACGCTGTCGCCCGTGGCCACCGTGACGCGGTGCTTTTTTCCGATCTCGTAGCTGACCTTTTCAATGTAGGCGTCCGCCGTTTCGGCTTCCTTTGTATAGACCACGCTGATATTCTGAAAGCGGTCTACCCTCTGCGCCTCACCCTGAACCCTGTAGGCGTCAAATACCAGGATCAGCTCCCGCTCATCGCTGACGCGAAAGCCGCTCAGCCTGTTCATCAGGGTCTGGCGCGCCGCATCCATATGCCCGCTCTGCGCCATATCACTCAGGCTCTTCCACGCGTGGATGATGTTATACCCGTCCACCAGCAGGTAGTCTGGCTTTTCATATCTGTCGGCCGGCGCGGCCGTGACGGGCTTTTCTTCGGGCTTTGAAGTCTTCCTGACCGGATCAAAGCCGTCCCGGTGCACAGCTCCATACGTCCTCTCAAAAATACCCTGTAGTTCCTCCTGGCTTACCCGATAGGCGTTTTCCCTTCTGACCGAGGCGGCAGCAGGGCTCCTTTTTGAGTAGGGCTCTGGATAGCTCTCACGATCCAGGTGCATGAAGCTTTCCGCCTGATACCACTTTACGGTCACGCCGGCCCCCTGCGAGCAGAAGACCGAATCGGCCGTGTTCGCCGGGTCGCCTTCAGGGTCATAGCCAGACGCGGCCACCGCCTCATCCTGCTTTGGACAGGGGGCATATCCCGCCGGCTGCAGCGACAGCCTGCCCGCGCCGCGGGTGTACTCCCGGAAATCAGCGGCATAGGCCCGAATAAAGCTGACGGGCGCCCGGCCGCTCAGCACGGCTTTCTGCCCGTCGTTTTCTTCCACCCCGACGTCTTCGCCCGCTGCCTGCAGGTCGAACATCGCGCGTCCAAGAGCCGCGGCGGGGAGCTCCATGCGGAAGGAGTAGACCGGCTCCAGCAGGCAGCTTCTGGCCTTCATCAGGCCCTGCCGAAGGGCACGCAGGGCAGCCTCCCTGAAATCCCCGCCCTGCGTGTGCTTGTTGTGCGCCCGCCCGCTGAGCAGCGTGATCTTCATATCGGTGACAGGCGCGCCCACCAGCACGCCGCGCAGGTCGGCCTCTTCCAGCTGGCTCAGCACCAGCCGCTGCCAGCTGCGCGCCAGCACCTCGTCCAGGCAGATGCTTTCATACGCAAGGCCGCTGCCTCTGGGGAGCGGCTGCAGCAGCAGATGCACCTCTGCGTAATGCCGCAGGGGCTCGAAGTGCCCCATGCCGATCACCGGCTCCGCGATCGTCTCGCGGTAAAGCACCCGGCCCGCGTCAAAGCTGACGGAAAAGCCGAAGCGTTCCTCAATCTTAGCGCCGAGGACCTCCAGCTGTACCTCACCCATCAGCTGCAGGCGGATCTCCTTCGTCTGCTCCGACCAGCTGAGCGAGAGCTGAGGGTCTTCTTCCTGCAGTTCCTTCAGCCTGCCAAGCGCCACCGCAGGGTCCATGCCGGCGGGCAGCGCCACCCTGTAGCTCAGCACCGGCGTCAGCTGTGGGCCGCGCGCGTCCCCCTCTTCCCCCAGCCCCTCGCCGGGGTAGGTGAGGCTGAGCCCCGTCACGCAGCAGACCGATCCGGCAGCAGCTTCTTCCAGCGTCTGAAATCGTGCGCCGGAATACAGGCGGATCTGCGTCACCTTCTCTTCCCACTGTCTGCCCCTGGGATCGCTTCCCTTCAGGCTGTCCCGCACCTTCAGAACGCCGCCCGTCACCTTGAGGTGAGTCAGCCGCGCGCCCTGCTCATCCCTGCTGATTTTGAACACACGAGCCGAAAAGCCCCGACCGCAGGCAGGCGGCAGAGCAAAGCGTTCCAGCCCAGCCAGCAGATCCTCCACCCCCTCAAGGCGCAGCGCTGAACCGAAATAACAGGGATAGACCCGCCTTGCGCGGATCAGGCGGCTGACCGTTCCATCGCCGAGACAGCCGTCCTTCAGAAACTCCGACAGCGCGCCTTCATCGCACAGCGCGATCTCCTCCTGCGCATCCCGTCCAAGCGCCTTCGAAAAACGCACAAAGCCCTCGCCGAAGTGACGGCGCAGCTGCTCCGCCACCCGTGCCCCGTCGGCCGCGGGCAGATCCATTTTATTGATAAACAAAAAGACAGGCACCGACTGCCGCTTCAGCAGCTGCCAGAGCGTCAGCGTATGGCTCTGCACGCCGTCCGCGGCGTTGATGACCAAAATGGCGTAATCCAGCACGCTGAGCACGCGCTCCGTTTCCGAAGAAAAGTCAACGTGCCCGGGGGTATCCAGCAGTGTCAGCCTGCCATCGCCCAGCGGCATGACCGCCTGCTTTGAAAATATGGTGATGCCTCTTTTGCGCTCCATTGCGTCTGTATCCAGAAAGGCATCCTGATGATCCACGCGGCCCAGCCTGCGCAGCGCCCCGCTCGTATACAGCAGGGCTTCGGACAGCGTGGTCTTGCCCGCGTCCACATGGGCCAGTATGCCGACCGTCAGATTGCCGCGCAAGCCACACCTCCAGATAAATTGCTGAAGCTATTTTAGCATGCCGCGCGCAAAGAGGCCACCGCAGCAAAAAGCCGGCCCTCGGCCGGCGCGTTTACCGGTCGCCCGAGAATCGGGCGAGAAACTGTTTGGTCCTTTCTTCTCTGGGCGAAAGGATCACCTGCTGCGGCGGGCCTTCCTCCACGATCATCCCTTCATCCATGAACAGCACGCGGTCGGCCACGTCGCGGGCAAAGGCCATTTCATGGGTCACGATGATCATCGTGGTATTCTGCTCTGCCAGGCCGCGGATCACGCGCAGCACCTCGCCGGTCAGCTCCGGGTCAAGCGCCGATGTGGGTTCGTCAAAGCAAAGGACCGTCGGGTTGAGCATCAGCGCGCGCGCGATGGCCACCCGCTGCTGCTGTCCGCCGGAGAGCTGGTGCGGATAGTTCTCCGCCTTTTGCGCCAGCCCCATGCGGTCCAGCAGCTCGCGCCCCCTCTCCGCGATGGCGCGCCGGCTGGCCGGAGAGAGCTTGCGTTCCCTCTCCTTTGCCAGCAGCTCACTTGCCAGGGTCACGTTTTCAAGCGCCGTGTACTGCGGAAACAGGTTGAAGGATTGAAACACCATGCCGAAATTCAGCCGGCGCTTCCTGATCTCCTGCTCGCTCTGCATGGAAGCGTCCTGCGCGTCAAAGAGCACCTGCCCGCGCAGGCGCATGATGCCGCTGTCGGGCCGCTCCAAAAAGTTGAGGCAGCGAAGGAGCGTGGTCTTGCCCGAACCCGAAGAGCCTATGATGGCCAGTGCCCTTCCTTCGTCCAGCGAGAAGCTGATATCCCTGAGCACCTGTATGCCCGCAAAGCTCTTGCTGAAACCCTCTACATCCAGTATCGCCATAGTTTCTCCGTCACGCTCTGAAATAATCCAGCCGCTTTTCCAGCCATCCGAAGAGCAGCGTCAGCGCGCCGATAAACACCAGGAAAAATACGCCCGTGGAAAACAGCGGCCAGATGAGCCCTTTGGATGTATACTCCTGCGCCATCATAATGATCTCCTTGATGGAGATGATGCGCGCCAGCGAGGTATCTTTGACCAGCGTCATCACCTCGTTGCCCATGGCGGGCAGTATGCGCTTGATCACCTGCAGCAGCGTGACCTTCAGAAAGATCTGTGAGCGCGTCATGCCCAATACCTGCCCGGCCTCGGTCTGCCCCTTGGGGATACCCTGGATGCCGCCGCGGTAAATTTCGGAAAAATAACAGGCATAGTTGAGCACAAAGGCCGCAGTGGCCGCCGTGAAGCGCGCCCCGCTGCCGGAGCCCCAGAGCGGCCCCCAGCCCAGCAGCCCCGGCGCAAAGTAAATGACCAGCACCTGCAGCATCAGCGGCGTGCCGCGGATCACCCACACCAGCCCTGCCGTCATCCAGGAAAGCGGTTTCAGGCGGCTCATGGTGCCAAAGGCGATCAGCAGCCCCAGCGGCAGAGAAAAAAGCAGCGTCAGCGCGAAGAGCTGCACGTTGAGCGCAAAACCTTCCAGCAGGCGAGAGATAATGATCCCTTTATCCGTCATGCGAACAGAATTCCCATCCCATAATCACGCGGGGGCAGAAAACCAGTTCTGCCCCCGCTTTGAAAAGCCGCGCCTCAGATGGCCAGATCCAGGCCGTACTTATCAGCCAGCTCCCTGAGGAAGCCCTGTTCGCTGAGCTGGAGGAAAGCCTGATTGACCGCCTCGGCGATGTCGCTGCCCTTGCGGAAGGCCACGCCGTAATCCTCCACGCTCAGCCGATCCACGATCGCAAGGTTCGCGTAATCCGTTCCTTCGCCGATCATGGAATTGGCGAGCGTCAGATCCAGCACCGCGGCGTCCGCCGTACCGGCAGCTACCTCCATCAGGCAGGCGGTCTGCACCTCCTTGGTGATCAGCTCCGCCCGGGAGAGGTTTTCATCATTCATCACGGTCTCTTCACCCGCGCTGCCGGCCTCGGCCGTCACCGTTTTGCCGATCAGCGAAGCCGTCCCCTCATAAGGCGCGCCGTCCTTCATCACGACCACCTGTGCGTTCTTCACATAGGGGATGGTGATCTCCATCTGCTGCTTTCGTTCCTCGTTGATCGTCAGGCCGTTCCAGATGCAGTCGATGCTCTTGGCGGCCAGCTCGACCTCCTTCGTGTTCCAGTCGATCTCCACAAACTCGGGCGTCACGCCCAGTATCTCCGCCACCGCTGTGGCCAGCTCCGTATCAAAGCCTGTGAACACACCGCTTTCATCGGTATAGTTCATGGGCGCATAGACGGTATAGCCGATGACAAGCGTACCCTTTTGCTGCACGTGATGCAGGTCGCTCTCCTCAGCCGCAAAAACCGGCATGGCCATCATCGCAAGAGCCAGAACAAGTAACAGAGACAGGCACTTCTTGTACATCGCGCAAACCCTCCTTCATTTATTCCCCAAGCCTCGGCTTTGGGTTTGCGGTATCATAGCACAAAAAATGCATGAGTAGAACCGTAAAATTGCATTTTTGCGGTACTTTCGCACATTCCGAAAAAGTCCGGCAAGTCTCGATCAGTTTCCCCCCTGCTCATCCACGTCGGCACACGGCCTTTGCCGCTCGGGCGTCAGTCCTCATTCCCCCGCCGAAGGGCCTCCGGAACGGCGGATTGCAGGACACGCTCCAGATACACCGCCGTTCTTTCGCGGTTGGGGATGTCGTCCTGGGAGCCCATGCACCAGGCCAGTATGGTACCCGCGATGGCCTCCGTGAAGAATTCACACACAAAGTGCTTGTAATCTTCATTCACGCTTATGCCGTCCTTTGCCGCCACACCGTCGATATAGCTTTCAACAATGCCCATAAAATCCGCAAAAAAGAAGCGCTTCAGGGCTTCCCGTCCCATGCTGTCCAAGGCGCTGTTGACGATATGCTTGTTGCTGACCACATAATCCATCACAAACTGAATCGCCTCGCGGTTGTCGATCAGAAGGTCGAACTTCTTGACCACCTCGACGGCCTCCTGATCCAGCATCCACTTGAGCAGCGCGTAAATATCCTCAAAGTGATAGTAGAAGGTTTTCCTGTTTATGCCGCAGTCCTCCGCGATCTGGCTGACCGTGATTTTGGACAGCGGCTTCTTTTCAAGCTGCCTGCGCAGAGAGGCGACCAGCATCTGCCTGGTGATCTGGCTGGACAGTTCATGTTTCACGGGCGGGCCCTCACAGTCAATCGTTTTTTTCAGTATAGGGTTTGGCAGTGGCAAAATCAACCGCTTGCCGCGGATGCGATTTGTACCACAATGTGTCTCATCTGTCCGCAATCCCCACAGCCGAAGCGATTTGTCCATTTTCCGTTTCGTTTGTTTTGCTATGCTGTTTCGGTCGCAAGACCATGAAAGGAAGGAACCTCATGCCTGACTACCTTTACGATGTTACCATGAACACTCCGCTCGGCGAACGCCGGGGAGTGCTGAGGCTGACCGCCCTCGAGGGCAGCACCTCAGGCTCGCTGATGCTGTTAGGCATCAGCCATCCTATTCTGGGGAGCATTTCGCCGGACGGCGTCTGCCATCTGACAGGCACGCTGCAAACCCTGATCCACCGCCTGCCCTTTCGGGCTGAAGGCCGCATTTCGCCCCCAAAGGTGGATATGCTGCTCGTCTGCGAACACCGGACCTATCCGATCAGCGGCAAGAGAAGGGATGGATAACGATGGAGAAATTCTACAGGGGCGTGGTACGGCATCCCCGCCTGATCATGACGCTGTTTTTGGTCGCCGCTCTGGCAGGGGCCTTTGCCCGTCAGTTTGTCACGGTCAACTATAACCTGAACGACTACCTGCCTCCGGAAAGCCCCTCCACGATCGCTCTGGAAGTCATGAACCGCGAGTTTCAGGGAGGCATTCCCAACGCGCGGGTGCTGGTGAGGAATGTCAGCGTGCCGGATGCTCTCAGTTTCAAGGCCCGCCTCTCTCAGATCGACGGGGTACTCGAGGTGACCTGGCTGGATGACCTTGTCCCTGTCACCGTGCCGCTGGAAACGCTGGACGCGGAAACCGTCAGCACCTATTACCAGCGAGGCAGCGCCCTCTTCTCGCTGGTCATTGAAAAGGGCAAGTACGTCAGCGCCACGGATGCTATTCGGCAGCTGATCGGAGAGGAAAACGCCATGTCCGGTGCGGCAGTCTCCACCGCTGTCGCTACCGCCAGCACCGTGAAACAGATATCTCAGATTGCCATATTCTCCGTTTTTTTCGTGCTCTTCATCCTGCTGCTGACGACCACTTCGTGGATAGAGCCTTTCGTGGTGCTGGGCAGCCTTGGCGTCGCCATCGTGATCAACAGCGGCAGCAATCTGCTGTTTGGCGAGATTTCCTTTGTCAGCAACGCGGCGGGCGCCATCCTGCAATTGGCGGTGTCCCTTGACTATTCTGTCTTCCTGATCCATCGCTATGAGGAATGCCGAAAGGAGATCCCCGACAAACAGGAAGCCATGGTGCAGGCGCTGGTGAAATCGACGGGCTCCATACTGTCCAGCGGTCTGACTACCGTGATAGGCTTCCTTGCCCTGTGCCTGATGCAGTTCCAAATCGGGCCCGACCTGGGGCTCGTGCTGGCCAAGGGAGTGGTCAACAGTTTGGTCACCGTGTTTGTGTTTTCACCCGTCCTGATCCTTTCGGTGAGCGGACTGATGGAGAAAACGCACCATCGTTCGCTGATGCCCTCCTTCCGAGGGGTGGGCCGGGCAGTCGTGCCCATGATGGCGCCTGCCATCATCGTGTTTTTGCTGGTCATGGCGCCCGCTTACATCGCCTCAGGCGCGAACAGCTATTATTATGGCGCATCACACATCTTCGGCGCGGAGACTCAGCTCGGCAGGGATATGAACGCGATAGAAGAGATCTTTGGCAAGAGCGACACCTATGTGCTGCTGGTGCCAAGAGGTAATTTCGCCCGCGAAAAAGAGCTTTCGGACTCGCTGAAGTCGCTGGACGAAGTGACCGGCATCCTCTCCTATGTGGATCAGGCCGGCGAGGTCATCCCCTCGGAATATGTGGAAAGCGATAAGCGCGCCCTGCTCTTGTCCGAAAATTACAGCCGCCTGGTCATTTCCGTGGCGGCAGACTACGAGGGAGAGCGAACCTTTGAACTGGTCCGCCGTATCAGGGCCATCGCGGACAGCTACTATCCGGGCGCCTGGTATCTGGCCGGGGAAGGCGTCAGCACGCTGGACCTGATGACCACCACCACCGCCGACATGAACAAGGTCAATCTGGTCGCGATTGCCGCCGTGTTCGTGGTGCTGCTCTTCTCGTTCAAGTCGGCTTCCCTGCCCGCGCTGCTGGTGCTCGCCATCGAGACGGCTATTTGGGTCAATCTCTCCATCCCCTATTTCGGCGGGCAGACCATCTTTTACATTTCCTACCTGATCATCAGCTCCATCCAGCTTGGCGCGACGGTGGACTACGCCATTCTGTTCACCGACCGCTATCTGGAATACCGCAGGCATTTTGGCAGGAAGGAGGCCGTCATCAACACGATCTCCGCGGTCACCGTCTCGATCCTGACCTCCGGCCTCACGCTGACCGTTGTTGGGTTCCTGCTGGGTTATATCTCAAGCCACGGCATACTGAGCCAGCTGGGGCTCTTCCTCGGCAGGGGCACGCTGTGCTCCATGGCCATTGTATTCTTTGTCCTGCCCGGACTTCTCTCGCTGTGCGACGGCCTCATCCGCCGCAGCACGGTGCACATCGATTTTGTGAAGAAAGGAAACACATCG
>DBQV01000053.1:2178-34740 GCA_002305755.1 Christensenella sp. UBA1385 | reverse complement strand
CGCTTGGCGTTTCAATCCGGGTTCATTTTCAATAATCGAACAACCGGCACCCCTGCGCAATCAAGGCGTTCTTTACGTGATGGTATTTCAATTCCGAAATATCGCAGTCATCCTGCACAGACACCGCCGCCATTGTACCAGCTGCTTGACCTATGGCCATCACAATATTCATAACACGATAGGAAGCGTGTGCACGGTGGGAACCGCTGATGCAGCGTCCCGACAGGATCAAGTTTTCCGCATTCAAAGGCTGCAAGGCTCGCATTGGGATATCATAGGGCTGCGCCTTGTGAGGGCAACCTAGCGTTTCAGACTGCCCTCCTCCTGTTGGGTTATGGATATCAATGCTGAAGTTTGCGTGATGAACAACTACGTCCTCAAATCTTCGTCCTTTGATCAGATCTTCCGCTTCCAGAAGATATCGTCCTCTTATGCGACGACTTTCACGAACGCCGAGTGTGGAAGCGCTCGTTCTCACACGGATATTCTCAAATCCTGGAATCTCTTCCTGCAGAAAGCGATTGATCCTGTTGATTTGTTTTCGAAGCTCAATTTCAGATTTTTCAATATCTCCATCCGTCAAAGCATTGACTCCATTCATTTGCGTAGCGTTGACCAATCGCTCACCCTGACGTCCTGTTTTATACAGTCTGACAATGGTCACGTTAGAAGGCAGGCGCCCCTCTGCGGCTGCTTTTTTGCACAGGTCAAGATATTCCCGTCCATCCGAAAAATAAGTATAATGCTCCTCATGGCAACAGGTAAGCGTGCTTTTTACACCATCGATCGTATACATTAGAGAAGATGGTTGCACCAGACCGTCTTCATCCCTCCCTACCATAACCTCGCAGCCTGCCATAGCCGCCACATATCCATCTCCAGTAGCATCTATCACCCGTTTAGCCTCCATCAGCACAATGCCATTTGGAGTCAGCACATAGACCCCTCGAATGGTTTCCTTTTCCATCCAAACATCCACAACAGGGGCTTGTAGGCGAAAATTGACACCTTCTCTGGAAAGAAATTCTGCCAGCCGGCCTTTAGCTTCTTCACCATCTATCCCAGTTGAAGAATCTGGACTGACCAGCAGCCGGGCAATTTCATCGCGGATACTTCCCCGCGCAACGCTGCCCATCACAGTTGTCACGTTGCCAAGCGTCAAGCATCCGCCAACGGTACCATAACGCTCCAACAGCATAACTTGCACACCCAAACGGGCAGCGCTTACTGCCGCCGCGATGCCGGAAGGTCCCGCTCCGCAAACAATCACATCCCATCTGGAATGCAGCATGACTTCCTTTTGATACCTCATGTCCATCCTCCTTGGTGAAAGGGAGCCGGGCAATGCCCGGCTCCGGCCGGCAGATCGGCAGAACTATCTGTTCAGATACCACTCATTGATTGCATCCTTGCTGGCTTGCCCGCCTGCTTCCAGCCACTCCTGCACAAACGCTTCATGATCCTCGATATTTTTCACTCCAACGATAATCTGAAGTACATAATCATGTATCATAGTAGCAAGAGAGGCCTTATTCTGCGCTACCACTTCTAAGGTAGGGCACAAATCCGTCGGATTGTCCACTGCAAACTGATTCGCATGCTGATTCAAACCATCATAGATCAAGCCCGTCGCTTTTGTTCGGCGTGTGCGCGCCATCCACATGTCACCATACTTGGTCATGTCAAAGCTGTTAAGATACCACCAGGCATTGTTGCGTACTTCGTTGAAAATCGGCATAATTGGGGCGTAATTTCCCTTTTCATCCACCGTGAAGTGCACATCCTTTTCACCGATGGTGATATAAGTGAACACATCGTCATCCAGTTTCCGATTCATAAACCTGACAGCATCCCTGGGGTTAGCTGCAGTTACAGGAATGCAGGAGACATTATTCAGCGCCTGCTGACGCTTGATTCCCGCTTTTCCGTTGACATCATACAAGGGATCCAGATAAATCAGTTCTCTGTCCGGGAAAGCGTTGATATACGCAATTGTAGCAGCATCAGTCCATCCGCCACAGGTATATGCAAACGCATTGTCAGAGGAAAACTTCTCCGTACGGGTGGTACCGGTGTTGATAGCAATATCTGCATCCAGCAATCCATTATTATACAGATCAACAATGTAAGCCAAATACTCTTGATATTCCGGCATCTCAACGTAATGTATCAGTTTTCCGTCCACTTCGTTCCAGTCGAAGTAGAAACCAAAACCTGAGGCAATCGTCTCAATCATTTCCTCGTCGTTGGTCAGCAGCGGAATCATATCCGGATACGCAGCTTTCACCGCCATCAATACGCTTTTCAGCTCGGCCGGCGTAGTCGGAACACCAAGCTTCAGCTCATCCAGAATTTCCTTGCGCATGACAATCCCGTCAGTAATGCTCGCCCGCTCCGCCATCATGGGAATCCCATAGGTTTTTCCGTTCAGGCGAGTAAGGCTGTACGCCGAATCAAATATCTTTGAAGTCAGATTGCTCCCCTCTTCCGCAAGAAGCTCATCCAGAGGCATCAGGGCGTTACGGCTCAGCAGTTCCTGATACATTGTCTCGCTGATTCTCAGAATATCATACTGTTCTCCAGAAGCAATCTGCATAAGCAGATTTTCTAGCGCATTTTCGGCGGGCAGCATGAAGTATTTAACGTGATAGCCCGTCTTCTCCTCAATGGCTTGAGCGGTCGGATCGTTGTTAGGATCATGGCTGTTGTAGGTGCCCAATACACGCAGTACAGGTTTCTCGTTCTCAGCAACAGCGTCCACTAAGGGATCGGCAGCTGCCAGCAAAGTCAGGGTCAGTAACAGAGCAAGGATTTTTTTCATGGGGAAACCTCCTTCATTATTTTTCGCCAGGGGAAAATCAGCCTTTTACAGAACCGATTGTTAATCCCTTAACGAAATATTTCTGTACAAACGGATATACCATCAGGATAGGCATTGTGCTGACTACAATAGCTGCCGCCTGCATCCCTCCTCCGGAAAGCCCGGACGCGATGACCGGATCAACCTCATACAAGTTCTGTGCCGTCGTAATCAGTTCATAAAGATACATTTGCAGAGGCTTAACATCCGCGCGGGTTACAAACAGCATCGCATGATAGTAAGAATTCCAATATGCGACGGCATAGAACAAAGCGATCGTCGCCAGAGAAGGGAGCGAGAGAGGTAGCACAATGCTGACTAAGGTTCGGATCGGTCCAGCACCGTCAATATGTGCCGATTCCTCAATAGGTTCCGGAATTCCTTCAAAAAAGGTTTTCATGATAAAGAGGTTGTACTGCGACAGCGCCAACGGAATAATCTGGGAAAGCAAGGTATTCAACAAATTCAGGCTGCGCATAAATATATAGATTGATACCATTCCTCCGTAGAACAGCATAGTAAAAACGTACAGCATCAATATCACTTTTCGACCTCTAAAATACTGCTTTGATAAAGGATAGGCAGCCATCGTGGTGATAGCTAAAGCCACAAATGTACCAGCTAAAGTGATCGTAACGCTGTTCTTAAAGGAGGAGAAAAAGAGGCCATCCTGCAAGACATAACGATAAGTATTAAGCGTCGCATCCAGAGGCCAGAAGGTAATCCTGCCCGCAGATACTGCGGATGCCCCGGAAAATGATTTTGCTATCATATGCATGAACGGTAATACACAAATCAAAGCCAGTATAAAAAGCAGCAGGCCATTGATTGTTCTGCCTACTCGCTCTGCGGTCTGCTTCTGAGCAGCTGCTTTCATTTTACCACAGGCTCCTTCCCAATACTTTTCGGCTAATGCCGTTGCAACTGACCATGAGAATGAAGCCAACTGTAGATTCAAACAATCCCAGCGCCGTTGCAACAGAAAAATCCAGTTTACCAATACCGATTCGGTAGATATAAGTGGAGAGCACATCTGCTGTGGCATACACTGTAGAATTATACATAACAAGAATCTGCTCATGGCCGGCCCCCAGGATTCCTCCCATCCTCAGCAACAACATGAGAGAAATAATGGGGATAATTCCCGGCAAAGTGACATGCCAAAGTCGCTTCAGATATCCTGCTCCATCCACATAAGCCGCATCATACAGCTCTTCATCAATTGCAGTCAGGCCTGCCAGATACACGATCGCGCTCCATCCTGTTTCCTTCCACGACTCGGTCAGTACCAAAAGCCAGCGAAATATCTGTGGATTCGTGTAAAAATCAATTGTTTTTCCGCTTACAGCTCGCAGCGTATGATTGACAACCCCGTTGGAAGAAAGCAGCGTAACAAAGATACCATGAATAATCACCCAGCTTAGAAAATGCGGCATGTATACCACAGTTTGAGTCACACGCGCAAAAATCCGATTCTTTACTTCGTTGAGCATCAACGCAAGTACAATAGCCAGCGGAAAATTGATCGCTAATTTCATCAAGCTGATCGTCAAGGTGTTTGCTAATAAATGAGTAAAATTCCTGGAGCGAAAAATGCTCTCAAAATGCTTCAAGCCAACCCATTCGCTCTTAAACAGAGAATCAAGTATTCCCTGTCCTGCAAACATGTCAAAATTCTTAAAGGCTAACTGTAAGCCAATCAAAGGAAGAATTTTATATCCTACAACATAAATCAATCCAGGAATAGACAGCAAATATAACGACCAATACCTCCGAAAATACTGGCCGAACCTCATCTTTCCGGGTACAGAATGGGATTTCAAAAAGCCTTGCATCTTAGTTCTCCTTATATTCAAAAATATTTTAGCATCCGAGAAAAATGTCGTCATTGGTGGATTTTTAGTTTTTTTGCACAATTATTTGATTCTCTAGATCAGCACTTCACGTTTCAAAGATTTTAACTATAATAAGATCACAGTCAAACAGAAAGGCGGCCAGGCATGTACAAACTTCTCATCGTTGACGATGAATACCAAACCCGCAGAGGACTCTGTGAATTGATCGACTGGCAGTCTATGCACATCTCGCTTGTCGGTGATGCTTCTGATGGAGATAATGCGCTCCAAATGGTTGAGACTCATCATCCAGACATACTGTTGACAGATGTTCGCATGCACCGGATGGACGGCCTTGAACTTGCACGCAGATCACGTGAGCTGCTTCCCAACCTCGGGATTGTATTTATCAGTGGATATTCTGATGCAGATTACCTTCGAAACGCACTGTATGTCGGCGCCAGTGACTACATTTATAAACCAATTCGTACAGAAGAACTTCAAAGCACAATGATCCGTTTAGTTGATAAGCTGAACAAACAGGCTGAAGTCCTTCAATTATTGGAAAACAGCAAGCCAATCCTCAAAGAGCGATTTTTGCACAGCTGGTTTCACGGTCTATTGGACGACAAACAAGCCATTCGTTCCAAGCTTAGCCTGCTCGGTCTTTCTTTCCCGGATAACGGTGACTTGCTTGCCATTGCATTTCAACCCCAATGGGCTTCCTTGCCGGAAAACGGCCAGGCAGAAAACTGTCAAATTGTACTGGAACAGCTCATCCATACTAATTTGAATCATGTGCTGACCTGCGCGGAAGATTCTGGTGTAATCACTTTGCTTGCCGTAGAAGATCAGCATCTAGATGATGCATTGCACCGCATCAGCCATCAGGCTGAGGTTGCTTTGCATACGCCTGTCAACATCGCTGTCAGCCTCAAACACGAGGACTGGCTGGACGCGCATATCGCTGTCGAAGAAGCGATTCAGACCATAGCCGGACAGACGCTGGAAACAGAAAACAGAATCTTATTCTATGAAGAGGAAACAGGCTCAAAGCAATTCACCGTCAACTTGATGGACAATGAATTGCTGGAAGGCTATCTCTTGTCCGGAAACGCGGACATGTTGATTCATTTCGTAGAATCCACTTTGCAGGAATCCAAGCACAACGCGCAGTTGGTCAGAAAACTGCTAATGAGTGCCATGTTGCAAATGGATCTGACCCTACAGAGAAAAGGAATCAGCGTTCTGGATTCAGCAGCATTCTGTCGGCAGGCAGTGAGCTACCAATCCATCACTATCATTAAGAATTCTTTTGTTTCAATGATTCAGGAAGCTTGTAAGGTAATTGAATCCCGACTGGAAAAGAGCTACAGTCCGGCTGTTGATCGTGCTGTCCAAATCATACAAACTCAATATATGGACCATCTTAGCGTCAATATGATCGCTGAGCAGGTGCACTATTCTCCCGCTCATCTCAGCACAGTATTCAAAAGGGAAACAGGTATGACACTTAGTGATTCGATTCTTCAAATTCGTTTAAAGTCTGCTATGAATCTGCTGCGCACTACGCTGGACTCTGTTTCTTCGATCGCCCGGCAATCCGGCTATGCCGATGTGCAATATTTCTCCAGAGTATTCAAACAGTTTACCGGTCTAACTCCTCTTGAATATAGAAGAAAGACACTTCCATGATAAAACCACTTTCCCGCAACTTGATCTTCTTGATTGCCAGTCTACTGGTAATTACATGCATTCCGGGGTTTTTTCTGTTGTATGATCAGCTTTCAAGGATTAACGAGAGAGAAGTTCTGCATTCATTAAATAAAGCTGCCTTGCAGACGGCCATTAATCTGAACACTCGCATGGATTCGGTTGAAGAAACCATGCAAACGCTTTTATATGACACACGCTTCCAAAGTTCTGTTCATCGTTCATCAGAAGGCGAAACATTAGAGCAGCAATTGAAGGAAATACGCCCCATGCGTGAAGCCGTTGCTTCAGCAACAAGCAACAAATACATCTCGCAGATACGCATCTTTCTAAACGACCAAAAAATGCTGACACGTGAGGGCGTTAATTTCTTCAGTCTAGCCGAGGCACTAAACACAGTAGAATACCAGGAAATGGAACGGCTCAACACATCCCACCACTGGATGGGTGTTCACCCTGTCAGCACCCGATATTTTCAAGACAAATGCATCACCCTCTGCTTATTATATCAACCAAGTTATTGGCTCGAAAGACAAAACCGCGCCTTGCTGTTGTTTGATATTTCTCCGATGTCATTTGCAGATGTATTTAGCGGTTTAGAAACTCCAGATGAACATGCCACAGTCGTCGTTGCGAACACCGAAGGAAAAATCATGATCGGCAGCGGAGAAGAGAGCGTCCTTTCGGAAATATTATCTGCCAGCGAGCAGGAACACTGGGGAACGCTTCGCATTGCTGACGATGAATTAGCCTATGTCGTCCAGCCGCTGCAGGTAGCTGACTGGTCTCTTATCCTGTACATGCCGCGAGAAAGCCTCCTGATCAGTCAACAGAATATCAGAGCATTGGTTACTCTGGTTTTTTGGGGTTTGACTCTCCTCATGGCCGCTTTGCTGATTATTCTGGCGATGGTTGCCTACTCCAGCAATATCAACTCCTATATCCGGACCTTACACGAAAACCTGAGAAGCACAGATTACCCCAAAGAACAACGCTTTCGGGCGCACAGCGTTTTATTTAATCTTGACAAGAGTATAAATTCTCTGCTCGAAACCAACAAACAACTCACCGAAGAAAAAATGAGCGCCCAACTGCGCGAAAGAGAAGTCACGCTGCAAGCTTTGCAGGCACAAATCAACCCACATTTTCTATACAACACACTCGATTCCATCAACTGGATGGCCATTCGAGAAAATGCCTCAGATGTTTCATCCGCTCTTACAGCTTTGGCAGATTATTTCCGACTTAGCCTCAGCAGAGGAAGAAGCGTGGTTACGCTCGAAGAAGATGTCAAAATTGCCCGTAAATATCTGACCTTGTATGAGCACAGGCATAATAACGAGTATCAGGTGTTCTGGGACTTGGACCCCAAAACACTTAAGTGTTTCATACCTAAACTTACTTTGCAGCCTCTTCTTGAAAACGCACTTCAGCATGGCATTTTTATCAGGCGAGAAAAAGCAGGCGGTATGATACGCATCGTCTCTGCAATGTCAAACGGACAGCTCATATTAACAATCACTGACAATGGTCCTGGAATTTCAGAAAACATTGATTGGAATAAGGGGTATGGGCTTGGAAATGTTAGAAAAAGACTTGATCTTTATTTTAATAATCGATATGAATTTCTTCTCAGCAACGCGCCGGCAGGCGGAGCAATCGTCACTGTAAAAGTATTGGATACTCAGGCGGAATCCTCCTTCTCCTTTGATTGACAATCCCCCATGGAGTTGATAGGATACTCACATCAGCAGAAGACGAGGAAGCAGATGAGCTTATTCTTTCAAAATCGCAGGGCAGCACTGGCGGCGGCTCTCTGCCTGTGCCTGATCGCCGCGGCGCTGCCTGCCGCAGCAGAGGCCTCCGAACCCGCCACCGAGATCCTTCTCACTTTTACGGGCGACAGCACGCTGGGCAGCGAGGACAGGCTGAAGGACAAACCCTACGCCATGCAGGCCTATATCCGGCAGGAAGGCTATGCCTATCCCTATGCCAAGGTGCAGGAGATCTTTTCCGGGGATGATGTCACGGTGATCAACCTGGAGGGCGTGTTGTACGATCACATGAAGCCCAAGGTTGAGAAGACCTACAACTTCCGCGGGCCGACCGACTTTGTGAACATCATCGCGCAGTCCAGCATTGAGCTGAGCTTCCTGGGCAACAACCACACCTTTGACTACGGCTATCAGGGCTATCGCAGCACGGTGAACGCGCTGGAGGGCGCGGGGCTTTCGTGGTTCGCCACCACGGACGAAGGGATCAAGACCGCCGTCTTTGAAAAAAACGGCGTCAAGATAGGCTTCACCGGCGCCTACATCACCTACTTCAGCAACCATCAGGAGCGGTTGCTGGCGGGGCTGGAACAGCTGAAAAAGGAGGGCTGCGCCTTCATCGTAGGCGTGATGCACGGCGGCGAGGAGTACGGCCCCCGGCAGAACAGGGGCATCACGCGCTTCGCGCACTTTTTAGTGGACAACGGGGCGGATCTGGTGGTGGGCCACCACCCGCACGTGCTGCATGGCCTCGAGATCTACAAGGGGGCGAACATCGTCTATTCTCTGGGCAACTTCGCCTTCGGCGGCAACACGGAGATCCGCGAGCGCCGCACCATGATCCTGCAGGCCGCGCTGCGCTTTGACGCGCAGGGCAGATACCTGGAGCAGCAGCTGAACCTGCTGCCCGCCTTCACCTCCGGCACGGCGGAATACAACAACTTCCAGCCCGTGCTGGCCACCGGCGCGGACGCGGAGGGCATCATCGCGCTGGTCGGCACCATGACCGATTTTGAGCTGGCCCCTTATGTGGAGGGGAAGGGCGCTCTGCAGCCGCCCCTGTCCGCGCAGAGGCGTATCAGAGGGGAGTGAGGCACTATGTATAAGATCCTTCGTAAAACACGGCTGAACCCGATCTCCGTCCGCATTGACGTGGAGGCCCCGCTGGTCGCCAGAAAGGCGCAGGTGGGGCAGTTCATCATCCTGCGGGCGGGCGAAAACTCCAAGCGCATCCCCTTCACCGTCATGGACAGCGACGCGCAGGCGGGCGTGGTGAGCATCATCTACCAGGTGCTCGGCGCCGGCACCATGGAGCTGGACCAACTGACAGAGGGCGACAGCATCCGCGATTTCGTGGGCCCGCTGGGCGAGCCCAGCCGCCTCTCCGGCCTTGCCCGCGTGTGCGTGGTGGGCGGCGGCCTCGGCTGTGCCATCGCCTACCCCTCCGCTAAACAGCTGAAGCGCGAGGGCGCGTATGTGGACGGCATCGTGGGCTTCAGAAACGCGGAGGCGGCGCTGCTTGAGGATGAGTTCCGCACCGTCTGCGACCGCTTTACCCTGCTGACGGACGACGGCAGCGCGGGCGAAAAGGGCTTTGTGACAAAGGCGCTGGAAGAGCGCCTTTCGGCCGGAGAGCGCTATGACGAGGTGCTGGCCATCGGCCCTTTGCCGATGATGAAGGCCGTGTGCGCTCTGACACGGAAATATAACGTGAAAACCACCGTTTCCATGAACGCCATTATGGTGGACGGCACCGGTATGTGCGGCGGCTGCCGCCTGAGCGTGAACGGGCAGATGAAGTTCGCCTGCGTGGACGGGCCGGAGTTTGACGGCCATCAGGTCGATTTTGACGAGGCCATCGCGCGCAGCGGCATGTACCGCGATTTTGAGGCCCACGCGCGCGAGGAGGCCTGCCGCCTGTATGAAAAGGAGAAGGCCCGATGAAGGACAGCGGCCGCGTTCCCATGCCTCTGCGCGATCCCGCCCTGCGCAGGGGGGATTTTCAGGAGGTCAGCCTGGGCTACGGCCCGCAGGAGGCGCGCCGGGAGGCAGCGCGCTGCCTGAAGTGCAAAAACAGGCCCTGTGTGGATGGCTGCCCCGTGGGCATCGACATACCGGGCTTTATCGCCCGCATCGCCGAGGGCGACGACGACGGGGCCTTTGAAACGCTCAGCCGCTACACGGCGCTGCCGGCCGTCTGCGGCCGCGTGTGCCCGCAGGAAAAGCAGTGCGAGCAGCGCTGTGTGCGCGGCATCAAGGGCGAGCCGGTCGCCATCGGCCATCTGGAGCGCTATGCCGCCGATACCTGGCAGCGGAAGAACTATCCCGCGGCGGCGGAGATCGGCTGGAACGGCCACCGCGTGGCCGTGGTGGGCGCGGGCCCCTCGGGCATCAGCGCGGCGGGCGAGCTGGCCAGGATGGGCTATCAGGTGACTGTGTTCGAGGCACTGCACGCCCCCGGCGGCGTGCTCACCTACGGCATCCCCGAGTTCCGCCTGCCCAAGGCGGTGGTGCGCCGCGAGGTGGAGGCGCTGGAAAAGCTGGGCGTGGAGATCGCCTGCAACATCGTGATCGGCCGCACCATCACGGTGGACGAGCTGTTTGAGGACGGCTATGAGGCTGTGTACATCGGCTCGGGCGCGGGGCTGCCGCGCTTTATGGGCATCCCCGGCGAGGGGCTGAACGGCGTGCTCTCGGCCAACGAATACCTCACGCGCGTCAACCTGATGGGCGCATGGCGGGAGGATTCCGCCACGCCGGTGCTGCGCGGCCACCGGGTGGCCGTGGTGGGCGGCGGCAACGTGGCCATGGACGCGGCGCGCTCCGCCCTGCGCCTTGGCGCGCAGGAGGTGGCCATCGTCTACCGCCGCGGCATGGAAGAGCTGCCCGCGAGGCTGGAAGAGGTGCGTCACGCCGAGGAGGAAGGCATCCGCTTCCATACGCTGTGCGCGCCGCTTGAGATCCTGGGCGACAAGGGCTGGGTGCGCGGCCTTCGCTGCGTCAGGATGCAGCTGGGCGAGCCGGATGAATCCGGCCGGCGCGGCTTCAGCCGCATCGAGGGCAGCGAGTTTGAGATGCCCGTCGATACCGTGATCATGGCCATCGGCACGGACCCGAACCCCCTGCTGCCCCGGCGCACCCAGGGGCTGGAGACAGACAGCCGCGGCCGCATCATCGCCGATGAAAACGGGCTGACCCGCAAGGGCCGCGTCTGGGCCGGCGGCGACGCCGTCACCGGCGCGGCTACGGTCATCCTGGCTATGGGCGCGGGCAAGGCCGCGGCCGTGGATATCGACCGGGCCTTGCAGGGAGGGAAGACGCCGTGAAGATACTCGTCACCGCCTTTGAGCCATTCGGCTCAAGCTCCGTCAACGCCTCGCAGGAGGCGCTTGCGCTGGTGGACGCGCAAAGCGTGGAGGCGGAGCTCATCAGGATGATCCTGCCCGTCACCTTTGAAGGCTCGGCCCGGCTGCTGCGGGAAGCCGTCCGACGGGAAAAGCCTGATGCCGTGCTGTGCCTTGGCGAAGCGGGCGGGAGAGCGGCGCTCACGCCCGAGCGCGTAGCCGTCAACCTCAGGGACGCGCGCATCCCCGATAACGCGGGCGCGCAGCCGGTCGATCTGCCGGTAGAGGAGGGCGGACCGGCCGCCATCTTCAGCACCCTGCCCGTCAAGCGCATGGCGCAGGCCATCTCAGACGCGGGCCTGCCCGCCGCCCTCAGCCTGAGCGCGGGCAGCTATGTGTGCAACCACCTGATGTACAGCCTGCTCAGCTATTGTCAAAGAGAAAGCCCGCAGATCCGCGCGGGCTTTATGCACCTGCCCGCCCTGTCGCCCGATACCCCCGGCCCGGAGGAACTGGCCCGCGGCGTGGAAGCGGCGCTCCGGGCGGTGGCGGAAGCCTGACGGGGCAATCTGGAGGTAAAGAGAAAATGATCATGCGCACCGCCGCAGCCGGCGAGGAGCAGGCCTGTTTTCAGATGATCGAGGAGGCGAAGGCCTTTCAGCGTTCCATGGGCTTTGTGCAGTGGCATCCCGGCTATCCCAGCCTGAACACTATCGCGCAGGACATCGAGAGCGGGATCGGCTATGTGTTTGCGGAGGATGAGAAGCTGCTGGGCTATTGCTGCCTGATCATAGGCGATGAACCGGCCTATCGCCAGATCGAGGGCGCCTGGAAGACGGAGCGCCCCTATGCCGTTGTGCATCGGCTGGCCTTTGGCGCGGCCGCGCGGGGGCGCGGCCTGTCCGGCGAGGCCTTTTCCCTGATCAAGGCCTTTTGCCTGGAAAGGGGCATCGAGGCCATCCGGGTTGATACGCAGGAGGAAAACAGGGTGATGCGGCACATTCTCGACAGAGAGGGGTTTTCGTACTGCGGCCGCATACTGTTTGACGGCGGGCCCAAGCTCGCCTATGAGTGGGACCGTTAGAACCGACGCCCTTCCACCTGACCGCCGGCCCCGAGCCGGGGGGCCCGAAGGCCCCGCCAAGCCGCGCGAAGACGGCAACGCCGGACGGCACGGGCCGAATCAGGGAAAAGCACCTGACAGAGCGCGGCAAAAAGAGACGGAACAATGAGAAACCTGGAAACAGACGAAAACCCCGATCAAATGGTTGCAACCAACAAGGCCGTCATCCTGCAGTTCGGAACGGCCGCCTGCGCTCCCTGCGCGGCCATCAGGCTGAAACTGGATCGCTGGGGCCGGGAGCACCCGGAGGTTCTGATGCGGTATATTTCCGTGGAAGACCATCCGATGATCGCCGCGCAAAGGGGCATACTGTCCGCCCCTACGGTATGCCTTTATATCCTGGGGAAAAAGGCCCTGCAGGAATCCGGCTACTTCAGCCTGGATGAATTTCTTGACAGAACGGAAAAATACCTTTCTTTTATCTGATGCTGCCGGATCTCCTGACTTGCGGCATCAGTAGCTGAGCGTGATCTCCGCCGTTTTGTCGGTATAGCTGTACTGATAGCTTTTGAGGCCGAAGGCGGCGCCGTTGTCGTAGAGCCAGTTATCCAGCAGGCTGCGGATCATGAAATAGGGATCGGGGCCCGCGTAATAGACCTTCAGGCTTTCGGGCCTGCCTTTCAGCTGCTCTTCCATCAGGGCGCTGAAGCCTGCTTCGTCCTCAAAGCCGAGGTAGCCCTCGCTGGGCCGGTAGCTCAGCTCAAGCTGCGAGGAGAAGGCGCTGCCCGTCATGCTCCAGCTCTCTAAAAAGTAGCGGTACCCGTGATCTCGAAACCACTTCTTCACCTCATCTTCGGTGGAGAAGTATTTGTCGCCGCCCTGATAGGTGAGGGCCAGAGAGCTTTCGCGCGCCCCGGCGGCGCCGTCAAGAAGAGCCTGCAGCGACTGCGCGCTGTCAAAGGGCAGGTAGCCGTTCCTGACGTTGTAGTTGGACCCGGCGCCCACCGCGGCCGGGGGGATGAAGTTGGAATAGCTCCAGTCATGGTCACGCCCCAGCAGTTCGTCGGTCAGCCCGAAATAATCGCAGTTCTCGGCCCCGCCGCCCTTGGGATCGTTCCAGGTGGTGTCCACATAGGTCCATTCGCCGTTCAGCCGCACAAGGTTCCAGGCGTGCGGCTCGCCCCGGCTGTAGCCGGTCACATACAGGCTTTCGATGCCGGCCTCCTGCAGCAGCATCTGGTAGGCCAGCGCGTAGCTTTCGCACACGCCTGTGCCGCGCAGCAGCACGCCCTCGGGGTGGTGCTCCTGCATGCTTTCATCGTAATCGGCGTTGTGGGTCAGCCAGTTGCTGAGCCACAGGGCCTTGTCGTAGTCGTCGGTGTAGCCCTGCTCCGCCAGCTCGTCCGTCAGACGGCTCACCTTGCCGGGCAGCGTGGCCGGGTCTTCCCGCTCGGCCGCCTCATAGCCGAACAGGGGCTGGGAGGTCAGCTTGACATAGCGGTAGCTTTCGTCCGACACCTCCACCTCGAGGAAATACTTGCCGCGCTCCCCAGGCGTGACGGTGAACTCCGCCTGCCCCTGCAGCTTCTCCGCGGAATCGACCGGGAGGAAATCCTCGTTGGCCGTCACGTCGGCGTTGTGGTAGAGCGTGTACTTGAAAAGATACGGGTCGGGCGCCTCGGCCAGCACCACCGAAAAGGTGAAGGGCTGCCCGATGGTCAGATAGGGGGCGCTGGTATCGATATAGGCATAGGCCAGTTCCTTGACGGGGGTGGGGGCGGAAGCGCCCAGCGAGAGAGCGGGGCTCAGCGTCAGGGCTGCTGCCAGCATTGCACAGAGCAGTCTTTTTATCATCTTGTACCTCCCTTTCTCCTGCCGCCCGGCGGGGGCGGATGGGCGCATCATATCAACCGCGGCGCGCGCGTGTCAATCGGCCCGCCTTGACACCCCCGAAGGCTGACTGTATATTGGCGCTGGAACCGGAGCGATTCATCATCATAAAAAGGAGGCACAGCCTATGGCTTTCTCCGTCAACCATCCCTTTCTCTACGCCCTATCGGCCGTGGTGGTGCTGTTCGTGGCCGCGCAGTCGGTCTTCTTCCTGGTGAAGGCCGCGCGCCAGGCAAGGCGCCTCGGCATTTCGGCCGCCACCGTGCGCAAGACCGCCCTCTCCAGCGCCCTTTTCTCCGTCGCGCCCGCCGTCAGCATCCTCGTGGGCGTGATCACGCTCAGCCAGTTTCTGGGCCTGCCCTTTCCCTGGCTGCGGCTGAGCGTGCTGGGGGCCGTCACCTATGAGCTGCCCGCCGCCAGCATCGCGGCTAGCGCCATGGAGACCACTGTGACCCGGACGGTGACCGACCCTGAGACCTTTACCGCCATCGCCTGGGTGATGACGGTGGGCATCCTCTCGGGCCTGCTGCTGGTCATCCTGGCGCTGCGGCCCATCCAGAGCGGGATGCTGGCCATCTCCGGCCGCGACAGGCGCTGGGGCGACATCCTGTCGGACAGCCTCTTTCTGGGCATGATCAGCGCCTTTGTGGGCCTCCTCTTCGCCGATGTGCGCAAGGGCCTGCCGGGCTTTATCCCCATCGCGGTGGCGCTGGTGTCCGCCCTGCTGATGGCCCTGTGCGGCCTGGCCATCAAAAAGTTCAGGTGGGGCTGGCTGGAGCAGTACGCCATGCCGCTGTGCATGCTGGGCGCGATGGCGCTCAGCATCCCGCTGACCGCGCTGATGCGCTGAGGAGGAGAGCATGAAAAAGAAAGAGAGACCCGCTGTCAACCTGTCCGCCTACGAGCGCAGCGTGCACCTTCAGGGCCGCATTTGGGACAGCATGGCCCTGATCCTGATGCTGGCCGTACCGGCCGCCGTCTGCGTCTATTTTGACGCCTGGCCGCCCCTCGGCGCCGTGCTCAAGGCGCTGCTGGGCGTTGCCCCCATGTACTGGACGGTGGGCATCATCGAGGTGCTCACCTTCGTGCCCATGCTGGGCACGGGCGGCTCCTATCTGGCCTTTGTCACGGGCAGCCTTACCAGCCTCAAGGTGCCCGCCGCGCTCAACGCCATGCAGGCGGCCCATGTGCGCGCCGGCACGGAGGAGGGGGATGTGATCTCCACCATCGCCATCGCCGCCAGCTCGCTCATCACCACGCTGATCATCGCGCTGGGGGTGTTCCTGCTGGGTTACCTGCAGCCGGTGCTGGAATCGCCCGTGCTGCGCCCCGCCTTTGACAACATCCTGCCCGCCATGTTCGGCGCCCTGGGCGTGGCCTTCATCGCCAAGAGCCCGAAGATCGCCATGGCCCCCCTGGTCTGCATGGTGGCGCTCTTCCTGGCCGTGCCTGGCCTTGCCAAGAGCGTCAGCGTTCTGGTGCCGCTGGGCGCGCTGATCGCCATCGGGGCGGCGCGCGTGCTGTACAAAAAGGGCCTGCTGGATGAAAAACCCGCCGGAAAGGGGGAGGGGGCATGACCGCGCTGCTGATCCCGCTGGCCGCGCTGGCGGCGCTGGCGGCGATCCTTTTCATCCGCGCGCTGCGCTTCAGGCCGCCTGAGCAGGCGCTGCCGCCGGCCGCGGGGCCGGCCTTCGCGGGGGAACGGGAGCTGGGTGAGCGGCTGGCCCGCATGATCCGGCAGAAGACCGTCAGCTACGCTGAGGAGGGCCTCGCCGACCCGACGCAGTTTGAAGGCTTCCGGGCGCTGCTGAGGGAGCTCTACCCCCATGTGTTCGAGCGCTTTGAGGAGGAGATCATCGGAAAAAACGGCCTGCTGCTGCGCCTTGCGGGCCGGGGGCAGGCTGAGCCCTCCGTGCTGATGGCCCACTATGACGTGGTGCCCGCGCAGGGGGAGGATTGGAGCGTGCCGCCCTTTGAGGGGCGCATCCTGGACGGCGAGGTCTGGGGCCGCGGCGCGCTGGACACCAAATGCACGGTGCTGGGCCTGCTGGAGGCCGCGGAGCATCTGGCCGCGCAGGGCTTTGTGCCCGCGGGCGACCTTTACATTTCGCTGGGCGGCGACGAGGAATGCCTGGGCTCGGATACCGCCGCGATCGTGGACGCGCTCGAAAAGCGCGGCGTGCGCCCCGGCTTTGTGCTGGATGAGGGCGGCGCCATTGTGGAAGGGGCCTTCCCCGGCGTGAAGCCGCCCGTGGCGGTGGTGGGCATCGCCGAGAAGGGCAGCGCCTTTATCGACCTGACGGCCGAGGGCAGGGGCGGCCACGCCAGCGCCCCGCCCGCGCGGCAGGCGGTGGGCGTGCTGGCCAAGGCGCTGGACGCCGTTTCCAAAAAGCCCCTGCCCTTCCGCCTGACCGCGCCAGCCGCCGCGCTGTTTGATACGCTGGGCAGGCACTCCACGCTGAGCTATCGGCTGATCTTTGCCAATCTCTTTCTCTTTTCCCCGCTGCTTGATCTCATCTGCCGCAGGGCGGGCGGCGAGATGAACGCGCTGGTGAGGACCACCGCGGCGCTCACCCGCCTTTCCGCGGCGGACAGCTACAATGTGCTGCCCCGGCAGGCGAAGGCAGGGCTCAACCTGCGCCTGATCCCCGGCGACAGCATCGAGGGGGCGGCGGAAAGCCTGCGGCGGCTGATCGCGGACAAGGATGTGGAGGTGAGCGTCCGGCGAGGGAGCGAACCATCCGCCGTTTCTCCCTCATCAGGGGAGCCGTGGCAGCGGCTGAAGGATTCCATCCTCTCGGTCTACCCGGAGGCGATCGTTTCTCCCTATCTGATGGTGGCGGCCAGCGACAGCCGGCACTACTGCCGCATCAGCCCCTGCGTCTACCGCTTTTCGGGGATGCCGCTATCCAAGCTGCAGCGCGGCATGATCCACGGGCGCGACGAGCGCGTGCCGCTCAGCCTGCTGCCTGATCTGGCGCGCTTCTATGCGGAGGTGATCGGGCACTGCTGATACCAGTTCAACTTGTTAACGCATCGCCCGGGCGGCCTTTTTGGATGCCTGAACATCTTTCATCGGTATGATCAGAAGGGACATCACGCGGGCGCTGCTTTCCAAACAGCGTCTGCAAAACATGGAAAACTGACAAAACAGAATAAGGGCTTCCGAGGCGCCGCCGCAAACTGCGTCGGGCCATCGGAAGCCCTTCGTTTGGAGCCCTGCTCCGCATGTGCCGGATCGGGCCTCGATGCTCGCTACCCGAGACTGTACCCTTGCCGGGCTGCTTATTTCCTGTCGATCTTGGGGGCGGCAGGCGCGCGCAGCCGGTGGGCGGCGGGCATGTCGCTGCCCAGCAGGGGCTGCAGGTAGTATTTGAAGTCCTCGGTCACGTTGTTGCCTTCGGGGTTGATGAAGTGATCGGGCATCAGCTTGGTGCGGCCCGCGATCTCCTGAAGCTCCCTCAGCTGATAGTCCACAGAGTAATAGCCCGTGCGGTTCATGGTGATGGAGCCGTCGATGTTGTGCCAGATGGCAAACTGCGCGGCCTTCTCGCCCACTTCCCTCGCCTCCAGCTGGTCCACCTGGCTGACGCAGCCCAGGAAGCTGCGCTGCAGGTAGCCCAGCGTGTCGCTGCGCACGCGGCTGATGCCGAGGTTTTCCTTGACCAGGTTGGCCAGGCGCTCGCCCAGCGCGGCGGAGCCGGAGAGCTGGATGTTGCCGTGCGCGTCGCGCTCGGTGGTGATCAGCTTGGAGAGGATCGGCACGCCCTGCTCATCCTGTATGCCCTCGCTGACGGCCACCACGCAGCGGCCCAGGCGGTCGTACACCTGCTTGACATCGTGCAGGAAGAGCTCCACCGAGAAGGGACGCTCCGGCACATAGATCAGGTGGGGGCCGTCGTCCGGGTATTTTTGCGCGATGCTGGAGGCCGCGGTCAGAAAGCCCGCGTGCCGGCCCATCACCACGCCGATGTGGATGCCGGGCAGGGCCCGGTTGTCAAGGTCCATGCCGATGAAGGCCTGCGCCACATACTTGGCCGCCGAGGGGTAACCGGGCGTGTGGTCGTTGAGCACCAGGTCGTTGTCGATGGTCTTGGGGATGTGGATGGCGCGGAAATCGTAGTGGAAGCGCTCGGCGTTCTGGTTGACGATGCGCACCGTGTCGGCGGAATCGTTGCCGCCGATGTAGAAGAAGTAGCGCACGTCGTGCAGCCTGAAGATGTTGAAGATCTCCTCGCAGTACTTCTCGTCGGGCTTATCGCGGGTGCTGCCCAGCGCGGAGGAGGGGGTGACCGCCACGCGCTCCAGATTGTTGGTGGTCTCCTGGGTCAGGTCCAGGAACCTGTCGTTGATGATGCCGTTGACGCCGCCCACCGCGCCGTACACCTTGGTGATCTGGCGAAATTTGCGGCTTTCCAGCACCACGCCGACCAGGCTCTGGTTGATCACCGCGGTCGGGCCGCCGCCCTGGGCGACGACGACTTTGCCTTCAAGCTCCATACGCTGCTCCTTATTCTGCCTTTCCGTTGCAGCCAAGCACGTTCACGATCTTGTGGCGCACCATGCCGGCCAGCGCGCTGCGGGCCTCGGAGAGATACTGGCGCGGGTCAAAGTGATCGGGATGCTCGGCAAAGTGCTTGCGGATCACGCCGGTGAAGGCCAGGCGCAGGTCGGAATCGATGTTGATCTTGCACACCGCCATGGAAGCGGCCTTGCGCAGCATCTCCTCGGGCACGCCCTGAGCGCCGTCCATCTTGCCGCCGTAGGTGTTGATCATTTCCACATACTCGGGGATGACGCTGGAGGCGCCGTGCAGCACGATGGGGAAGCCGGGCAGCCTGCGGCTGACATCCTCCAGGATGTCGAAGCGCAGCTTCGGTGTGCCCTTGAACTTGAAGGCGCCGTGGCTGGTGCCGATGGCGATGGCCAGGCTGTCGCAGCCCGTTCTGGTGACGAACTCCTCCACGTCCTCCGGACGGGTGTAGCTGGAATCCTCGGCGGAGACCTTGATATCGTCTTCCACGCCGGCCAGGCGGCCCAGCTCGGCCTCGACGGTGATGTTCCGGTCGTGCGCGTATTCCACCACGCGGCGGGTAAGGGCGATATTCTCTTCAAAGCTCAGGTGGCTGCCGTCGATCATCACGCTGGTGAAGCCGCCGTCGATGCAGTTCTTGCAGGTTTCAAAATCCGGGCCGTGGTCCAGGTGCACAACGATGGGCAGACCGCTGGTCTCGACAGCCGCCTCGATCAGCTTCATCAGGTAGGTATGGTTGGCGTACTTGCGCGCGCCCGCGGAAACCTGCAGGATGACGGGGGCGTTTTCCGCCGTCGCGCCCTCCATGATGCCCTGAATGATCTCCATGTTGTTGACGTTGAAGGCGCCGATGGCGTAGCCGCCCTCGTACGCGCGCTTAAACATATCCCGGCTGTTGACTAACGGCATAAGTAACATCCTCCTGTATATATTGCGAGTTTTAATCAGCCCACTACTATAAGCATACCAGCTTTGAAGGGCGTGTGTCAATCGCCCGCCAGCAGGGCGTCGATATTGGGATGTAGGAGTGTCAAACATAGGTAACACATTGGGTAGGAGATGAAGCAGTGCATTGATGTCAAGGGGAGGGTGGAGATTTGCGAAGCAAATTCGGACCGTTGTGTGGCCGGCGGCTTTGATCCACCAGGCTCTGCCAGGTCCCTTCCCATCTGTTTTGCCATTTCCAGATGGTCTTGCGGCTCTGCCGGTATCGAATCGAGGTCTCTGTCAGCCCGTGGTTCTGACAATACAGCAGCATGCGTTGACGCCAGTGCGCGTCGCGATTAGAATCATTCATACAGAGAGTCTCCTTTGGCAGTTTTTTCTTGCAGATTCATTCTACCAAAGTCTCTCTGTTTTTCTACCCACCGATGTTACCTATGTATCGTACCTAAACAGGCTGCACTTCTTTTGTCAGCGCGCTGTGCCTGCATGAGGGTGCGCAGCATTGGTGTGGAGGGTGTCTGAGCGGAAGGTTTGCAGAAAAACTGAAGGTTTTTCAGACTGCCGTACATTTTCTTGCCTGCGGTCTGCAAAGCGGCCCTTAGACTGCCGGACGTTCTTTTTGTTCCGCAGGCACGCTTTACATTGCCTGTTTTCCACCCATCACTATTAGCGTTTTTTCCGCCTTGTCCGGCTTCGCTCAGGCGGCGCAGCGCTGCTATGCCTCTCTCTCGGTTTATGCGGATGAAAGGCCCGCGCCAAAGCTGTGCGCTGCTTCAGAAGAGAAGAGGCATAATACCAAAGCCCGGGGCACATACCTGCCCCGGGCCGATGTTTATACGAGTTTGTATTATTCCGTCTTGGTAAAGTAGAAGCCCAGGCCCATCATCTCGTAGGCCAGGGAGCCATCCTCGGTCAGGGAGATGGTCTGCGTCGGCAGCACAGGAGGCCCAGCAGCTTTTTCATATCGTCTTTCTTTCTTTCTTTCTTTCCTGAACCCTGGGCGGCGATTTGCCGCGACGGGGGCGCCCTCGCCGGGTATATATCTCATCAGCGCACGCGAAAAACCAGCACCGCGCCGATCACTGAAATGATTATAGCACGGGCTGGGGAAAATAAAACAAAAACGGGAGGGGAGGAACAGGGCGGGGGAGAGACCGTTATCGGGCCAATCGCGGGCTTTCATCATCCTGACGTGGGGAAAATAACGACCATGGTGTCCTGCCGCGCGTGAGGCTGTCTCCGTCGGTCTGGCCCGGAAAACTCTTATCTTGACTCCGCCCGGATGAGGCGCAGCGCGTTGTCCGACTGGCTGATGAACAGATCAAGCGGGATCGCGCCGTCGATGAAGCTTTCAAAGCCGGCGCGGATGCCGCTGTCCTCCTCGGCCCTGTGCAGATCGTCCGGCACATAGACGAGGGCCATTTTTTCGTGTGCGAGCATTACTTCTTCTTCCGTCAGCAGATATTTAAGGGTCTGCTCGCTCCGCTCCATCAGGGATTCAAAGTAGGCCAGATCCTGCTCGTACCCCGAGGGATTCGCGCCCTTCTCCTTCGCGGCCGCGATATCGGTCTTCAGGGCCTCGATCACGGAGCGCAGGTTCCGCGCCTCCTCTTCATAGCGGGGGTTTTCAAGGGCCTGCCTGCGCTCCGGGCTCAGCGCGGCGGTAAAATCCTCGGGCAGGGCCGAAACACAGCTTTCCAAAAACCTGTTCGCCTCCTCCCGATGGCCGCTGAAGGCGGACACGCCCAGCAGGATAAAGTCGCCTCTCAGCGCGGCGGGCGCTCCCTCCGCGATCGGCAGGGCACACGGCTCCCAGGGCTCGCGCAGGGAGAGACGCCCGTGCTCCTGCCGCGGGAGGTAACGCCAGTTGGTGTCGATCAAGGGAAGGATGGAGAAACCGGGGTACAGGTCTCTTTCTTCCTCCCCCAGGGCGGAAAGCTCGCGCAGCGCCCCTTCGTCCAGCCGGGTGACGCTGCCGATGAGCTCCCGGAACAGCGGGTCGTCAAACTGCCAGCCGCCGCCCTGCGCCCGGCGCTGATGAACGTAGAGGTCAAAGGCCAGGCGGAGCAGCTCCTTCCTCAGGTCGTCCGTCTGGCCGAAGCTGTATTCCGGGTATTCCCGCGAGGGCCCGTCCCGCCAGGCGCACAGCGCGGCGATCAGGCCGCCGAAATGCTTCGGCGGTTCAAGGCCGATCTCGCTGAAGACATCCGGCTGCCAGGCAAAGGTGACCGTCTTCATAGATACTGATATCAAGGCTTCATTTAACCGGCCTCATCCGGGCTGAGGGCTGGACAGGACGCCGGCATCCATCTCGTGGATGGTATCGCAGAGTATTTCGATATCATAGGGATTGTGGCTGGCCAGCAGGATGGTTTTTCCCTCTGCCTTCAGGCTGAGCAGCATGCCGCGCAGATCCGCCACGCCGGATTTATCCAGTCCGTTGAAAGGCTCGTCCAGTATCAGCAGGGAAGGGTTGTTCATCAGCGCCTGCGCCAGTCCGAGGCGCTGCTTCATGCCGAGGCTGTATTGATGAACTTTGACGCGGAGCGCATCCCCCAAGCCTACGCGCTGCATTAGCTGGGCCAGATCAGCCTTTTTCAGGCGCGTGTTCATGGCGGCCAGCATCTGGAGGTTGAACAGGCCGTCGTAGTTTCCAAGGAAGCCGGGGTTTTCGATCAGAAGGCCCATATCGTCCGGGTAGCCCGCGTCCTTGCCGATGCGCCGGCCGTTGACCATGACAAGCCCGGAATCGGGCCTCACGTAGCCGCAGATCGTCTTGAACAGCTGGGTTTTACCGCTGCCGTTGCGGCCGATGATGCCGTGGATCTGCCCCCTGGCAAAGGAAACGCTCACATCCTTCAGCACCTGATGCCTTCCGTAGGTTTTATTGATATGGCTCAATTCTATATACATGCCGTTTCCTTTCATGCTGTCAAAACGCTCGCTGCGCGTGGCGAATCAGCCCTGCGGCTGCCGCGCTGAGGGAAAACAGCAAGGCGGTCAGCGCGCCCTGCCAGAAAAGAACGCCGGGCATTGCAAGCGCGCACAAGGGGTAGGTCTCGCTGCCAACGGTTTCCGTAAGCGGGCTGAACAGCTCGCTCCTAAGTATCATGCCCCAGTTGAAGGGGATATACAGATTGGGGTTCGGGCGATAGATGCCCGAATACAGCAGCATCGTGACAATGACCGGCAGGATTACGGCGATCATGCCTGCGTTGGAGCTTTTGAAGGTAAAATGAATGAGCGCCTGAAGCTGAGAGAGCATGACCAGATGTCCGGCGAACAGCACAAGCAGCAGGGGCGTCACGCTGGCGCTGGCTGTGATGAATCCATCCTCGTTTTCCATATAGACGCTAAGCTCCCGTCCCCCTGCCAGCAGGGCGGCCAGCGTCACGCAGATGAACATCACAAGCGTTGAGATCAGCGCATAGGCCGCGGCGGCGAGGCACTTGGACAGCCACCAGCCTCTGCCTCTATACAGGCAGATGAGGCAACGGCTGCCGATTTCTCGCTGCACATTGATGGCGTTGCCCATTGTGGCCGGCAGAAGGATCAGCAGCCACCTGCCCACGGCGGCAAACTCCACACGGGGCATCACCCAGGCGGCTCCGCCGAACACATCCAGCAGGGCCTCGCCAAGGGTGAATGCCGGGCGGTAGACGACGAAACCCATGGCCAGGGAGATCGCGGCAATGACGGCGGCGGGAAGCAAAGTGGCGACGCTGAGGTTGGCGCGGATATCTACTGCCAGGCGGCCTAACCAGGTGCCCCGCAGCGGGCGCGGGATGAGTAGGGGAACAGCGGGAAAAATATGGCCGGGAAGCGGCCCTGGGGAAATGCGCTGCCGCCATCGCTCCAACCACGGCAGATAGCGCCAGACAAGGCACGCGCCGCAAAATGCGGCGGCGGCCGCCAGCACGACGGCCTGGCGCGGCAGATAAGCTGCGGCATCCTGCGCGGCAGATAGCGGCAGCGCCTGCAGGAAGGAAAGCGTGTATTCCTGCCCCAGGAAACGGCCCAGCAGATGATCGGCCAGTATGGAAACAGAAAAGCTTGCGATCAACACAAAGGCCCGGCTGCGCCAGAGCGCCGAAAGGCCGATGGCGATCAGGGCAAAGGTGGCCGCGGAGATTGCCTGCCTGAGCATCTGTTCAAGGACGATCACATAAAAGTAATCCTTGCTGGCGCGCCAGCCGTAGGTCCCCGCTGCCGCTGCTTCCAGCCAGCCTTCGAGCGGAACGCTGCCTTGCGTGATGAAATACAAAAAAATCGTGTTGATCAGCGTGGGCAAGCTCACTGCCAGCATGGCCAGGATCGTTGCGGCCAGCGTCCTGTGCAGCAGGTAAGGTGGGCGGCTCATTCTGCCCATGCACAGGCGGGAAAAACCGGTTTGTTCATCATCGCAAAAAACAAAACCCAGCGGCAGCGCCGCGGCCAGCGGGATGGCGTATTGGTGGATGCCGTACAAAAAGGTGATGAAAAAGTGATAGCTGAAATCGCCGACTTGAAAATAACTTAGAGGGTCTGTCCAAAACACCCTGGCATCCGTATGCACAAAGATCAGCGAGTAGGTCATGAGCGCGCAGGCAGCCGGAAAACCCTTGCTCTTCAGCCCTCGAAGGACTTGCATCCATATATCTTTCATGGCGGTCACCGTGCCCCGATCAGCGCGTTGATGCAGTGATTGTATGAGATAAAACGGTCGTAGTCAGTATAGGGCCGGCCCTGCTGCTCAAGCTCGTCTTTGCGGTCGCTCACGCAGAAAAAACGCCAGACGGGGTAGGTGTTTCCCTTTCTGTTTACCGATAGGCAAAACTCCGCCCCGCTGATTTCGACATCCGGCAGGGGCGGCTTTCCGCTGCCGGAAAAGTTTTGCTGCCTCAGGGCCTCAATCGCTTCATCGATGCCAAGCACGCTTCGTGGCTCTGGCTGCTTGGCGGCCGTCCGGCAGTAGCCGCTGACATCCAGCGCGCTGATTTCGCCGCTTTGAGTGATCCTCAATTTGGCGTAACAGCCACGGTCTGAATCATATTTGGATTGATCCATAGGGGTGCTATCGGAGATGTTAAGCGGGATGCCATCCACCAAAAAACGCGCCATGACGAAATAATCCGGGTCATTTTGAGCTTCCATGCTGAGTATGCGCGCTTTCACGCCTTCGCTCAGCGCTCCCCCGGAGGCGGCAGCCCAGGCATCCATCAGTTCATCCATGCTTTCAATGTGTACATAGGGATTGTTCCGTGTCTGGTATATTGGCTGAACGGTATAAAAGGGATATTCATATTCGATATTGAGCGCATCGAGGACAGCGCGCGCCGTGCGCAGCACCGACTGCAGGAGCGGATCGTTTTCATCGTAGCTGGTTTGAAAGACGGGAAATCCCATGTTCATGCGCAGACGGCTATACTCAAAGTTGGGCTCGTAGCTGAAGTTGTGCCCCTCGTCAAATGTTGTGTCGTTATAGACCCAGCGATCAGAGGAAAAGCGGCCCATATAGGGCGCAGCGGCCTTTTCCACCTCCGATGCGGAAAAGCGGACTGTTTCCAGCTTGTACTGATACAGTTGCTCGGGCAAGGGGGAGGGGGAAGGCATATCGATCCGATAATGCCAGCCGTCCCGCGAGTCAAAGGCATCGGTGATACGCACGCCCTCAGGGGAAGCGGCTCCGGCGGCGGAGAGGGGCAAACAATAAAGGGCTGCCGCGCACAGGATCAGAATTTTGACGGCGGATGCTTTCATTTTCATACCTCATGACGGTACAGGCCCGGCATCAGGCGCCGGGCCTGTACCGCGTTTGTTTTAAGGATTATAATACCAGTTTAAAGTAACGGCAGACTGCCCTTCACGGAAAGCAACGAGCCTATAATATACACCTGTTACATTTTCTCCTGAATAGAACACAAAGAACCATCTTTTCCCTTTTCATTTAAAAATCCTCCTTCTTGATGTCTCTGTCTATTAAGACAACAGGAAGGAGGAAAATGTTACAGGGAAATCAGAGGTTTGAAAAATTATTTTATTCTCGTCACGCTTTCGGCGATTTTCAGAGCGGTTTGCCGGTCTTCTGTGACGGACAGAAGGAGCATTTTGCCGGCTTGCTGCCAGATGATTTTGCTGTGTCCGCTCTTGCGGGCAAGCATGGCCTCGCTTCCCCGCAGATCAATGGTTTCGATGGAATATCCTTCGGTATCGACTTTGCTGACGGTGTTCTGATCGCTTTCAATGAAGCGGAGAATCTTCTCGCTGTCCGAAACATTGGTATATGTCGCTATGCCGATCTGCTCCCCGCCGGATACCGCGTAGAACCGATACCCCTCCGGGATAAAGGAAGGGTAGTATTCGCCGGGCCAATCGGCGGGCACGTCAAAGGCGGCCGCTTCGTCGGGCGCGAGGCGGAGTTCGGTATATTGGGGCGTGACGCGCCAGAGCAGGCGCAGCACCGTGATGCGCAGCTGGGCAGAGAGCGCCATCGCCGTACCGATGCCTATGAACAGCAGGGCGAGGGCTGCCGCCGCGATGCGGATGGCCCCTGCCAGGCGCGGAGGCAGGGCGGGCCGGGGCCTGCGGCTCGCGCGGCGGATCAGCGCCAGCGTCTTGGCGCTGGGCGGGGGCAGGGGCTGCGGGTCTGCCTCATCGGCCTCCGCCTCCCGAAGGGCGGCCAGATACAGCGCCTGCCGCAGCCGCTCCGCGTCGCGCGGCATCCGCTCCTTGGGGCCAAAGATCGGTTTCTCATGGCGCATCGTGATCACGCTCCCTTTCCTCCATCAGGGCCCTGAGCTTCTGACGGACGCGGCTCAGGTACACGCGCACGCTGACGGGCTTGATCTCAAGCTGCCGCGCCATCTCCTCATCGCTGAGGCCGAGCGCGTACTTCATTTCGATCAGCTGCCGGTCGCGCAGGGGAAGACGCCTGAGCGCCGGGGCGATATCGCTGTCTTCAAAGGCGTCAAACAGGCCGTCCTCCTGCTGCCACAGCGCCTGCGCGTCGGGGGTTTCTTCCGCCTGCGCCCACAGGAGCTCCGCCTGCCTGCTTTTCCTGCGCAGCAGGTTGATGGCGGTGTTCCTGATACTAATGACAAGATAGGCGCGCAATTTGTTACAGTCCATCGACCTGAGGAGAGGTATTTTTTTGCAAAGGGAGAGAAAGGTATCGGAAATCACATCCTCAGCGTCCTGAGGGTGGCGCAAAACGCGCACAGCGGCGCGGTACATCATGGGGTGATGGTCAAGGTAGAGCTGCTCCATGAATTCGCGATCATCTGGCTGCTCTATGGATGCTAAAAAGATAAGCAAAACAGTCCTCCCGGTAAGGCGGTGGTACAGGAGCAGTATACGAAGTTTTCAGATGATTTGTAAATGGCCTGTTCTATTGACCCAAGCCCCCTCCGGCGCAACCGCGGCCCTGTCATAGGCTTCTTTGCTGAACATGAAGGGGCGTGCGCGTCCACGCCGAGGATGGCGGCGCGGCCCGTTTCCGCCGCGATCCTGCGGAAGCCTTCGGCGGGTAGCCGGGGCCCGGCAGGCCGGAAACCTGTTTTTTGAGGCCCGGCAGATTGTATTCAAGCGACAGGCCGGGCGCCCTGGCGCAGGCGTACAACTCGCGCGACGCAGCACGCAACAGCGTAAGCAAACGGCATGTATGCCATTTATATTATTATGAATAGGAGGTAAAAAGGCGGAATACTGAATTGTACCAGCATCGGAGCCCATGAGCGCTTGTCCTTAATACCAAAGCCCGGGGCACATACCTGCCCCGGGCCGATGTTTATACGAGTTTGTATTATTCCGTCTTGGTAAAGTAGAAGCCCAGGCCCATCATCTCGTAGGCCAGGGAGCCGTCCTCGGTCAGGGAGATGGTCTGCGTCAGGCCGCCGTCGTCGCTCGCCAGCAGCTTGTTGACCAGCACGCCGTCCTCGAAGGTGAACGCCAGCTCGCCGGAGCCCAGCAGGTTGGCCCTGCCGTCCCGGATGACGGCTGTGGTATCGCTGAAGCCCATGCTTTCGCCGAGCTCTTCCATGGCTTTCTTCGCGTCCACGAAGGCGCCGTAGGCGCTCACATGGCTCAGCTCCCAGGTGCCGTTGAACTCGCCGATGTCGGCTGCCTTGACGCCCGCCGGGGCCGTGGCGGCCTCGATCACGGTGCGGGTGAATTCGATGCCTTGCGCTTCGTCAAACAGGCGGCCGGGGGCGACGTTCAGCGTGGTCTCGTCCTCCTGACCGCGGTTGATGTAGAAGGTGTCGCCCTCGACGGACCAGCCGAAGGTGCCCAGCGATTCGGTGCCCATGCTCATGCTGCCTTGCTCCCGACCGACCGCCGCCTTCGGCCTCTTTTCCGCCCGGTCACGTTTTGCCCGGCCAGCGCCGCCGCATGAACGGCGGGCTGTCAGCATGAAAATGCCGGCCCCCGAAAAAGGGCCGGCACAGGCTGTGTTCTGATTCCCGGAAGGGGGCTTATTCGGCTTAGTTCTCTTCCGTGTGAGCGCTCTGTATGGCCTCGCTCACCTCGTCGCCGCGGGCCGCGGCGGCTTCGGCGGCCTTCTTGAAGGCGGCGGCCACGCCGGTCTCCGCGCCGATGCTGCCATCGGTGTAGGAGTTGATCTCGTCCTCGAAGTTGACGGCAAAATCGTCGCCTTCACCGGGGATCTCGGCAGGGGCCTCCATCAGGTTCTCTTCCATCGCCTCGCGGATGGACAGGCTGATGCGCTTGGCCTCGGGATCGACGGCCAGGATCTTCACGGTGACTTCCTGGCCGGGGGTCAGCACGTCCTCCACCTTGTTGACGCGGGTGAGCGCGACCTGGCTGATGTGGATCAGGCCGTCCACGCCGGGCTCCATCTCAACAAAGGCGCCGAAGGGACGGATGCGCACCACCTTGCGGGTGACGACCGAGCCGACGGGATACTTTTCTTCCACGTTGTCCCAGGGGCGGGGCTGCAGCTGCTTGTAGCCAAGCTGGATGCGCTCGCGCTCCGGGTCCAGGGAGAGGATCTTCACGTCGATCTCGCTGCCGATCTTCAGCACGTCCTGCGGCTGGACATTGCGGTTCCAGCTCAGGTCGGTGATGTGGATGAGGCCGTCCACGCCGCCCAGATCGACGAAGGCGCCAAAGGCGGCGAAGCGGCGCACGATGCCCTTCACCACCTCGCCCTGCTGCAGGCGCGCCCAGGCTTCGGCCTTCTTCTGCGCGGCCTCGGCGGCGACCACTTCCTTGCGGCTGGCAACCACGCGCTTCTTGGCGTCGTCCAGCTCGATGATCTTGAGCTTCATGTTCTGGCCGACGAACTGGCCGATCTTCTCCACATAGCGCTGGGAGAGCTGGCTGGCGGGGACGAAGGCGCGCACGCCCTCGATGCTGGCCAGCAGGCCGCCCTTGACGGCCTCCTTGCCCACCGCGTCCACAAACTCGCCCGCCTCAAACTTGCGGGTGATCTCGGCCCAGACCTTGCGGTTGACGATGTTGCGCTGCGAGAGGATCACGTTGCCCTCGCCGTCGTTCACCTTGACGATCTCCACCTCGATGTCGTCGCCGACCTGAACATTCTCATCGACCAGATCGGAGCGCTTGATCAGCCCGTCGGATTTGTAGCCGATGTTCACGCAGACTTCGTCGTCGGTCACCTGCACGACCTTACCCGTCACGGTCTGGCCGTTGCGGATGCGGGTCATGTTGGCGGCCACTTCGTCCATAAAGGAGGAAGCGGGCCTGTGGGCCTCTTCCGTCTGCGCCTGGGCTTCGGGGGCCTGAGTGGTTTCGGGCACTTGCGCCTCGGCGGCGGCCGGTGCTTCCTGCGCCTGTGCCTCAGGGGCAAGAGGCGTTTCCTGCACCTGCTCGTTCTGCGGCTCCAGGGCCTGATCCATGCGTTCCATGTCTGTCATACTGTCGATAACCTCCTTAAGTGACCAATCCGGCGTGGACGCTCCGGCAGTCACTCCTATGCGTTGCTGGGAATTTACCTTGATGTGCGGGGGAAGATCCGCCGCACTCTCCACCAAATAAGTGTTTTCGCAGTGCCTGCGGCAGGTTTCGTAGAGCTTCAGCGTGTTGGCGCTGTTCCTGCCGCCCACGACGATCATGATGTCGCTGGAGGCGGCCAGCTCCGCCGCTTCCTGCTGGCGCTGCGCGGTCGCGCTGCAGATGGTGCTTTTGACCTGCACCCCCGGGAAGCGCTGCAGCAGCCTGCGGCTGAGGCGCCCGAAGGCCTCGGGGGGGAAGGTGGTCTGCGCCACCGCAAGGGCCTGCCCGGCTTCCTGCGGCAGGGCGTCGATCTCTTCCTCCGAGGAGAGCACGAAGACCTGACCGTGGCACCAGCCGGAGGTGCCGATCACTTCCGGATGCTTCGCGTCACCGATCAGGATGACCGGCGCGCCGTCCCTGCTGTATTCGCTGACCGCCCTGTGCAGGTGCCGCACGAAGGGGCAGGTGCAGTCGATCAGCCGGGCCGCGCTGGCCCTCGCCTGGGCCTCCGCATCCGGGGAGACGCCGTGGCTTCTTAGGATAAGCAAAGCGCCGCGAGCCTCCTCTGGGGTGCTCACAGCCTTGATGCCCTGCTCTTCCAGCCGGGATACGACCGCGGGATTGTGGATGAGCTCACCCAGCGTAAAGCAGGAAAGCGAGGCGCTTTTCGCCTCTCCGGCGGCAGCGAGGGTGCGGTCAACAGCCTGCTGGACCCCCATGCAGAAACCGGCATGCTTTGCGACGGTGATGGGCAAATCAAACCTCCAATCCTATGGATCATTACCGTATTCGACGAAATTTCCTTTTTTCCTGCCGGTTTATAGGGAAAATTTCGCTCTCAGGCCCCCGGCTTCAGCTGGGCAGCGGATCTGGCGCCCTGCATCGTATCCACGAAGCGGCGGGTCAGCTCATCCACGCTGTCCTTGCCCATACCTCTATCCAGTAAATCATCATAAGGGATGGCGGGCAAAAAGTAAATATGCGTCGGGCGGAAAAGGCGAACTTTTCTGTGGATATAGGCCGGCACCACGGGCACGCGGTTGCGCAGGGCGATCATCGACAGGCCGTTTTCCACGCTCTTCATGAAATTCTCCTCCCGGTTGCGCGTGCCCTCGGGAAAGAGGCCCAGCACGTCGCCCGCCTTCAGCACCTCGTTGCAGGCGCGGATGGCCGCCATGTCGGTGGCGTGGCGCGAGACGGAGATCATGTTCAGGTTGCGCAGGACGGCGCTAAACAGGCCGCCGGCGTTCAGCTCGTTCTTGCCAAGAAAGTGGATCTGCTTTTCGGGCAGGGCCAGCGCCAGCGCGATGGGGTCAAGAAAGCTGGTGTGGTTGGAGACCAGCATGAAGGGGGCCTGCGCGGAGAGCAGATGTTCCCTGCCGTGGAAGCGCAGGGGAAAGAGCAGAGGGCTCAGAATGCCAAAAAGCACCCTCGCGAAGCTGTACAGCCCCGTGCGGTGCCTGTAAGGACGCTTGGCGGGCGCGGGGACCTGCGCCCCCTCCCGAGGTTTTTCGTCATTTATCATAGGCTTTTCTCACAATGGTCAGTATGGCCTCGACCGATTCGTCAAAGCTGAGCGCCCCGGTATCCAGCGGCACGGCGTCCTCCGCCTGCCGCAGGGGGTTGAGCGCGCGCTCGCTGTCCTGCCTGTCGCGGCTGATGAGCTCCGCCAGCACATCCTGAAGGGTGGCCTGCGTGCCGGAGGCCAGCAGCTGCCGCCAGCGCCTCTGCGCGCGCACCTCGGGCGAGGCGGAGAGGAAAATTTTGGCCTTCGCCTCCGGCAGCACCACGGTGCCGATGTCGCGCCCGTCCACGATCATGCTCAAGCTGCGGGCCAGCTGCTGCTGCCGCTCCACCAGGTAGCCGCGCACGCATGCGTAGCGCGAGACGGCGCTGCCCGCGCTGCCCGCCTGCTGGGTGCGGATGAAGTCGTCCACCGCTTCGCCGCCCAGCAGGGTCGTCTGGCGGCCGCCCTCAAAGCGTACGTCCACCCGCGCGCCGCCCGCCGCCACCAGGGCGCAGACGGCTTCCTCATTCCGGGGGTCGATGCCCGCGCGCAGAGCGGCCAGCCCGACTGCGCGGTACATGGCCCCGGTATCCAGGTGGAGGATGCCAAGCCGCCTGGCCACCTCGTCCGCCAGGCTGGATTTGCCCGCGCCGACGGGGCCGTCCAGCGCGATCAGCAAAGGTTCTCTGTTCAAGATGTCTCCTTTTCAGCGCGCGCCCCGGGGCAGGCCCCGGGGCGGCGCAGGCGCAGTGTGCAGCGTGGGGCGGTCAGCGGGCCATGGACTGGGTGAGATCCCAGCCCTTGAGGATGGCCTGCTGGTGCGATACCGCATAGGGGCCGACCGCCTCGGCCAGGGACATTTCCCTGGGGAAGTGGATGCAGATGTGGCCGGTAAGGCCGTTGCTTGCGTTGTGATCCACCTCGTGCCCGTGGCTGTGGGTGGAGGCCATGTAGACGCGGCCGTCGGAGAAGATGATCCACACCGGGCGCGGCGTCCAGTTGTTCACGCCAAGGGCCTTTTCCATGATCTGGGTGTCATCCTTCGTGGGCGGCTCGCCGTCCGCGTGCTTGCCGATGCTGAACACGTGCACATTGTAGTGCGCGCCGCTCATAAAATCGTACACGATCACGTTGGGCATGCTGCG
>DBQV01000053.1:0-2018 GCA_002305755.1 Christensenella sp. UBA1385 | reverse complement strand
TATTTGAGGGCGATCAGACGGTTCTGCATCGCCTTGACAGCGGGGCCGGTATCGCCCACGCGCAGCGAGGTGACCGCGGTCGCCGTGCCCTGATCCTCTTCGCCCGAGGGGTTCGCGGCGGCGGTGTTGCTCTTGGCGGTGGAGGCGTAGAGCGCGCCCAGCGTGGCCGGGCCGGCGACACCGTCGGCCTTCAGGCTGCTTTTTCTCTGGAAGGTGGTGACCGCCTGCGCGGTCTGCGTGCCGAAGATGCCGTCCGCCTTGCCCTTCAGGTAGTTGAGGGTGATCAGACGGCTTTGCAGCTGCACCACGGCGGCGCCCACCGAGCCGATGCGCAGCGTTTCCTGCAGCGAGCCGGTATCGGGCAGCACGGCGGCAGTCTCCGCGGGGATGGCGGTGGCGGCGTAGAGGGCCTGTTGGGTGGCGTAATCCGCGATGCCGTTCACCAGCAGCTGGTTGCGCATCTGGAAGGCTTTGACGGCCTTCTCGGTCTTGTCGCCGAACACGCCGTCGGGCGTGGTCAGGTCGTAGCCCAGGGAGACCAGCCTTGTCTGCAGCTGGGTCACGGCCACGCCGCGCGCGCCGTTTTTCAGCGTCACGTAGCTGGCGGCGGTCCCGCCCTGCTGCGTGCCCGTGCCCGCGTCAGGCTGGGCCGTGGGCTGGGGCGTGATGCCCAGCGCCGTGTTGATGGCCAGAAGGGTGAATTCGTCCACCTTGCCGGTCTGCTTGATGCTGTGCGCCTTCTGGAAGGCCTTGACGGCGGCGGTGGTCTTGGCGGTGTACTCATTGCCCGCCGTGCCGCTTAAGAGCTTCAGCTCGATCAGGCCGCGGTTGAGCTGCGTCACGGCCTCGCCCACGTCGCCCTGCTGCATGGGCCAGCCGGGGATGGGGGGCAGCAGCTTCAGGTAGACCAGCTTGCCCGCCGCGTTGCGGGGGCGCTGCTCGTAGATCAGCTTCTGGATCTCGGGGGTGGCCACGCCGGTTTCACGCAGGCCGTTCTTCTTCTGCAGGGCCTTCATGGCCGCCAGGGTGCCCGCGCCGAACACGCCGTCCGCCGTGCCCTTGTAGTAACCCAGCTCGGTCAGCGCCTGCTGCAGCGAGCGCACCTTGTCGCCTGTGGAGGCCGCGCCCAGCGTCTCATAGTGCTGGCGGGCCAGGGGGTCCACCTTGAGCGTCTTGCCGGAGAGGTACTGTTCCGGCACCGAGATGTAAGCGGCCATGGACCAGCCGGTATAGGTCTTGTATTTGAGCCTCAGCCAGTCGCCCTTGCTCTCCAGCACCGTGACGGAGGCGCCCTGCGGGATGGTGAGCAGGCGCATGGTGCCCGTGGAGCTGCCCTTGCGCAGGTTGACGGCGGCGGTGGCGATGGTGTCATAGGGATAGGTGGCCTCGGCCTCCGTCTGGGTGTAGGCGGGGCTCTGTGTGGCCTGCGGCTCCGCCGCGCTGTCGGGCGCGGTGGTCGGCGCCGTGCTCTGGCCGCCCGTCAGCAGGGACGCCATCGTGTTGGGGCCCACCTTGCCGTCCACCTTCAGCCCCGCCTTCTTCTGGAAGGCGCGCACGGCCTCCTCGGTGCCGCGGCCATAGACGCCGTCCAGCTTGCCCGTGTAAAAGCCGAGGTTCTGCAGCAGCTGCTGCACCTGGACCACGGGCTCGCCCTGGTCGCCGGGGCGGAGCGTCTGCCCCGGAAGGGCGGACAGCGTCTTCACCTGGGTGGCTTTGCCCGCGTTGTTTAGAGGCTTGCCCTCAAACAGAAGCTGCTGCATGGCGGAATCGGCCGCCGTGCCCGCCGTGAGCTTGTTTTTCACGCGGAAATCGCTCACCGCCTGCTCGGTGCCCTTGCCGTACTTGCCATCCACCTTGCTCTTGTAAAAGCCCAGTTCGGCCAGCGCCTGCTGCAGCGCGCGCACGTTCGCGCCCTCGCTGCCCAGAGCCAGCAGCGGGTACTTGCCCTCGCTCTGGGAGGCGCCGGAGGCAGAGGTCTGCGCCGGCACCATGCTGCTCACGGCGCGCTTTTCAAGGTA
>DBQV01000003.1:2708-16751 GCA_002305755.1 Christensenella sp. UBA1385 | reverse complement strand
AAAGAAACGGATGTGAACCGCGGCATGATACTGGAAATGAACGGCATTTACAAATCCTTCGGCGCCAACGAGGTGCTGAAGGCCGTGGATTTCCGGGTGGAGGGCGGCGAGATCTGTGCGCTCCTGGGCGAGAACGGCGCGGGAAAGTCCACCCTGATGAACATACTTGGCGGAGTGCTGCTGCAGGATGCCGGCACGATCCGGCTGGACGGAGAGCTGCAGAATTTTCAGTCGCCAAGGGATTCGCTGGACGCGCGCATTACCTTCATCCACCAGGAGCTCAACCTGATCAACGATCTGCCCGTCTATGAGAATATGTTCATCGGCCGTGAGCTGAAAAAGAAAAGCGGCTTTCTCGACCACCGGGAAATGATCGCCAGAACGCGCCGGATCTTCGACCGCATGGAGATCGATCTCGATCCCCGCACTCCGGTGCGCGCGCTGGATGCTTCTTTCAAGCAGATCGTCGAGATCAGCCGCGCGCTGCTGATGGAAGCCCGCCTGATCATCATGGATGAGCCCACCACTTCGCTGACCGACCCGGAGATCGAGCACGTTTTCGGCATCCTGCGCGCGCTGCGCGCCCAGGGCGTCAGCATCATCTTTATCAGCCACAAGCTGCGCGAGGTGATGGCGCTGTGCGATCGCTACGCGGTTTTACGCGACGGCGTCATGGTCTCCTCCGGTCAGGTCGGCGATGTCACCACCTCCGATCTGGCCCGCTTCATGGTGGGCCACGATGTGCGCAGCAGCTCTCTGGCCCGGCGGCAGCACGGCGGGCAGGAGATGCTTCGGCTGGTCGGCCTTACACAGGCTCCCTCTTTTTTCGACATCAGCCTCAGCGCCCGCGCGGGCGAGGTGCTGGGAGTGACCGGTCTGCTGGGCGACGGACGGAGCGAGCTGTTTGCCGCCGTCTTCGGCAGCGCCGGCCCCTATCAGGGAGAGATTCTGGTGGACGGCCAGCCCACGCGCATCCGCTCAACGCGCCAGGCTGTGGATAAGGGCATCGGCTACGTGCCGCGAAACCGCAAGGAAAACGGCATCATCAAGGACATGAGCATCCTGGAGAACGGCACGGTCGTATCCTGGGAAAGCCTCGGCCGCTTCGGCTGGATCGACAGAAAAAGCCAGGAGCGCCAGTTCAATGCCCAAAGGGAAGCGCTGGGCATACGCATGAACAGAAGCGGGGATCTGATCACCAGCCTGTCCGGCGGCAACCAGCAGAAGGTGGTGCTGGCCAAGTGGCTGGCCCGCCGCTGCAAGATCCTCGTGCTGGACAACCCCACCCAGGGCGTGGACGTGGGCGCCAAGGAAGAAATATACGATATCATCCTCCAGCTGGCCCGAGAAAACGTGGCCGTGATCGTGCTCAGCTCGGAAGCGCAGGAGATCATCCGCGTGTGCAGCAGAGCGCTGGTGATGTATCACGGCCATCTGGCGGGCGAGGTATCGGGGGATCGGATGACAGAGCATGAGATCATGCGCCTTGCGACAGGCGGCTGATCGGAGAGGGATGGCACCATGGATAAAGCAATCGTCAACGGGCCGGTCGGCTGGCTGAAGAAAAGATGGAGGGAAGCCCCGCTGTTCTCCACGCTGATCGCGCTGGCGCTCATGATCGTGCTGCAGACCTTTGCGCTGGGCTTTGACTACCCGGATTTCGGCTCCTGGCTGACTGCCTGGGGCAAGAACTGGATCAACATACTGCGCAACAACGCGACGGTCGGCATCATTTCGCTGGGCATGACGCTGGTCATCATTTCGGGCGGCATCGACCTGGCGGTCGGCTCCACGCTGGTGGCGGTGGGCGCGGCCATGATGGTGCTGATCAGCGGCAACGACGCTGGCGTTCTGGCCAGCTTCGGCATCACGGGCACACCCGCCTTTATCATCGCCATCATCGCGGGCATCCTGATGGGCCTGCTGCTGGGCGAGGTCTCCGGCCTGCTGATCGCCAATTTCAATCTGCCCCCCTTCATCGCCACGCTGGGCATGATGAAGATCTGCCGCAGCGTCACGCAGCAGTTCATGCAGACCGTCTCTGTGCAGGTGCCCAAGGATTTTCTGGCCATCGCCAACACACGAATCGGCGGCGAGATCATCCTGCCTATTCTCTACTGGCTGGTGCTGGCAGCGGCGCTGCATGTGCTGAGCAGGCACACGGCCTTCGGCAGGCAGGTTTTTGCCATCGGCTCCAACAGCCGCGCGAGCAAGCTTTCCGGCATCAACGTGAGGAAGGTCAAGCGACGCGTTTACGCGCTGCTGGGGGCTCTGGTGGCCGTTGCTTCCGCCGTGCAGATCGCCCGCATCGGCAGCATGGACTATGCCAACGCCGGCAGCGGCTATGAGATGGACGCCATCGCCGCCGTCATCATCGGCGGCACCAGCATGTCCGGCGGCAGAGGCTCCATCGCGGGCACCGTGCTGGGCGTCCTGATCCTTGCGGTCATGAACAACCTGCTCAATCTGATCGGCGTCCCGCCCTTCCTGCGCGAGGCCTTCAAGGGCATCATCGTCATCGGCGCGGTGCTGCTGCAAAAGAAGGAAAGCGCCGCCTGACGCAAGGGCCTTCCGTTCGGGTATATTTTCTGTATCTGCTACAAAAAGGAGCCCCGCTATGATCAAAGTTGGCATCATCGGCTGCGGCCGGATCACCGAGTACCGGCACGCCCCCGAATATCTGGAAAACAAGGATGTTGAGCTTCTCGGCTTTTCCGATGTGCAGAGCGGCAGAGCCAAACTGATGGCCGAAAAGTTCGGCGGCAGGGATTACGGCAGCACGGAGGCGCTGCTGGCTGACCCGGAAATCGATGCAGTGAGCGTCTGCGTGGCCAACGTCTACCACGCGGAGGTCACGCTGGCAGCGCTCAAGGCAGGCAAGCATGTGCTGCTGGAAAAGCCCATGGCCGCCACGCTGAAAGAGTGCGAGGATATCGCCCGGGCGGCGAAGGAAAGCGGCAAGATCGTCATGCTGGGGCACAACCAGCGCTTTGCCCCGGCCCATATCAAGGCGCGCGAGATGATCGCAAATGGGGCCATCGGCCGGGTGCTCAGCTTCCACACCGTGTTCGGCCATGGCGGTCCCGAGGTATGGACACACGACCCCAACAGCTGGTTCATGCGCCGGGACCGCGCTGCCTTCGGCGTGCTGGGCGATCTGGGCATCCATAAGACGGACCTGATCCATTTCCTGCTGGACGAGCCCATCGTGGAGGTATCCGCCCAGATGGGAACACTCAACAAGCGTTACGCGGACGGCACGCTGATCGATCTGGAGGACAACGCCACGGCCCTCTACCGCACGCGCTCGGGCGCGATGGGCACCATGCATGTGAGCTGGACCTTTACCGCCTGTGAGGAGAACTCCACCCGCATCTACGGCACCAAGGGCGTGCTGCGCCTGTACGACGACCCGCGCTTTTCTCTGATCCACGAACCTGCCGAGGGCGAGGTACAGCAGTTCCGTTTCCGCGGTCTCACCAGCAATGAGGAGCAGAAGGCCGGCAAGCGTGAGAACACGGGCGTCATCAACGCCTTTGTCGAAAGCATTGTCACCGGCAGGCGCCCCCCTGTCGACGCGCAGGAGGCGCTGAAGGCCATGCGCGTGGTCTTCGCCGCTATCGAGTCGGCCGGCAGCGGCCGAAGCGTCGCCGTGGACCAGGAATAGTCGCCTTCAACGGGCGGGATCATCGTCTGCGGCCTGAACGGCAGCGGCCAGAGCACGCTGGGCCTGGCGCTGGCGGATGCGCTGGGTTACCGCTTCATCGACGCGGAGGATTTGTTCCCCCCGACCCGATCCTGCCCGCCCCTTTCCGGATCCCCGGCCGCGGCAGGAAGCCGAAGCCCTGTTGGCCGGGGAACGCGCGGCGCATCCCCTGCTTCGCGCTTGCCTCCGTTCGGGGCGATTACGCCTGCCGCGAAGGCCGCTTTGACCTCGCCGTGCTGATCGAGGCGCCGCGCGATCTGCGCCTGCATCGCGTGCGGGAGCGTTCCTTCAGGCGCTTCGGGGCAAGGATGCTGACAGACGGCGATCTCTATGAGCAGGAGGAAGCCTTCTTCCGCTTCGTCGCCTCGCGCGACGAAACGCTCATTGAGAGCGGCGCCGCTTCCTCCGCTGTCCCCTGATCCGCGTGGAGGTCCCACCGTGATGCAGGTTTCCCTGCGTTTCCTGCGCAAACAGCTTCATAAGGAGCAATCCGCATAAGCGCTTCCCCATCATGAAAGCAGGGCCCGGCATTGCTGCCGGGCCCTTTGCCATATATGAGTCTGGGCGATCTATCAATACATGCCGCCCATGCCGCCGCCGGCCGCGGGTGCCGCGGGTTCGGGCGCGGGGATGTCGGTGACCAGGCTCTCGGTGGTCAGCATCAGGGCTGCCACGCTGGCCGCGTTCTGCAGGGCGCTGCGGGTGACCTTGGTGGGGTCGATGATGCCGCGCTCGATCATGTCGGCATACTCGTTCTTCAGGGCGTCATAGCCGTAGCCCTTCTTGCCGCTGCGCTGGATGGTGTCGATGATCACACTGCCCTCGATGCCGCCGTTGGCGGAGATCTGACGGATGGGCTCCTCCATGGCGCGCAGGATGATGCTCACGCCGGTCTTCTCATCGCCCTCGGACTTATCAAGCAGCTCGCGCACCTTGTCGGTCACGTTCAGCAGGGCCACGCCGCCGCCGGGCACGATGCCTTCCTCGACCGCCGCGCGGGTGGCAGCCAGGGCATCTTCGATGCGCATCTTGCGCTCCTTCATCTCCACTTCGGTGGCAGCGCCGACCTGGATCACGGCCACGCCACCGGCCAGCTTGGCCAGGCGCTCCTGCAGCTTCTCGCGGTCATAGTCGCTGGTGGTCTCGGCGATCTGGGCCTTGATCTGGTTCACGCGGGCGGCGATCTCTTCCTTGGCGCCGGCGCCTTCCACGATCAGGGTGTTTTCCTTGTCCACGCGCACGGTGCGGGCCTGGCCCAGCATATCCATGCTGGTCTCCTTCAGCTCAAGCCCCAGCTCCTCGCTGATGACCTGGCCGCCGGTCAGCACCGCGATGTCGCGCAGCATCTCCTTGCGCCTGTCGCCAAAGCCGGGGGCCTTGACGGCCACGCAGGTGAAGGTGCCGCGCAGCTTGTTCACCACCAGGGTGGCCAGCGCTTCGCCTTCCACATCCTCGGCGATGATCAGCAGCTTCTTGCCCTGCTGCACCACCTGCTCCAGCACCGGCAGGATCTCCTGGATATTGGAGATCTTCTTGTCGGTGATCAGGATCATGGGGTTGTCCAGCACCGCTTCCATCTTCTCGGAATCGGTCACCATGTAGGCGGAGGCATAGCCGCGGTCGAACTGCATGCCCTCCACGGTGCTCAACTCGGTCTTCATGGTCTTGCTCTCTTCCACGGTGATCACGCCGTCGTTGCCCACGATGGACATGGCGTCGGAGATCAGCGCGCCCACGCTCTCATCGCCCGCGGAAATGGAGGCGACCTGCGCGATGGCGTTCTTGCCGCTGATGGGGCTGGACAGCTTGGCCAGCGCGTCCACCGCGGTCTCGGTGGCCTTTTCGATGCCGCGCTTGAGACCCATGGGGTTCGCGCCGGCAGCCAGGTTCTTCAGGCCCTCGCGCACGATGGCCTGGGCCAGCAGGGTGGCGGTGGTGGTGCCGTCACCGGCCACGTCGTTGGTCTTGGTGGCCACTTCCTTGATCAGCTGGGCGCCCATGTTCTCAAAGGGGTCTTCCAGCTCCACTTCCTTGGCGATGGTCACGCCGTCGTTGGTGATGGTGGGGGCGCCGTACTTCTTGTCCAGCACCACGTTGCGGCCCTTGGGGCCAAGGGTGATCTTAACGGTATCAGCCAGGGTATTCAGGCCCTTTTCCAGGGCTTTGCGGGCGTCTTCGCCGAACTTGATCTGCTTTGCCATGATATAAACTCCTTACCTTGTCTGTATTATTCTACAACGGCCAGTATGTCGCTCTGGCGGACGATGATCAGTTCCTGCCCGTCCACCTTCACTTCGGTGCCGGCATATTTGGAGTAGATCACCTTCTGCCCGGCCCTGACGTGCATGGTGATCTCCTTGCCGTCCACGTTGCCGCCGGGGCCAACGGCCAGCACTTCGGCCATCTGGGGCTTTTCCTTGGCGGCGCCGGTCAGGATGATGCCGCTCTTGGTGGTTTCTTCGCTTTCTACGTTTTTGATGACCACACGGTCACCCAAGGGCTTAACTTGCATGGTAAATCCTCCTCAAGATTGCTTCCCGGGTATTAGCACTCTAATTGTCCGAGTGCTAAGCTCGTGCATACTATAGCGCATCTCCGGGAAAATGGCAAGCCCTTTGAATAAAAAATTTGCCGGATGGCGGCAAGAAAGCGCCCTCTCGAGCGGAGCTGAGAGGGCGGAAGCGTTTGTGTGAGAGGGATCGGCAGAGGAGCCGTTATTTTTTCAGGCTCGGCACGATGAAGCACCAGTCGTTCAGTTCTTCCTCCGGGAAGAAGTCATAAAAGGTAAAGTTATACAGAAATCGCTCAGCGGGGTAGATGCCGTAGCCATCCTGGCTGTGATCCGTGGTGTCGTAAGGATCGGCCACGATCAGCACGTCATCCTGCTGGATCTCGGTGCCCATGGTGTCGTAGCCGATGATCACCTGCCAGTGGCCGCCCCAATCGTTCCAGCCGATCAGGATGGGCTTGCCCTCAGACAGGGTGGTTTTGACAAGATCCAGCGTAAATACCTCGCCGGCCTGCTCGCCCGCGTCAAAGGCCGAATAGATGTCAAGCCCTCCAACGTCCTCCAGCATCTCGATCATGCCCCGGGTGGTGGTCGCGCCGGGGGTCAGGCCGTTTTCGCGGAAGGCGGCCAGAGACTCTTCATTATGGTCGCCCAGCAGCCCGTACCAATCCAGCGCCATCAGCACGCTGCTGACGCCGCAGCTCCACTCGCTGGTCTGCTGCTGGGTACGGAAGCCCGTGAGGATGGTCAGGGTATCGGTGTCTTCCATATGGAAGAAATCGGGATGGCGGAAATAGGGGCTGTCCTGATGGTCGCCCATGCGCTCGACGCTGTCCGCGCCGTCCTCCGGGCTCAGGTCAACGGTATAGGGGATCTTCATCTCATCCGAATAGGCGGGTGAAAAGGAGTTTTCGATCACGGCAGCCTCGGCCAAGGCCGGCACGGCGCCAAAGAGAAGAACAGAAGCCAAGGCGAATACAATCAGTTTTTTCATTTTCTTTTCCTTTCAATGTAAAAGCCAATTGCACCTGTAATGGAACACTCTCCGTCATTTGATCGATTTTATTGAGACGCATTGGTATTTGTCTTTTATATCAATACGCAGGACGTGTATGAGTCTATATAGCAATATATTACTTTTACTACTCCATGTTGTTTTATACAAGTGCTTGCGGGGAAACCCGCAGACCTACAGGGCGCAACAGCCCTGCGCTATAAAACCTTCGGGCCCGCGTTTGGGCCCAACCTGGGGCGGCAGCGTTCGCTGCCCTGACGCCGATCCTCCTCACAGGCAGTTATTATACATGAAACCACCCCTCTGGCAAATCATCCTGCGATGCCTTATAATCGCCGCATGAGCATCACGATGGATCTACTCGGCTGGTACGATCAAAACAGGCGCGTCTTCGCCTTCCGCGGCACGCGTGACCCCTACCGCGTCTGGGTCTCCGAGATCATGCTGCAGCAGACGCGCACGGAGACGGCGGAAGGCTATTACATCCGCTTTTTGGAGCTGTTTCCGGACGTGTCCGCGCTGGCCCGTGCGCCCGAAGAGCAGGTGCTGAAGGCCTGGGAGGGGCTCGGCTACTACTCAAGAGCGCGCAACCTGCACAAGGCCGCGAAGATCGTGGCCGAAAGAGGCGGCGTCTTCCCCCATACGGCGGCGGAGCTGGCGGCCCTCCCCGGCATCGGCCCCTACACGGCGGCCGCCATCGCCTCCATCGCCTTTGACGAGCCCGTGCCCGCCATGGACGGCAACTTAAGCCGCGTGCTCAGCCGCCTGCACCTGGTCGACGAGGATATCACCGTGCCCTCCGTGCGCCGCAGGCTCTACGAGCTCGGCCGCGCCCTGATGCCGGAACGCCGCGCGAGCGACGTCAACCAGGCGTTGATGGACCTGGGGGCGACGATCTGCCTGCCCGGCACGCCGGATTGCCCCGCCTGCCCGCTGCGAAGGCACTGCCGGGCCTTTGCGGAAGGCGAGCCGGAGGCTCTGCCCCTGATGCCGCAGAAGAAGCCGCCGAAGGAGGTCCCCCTGGCGGTGGTCTTGCTGCGCCGTGGCGGAAGCATCTTTGTTACCAGAAGAAACGAAGCCCTGCTGAAGGGGCTGTATGTGTACCTGCTGATCGAAAACGCGCAGTCGCCGGAGGATGTCCTGAAGCGTCTGAAAGCCCTCGGCGTCAGGCCAGCCGCGTTCAAGGAGATCGGCCAGGCGCGGCACGTTTTCACCCACCGCGTCTGGCAGATGCGCATTTATCTGGCCGACGTGCCGGACGGCGAAGCGCCCGCAGAGGGGCTGTGGGTCAGCGCGGAGGGCATGGACGCACTGCCCTTTCCCACCGCCATGCGGGCGGCAAAAGCGCTGGCCAAAGAGCAGCTGCAGGGGCAGCGTATCGGCGCGCAAAAAAGGAGCGAGTGAAACGCTCCTTTTTCATACGCTCCACCCGCTTTTTATGAAAGCTCCGCCTCCAGCCGCACGCAGCGGCCCACCACCTTCAGGTCGGCGATGTTCACGATCTCGCTTTCGAAGGCCTGATCGTATTTCTGCAGCATCGCCTGAAAGCGGGGCAGAATTTTGACCATGCGCAGCAGCTTGCCCTGCGGCGTCTCGATCAGCATGATGGCCCCGTCCTGCGGGGCGCTGGCGGGCACCACCAGCACCAGATCGCCTCGGTGCACGCGGAAGCCGCGCAGATCGTCATCCGGGGCCTTAAAGTAATATACCTTGTCCTTGGGCGCGCCCTCCACCTTGCCGTCCTGTACGGGCAGCAGGCGGCTGCCTACCTCCTTCATCACGGCATTGTAGATGGGCACATGCTGCAGCACGCCCGAGAGCGCGTCCAGCCAGATGGAGCCGGCCAGCCCCTCGCCGCCCTTCGCATCCCCGGCCTCAGCCTTTTCGGCCTTTTTCTTCTGCACGCCCTGCACGGCGCGGGGCATGGCGCTCTGCAGGTCCACGGTGCTGGCGATATCGTCCAGCGTAAAGTCAGTCTCCTGCGGCTGCTCCATCCCCATGGTCTTCAGGATGCGGCGCGCCTGATCGTCCCGGATGATGCGCGTGCCGGCCTCCACCTCCAGCAGGTAGCCTACGCTGATGCCCGCCTTTTTGGCCACGGCCTTGGGCTCCAGCCCGCGGCGCGTGCGCTCCAGCTTGATCAGATCGCCAAGTCTGCTCATATAAATCCCTCACTTTGAGCCTGATTTCACGCGAAGGATAGCACGCGCGCGATACCCTGTCAAGGCGGAATTAGCACTCTATTAGTTTGAGTGCTAAAAATCGCTTGCTTTGACCTCCGCGCGGTGCTATACTGAGAGCCGAACGATACGGGGCTTGCCCCATGGAGGGAAATCATGAGCGAAGCGATCAGACAGGGCAATATCAGCATAGACGCCCAAAACATCATGCCGGTGATCAAGCGCTGGCTGTATTCCGACAAGGACATTTTCATCAGGGAGCTGGTGTCCAACGGCGTGGACGCCATCAGCAAATACAGAATGATGGGCAAGGGCGCCGAGGAAGACCTGCGCGTGACCGTGACCGTGGATAAGGAAGCGGGCACCATCGCCTTCAGCGACAACGGCATCGGCATGACCGGCGACGAGGTGGACCGCTACATCAACCAGGTGGCCTTCTCAAGCGCCGAGGAGTTCCTCAAAAACTACACAGGCGGCGACCAATCCGGCATCATCGGCCACTTTGGCCTGGGGTTCTACTCCGCCTTCATGGCCGCCGACAAGGTGAGCATCGATACGCTTTCCTGGCAGGAGGGCGCGCAGAGCGTGCTGTGGGAGAGCGAGGACGGCATGGCCTTCAGCATGTCGCAGGGCAGCAGGCAGACCCGCGGCACCACCGTCACCCTCCACATCTCCGAGGAGGAGAAAGAGTTTCTGGACGGCTACCGCACCCGCGAGGTGCTCAACCGCTACTGCGGCTACATGTCCGTGCCCATCTACTTTGTGGACGTAGAGGCCGACAAACGAGCGCAGGAGGCCGCCGAAAAGGCCAGGCAGGAAAAGAAGGATAAGAAGGATGAGGACGGGGAGGAGACCGTGCCCCCCGAGAAGGCGGCGCCGGCGCCCATCAACGAGACGAACCCCATCTGGCTCAAATCCCCCAAGGATGTGACGGCGGAGGAGTATAAGGAGAATTACCGCAAGCTCTTCAACACCTTTGAGGAGCCGCTCTTCTGGGTGCATCTGAATGTGGACTATCCCTTCAACCTCAAGGGCATCCTCTATTTCCCGCCCATCAAGCGCGATCTGGCCGGGCAGGAGGGTGAAATCAAGCTGTTCAACCGCCAGGTCTTCGTGGCGGACAACATCAAGGAGGTCATCCCCGAGTTCCTGATGCTGCTCAAGGGCGTGATCGACTGCCCGGACCTGCCGCTCAACGTTTCCCGCAGCTTCCTGCAGAACGACGGCTATGTGCGCAAGCTGTCGGCCCACATCACCAAGAAGGTGGCCGACCGCCTGAACGGCCTGTTCAACACCGAGCGTGAGGATTATCAGCGCTATTGGGACGACATCAACCCCTTCATCAAGTACGGCTGCCTGCGCGACCGCAAGTTCTACGACATGGTGAAGGACAGCCTGCTGCTGAAGACCACCGCGGGTGAATACCTGACCATCAGCGAATACAAGGCCCGCAACGACGAGAAGACACAGAAAAAGGCCTTCTACTGCACCGATGAAAACAGGCAGGCCGCCGGTATCGCGCTGTACACGGCGCGCGGCATCGACGTGGCCGTGATGGACAGCCTGATCGACATCAACTTCATGGGCTTCCTGGAGAGCGCCGAGGGCGTGGAGCTAAGCTTCGTGCGCGTGGACAGCGACACCGCCGGCCTGGTGGAGGAGAGCGAGGAGGGCAAGGAGCTGAACCAGAGCGAGCTTCAGGACAGCTTCCGCGCCGCGCTTGACAACAAGGAGCTGGAAGTGAAGCTGGAATCGCTGGCTGACGCGGACCTGCCCGCCATACTCACCGAGGATGAGCAGATGCGCCGCTTCAAGGAAATGAGCGTGGTCTACGGACAGAGCTTCCAGATGCCGGACCGCTACACCCTGGTGCTCAACCGCCGCAGCCCCACCGTGCAGCGCGTGGCGAAGATGGAGGACGGCGAGATCAGGAAGCTGATGCAGCAGCAGATCTACGACCTGGCCAAGCTGCAGAGCCGCCCGCTGGAAAAGGAAGAGCTGAAAAACTTCTTAAAGCGCAGCAACAAGCTGCTGGACGTGCTGACGGAATAATGCCGGCAGCGGCAAATAAACATTTTGGTTAAACCTATATAAAAAGGGCCGGCGCGAGCGCGCCGCCCCTTTTCTTTATATTTTCTTCAGAATATCAGCTCGTCCCTGACCAGCGCGGCCTCGCTTCTCAGCCTGGCCCATTCCTTTTCGCTGAGCGGCTCCAAAAAGGCTCGATCCGCATGGTCCATCATGAAGCGCAGGTGCTCGATGTTGCCGGGCGGCACCAGTGTGGCCGCCCCTTTATACACGCCGTACTTCATGGCCGCCACGCTCAGCTCCTCATCGCCAAACAGCGGCTGGCACCAGGACTTGGGGTAGGCCTTCTCCTCCCCTTCGCGCCATTTGCGGCGCACCAGCGTCTTCATGGCCAGCAGGCCGATGCCCCGCTTTCTGATCTCCTCCGCGATCCTGTCGCCCCAGCCGGTGTCGATGCCCAGCGCCCAGTTCATCGGAAACAGCACGGTCTCAAAGGGATAGAGCGACAGCGCGCGCAGGGCCACGTCCTCACTGTGCGCGGAGAAACCGATATGGCGCACCTTGCCCTCTTCCTTCGCCTTCACCAGCAGCTCCATGATGCCGCCGGGGCCAAAGGCCCGGTCAAGATCCTCGTCCGCGGCCAGGGCATGAAGCTGAAACACGTCGAAGTGATCGGTCCTGAGCAGGCGGAAGGATTCATCCATCTCCCGCCTGGCGCCTTCCGCCTCCCTCACCGTGGTCTTGCAGGCGAGGTATACGTCCTTGCGGTAGGGGGCCAGCGCCGGGCCCAGGCGCAGCTGCGCGTCGCCGTAGCTGGGGGCCACGTCAAAATAGTTGACCCCGCGGTCGATGGCCTCCGCCACGAAGCGATCGGCATCCCGCTGCGTCTCATTCATGTTCACGATCCCGCCGAAAACCACCGACGAAACCTTCAGGCCGGTCCGGCCAAGCCTATTGTACAGCATGTCACTTCCTCCTTGATCGGTATCCGATGTCTGCGTAATGCGCCTGTTGCTGATCTGAATTTATCACATCGCGCGGCGGCTGTACAGCGGCGTTTTCCACTGGCCGCGCCTGTGCTACAATGCCCTTAGCCGAAGGGCTGAAGCGGATCGCAGGAGGGGCTTATGCTGGGTGTACTTGTCAACGCGCTGGCTATCACTGCGGGCAGCGCGCTGGGACTGCTGCTGCGGCGCGGCATGCCGGAGAAACTCAGGGAAGGGATCATGCAGGCACTCGCGCTGTGTGTGCTGGCCATCGGCATCGCGGGCCTGACCGGCACGGACAGCATGGCGCTCATTTTGGCGCTGGTGCCGGGCACGGCCCTGGGCACCGCGCTCGGCATCGACGCCGCGGTGAAGCGTCTTGGCGAGGGGCTGGACAGAAGAGCTCGCAGTGCCTCCAATGGCGGCGCCGGGGCGCTGGGTGAAGGCTTCGTCACGGCCACGCTGCTGTTTTGCGTAGGCGCGATGGCAGTCACCGGCTCGCTGCGCTCCGGCCTGGAAGGGGACCACAGCATCCTCTTTGCAAAATCAGCGCTTGATTTCGTCTCCTCCGTGCTGCTCGCGGGGGCGCTGGGCATCGGCGTGATGCTGTCGGCTCTCTCTGTGCTGGCTTTTCAGGGGCTGATCGCGCTGCTGGCCGGCTTGGTCGCGCCTCTGCTCACGGGGCAGTCCATCGCGGCCATCAGCGGCGCAGGCTCGGCGCTGATCCTGGCGCTCGGCCTCAACATGCTGGGCCTGACGCGCATCAAGGTGGCGGACATGCTGCCCGCGCTGGCGCTCGCTCCCTTCGCCGCCGCGCTGATGAAGCTGCTTTAGCCTGGATCCCAAAAAGGCATCGGCCCCGTTCAGCGATGAACGGGGCCGAATGTATGGATGCTGACCGATCACAGGTTGAAGTGCGCGTTGAGCAGCTCGACGGTCTTCTTGGCGACGTCGCCGGTCACGCCCGCGCAGCGCTCCTTGCGGCGCTCGTCCTTCATGGTGTCGATGCCCGCGGCCTTCATGTAGGTGGTGACGGACTCGTCGCAGTTGACGGACTTGGCCACGGTCTGAATGCTCTCCAGCTTGGGCTGATAGATGGGCAGCTCGGCCTTGCGGTACCAGGCGAACAGCTCGTCCCTGATCTTTGCGGCGTCTTCAGGGCCGCAGACAAGGCCGATAGCGTTCACGGCGCCGGCCAGCGAGCCGCAGAGGCTGCCTATGCCGTAGCCGGTCGCGCCGATGGCATACATATCGATCGGGATCTGATTGAAGGGATAGCCCACATTGTCCGCCAGCTGGCCGATGATGGCATCCGCCACGCCGCGCGCGCAGCCGCCCTTTTCATAATAGCCCCTGTATCCGCGCTCCTGGGCCGCACTGGGGTCCAGCTTGGAATAGGTCCAGGGATAGGCGGGGGCCGCAACCGACTCGTTCTTCTCGGCCAGCACATCCATCACCGGGTTCAGCGCGGAGGCCACTGCAACGCCTGCCACCAGCTTGCCGGTCGACTTCAGAAACTCACGGCGGGTTTGGAACTTTTCCATCTTCATATATCCTCCATTCTTTGGTGCGTTCATTATAGCCCTGCCGGAGGGGGATTTCAAGTGTTATTTGTCACA
>DBQV01000003.1:0-2602 GCA_002305755.1 Christensenella sp. UBA1385 | reverse complement strand
GCCCTTTAAATCAGGTTGTTTAGAAGCAGGTTCGATCAGTCAGCGTTAACGGCCACCACGCATGGACGCGAAGCACTCGCTGCAGTAGATGGGACGGTCGTTGCGGGGCACGAAAGGCACCTGCGTTTCGGCGCCGCACTGGGCGCAGATGGCACTGTGCATTTCACGGGTAGCGCTGCCGCTGTTGCGGCTCTGCTTGTGAGCCTGGCGGCAGTCTCTGCAGCGCGTGGGCTCGTTCTGGAAGCCCTTCTCGGCATAGAATTCCTGTTCGCCTGCGGTAAACACGAATTCCTGCCCGCAGTCACGGCATACCAGAGTCTTATCTTGGTACATGAGTGGTTTTCCCCCTGAATTGTAGATGGGCTGATACACGCTGACCTGGTCTTTGACCCCACACTCGCCGGCAGGAGCCTTGCTACCCGCTGTCCGCTCTCACGCCGCTCTCTCGGATATCGCTATCCGGCCGGGCTTACCTCTAGACCGCACCATGCTCACCGAAGCTTCTTCGGCTTACGTGGACCGCTTCGCCTGCGGCTGGCATCGGCTTTCAACCACAGCCGCGCATCAACCTCGCTCATTATATAAGCCTTTTCTTAAAAACGCAATATCATTTCACAGCAGGCTAAATCCGCTTACCGGCCGCGGAGCGCGAAGGGATCAGCAGCCCCAGCGCCGCCCCAAATATAGCCGGCAGCAGCCATCCCAGGCCCAGTGAATAGAGGGGCAGATGCGCCTTATAGAAGCCGTTCAGCGCCTCCAGCTCGGGCACGATCAGCGTGGGCAGCCTCCGCGCAAGCTCTCCGTAGCCATCCATCAGGCTGACCGCCAGGGTAAACAGCATGGCCGTCAGGTAGACGCCGCGCCTGTGCCCGAACAGCGGTGAAACCAGCGCCAGCAGGATCAGCACAATGGCCGGCGGATAGAGCAGCAGCAGCACGGGCACCGCATAGGTGATGATGTTGTTCAGGCCGAAGTTGGCGATCACAAAGGAGATCAGGCACAGCAGCACCGCCAGCAGCCTGTAGCTGAGACGCGGAAAAAGCTCATGAAAGAAGGCACTGCAGGAGGTGATCAGCGCGATGCTCGTTTTCAGGCAGGCAAACACGAAGATCAGCCCCAGCAGCAGGCCGCCCAGATCGCCGAAATAGTGACGGGCCACCGCCCCGAACACCTCGCCGCCGTTGGCAAGCATCCCGAGGGAGGAAACGCTGACCGCGCCCATGTAGGCGATCAGGCCGTAGATCAGCATCATCAGCAGCATGGCAAAGCCGCCCGCCAGCGCCGTAGTCCTGGCCACCTCGCGCGGTTCACGCATGCCCAGGCCCTCCACGGCGCGGATCACCACGATGCCGAAGGCCAGCGAAGCCAGCGCGTCCATGGTATTGTAGCCTTCCCTGAAGCCCGCCGTGAAGGCGCCGGCCGCGTACTCGCCCTGCGGCGCCCCGAAGGCCCCCATGGGCTTCACCACGCTGGCGATCACCAGGATGAACAGGAAGGCCAGGAAGATGGGCGTGAGCCACTTGCCGATCACGTCGAGTATTCGGGCAGGCTTCAGGGAGAACCAGCAGACCAGCGAAAAAAAGACGAGGCTGAAGCCGCCCAGCCAGAGAGAGGTCTGCCCGCCGGCCACCAGTGGCTCAATGCCCACCACGAAGGGCACGGTGGCCGTCCTCGGGATGGCGAACAGGGGCCCGATGGTCAGGTAGAGCGCCACGGTAAAAGCGCGGCTGAACCAGGGGTGAACCCTGTCCGCCAGGCCGCTCACACCGCCCGTGCCCGACAGGCCGATGGCCAGCACCCCCAAAAATGGCAGACCCACCGCCGTCACAAACAGGCCCAGCAGCGCCGGCCAATAGCCCGTGCCGGCCGCCTGACCCAGTGAGATGGGAAAGATAAGGTTGCCGGCCCCGAAAAACATACCGAAGAGCATGGTACCGATCAGGATAACGGACGAGCGCCGTCTGTTTGTATGCACGCTAATCTCCTTTCTCCCCACAAGGCGGACGAGCCTTACGCGGCCTTTGCGCCGGCCAGCTCCTTCTTCATGGCGCGGTAGCCGATCAGCACCGTCCACACGTAGGCCAGGGTCTTGGGGATCATCAGCATGCCCGTCCACGGCGCGACGGAGGCAAAGAGCACCACCGGGATATAGAAGGCAAAGCTCAGCACGATGGTGAGCGCCATGTGGCGGAAGGGCTTATCCTGCGTCTCGCGCACGCTGCGGGCGAAGAGCAGCACCACCGCCAGGCCCAGCAGGGCAAAGGGGATGTTGCGCCAGATGCCCCAGCTGACCGGCGCGTCAGCGCTGGTCCAGGCATTTTGCGGGAAGGCGCACAGCGCCACGCGGATCACGGCCAGGCCGTGCACCAGCGCGGTCAGGCCCTTCCGCCCTCTGATCTGATAGCGCTCGCGCCACACATGGTAGAGCAGCACATAAAAGACGGTCATGGTGATGGATGTCACCAGCTTGCCGACGCCCAGCGCCGCGGCGTGGTTCTCAAGCCCGTCCGTCAGCAGCGCGTAGGCACGCGGCACCAGATGGAAGGCGTCTCCCGCGCCCAGCAGCACCGCCATCACGCCAAACAGCAGATACTGGCGGATA
>DBQV01000056.1 GCA_002305755.1 Christensenella sp. UBA1385 | reverse complement strand
GAGAGCGCCGCTTCGGCAAGCCCGCTCAAAAGGGCGAGGGTGCGGAGCGCCGCTCCGCCGGCCCCGCCTTTGTGCCCGACGTTCCCGAGCGTGAGCGCGGGCAGCGGCCTTCCTTCAAGACACAGAACAGCCGCCCCCGCAGCTTCAGCAATTCGGCCCGCCCCGCGGGCCCCAGGCCTTCCTTCCGGCATCCCGCGCCGGGCAGAACGGATTTCCGAAACAACGGCGGCGCGCCCCGCGAGGAGGGCACGGGCCTGAGCGCCGACGCGCGCAAATCGGCCATGCTGGTGCTCAATCGCGTGCTGCTGGAGAGCGGCTATGCCGCTCTCTCGCTGGACGAGCACTTTGACAAGGTGCACCTGTCCCAGAAGGACAAGCGCCTGTGCACCCGCATCGTCTACCTGACGCTGGAGCATCTGAACCAGCTGGATTTCGCGCTGGACCGTTTTCTGGAGGATCCCGAGAAGCTGGAAAAGCGCGTGCGCAACATCCTGCGCCTGTCGGCAGCTCAGATCCTGCTGATGGACCGCGTGCCCGAGAGCGCGGCGGTCAACGAAGCGGTGAAGCTGACGCGCGACATCGGCCTGGAGGAGCTGACGGGCCTTGTGAACGGCGTGCTGCGCAACCTGATCAGGGGGCGGGAGGAGATCGTCTGGCCCACCAGGGAGGAGGGGCTGCGCTATTACAGCCTGATGTATTCCCTGCCCGAGTGGTATGCGCAGGCCATCCTGAGCGCCTACGGGCCGGAAGAGGGCGACAGGCTGCTGAGCTATGAAAAGCGGGACCACTACATCAGCATCCGGCCCAATCTGCTGCGCGTAGGCCCCGGTAAATTTGAGGAATTGATGAAGCGTAAGGTGTGGGAGGCCGTGCCCGGCATATTGCCCGGCGTGTGGCACGTGAGCGGCGCGTCCGACATTTCGCACGATCTGGATTATCAGGACGGTCTGTTCTCCATTCAGGGGGAAGGCAGCATGGTGGCCGCGATGGCGGTGAAGCCCAAGCTCGGCGCGCAGGTGCTGGATGCCTGCGCCGCGCCGGGCGGCAAATCTGCCTTTATCGCCGAGCAGATGCAGGGCACAGGCCGCGTGCAGGCCTGGGATCTGCACGCGCACCGCGTGGACCTGATCCAGATGCTCGCGGACAGGCTGCGGCTGTACAACATCCGCCCCGCCATGCGCGATGCGCTGGTCTACCGCGAGCAGCTGGACCGTATGCTGGACGCGGTGCTGATCGACGCGCCGTGCACGGGCACGGGCATGCTGTTTGAAAAACCCGATCTGCGCCACCGCCTGAGCGAGGAAAGCTACGACGAGCTGCGCGGCATACAGGAGCGGCTGTTGGATACCTGCTGCCGCTACGTGAAGCCCGGCGGCACGCTGGTCTATGCCACCTGCTCGGTGCTGCCCGGGGAAAATGAGCGGCAGGTGAAGCGCTTTTTGGATACCCATCCCGATTTCTCCATGGACGCGCTGCCGGAGGAGATCCCCGCGCATCTGCGCGATCTGGCCGGTGAATACGGCCTGCAGCTGCTGCCGCACCGCGACGGCATGGAGGGCTTCTTTGTGGCGAGGATGAGACGCGCATGAGCGGGCCGGAGCTGCTTGGCCTGTTTCCCGAGGAGCTGGCCGGGTACCTGAAGCAGCTGGGCCAGCCCGCGTGGCGGGCCGGGCAGCTTTTCGGATGGCTGCATAAGGGCAGGGGCTTTGACGAGATGGGCAACCTGCCCAGGGCCCTGCGGGAACAGCTGAAGGAGCAGGCCGTCGATCATCCCGCGCGGGTGATGGAGCGCTTTGAATCCAGGCTGGACGGCACGGTCAAGCTCCTGTTTGCCATGCGGGACGGGCACTGTGTGGAGGGCGTGCTGATGCCCTACCGCTACGGGCTGACCTTCTGCCTGTCCACGCAGGTAGGCTGCCGCATGGGCTGCGCCTTTTGCGCCAGCACGCTGGAGGGCCTGGCGCGCAACCTGACGGCCGCCGAGATGATGCACATGACGCTGCTGGCGGGGCAGCAGATCCCCGGCATGCCGGTGCACAACATCGTCCTGATGGGTTCGGGCGAGCCGCTGGACAACTATGACAATGTGGTACGCTTTCTGCGCCTGGTGAGCCACGGGGATGGGCTCAATCTCGGCCTGCGGCACATTTCGCTCAGCACCTGCGGCCTGGCGGACCGCATCGACCGCCTGGCGGAGGAGGGGCTGCCCGTCACGCTGTCGGTCAGCCTGCACGCGCCCAACGATGAGATCAGACAGCGCACCATGCCTGTGGCCAAGGCGGTCAGCATGGACAGGCTGCTGCAAAGCTGCCGTAATTACATCGAAAAAACGGGGCGGCGCGTCGTGTTTGAGTACGCGCTCGTGGAGGGCGTGAACGACAGGCCTGAGCACGCGAGGGAGCTGGCGTCCAGGCTGCGGGGGATGCAGTGCCACGTGAACCTGATCCCGCTCAACCCCGTGCGCGAGCGGCAGCTGAAGGGGACAACGCGCCTTGCGGCGGGAGAATTCCGCGATCTTCTGGAGAGCCTGCATATCTCCGCCACGCTCAGGCGCGAGATGGGCGCGGATATTTCGGGCGCCTGCGGCCAGCTGCGCCGCCGCTATCTTTTGAAGGAGGGGGCGGCCTACTCGCTGGAGGGGCAGGAGACGGAGAAGGGAGACAAGGCATGAAGGCGACCGCCAGAACGCATATCGGCCGGGTGCGCAAGACCAATCAGGATTCCCTGCTCGTGCTCGAGGACGCCTGCCCGCTCTACGCCGTGGCGGACGGTATGGGCGGCCACCTGGGGGGCGACACGGCCAGCCGCATGGCTGTCGAGGGCCTGAAGAGCCTGGCGGGGCAGATCCCTTCGCCGGAGGCTATCGTGGCCTGCTATCAGAAGATCTCGCGTGATATTTTTCTGCGCCAGCAGACGGATGAGAGCCTGAGCGGAATGGGCACCACGCTGACCATGCTGTGGGAAGCGCCGAATGTAGTGATGCTGGGCCATGTGGGGGACAGCCGGGCCTATCTTTTGCGCGCCGGCCGGCTGTACCAGATGAGCCGTGACCACTCCCTGGTGCAGGAGCTGGTGCGCAGCGGGCAGCTGCCCAAGGAGGCTTCGGCCAGCTACCCCTACCGCAACGTGATCACCCGAGCCGTAGGAACGGACCGGCAGGTGCTCTGCGATACCGGCGTCTATGACAAGCAGCCGGGCGACAGGTGGCTGCTGTGCTCGGACGGGCTGAGCGAATACCTGGATGAGGAGATGCTGCTCTCCGCCATGCTGACCGAGGATGCCGAGGAGGCGGCCGACGGCATGATCGTGTGCGCGCTGGAATCCGGCGGGCGGGACAATATCTCGCTGATCCTGTTGGAGGGCTGACATGAGCGAGAAGCAGATCATCGCGGATCGCTATCAGATCCTCTCGCCCATCGGCGAGGGCGGCATGGCCCTGGTGTACCTGGCGCGCGACCTGCGCACGGGGCACGACGTGGCCGTCAAGTTCCTTCGCCCCGAGTATAAGGAAAACCCGGATTTTCTCAGCCGCTTCCAGCGCGAGGCCACGGCGGCCAGCAAGATGAGCCATCACAACATCGTGAACCTGCTGGACGTGGGCACCATCGACAACCCCTATATCGTCATTGAATACGTCAACGGCAGAACGCTCAAGGACATCATCCGAGAGAACAAGGCCCTGCCGCAGGATGTGTCGGTGCAGATCGCCATCCGCATCCTGTCGGCTCTGCAGCACGCGCATCAGGCGGGCATCATCCACCGCGATATCAAGCCCCAGAACATCCTGGTGAACCAAAAGGGCTACATCAAGGTCTCGGATTTCGGCATCGCCCGCATGGTGGGCAGCGAGACGGCCACCGTGAGCGAGGCGGGCAAATCCGTCATGGGCAGCGTGCACTACTTTTCGCCGGAGCAGGCGCAGGGCCAGACCGCCACTGTATCCAGCGATCTGTACAGCGTGGGCGTTGTGCTTTACGAGATGCTGACCGGGCTGGTGCCCTTTGACGGAGAGACGCCCGTTTCCATCGCCATGCAGCATGTGCAGGCCAGGCCCAGGCCCCCGCGCGAGATCAACCCGGATATCTCACCCTCGGTGGAGGCCGTGGTGCTCAAGGCGCTTGAGAAATCGCCCGTCAACCGCTATCACACCGCGCTTGAAATGGCGCAGGCGCTCAGGATCGCGCTGCAGTCGCCCGAAAAAGAGAGCACGCTGGATACGCCCGTGATCCGTATGCAGCCCGAAAGGCCCGCCGCGCCCAGGAACAGGCGGTTCAAACGGCGCGAGCGGCTGATTATCGCGCTGACCACGGTGGCGGTGCTCGGCATCCTCGCTTGGGGGACAGTCGCCATTGTCAACCTGGTGGTCACCGGAACGCGCGCGCCCTACCTGATCGACCTGACCGAGGAGAACGCCGTGCGCGAAGCCATGCGGTCGGGGCTCGTGCCCAAGATCGTCCGCCAGCCCAGCAGCGAGCCTGTGGGGCAGGTGATCCTGCAGTCGCACGACTACGATCATCCCATGAAGAGGGGAGACACCATCCTGATCACCGTTTCCTCCGGGTCCAGCAGACAGGCCGCGCCGGATCTGGTGGGCATGAGCCTTGCCAAGGCCCAGTCGGAAACGGAGCGCATCGGCCTCAAGGTGTTTGTAAGCAGCCGCGTGCTCAACAGCGCGCCGACCGGCACCATCCTCAGCCAGTCGCCCGACAAGGACACGGTGCTGGACTACGGGGGCGTGATCCAGGTGGTGGTGTCGGGCGGCGAGGTGGCGGTGGCCGATTACAGCGGCCAGCAGTACGAGGTGGCGCGGCCCGGCATCGAGCGCTCGGGCCTGGTGCCCAAGGTGGTGGATGAGGTGGCCGTGCAGGATCCGGCTCAGCACGGACGCGTTGCCACGCAGACCCCGAAGGCGGGCGAGCGGGTGATGGAGGGCACGCAGCTTCAGTTGGTGCTGTACAAGTATGCGGGCGAGGCGACCGGCGCGCCATGATGAAGGGCGAGATCAAGGAGGGACGCGGCGGCATTTACACCGTGCGCGATGAAGGCGGGCAGGAGCATGTGCTGCGCGCCAAAAAGAAATTCCGGCGCGATGGGCTGAGCCCGCTGCCGGGGGACCGGGTGCTGTTCACGCCCGGCAGCGGCGAGGAGCACGGATGGCTGGAAGAGATATTGCCCAGAAGCAGCCTTTGCCTGCGGCCGCCGGTGGCCAACATCACCCTGATGGTGATCGTCATCGCGCCAGAGCCCGCGCCCGACTACCTGCTGCTGGACAAGCTGCTTGTCCATGCGGGCCTGCAGGGTATCCGGCCCCTGATCGCCGTCAACAAGAGCGATCTCGGGCAGGCCTGCCATGAAGAAACGGCGTGCATGTACAGGAGCCTTGGCGCGCCCGTGCTGGCCGTGAGCGCCGAGACGGGCCTCGGGCTGGACGAGCTGCGTGCGCACATGAAGGGGGAGCTTACGGCCTTCTCCGGGCAGTCCGGCGTGGGCAAGAGCGCGCTGATCAGCCGCGTAACGGGCGAAGAACTGATCTCCGGCGCGATCAGCGGCAGGATACGTCGCGGCAGGCAGACCACGCGGCATACCACGCTGCTGTATCACGAGGGCATGAAGGTGATGGACACTCCCGGCTTTTCGCTGCTGGAGCTGCCCAGAGACCTGGAGCCCGAGCGCCTGCCGGGGCTCTACCCTGAGTTTCGGCCGTATGAGGGTCGGTGCCGCTTCAGCCCCTGTCTGCACCTGTCGGAGCCGGGCTGCGCCGTCAAGGCGGCGGAGGCGAGGGGCGAGATCGACCCCGCGCGGCGCGCGCGCTACGCGGAGCTGATGGACAGCGTAAAAAAAACCTGGAGGGAACGGTATGATTGAGATCGCGCCGTCGGTGCTGGCCGCCGACGCCCTGCGCCTTGGGGAGGACGTACGGCGCCTGATGGACGCCGGGGCCGACCTGCTTCATGTGGACATCATGGACGCGCACTTCGTGCCCAATCTGAGCTTTGGGCCCGATCTGTCGCGCGCGCTGCGCCGCGGTTTTCCCGCCGTGCGGCAGGATGTCCACCTGATGATGGACAACGCGGAGAAGTACATCGAGGCTTTCGCGTCCGCCGGGGCGGACGACATCACCATCCACTGCGAGCTGGGCGACAAGGTGCAGCCCGCGCTGGACAGGATACATGCCCTGGGCCTGCGGGCAGGCCTCAGCTTGAAGCCGGGCACGCCCGCACAGGCGCTGGCCCCCTACCTGGACAGCGTGGACCTGGTGCTGATCATGACCGTGGAACCGGGTTTCGGCGGGCAGAAGATGATGCCCGAGGCCCTTGACAAGGCGCTCAGGCTGCGCGAGATGGGCTATCATGGCCTGATTTCAGCGGACGGCGGCCTGAACGCGCAGAACGCCGCGCTGGCGGTCAGGGCCGGGGTGCGGCGGCTGGTGATGGGCACGGCGCTTTTCGGCGCGCCCGACCCCGCGGCGGCCATCGCGGAGATCCGCGCGCTGGAGAAGGCATGACGGCAAAACCGCGGCCCGCCAGGGGCGGAAAAGGCTTTCACGCCAAGCAGGCGCTGGGCCAGCATTTTTTAAGCGATACATCCCTGCTGGATGAGCTGGTGGCGGCCAGCGGCCTTGGGACGGGAGACCGGGTGTTTGAGATCGGTCCGGGGCTGGGCGCGCTGACGGAAGCGCTGCTGCGCGCCGGCTGCAGGGTGCTGGCCATGGAGGTGGACCCGCAGCTGATCCCCGTGCTGCGCGTCACGCTGCACGGCTATGAAGGGGTCGAGGTGATCGAGGGCGACGTCATGGCGCCCGGCCTTGAAAAGAAGCTGGACCCGCTCGGTCCCTTCCACATCGCGGCCAACCTGCCCTACTATATCACCACGCCCATCATGAACAGGCTGCTGTCGCTGAAGCTGCCCCTCCTCTCCATCAACGTGATGGTGCAGACGGAGGCGGCGGAGCGTCTGGTGGCGGGGCCTTCTACGCCCGCCTACGGCCCGCTGGCGCTGCTGTCGGCCTACAGGACAGAGCCGAAGGTGGTCAGGATCATCGGGGCGGACAAGTTTACCCCGCCGCCCAAGTGCGACAGCGCCTTTGTCACCATGCGCATCCGGGAAAAGCCTCCCGTGGAGACCGAGGAGGGGCGCCTGTTCCGTCTGATCGAGACGGGATTTCGCATGCGCCGGAAGACACTGCTGAACAACCTGATGCCCGCCTATGCGCTCAGCCGGGAGGCGGCGGAAGCGGCGCTGAAGCAGGCCGGGCTGCCCGCGGGCGTGCGCGGCGAGGCGCTGAGCCTTGAGGAGTACGCCCGGCTGGCCGATATCCTGGGATAGGCCTGCAGCCCCGCCGGGGGGCTGATTTATGCGATAACGAACAGGCCCCGCATCCGCGGGGCCCCTTGTTTTGAGTGAGGCTTTCGTTATGGCCCTGTGCTGAGGAGACTTTGAGTTACCCCGTCTATCCCTTGATGCCGCCCCGGGCGACGCCGTTGATGATCTGCTTTCTGGCGAAGAGGAAGAGCAGGATCATGGGCAGCACCACCACGGTGGAGGCGGCCAGCATCTGTTCGTTGTTGGAGCCTACCTCGGTGGTAAAGGTATAAAGGCCGAAGGGCAAGGTCCTGTTGGCGTCCGTCTTGATGACCAGCAGGGGCCACATGAAGCTGTTCCAGGAGGCGAGGCCGTTGAGCAGGATGATGGTCACAAGCGAAGGGCGGGCGATGGGCACCATCACCTTCCACAGATAGCGCCAGTTGGTGCAGCCATCCACGCGGGCGGACCAGTAAAGGCCGTCCGGGATGGTCTGGAAGAAGTTGCGCAGGATGTAGGTATAGAAGATGCTGCTGGTGAAGGGGATGACCAGTGCGAAGCGTGTGTCATTGAGGCCGACGCGCACGATGGTCTGGTAGTTGGTGATGACCAGCATCTCAAAGGGCACCATCATCATGCTGAGCAGCAGGGAAAAGATCACTTCGCGCCCCGGAAAACTGAGCCGTGAGAAGGCGAAGGCGGCCAGGATGGTGGTGATGGCCGTGGCGGCCACGCTGGCGCTTGTGACCATGACGGAGTTGAGGAAGTATTTTTCAAAAGGCGCGGTATTGAGCGCGATACGGAAATTTTCAAAGTTCAGCCAGTTCCTGGGGGCCCAGGTAGGGGGGTAGATGCTCATTTCTGCCGAGGTTTTGAAGGCGGAGGAGATCATCCAGTAGAAGGGGAACACCATGATCAGCGCGCCGACCACCAGCAGAAGATAGAGCGATACGCGGGCGGTGCCCTGGCGCGTGTGGTAGCTGTGGTTGAGATAAAGGCCTAAGACGGTGAGGACCAGACCGATGCACGGCAGGGCGAGGGAGAGCGCGCCGCGCCGGCCGGCCGCCAGCGCGATGAGGGAAAACGCGGTCAGCAGCGCACCGAAGATATACAGGCCGGTGCCAAGGCGGTTTTTCGTCACTTTACTCATTTTTTCGCTCCCTCAGTCATACTTCCACTTGCGCTGCAGCAAGCGCTGGAGGGCCGTGAACAGCAGTATGAACACAAACAGTATGATGGCCGCGGCGGCGGAACGACCCAGCTCGTTCTTCTCGCGCAGCATGTCAAAGATGTAATACACCACCGTGTACAGGTTGCTGACAGGGCCTGGCGAGCCGTTGAAGAGCACGTTGACCTCGGTAAACACCTTGAAGGCGGAGATGGAATTGATGATCAGTACCAGCCCGATGGTGGGCGAGAGCAGCGGCAGCGTGATGCGGCGGAAAATGCGCATCTGCCTGGCCCCATCTACCTTGGCGACGGTGTAAAAGGTGTCGTCGATGTTCTGCAGGCCACTCAGCAGCAGGATGATGGTGAATGGCAGCGCGGACCAGATGCCGAAGATGACCAGCACCGACATGGAGTGGGATGCCTGCTGCAGCCAATTGATCTTGTCGACGCCCAGCAGGCTCAGCAGCGCATTGAGCACACCGAAATCCCGGTTGAAAATCCAGCGCCATACCAGGCCGACCGCCGTGATGGATGTGACCATCGGCAGGAAATAAGCGGTCTGGAACAGGGCGGAGAGGCGCAGCTTCTGGTTGAGCAGATAGGCTATGACGATGGCAAGGGCCGTTGAGATGGGCACCGTGTAGATGACGTAGAGAAAGGTATTGCGCAGGCCCTGCAGGAAGTAGTTGGTGGTTCCATCGATGCCTTCGATCACATACTGATAGTTGCCAAACCCCCAGCCGGTAAAGGTGCCTTCCAGCTTGTAACGCTCCTGAAAGCTCATGATGACCACGCGCACGATGGGGTAAAGCGTGAAGATGGCCACACCCAGAAAAAAGGGCAGCAGGTAATCCACGGGCTCCAAAAGCTCGCCCACGCGCGCGCGTTTGCGCTCATCGTAGCGAAGCCACAGGAAGAACAGCGCGCCCGCAAACAGCAGGCAGAAAGCGCCCGCGGCCAGCAGCGGCATATAATAGTACATCAGCGCGTAACCGGGCTCGGTCACGCGCAGGCTCAGACGCGCCTTAGCGATGCTCATCGCGCTTTCCGCCTGAGCGACCTTTTCCGCAATGCGGGCGGCAAGACCCTCCATGCCTTCTGCAAAAGCTTTGCTGATGGCCGCGCCTTTCTCTTCATCGCTGACGCGGCGCAGCACGCCGCCCAGAAGATAATCGGCCGACTCACGGGCGATCTGCTCATTGGGCAGCCCCTGCGCCACGGAGGACGCGATGCTTTCTTTCAGCTTGCGCTTGCGTGAATCTACACCCGTCCTGATCTCCCCGTCGCTGCCGGGGGCGGCAGCCCTGGCAAGAGCCTGCACTTCCTCCGATGCCGCCTCCAGGTGCACGTCCACGCGGGCGATGCTTTTCTGCTCGGCCGTGCGCTCGTCCAGCGCGCGGTAGCCGTACAGGCCCATGCCCAGCAGCGCCGCGCCCAGCAGCGCGAATACGGCCATGTGAGCCATCATGCGGCGCACGCCGGGCCGTTTCCTGCGATTGACGATTGCCTGACTGCCTGCCTGCATCAGTAGCGAGCCCCCGTTTCCAGGTCGAACACGAAGGTGCCGCGGCTGCGCAGGCCCAGGTGTACAGTGTCGCCCCGCCTGAGACCATAATCTGATGAGATATAGGCCCTGAAGCTGTGCGCGCCGAAGCTGAGCTGCGCCATCTCCTCCTTGCCCATCTGGTAGACATTCTCCACCAGGCAGCTCATCCGGTCGGGGGCCGGGGCATCCTCCACCACGAAGCTCTCGGCGCGGATGGAGAGGTTCACCTTCGCGCCTTCGGGCACGCGCCTGAAGTCATCCAGGCGCAGCTGCGCCCCTGGCCCCGCGCTGAACACGCCCCCGGAAACCGTGCCGGGGATGTTGTTGATGGGCGGGTTCCCCAGAAAGTCGGCTACAAACTGGTTGTGCGGGTCGTTATAGAGGGCTTGCGGCTGTGCGTGCTGCTGCAGCACGCCGTCCTTCATCAGCACGATGTGATCGGAGATGGACATGGCCTCCTCCTGATCGTGGGTGACAAAGATGGTGGTCACCTTGGTCTCCTGCTGGATGCGGCGGATCTCCTCGCGCATCTCCAGCCGCAGCCGCGCGTCCAGGTTGGAAAGCGGCTCATCCAGCAGAAGCAGGCGCGGCTTCTTGACAAGAGCCCGCGCGATGGCCACGCGCTGCTGCTGGCCGCCGGAAAGCTGTTTGGGCTTGCGGCCAAGCATATTGTCCATGTGGACCAGACGGGCCATTTCCTCGGCGCGCGCTTCACGCTCGGCCTTGGGTACCTTTTGGATCTCCAGCGGGAAGCAGATATTGCCCATCACCGTCATGTGAGGGTAGAGGGCATAGTTCTGGAAGACCAGCCCGATGCCGCGCTGTTCGGGGGCGATGTCGGTAACATCCTCCCCGTCGAAATAGATCTTGCCGCCCGATACGGGCAGTATGCCGGCCAGCATGTTCAGCACCGTGCTCTTGCCGCAGCCCGAAGGCCCCAGCAGGCAGACCAGCTCTCCGTCCTCCAGCGTGACGCTGAAATCATCGACAGCGGTAAAGTGCCCAAACTTTTTGCTGAGGTTTTCCATCACAACGCGCATAGCCGAATTCTCCCATCGATAAAATGAAAAGAGGGGGCTGCTGCCAGGCAGCAGCCCCCGGGATTCGCTTACTTGCCCTGCAGGGCGGCGTTGGAAACGGTGACGGCCTCGGTCCAGGCCTCGTCCACGCTCAGGTCGCCCAGGGCGGCCTTTTCGATGGCGGCCTTCAGCGCGTCACGAACCACGTTCGCGCCCTCCACGGCGGGCAGAGAACCGGCGATATTCAGGTTCTTCGCCACGGCGTCCAGCGCCTGCGCGGCCAGCGTATCCTGCGCGATATAGGCCTTGTAGGCTTCGGTTTCCTTTGTCCAGCTGTAGGGGGCCAGAGCGGTGACGGCCTCCACCCAGCCGGCGTTCACATCGGCCGAGATGAAGTACTTCACAAACTCATAGGCAGCCTGCGCCCTCGCGTCGTCCTTGTAGTAAAACACGATCGGGCCGCGGTTCCAGGAAGGATACCAGGTGGCGGCGGGGACGGGCGCCATGGCGAACTCAAAGGCGTCGTCCGCGGGCTTGATGTAGGGGAAGCCGGCGGAAGAGCCGATGTAGCTGGCCACGATGCCCGCGTTGAAGTCCTCGGAGAAGTAGTTGCCGGTGGACTTGATCAGGAAGTAGCCTTCCTTCACCATGTCGACCAGCCACTGGATCTTGGCACGCACCTCAGGCGTGTCAAAGAGCACTTCTTTCTTCTCCACATCGATGTAGCCGGCGCCGGGGGTCTCCATGATGAACATCTGCACCAGGTCGGTCAGGCTGTCGCAGCCCAGGGCGGCGATGCCTTTCTTTTCCTTGATCAGCTTGGCGGCCGCTTCCATCTCTTCCCAGGTGGTGGGCACCTTGATCTCCAGCTCGTCAAACAGGGTCTTGTTGTAGAAGAGGATGGGGCCGGTGGTGTAGGCGGGCAGGTAGTGGATGCCGCCATCCACAAAGGCCTTCACTTCGCCGTTCATCACGCCTTCGACCAGAGATCCGTCGAAACCTTCGATGCCGATCTCCTCGTCATAGATATACTGGCTCAGGTCGGTCAGGTAGCCGCCGCTGACATAGCTGGCAGCCTCGGAAGCGTAGTTGAAGATGATGTCGGGGCCGACGCCGGCGATGACGGCGCTCTTCACATTGCCAAGGAAGCCGTCATAGGGCTGGCTCAGCAGCTCGATCTCGTACTTATCCTGAGAGGCATTGAAGTCGCTCACGGCCTTGGCCAGATACTCCTCCTGGCCCTTGGTAAAGGTGTGCCAGATGCTGGCCTTCACCTTGCAGGCGGCGGGCATCACTTCAGCGGCGACTTCCTCGGCCTTCTCGGTCACCTCGGCGGCCACTTCTTCGGCCTTCTCGGTCACTTCGGCGGCCACTTCTTCGACCTTCCCGGTCACTTCGGCGGCCACTTCTTCGGCCTTCTCGGTCACCTCGGCGACCACTTCTTCAGCCTTCTCGGTCACTTCGGCGGCAGCTTCCTGCGTCTTGTCGGCGACGGCGGCAGCGGCTTCCGCAGCGGCGTCCTTCGCCTCTTCGGCCTTGTCGGCAACGGCGGTCACGGCCTCTTCGGCGGTCTCTTTCACTTCTTCAGCCGTCTGGGCGACGGCGGCAGCGGCTTCCTCAACCTTGTCACCGGCAGCGGCTGCGACGGCGGCAGCGGCATCCTGCACCGCTTCGGCGGCCTTCTCGACAGCCTCATCAGCCTTGGGCTGCTCAGCGGCAGGGGCCTCGGTGGCGGGCTCAGCCGTGGGCGCCTCCGTTACGGGCTCGGCCGTGGGCGCTTCGGTGACGGGTTCAGCCGTGGGCGCCTCGGTAGCGGGTTCAGCCGTGGGCGCCTCGGTGGCGGGTTCAGCCGTGGGTGCCTCCGTTACGGGCTCGACAGAGGGGGTTGAGGAGACTTCCTCCGCGGGGGCCGCGGGTTCGGCGGCGGGCTTGGTTGCGAAGTAGATGCCGACAGCGGCGGCAACCACCAGCACGACCACAAGGATGGTGGACCATGTTTTTTTGGACATATTATCCTCCCTGGTATTTTTTGAGCGCGCACGCTTTGGAAACACAGGCGTGGCATCACTCAATGCCAATTGTATTATACCCGCTCATAAAAATGTTTACAACTGCGCCGCGCTGCCCGGCGCGGGGCAGATGCCCGATTTTATGCGGAATTTACGCGCGCTCGCTTATTGGGCGTCAAATTGCGCGGCATAGAGCGCCGCATAAAAGCCGTGCCTGCTCATCAGCTCCGCGTGCCGGCCCTGCTCCACAATGTTGCCATCCCGGATCACGAGGATGTTATCGGCGTTTTCAATGGTGGACAGTCTGTGGGCGATGATGAAGCTGGTTTTTCCTGCCATCAGCTGCCGCATGGCGGCCTGGATCTGCCGCTCGGTCTGAGTGTCCACATTGGAGGTAGCCTCGTCCAGGATCAGCATGGGCGCGTCGGATAGCATGGCGCGGGCAATGGTCAGCAGCTGCTTCTGCCCCTTGGAGATGTTGGTGCCGTCGTCTCCGATCACCGTGTCATAACCCTGCGGCAGGCGGCTGATAAAGACATCCGCCTTGGCGGCGCGGGCTGCGGCCTCCACCTCCTGCCGCGTAGCGTCGGGCTTTGCGTAGGCGATGTTTTCATGAATGGTGCCGCTGAACAGCCAGGAATCCTGCAGCACCATGCTGTAGGCCCGGCGCAGGCTGGCGCGCGTCAGCCCGTAGATATCGTGTCCGTCCAGACGGATGCTGCCGGAATCCGCATCATAAAAGCGCATCAGAAGGTTGATCAGCGTGGTTTTGCCCGCGCCAGTGGGGCCGACGATGGCCGTCACAGAACCTGCAGGCGCTTCCATGCTGAAGTCCTCGATCACAGGCGTGTTTTCTTCATAGCGGAAAAACACGTGCTGCGCCATGACCCGCCCGTCGACCTTGGCCAGCGGGATCGCGTCCGGCAGGTCGGCCTTTTCCGGCGGCTCGTCGATCATACGGAAGACACGTTCAGCCGCCGCGAAGGCGCTCTGCAGATCGCCCAGTATATTTGCGGTCTCGTTGATGGGGCCGGAAAACTTGCGTGAATATTGGATAAAGGAGGAAATATCGCCAAGGCCGACACGCCCCGCCAGATACAGCAGCGAGCCGAACACGCTGATCAGCGCCAGCGAAACATTGTTGATGAAGTTGACCGAGGGGCCGACCAGCGTGCCAAAGTATTCGCTGACGGTATAAGCGTCCACGGCCTCCCCGTTGATCTGGTCAAACTCCTCGACCACCTGCTTTTCGCGCCCGTAGGCCCTGGTAGTCATCTGCCCGGCCATCATTTCTTCCATATAGCCGTTCAGTTCGCCCAGCTTGGCCGAACGCTTGCGGAAGAGCGGCTTGGTGCGCCGCGTGATCCAGCGGGTGTACAGCATGGTCAGGGGAACGGTGAAGGCAAAGATCAGCACCAGCTGCGGCTGGATGGACAGCATCAGCACCAGCGACACGCCGACGGTGATCAGGCTGTTGAGTATCTGCAGGAAGTCGGTCGAAAGGCTCTCATTCACCGTGTCCACGTCGTAGGAGAGCACACTGATCAGATCGCCCGCCTGATGTCTGTCAAAATAGCCGACCGGCAGGCTGACCAGCCTGTCGAACACATCCTTTCTCATGCGGTAGGTGGTGTTTCTGGTCAGGCGGATGGTGACGCGGTTCAGCAGGTACCCCGAAATGGCCGAGGCCAGGTAGCAGACGGCCATCAGGCCCGTGCAGCGCAGCAGCGTTTCAAAATCCGCCTCGCCGGGGCCGATGCCGATCGCATCGATGGCGAGGCCCGAGAGCTTGGGACCTACCAGGGACAGCGCGTTGGTGAGGATCACCAGCAGCACGGCCAGCACCAGCAGCAGGCGGTAGCGGCCCAGATATTTCCAGAGCCTCGCCAGCAGCTTCACGCGCGGCACCTTGGGCTGCTGCCGCGGGGGAGAGGGAGATCTACTCAAGGCCCATCCCTCCTCTCGCGCCCATCTGAAGCTCGGCGATCTCGCGGTAGGGGGCGCAGGCGGCCATCAGCTGTTCGTGGCTGCCATAGCCGATCGCCCGTCCTTCCTCCAGCACCAGGATCTTGTCCGCGTTCATCACGGAGGATACGCGCTGCGCGATGATGACCGAAGTGGTGTCCGAATAGTGCTTGGACAGCGCCTTCCTCAGAGCCGCGTCCGTCTGGTAATCCAGCGCCGAGGAGCTGTCGTCCAGGATGAGCAGCTCCGGCTTGCCCGCCAGGGCGCGTGCGATGAGGATGCGCTGCTTCTGCCCGCCGGAGAGGTTGTTGCCCTTCTGAGCGGCCCTGTAATCCAGCCCGCCCTCAAAGCTGCGGATAAACTCCGCCGCCTGCGCATGCTCCGCGGTGCGCCACAGTTGTTCGTCGGGGATGTCGCGGTAGTAGCGTATGTTCTCCCTTAGCGTGTCCGCCATGATGAATCCGTTCTGAAAGACCGCGCCCGTGCCCTGGCGCAGCTCTTCCTCAGGGATGGTCTCGATGTCGCGCCCACGCAGGAGGATCTGTCCCTGATCCGGTCTGTACAGGCGCAGCAGCAGCTTGATCAGCGTGGTCTTGCCGCTGCCGGTAGGCCCGATGATGCCCAGCGTTTCTCCGCGCCGCAGGCTGAAGCTGATGTTTTCGACCGCGTAGCCCTTGCCGCCGTAGCCGAAGCTGACAGCGCGGAATTCTACCTGCGGCGCCTGCTCATCGGGCTGCGCCGGCGCGGGCAGGACGGCCTCTTCGGGAATGCTCAGCACATCGGCCACGCGGCGGGCGGATGCGATGCCGCGCGACAGCATGATGAATATGCGGGTGATGCCCATCATGGCCATTGAGATCAGCGTAAAGTAGTTGAGGAAGGCGATGATGGTGCCCGCGGTGGACAGCCCCTGATCGACCAGCCACGCGCCCGCCAGCACCACCAGCGTCAGCCCCAGGTTGAGCGTGAGCGAGGTGAGCGGGTTGCTGAGCGCGGAGATGCGCCCCGCGCGCTGAGTGGTATCCGCCAGGCGGACATTCACACCGTCAAAACGCTGCTGCTCGTACTCCGTTTTGGACAGGGCCTTGATAATGCGCACGCCGGAAATATTCTCCTGCGTCACGCGCACCAGCCTGTCCAGGATGCTCTGCTGCTCGGCATACAGCGGCACCGTCTTTCTGGTGATGCCATAGACGATCAGAAAGATGAAGGGCAGCGCCAGCACCAGCACCAGCGTGAGCCGCCGATCCAGCGACAGCGTCATGATCAGGCCGCCGATCAGCAGGATGGGCGCGCGCACGCCCATGCGCTGGGTGCGGTTGAGAAACTGATTGATGTTGTAGGTATCGCTGGTCAGGCGCGATACGGCGGAGGAGAGGCTGACCTCGTCAAACTGCGCCATGGACAGATTTGTGAACTTGGCAAACAGATCGTGCCGCAGCGTCAATGTCACCTTGCCCGATGTCTTCGCCGCCGTGCGGTTGGCGTAGACGTTGGCGGTGATAGACAGCGCGGCGCACAGCACCATCATGCCGCCCCAGAGATAGATCTGCCGGGGATCGCCGCTTGGTACGGCCCGGTCGATGATGCGTGCCAGCAGGGAGGGGATGATCAGATCCATCATGGCGGCGAAGAATTTAACGACCATGGTCCAGACCATCACACCGGTGTAAGGCTTCAGGTAGCGCAGCAGCGTTCTCAAGGCTCACACTCCGCCTTTCCTTCGTCCCAGGCCACAGCGCGCTGCCGCATGTGATCCAGCATGGCGTCCAGCGCCTCCAGCTGCTGCGGCGTCAGCCCGCCGGTCAGATAGGCGTTCCATCGGTCGTTGACCTGGTGGATGCGGGGCACAGCCTCGACGGCTTTGGCAGTAGGGTGGATTTCCATCAGGCGTTTGTCCTGAGCGCTTATCCGGCGCTGGATAAAGGCTTCCCCCTCCAGCAGCGAGAGCTGCCTGGCCGCGTTGGATGGGTTCACGTGAAGGGCGTGGGCCAGCTGCTCCTGCGACATGCCGGGGCGCGAACAGATGTGCAGCAGATAGGGGGCCTGGGCGGCTGTTACCCCCAGATCCGCCAGCATGGCATTTCTGAACTGGTTGCCGCATCTGGCCAGCACATTCAGATTTCTGGTAATGGACGGCATAGCTCCTCCTGTAGGATAAGGTTGCGCACGCAACGGTTGCGGACGCAATCATTATATTCGCCTGCCCATGGATGGTCAACGCATTCCGTGCGGATGGGCGCGCGTTCACAGGCGGGCGTGCCTCTGATCGCGCGCCTGTCTATTGCCTCCGGCTCTTTGACTGTGATATACTTCCCTCTGCGCCGAAGTGGTGGAATGGCAGACGCGACGGACTCAAAATCCGTTGGTAGCAATACCGTGCGGGTTCAAGTCCCGCCTTCGGCACCAAAACGGGAAGCCTTTATTATCAAGGCTTCCCTGTTTCTTGCAGTAATATCAACGAGTTGTGAGATGCTCTATGGCACTACACTATGTAGCGAAAAAACACAAAAATGCTCAATTTTGCGGCATTGATATGACACGAAAAAGCGATCAAAAAGTTTCTTCATCGTATACTAAGGCAAGAAAATAGAAACAGCGGGTGGATTTACCACGTCTTACCGCTTGCTCATATGCCTTGTAGATCTCCCGGGTTTCAATGATCTGTCCCGCTTCGCTTTGCAGTTGAAATTGTCTGAGTAAAAGCTTCTTCCACGGCCCTGCTCATATAGCGATGCTCATGATGATGGCGCACGCCTACGATGGCTTCATTGTCTTCCTTTCGATACCTGCCCATCACGCGGTTGACGCTCATTTCATGCAGGCCGGCGATCTTTCCAGCTTGCTTACTGGTCATACCATCCACAACTTAGAGCTTGAGGGCCAGCAATCGCCTGTACACGTGTACCGGGTGATGCTTCTTCTGTTCTGGCAAAATTCGTCAATAGCCTTAAAAACGGCTTGACAAGGCGGCGGGCGGGCGATATGATATCACTTGCGTTCAAGGTATCTGGGTGTGGCGCAGCTTGGTAGCGTGCTTGAATGGGGTTCAAGAGGCCGAGAGTTCAAATCTCTCCACCCAGACCAGAACATGGCTCCGAATTCTTTGAGAAATCATAGGTTCGGGGCTTTTTGATGCGGAGGTCGAGCGGATTGCCTTCACACCATTCCTTGTTTGCGCCGTTTGGGCTGTGATATAATATTTTAGGATCATCAATAAGGGAGATACCTGCATGATACATGTGGAGATCATCAAGCCTACCCCTCGCGGCATCCGGCCCTTCCTTCGTCTGGCGGATGAGGTGTATCGCGG